>NZ_PTPY01000038.1:0-628776 GCF_022696215.1 Pandoraea sp. LA3 | reverse complement strand
GCGGAAACAGAGCGCGGGAAGCGGGCGGTTTCGGTGGAGGCACTGAGGGCGGGGAGGGAGACGGGCCGGGGCCCCTTTCTGCAGCGAGTTGGGTTTATGTCTGAGCGGCGGAAAGGGGCTCCGGCCCGTCAGGCGGGGGGTGTTCACCCCGTATCACTAGCAGAAGAAAAGAAAAATACGTCGACGCTACTGCGCCGAGGTCTCATGCTGGCAGCAATCCTGCGGCGCGATAGCTCTCGATGAGGTGATCGTAGACCGCGATGTCTGAGCGACTACGCGCGATCAATTGTGCGCCGGCAATCGCGGCGTAGATAGCACGTGCTCGTCCTTCGCTTTGGTCGGGGGCGACGAGCGAGGCTTCGCGCAGCATCCGGGCGAGCCATGTCACATTCACATCGGCAAACGTCATCACTTCCCGTAGCACGATATCGGGCAGATCGTCCGACTCTGCAGCCATGAAGCTGCCGAGGCAGATGCGATTGTCGCGCTCCAGCGCCTTGCGGAACGTGCCGGGATATTGTCTGAGGCATTCGACGGGATCGCCGGACCGTGCGTAGATCGCATCTAGATTGGCGGCAGTGTCTTCCCAGTAGCGTCGGGCGACGGCGGCTCCCAGATCGGCTTTGCTTTCGAAGTGGTGATAGATGCTGGCCGCCTTGATGCCGACGGCGGAGGCGAGATCCCGGAAATTCAGGCCGTTGTACCCGTGGGCCTGAGCGATCTGGGTCGCGGCCAGCAGAATGCGTTCCTTCGAACTCAAGCCCGAATCGGTCGTCCCCACCATTTCCCTGAATACTCCGAAAGTTGAAAAGCCCATTGACGCCAGAGATTATACCCTCTATCGTTAACCTAACGAACGTTAGGTAGTTTTCATCAACACACTGCGCAGAGGGCAGAGCATGAATCTCAAGAGCACCAGTTCCAACGACGAAACCTTGGCGGACATGGCGATTTACGACTTTCCGAGGGGACCGTATCCAACGCGCGTGCGGATTGCCCTGGCAGAGAAAGCAATGGAGCCACGAGTGAAGTTCGAACTCGTGGATCTTTACAAGGGGGATCACAAGCGACCGGCATTCATGGCGGAGAAGAACTACTCCGGCACGGTACCCGTGCTCCAACTGCGCGATGGCACGTACATCGCAGAATGCACGGCCATTACCGAATATCTCGACTGGCTGGACGGCTCCCCGACATTGACGGGCAACACGCCGTTGACCCGGGCGAAGATCCACATGATGAACAAGCGCGCCGAGCTGGAGTTACTCGATCCGATCAGCGTTTATTTCCATCATGCGACGCCGGGGTTGGGGCCGGACGTGGAGCTGTACCAGAACGAGGAGTGGGGTATTCGCCAGCGCGAGAAAGCCGAGCGGGGCATGCAGTACTTCAACGATCTCCTGGAAACGCAGGCATATATCGCGGGTGACGAATTCTCCATGGCGGATATCACGGTAATTGCGGGGCTGCTCTTCGCGTCCTACGTCAAGGTCGAAGTGCCGGAAACCTGCAAGGCACTGAAGGCGTGGCATGAACGGGTGAGGGCGCGCCCGAGCGTGCGTCATCAGCCGGCGTTTGCGGGGTAGTGATCCCCCGGGCGTTCGCCGTTTGCGGATGAGGGCAGTGTCGGGACGGGAGGTGCGTGAACGGGCGCATGCCCGTCCCACCGCAACCAGCGTGGATGCCGCATGCGTGTCGAGTGGGGGGCGCGTGAGTGCCGATAAGCAAGCGGGGTAAACACACGCGCCACGGAGAAAAACCAACTCCTATACTCCAACCATCGCCGAAACACCGTCGTGGTGCATTTTTATCGTCACCAAAGGGTGCGGCGGGCGCGCATAACGGGTGCATCGGCGTGGCTGAAGAGGTGCCGCACCGAAATCGTGCGTGGTGAGTCAAAAAAGCGGAAAAACAGCTCGGGCATGGATATTGCTCGATCTCGACACAGCAATCTGCGGAGAAGCGTATGGTCGAGAGCTATAACGAGATGGCGAGCATCACGGGTGCGACGCGTTCGCACTACCGGCGGTTCGACGACTGGCTGAAATGCCAGCCCGACGATGTCTTGCACCATAAGCGAGCTGAGGCCGATCTGGCGTTCCGGCGCGTCGGCATCACATTTGCTGTCTACGGCAATGAAGCGGGAACCGAGCGCCTCATCCCGTTCGATCTCATCCCGAGAATTATCCCTGCCCATGAGTGGCAGACCTTGCAGACCGGTCTGCGGCAGCGCGTCGAAGCGCTGAACAAATTCATCCACGACGTCTACCACGACCAGAACATCCTGCGCGCGGGCGTCATTCCAGCGGAGCAGGTGCTGAAGAATGCGCAGTATCGCCCCGAGATGCAGGGCGTCGACGTGCCGGGCGACATCTACTCGCACATCGCCGGTGTCGACGTCGTTCGGGCAGGCACAGGGGACGACGGCGTGTTCTACGTGCTGGAGGACAACCTGAGAGTGCCGTCCGGCGTCTCGTACATGCTGGAAAACCGCAAGATGATGATGCGGTTGTTCCCCGAGCTGTTCGCGAGAAACCGCATCGCGCCGGTCGAACATTATCCCGATCTGTTGCTGGACAGCTTGCGGGCCGTGGCGCCGATGGGGGTCGACGATCCTACCGTCGTCGTGATGACGCCGGGCATCTACAACTCGGCGTACTTCGAACACGCGTTCCTCGCCCAGCAAATGGGGATCGAACTCGTGGAGGGGCAGGACCTCTTCGTCGAAGACAACCTCGTCTACATGCGCACCACCAACGGTCCCAAGCGGGTCGACGTCATTTATCGCCGTATCGACGACGACTTCCTCGACCCGCTCGCGTTTCGCGCTGACTCGACGCTGGGCGTGCCCGGATTGCTGAGCGTCTACCGGGCAGGGCGCGTGACGCTCGCCAACGCCATCGGGACCGGCGTGGCGGACGACAAGTCCATCTACCCGTTCGTGCCCGACATGATCGAGTTCTACCTCGGAGAGAAACCCATCCTGAACAACGTGCCGACGTATCAGTGCCGTCGTGCCGACGATCTGGCCTACACGCTCGACAACCTCGGCGAACTCGTCGTCAAGGAAGTCCACGGGGCGGGCGGATACGGCATGCTGGTCGGGCCGGCGTCCACCAAGGCCGAAATCGAAGCGTTCCGGCAACGGCTGATTGCCAAACCCGACGGCTACATCGCGCAACCCACGTTGGCACTCTCCGCGTGCCCGACTTTCGTCGACGCCGGTATCGCCCCGCGCCACATCGACCTGCGGCCGTTCGTGCTGTCGTCGGGCAAGGGCGTGACCATGGTGCCGGGCGGTCTCACGCGCGTGGCGCTCACCGAAGGGTCGCTCGTCGTCAATTCCTCGCAGGGCGGGGGGACGAAAGACACCTGGGTCCTCGAGAAGTAAGCGGCGTTCGCCAGAGACAGAAGACAACTTATCGGGAAGAGATCATGCTCAGCCGTACCGCCGACCACCTGTTCTGGATGGCCCGCTATATGGAGCGCGCCGAGAACACCGCGCGCCTGCTCGACGTCAATCTGCAAAACCTGTTGCTGCCGCAAGACGCCATCGACAATCTCGACGACGAAGACGATACCGATTTGGCACATGCGCTTGCCGGCGGCATCGACAACGAAGCCGGGTGGCGCGCCACGTTGCGTATCTCCGAGCTTGAGCCGGCGTTCAACCGCAAACACGCGCGCGCCACACGTGCGAACGTGCTCGACTTCGTGGTGCGCGATCGCGACAACCCGTCGAGCATCGCCTGCTGTCTGGCCGCCGCCCGCGAGAACGCGCGTGCCGTGCGCGGCACCCTGACGACCGAACTGTGGGAGACCGTCAACAGCACCTGGCTGGAATTCCCGCGCATGCTCGACCTCCTGGAGCGCGACCCGGCGCATCTGTTCGAGTGGGTCAAGGTGCGCTCGCATCTCTCGCGCGGCGTGAGCTTCGGTACGCTGTTCCAGGACGATGCGTTCTACTTCACGCGTCTGGGGCTCTTCCTGGAGCGTGCCGATAACACCGCACGGATTCTCGACGTGCGCTTTCATGAGGCCGTGCGTGCCGACAAGGCCGGGCCGGACGCCTCGCATCCCACGGACTTCTACTACTGGTCTGCCGTGCTGCGCAGCGTGTCGGGGTTCGAGATCTATCGCAAGGTCTACCGTGACGTGATCACGCCGGAGCGTGTCGTCGAACTGCTCATGCTCAACGCCCACATGCCGCGCTCGTTGCTGGCCTCGCTCAACGGCGTGTGCGAAAACCTTGCCACGCTCTCCAATGCACAGTCCGGCGACGTCGAGCGTTATGCCGGTAAACTTCAGGCAGACCTCAAATACGCCGACATCCAGCAGATACAGCAGCAAGGCCTGCACCCCGTCCTGACCGAGTTTCTCGAGCGCGTGTCCGTGCTCGGCAACAAGATCAGCCAGACATTCCTGATCCCGCTCGCCGCCTGATGCCATGCGCCTGATCATCCGTCACGAGACCACCTACCGCTACGACACGCCGGTGCGCTACACCATCCAGCAGCTTCGGCTGACGCCGACGGCGTCCGAAGTGCAACGCATCGTGCAATGGCGGTTGAGTGCGCCAGGCAAACTCACCGCCGCGCGCGACGCGTTCGGTAACGACATGCATACGCTCGTGCTGCACCAGCCGCACGACGAGATCCATCTGCTGGCCGAGGGGGAGGTCGAGACCACGCCGCTCGTCGACGGCAAGCTCGGTGAGACGAGTCACGCCGTACCGGTGTTATGCTTCGCCAGCCCAACGCCGCTCACCGGGCGCAGCGACGGAATCGATGCGCTCGCCGCCGACGCCGGGGTGACCACGCCGGGCGACCTGCTCGCGCTGGCGGCCTCCATTTGCGAACAGGTCGACTACGAGTCGGGGATCACCGCCGTGACCAGCACCGCCGCGCAGGCGCTGACGCTGGGGCGAGGCGTCTGCCAGGACCACGCGCATCTGATGCTGGCCGTATGCCGCGCGCGTGGCGTGCCTGCGCGATACGTCAGCGGCTACATCGATCCGGGCGACGTGCCGCATGCGGCAAGCCACGCGTGGGTCGACGTGTGGGTGGATGGCAGCGGCTGGGTGAGCATCGACGTCACCCACGCCTGCTTTGCCAGCGGCAACTACTGTCGTCTGGCGGTCGGCCGCGATTACGAATCTGCGGCGCCCGTCAGAGGCATGCGCAGCGGCGGGGCGAGCGAGGCGTTGCACGTGTCGGTGAGTGTCGACACCGTGCCGCCGGAACAACAACAATAGCTTTTCGCGTGACGAGGCGGCGCGCCTCGCACGGCAAGACAGGAACGACATGACGTATTGCGTGGCCATGAAGCTCGATGCCGGGCTGGTCTTTCTCTCCGACACCCGTACCAATGCGGGGGTCGATCACGTGAGCACCTTCCGCAAGATGCTCGTCTTCGAGCGTCCGGGCGAACGTGTGATCGTGCTGCTCTCCGCAGGAAATCTCGCGCTCACGCAAGCCGTGCGTCAGCAGCTTGTGGATGCCCGCGATGCCGAGACGTTGTGGACCGCCAAGTCCATGGGCGACGTGGCCCGCGTGGTCGGACAAGCGATTCGCGACGTCTACGCACGTGATGCCAAATCGCTCGAAGCCTTCGGCGTCGACTTCAATTGCAGCTTCTTGCTCGGCGGGCAGATCGCCGGGGCGAAGAGCCGTCTGTTCCAGTTGTACTCAGCGGGCAACTTCATCGAAGCGTCGTCCGTCAATCCGTACTTCCAGATCGGTGAGTCGAAGTACGGCAAACCGATCATCGACCGGCTCGTGACGCCCGCGACATCCCTCGACGACGGCGCCAAGTGCGCGCTCATCTCGATGGATTCGACGCTGCGCTCCAACGTGTCCGTCGGTCTGCCGCTCGACTTGCTCGTCTACGAAGAAGATAGCTTGCGCGTGACGCGCTTCGCCTCGCTCGACGACGAGAACGTCTACTACAAGATGATTCACGATACGTGGGGCTCGCGCTTGCGCCAGGTGTTCGACGAATTGCCGGAGCCGCAGTGGGCGACGAGCAGCGTGGTGAGCGTGCCGGCATCGCTGCCGCCGCGCGCCGAGCCGCCCGAAGGCATGCCCGGTGCGGACGAGGCGGGCAGCCTTCAGTCACTGGCACAAACGGTGTCGCTCAAGATGCCGTCCTGATCGGACGATGCGAGACGGGCGGCATTGCGCCGCCCGGAGTCTCAGGCGTGGCTGGGCACGCGATGCTGCTTGCGGTACAGCCATGCGCTGACCGCGAGCGTGACGGCTTCCGTGGCCAGCAGGGTGTACCAGATGGCGTCGCCGCCAAGCAGCGCATCGAGCCCCCAGAGAATGCCGAGCAGCAGGATCCAGCTACGCAGCATGGCAATGGCGGCCGATGGCCCCGGCGCTTCGACGGCCGTCAGGTAACCGGCCACGATCAGATTACCGGCGGCCGGCAAGAACGCCAGTGCATACCAGAGCACCGCGTGCTCCAGAATCGACCAGGCCTCGCCGCCTGCCGGCAGGAACAGAAACGTGAGCGGGCGCGCCAGTGTGGCCATGGCGACGGCGACGAGCAATGAGAAGCCCATCACCGCGATCACGCCCAGACGGAACGATCCCTGAAGCGCCTTCACGTCGCCCGCGCCGCGGTAGAAGCTGATCATCGGCTGCATGCTCTGCACCAGCGCGACCATCGTGACCGTGGCCCCGAGCGTCATGTACTCGAGAATCGCATAGGCCGCGAGACCGGGCTCACCGAAGTTCGTCAGAATGACGCGGTTGAAGACGAACACCGTCACCGCCGGTGCGATCGCGCCGAGAAACTCCGACGCCCCGTTGTACATCGCCCGCCACACATGGGTTTCCCCGTGGCCGAACGCGCGGCGCGCGGGCACGACCTGCTTCGCCAGCACGAAGTGATAGGCGAGCATGACGCTGCTCGACACCATCATCGACAACCCGGTCGCCAGCGACGCGCCGTACATCCCCATCCCGCGAACGACGATAAACCAGTAATCGAGCCCCACGTTGGCGAGTGCGCCGAGGAACATCGCGTACAACCCGAAACGGGCAGCCGGTGCACCCTCGACGCGCAGGAACAACTCCATGGCGTAAAGACCATTGGCGAACAGCACGAACCAGCCCCAGCCGGACAGATAGGCCACGACGTCCGCAGTGATCGCGCCTTGCGCCCCGAGCGCCGCAGCGATTTCGTGCTTGAAGACGAGCACGCCGATGCTCATCGCGATACCCGCCGCGAGCATGACCCACAGCACTTGCGAAAACGCGCGCTGCGCTTCGCTGACGCGTTGTTCACCGAGCAGACGGGCAATGAGCGTGGCGCCGCCCACGCCGACCATCACGCTGATGGCATACGGCACGTAGAGCAGCGGCACGACCAGGTTCAGCGCGGCGAGCGCCTGCTGGCCGACGTAGCGGCCGATGAAGATCCCGTCGATCAGCGTATAGACCGTGTAGACCCAGCCGGAAAGGATCGTCGGGACGGCGAGCGAGGTGAATTCCTTGAGCAGGGATGTCCTTGCGCCCTGCGAGGTGTTGCATGAATTGGTAGACGTGGAAAGAGACATGGTCCCCCCGATGACTTCGCACCGCGTCGTGTCGGGACGCGGCTCACCGTGGCTTGCACATCAAAGACTTCAGAGACTTCGGAATGGGGAGTGTTGTCGCTCACGCGCAAGCGATGGCGTAAGCGCTCCGCCCCGCAACGACATCGCCCCTTACCGGAAGCAAGGAGAACGCCAGCGAGGCAGTCAGACGGACGGAGGGAACATCGCCTGGTGCAGATGCACCCAGACGACGCCTTGTCGGGAATCGGAAAACAGGAGGAAATTCATAGGGTCTCGCACTTGACGCGCCTGCGTTGGGGCATCGCGCCGGTCGTTTGACGTCGTGGGAAGGTGTCGCCGGTATTGGCGTCGTGATTCTCGCGAAAACGTCACGCCCGGACTGCCGGGCGCTAGAGACAGACCGATGGCAGGCGCAGGAGTTCCCCTGCATAAAAAAGGGGCGCCTAAGCGCCCCAACATGGGTCCAGCAAGAAAGTCTGTGAACGTTGGCGCTGCCGTGTTACTGCTGCGCGCCGCCGTTGAACCACGCGGCGATCTTCTGACGTTCTTCGTCGGTCATTTGCGTCACGTTGCCCAGCGGCATCGACTTGAGCGCCACGGATTGCTGATAGATCCGTTGGGCGTTCTGTGAAATTTCCGCAGGTGTGTCGAGCATTACCCCGGCCGGTGCGCTGCCCATCATGGTCGGCTTGGCCGAGTGGCAGGTGGCGCAACGTTGCGTGAGGATCGGTTGAATCTCCGAGAGCTTCACGGCCGGTGCGGCGGCCTCACCGTGCGCCCCGGCGACCGGCGCCGGCGCGGGCTTCGGTGCGGCGAACACGGCAACGCCTGCGAGCAGGGCGGCGCCGGCCACGGGCAGGGCGTACAGATTCTTGCCGGCGTGACGCAGCACGAAGAACTGACGAATCATCGCGCCTGCGGCCATGATGATCGTGAGGATCACCCAGTTGTACGGATTGCTGTACGTGAACGCGTAGTGGTTGCTGATCATGATGAACACGACCGGCAGCGTGAAATACGTGTTGTGCACCGAGCGTTGCTTGCCGAGCTTGCCCCAGATTGGGTTCGGGACTTCGCCTTTCGACAGGGCGTCCACGCTCTTGCGCTGTCCCGGAATGATCCAGAAAAACACGTTGGCCGACATCGACGTGGCCATCATCGCGCCCACGATCAGGAACGCGGCACGTCCGGCGAAGATATGCGTGGTGGCGTACGTGGCGGCGACCACGAACAGGGCCACGGCGACACCCAGCACGCGCTCGTTCTTGCCCAGTGCGCGGCACAGGAAGTCGTAGACGAACCAGCCTCCGATCAGGAAGGCCACCGCGAGGCCCACCGCCTGATTCGGTTGCAGGTCCATCACGTTCTTGTCGATGAGATACGTCTGCGGTTGCAGCAGATACAGCACGCAGAACAGGGCGAAGCCCGACAGCCACGTGGTGTACGACTTCCACTTGGACCAGTGCAGGTCTTCCGGCATCTGCGGCGGCGAGTTCAGGTACTTCTGCGCGTGGTAGAAACCACCGCCGTGCACCGACCACATTTCGCCGAACACACCCTTTTGCCTGTCTTCGGCTGCCTTGGGCGGCTTCAGACCGTTGTCCAGCATCACGAAATAGAACGACTCGCCAATCCAGGCGATGGCCGCGACCACATGCAGCCAGCGCAGCAACAGATTGACCCAGTCGGTAATAAACGCTTCCATCTTATGTTCTCCTCAACTGCCTGACATTCACGTTCGCGATTTAGCTACCGCGATACGTAGAAAAGCTCCACGGCGACACCAGAAGGGGCACGTGGTAATGCTGCGAAGGCGCCGCGATGCCAAAACGCAGCACCACGCGATCGACGAAGCGCGGCGTGGGTACGTCAACGCCTTGCGCGGCAAAGTAATCGCCGGCATGGAACACAAGTTCGTATTCGCCCGCGACGAATTCCTCGCCTTCGAGCAACGGCTTGTCGCAACGGCCGTCGGCATTGGTCAGCACGTCGCGCAGCGAACGGCGCTCGCCGTCCACACGCCACAACTCGACACGGATGCCCGCGCCGGGTTTGCCGTGCGATGTATCTAGTACGTGGGTAGTCAGTCGTCCCATGATGTCTCCTGTGATGGATGGGTGCATTGTAGGGAGATGGCGGCGGGGCAACGCGCGCAATAACAAAGATAAAAACGCGCACATACCCTGTCACGTCAGACAAAAAGGTGATGCGCATCAATATGGCATGCCGACGTCTTCAGCGTATGTCGTATGCACCGGAAATGGGATTTTTTGGACCACTATTTGATTCCGTTATCCCGGATATAACGCCAATCGTATGACGTGTTATCGCGACAGGAGACGACTCGCCCGGAAAGCCCAATGGCGACGTGCGTGCTTGGGGAAAACCCGAGACGCAAGATAAGCATTCATGCATACGTTCCATGAAAAAAACACTATAGCCCCGGGTGGTCTTGCCGCAAAAGGCGTCGACCTGCACCATTGAGTCACCCTAAAAATAGACATCAAACAGCCCCCCGAGGGACGGAGACGCAATGAGTGTGACAACCAATGCCGTGGATCCGGTCGACGAGCGACTGCCGATCGGAAAATTGTTCATGCTGGGCCTGCAACATGTTTTGGTGATGTACGCAGGGGCGGTGGCCGTGCCGCTCATCATCGGCGGTGCCCTCGGGCTGCCGAAGGATCAGATTGCGTTCCTGATTTCGGCCGATCTGATGTGCTGCGGTATCGCTACGTTGATTCAGAGTGTCGGCGTGGGACGTTTCGGGATTCGCATGCCCGTCATCATGGCCGTGACGTTCGCGGCCGTCGGTCCGATGCTCGCCATCGGCACCAATCCCTCCCTCGGGCTACCCGGTATCTTCGGGGCAACGATCGCGTCGGGCATCATCGGCACGCTGATCGCGCCGCTCGTCGGCAAGCTGCTGCGCTTCTTCCCGCCGATCGTGACGGGTATCGTCATTACGTCCATCGGTCTGACGATCATCGGCGTGGGCATCAACTGGGCGGCCGGCGGCGTGGGCAACCCCGACTACGGCGATCCGGTCTACCTCGGCGTGTCGTTCGCGGTGCTCATCTTCATCTTGCTGGTCACGCGTTTCGTGAAGGGCTTCTTCTCGAATATCGCCGTGCTGCTCGGCATTCTGTTCGGCTTCGTGATCGCGTTGATGCTGCACAAGGTGAGTTTCGACGGCCTCGACCAGGTGAAATGGTTCGATATCGTGCTGCCGTTCCATTTCGGCATGCCGGTGTTCGATCCGTGGGCCATCGTCACGCTCACCATCGTGATTCTGATTACGTTCATCGAATCGACGGGCATGTTCCTGGCGCTGGGCGAGATCGTCGGCAAGCCGGTCGACGAGAAGGCGCTGGTGGCAGGCTTGCGTGTCGATGGTGTGGCGACGGTGATCGGTGGCCTGTTCAACACCTTCCCGCACACGTCGTTCTCGCAGAACATCGGTCTGGTCGGCGTGACCGGCGTGAAGAGCCGCTGGGTGTGTGCCGCTGCCGGCGTCATTCTGCTGGTGTTCGGTCTGATTCCGAAGATGTCGGTGGTCGTGGCCTCCATTCCGCAGTTCGTGCTGGGGGGCGCCGGTGTGGTCATGTTCGGCATGGTGCTCGCCACGGGCATCAAGATCCTGTCCAAGGTCGACTACTCGCATAACCGCTACAACCTGTATATCGTAGCGATCAGCATCGGTATGGCGATGATTCCGGTGGCGTCGAACAAGTTCTTCGCGAAGATGCCGGAGCAACTCGCCCCGTTGCTGCACAGCGGGATTCTGCTCGCCACGCTGTCGGCCGTGATTCTGAACGCCTACTTCAACGGCTTCAAAGCCCCGGCGGTCGACGGCCATGGCGAGAAGAACGGTTCGGGCATGGGGCTGGAGGCGCACTGATGAAAACGCTGCTCGTCAAGAATGCCGAGGTACTTGTCACGATGGACGCCGGTCGGCGCGAGATCGCCCGCGGCGGACTGTACGTGGAGGACAACCGGATCGTGGCCGTGGGCACCAGCGATACGCTGCCGTCGACGGCGGACGAGGTGCTCGATCTCAGCGGCCACGTCGTCATTCCCGGTCTGGTCAACACGCATCACCATATGTACCAGAGCCTCACGCGCGCCATTCCGGCCGCGCAGGACGGCGAACTCTTCAATTGGCTGACGAACCTCTACCCGGTGTGGGCGAACCTCACGCCGGAGATGATTCGCGTCTCGACGAAGACCGCGATGGCCGAGCTGCTGCTCTCGGGATGCACGACGTCGAGCGACCATCTCTACATCTACCCGAACGGCTGCAAGCTCGACGACAGCATCGAAGCGGCTGCCGAGATCGGCATGCGGTTTCACGCGAGCCGGGGGAGCATGAGCGTCGGCCAGAGTCAGGGCGGATTGCCGCCCGATCGCGTGGTCGAGCGCGAGGCGGACATTCTCAAGGACACGCAGCGGCTCATCGAGACGTATCACGATGCAGGCCGCTACGCGATGCTGCGCGTGGTTGTTGCGCCTTGCTCGCCGTTCTCGGTGAGCCGCGATCTGATGCGCGAGTCGGCGGAGATGGCGCGTCACTTCGGCGTGTCGCTGCACACCCATCTGGCGGAGAACGTCAACGACATCGCGTACAGCCGCGAGAAGTTCGGCATGACGCCTGCCGAGTACGCGCAGGATCTGGGGTGGGTCGGTCATGACGTCTGGCACGCCCACTGCGTTCAACTGGACGACGCCGGGATAGCGCTCTTCGCGAAGACGGGCACCGGCGTGGCGCATTGCCCGTGCTCGAACATGCGGCTGGCCTCGGGCATCGCGCCGATTCGCCGCATGCGCGACGCTGGCGTGCCGGTCGGGCTTGGCGTAGACGGTTCGGCATCGAACGACGCCGCCAGCATGATCAACGAAGCGCGTCAGGCCTTGCTGCTGCAACGCGTGGGCTTCGGCCCGAGCGCCATGACGGCGCGAGAGGCGCTGGAGATCGCCACCGTGGGCGGCGCGCGGGTGCTGGGTCGTGACGACATCGGCGTGCTTGCCGAAGGGATGGCGGCCGACTTCGTGGCGTTCGACACGCGGGGTGTCGGCATGGCGGGCGGTCTGCACGACCCGGTGGCGGCGCTCGTCTTCTGTAATCCTGGACAAGCTGCGTACAGCGTGGTGAACGGACGGGTGGTGGTGCGCGAAGGGCGTCTGGAGACGCTCGACCTGCCGTCGCTCGTCACGCGTCACAACGTGCTGGCGCGGCAACTGGCCGAGGCTTCCCGATAAGGCGTTGCCACTCCGGCCGCATATTCATGGTGTGCGGCCGAGCGTGGCAATGGGCAGGCGGGAAGTCGGGGGTGGCGCTCCTGTGCATGGGGAGCGCTGCCATGCGGTTCGGCGGGGCGGTGGGGGCCGCTCCGCCGGTAAAACCGGCGGCGGGCGATATAAGG
This sequence comes from Pandoraea sp. LA3, assembly GCF_022696215.1. Taxonomy (NCBI): domain Bacteria; kingdom Pseudomonadati; phylum Pseudomonadota; class Betaproteobacteria; order Burkholderiales; family Burkholderiaceae; genus Pandoraea; species Pandoraea sp. LA3. The sequence continues at coordinate 615,789 of NZ_PTPY01000038.1, read as the reverse complement.
TCGGTGCAAGGCCGATGCAGGGGCGATAGAGGGCCGCTACAGGACCGACGCCCGCTCGTGGGCGCCGCCGACGTTACGGTAGCGTGCGGGATTCCAGCAACGTGCGCGTCGCGTCGGAGATCACGCTGCGCAGCCAGCGCACTTCGTCCGAGTAGTGCGTGCGTTCGTGCCACAACTGGTAATACTGCATCGGCGGGAAGTCGATGGGCGCTTCGAGGACCGTGAGCGGCAGGAATTCCGCGTAATGGTCGGCAAACAGGCGCGTCGTCGTAAAAATCAAATCGGATTTCAGCAACACGTACGGCGCGAGGTTGAAGTACGGAATCGTCACGACCACGTTGCGCTTGAGACGCTCGCGCGCGAGGTGCATGTCGATGGCGCCGCGTTGTGCGACGGAGTAGGGCGTGGGCGCGAGGTGCGGGCTGCCGAGATACTGTTCCAGCGTCAGGCCGCGTTTCGCATACGGATGCGTGTTGCGCACCAGACACACGATCTGGTCGACGAAAAGATTCGAGAGGTGGAGCTGTTCGGGGGGCTCGGGCCAGTTGCCGATGACGATATCGACCTTGCCGTCTTCGAGCGCATGCTCGTAATCGAATGCCGGTCCGAGCGAATGCAGTTCCAGTTGCGCATTGGGCGCTTGCTGACGGAAGCGCTCCACGACCGTCGGCACGAACAGCGTATTCAGATAGTCGGGCGAGCCGATGCGAAAGGTGCGTACCGTCGTGGCCGGGTCGAAATTCGATTGCTGCACCGTGATGCGCTCGATTTCGCGCAGCGCGTTCTGGGTCGGCTCCAGCAGCGACTGACCGTACTCCGTGGGCACCATGCCCGATTTACCGCGCACCAGCAGGGGATCGCCGGTGATGTCGCGCAAACGACGCAGCGCCGCGCTGATGGCCGGCTGCGATTGATTCAGTTTGACGGCCGCACGCGTCACGCTGCGCTCGATCAACAGGGTATGAAGAACGCGCAGCAAATAAGTGTCAATCGGTTCGCGGTTTTGGCTCATGAGAAATATAACGATCCGAATATGTCGGACCCTGTAGTGCATAAGGAAATCATTATGAAGGACAAGGTCGCACGGCTCTATAGCGGAAAGCCCCTATCACCAAAATAGACGGTTGTCCGCTCGTTTGTCGTGAGTCAGGCGGCCTTAGATGCCGTGTTATTGACACACGCTCGACATTTCTTCGCGAATTGGGTATTTTCGGACCGCCCCATCCACAACCCGGCGCAACTTGGGGCATCTCAGACCTCTTTGACTCCGCCCGTGACCCTTTCCATGCAAGCGACGCCACGTCTGGCGCTGACCGGCATCACCAAACGCTATCCGAGCGTGGTGGCCAACGACGACATCGCGTTGAACGTATTACCCGGCGAGATCCACGCCGTACTCGGCGAGAACGGAGCAGGCAAGAGCACGTTGATGAAGATCATCTACGGTGCCGTACGCCCTGACGCCGGAGACATCCGCTGGGAAGGGCAACCGGTGAGCATCGACAGTCCGGCGGCGGCGCGCAAGCTCGGCATCGGCATGGTGTTCCAGCATTTCTCGTTGTTCGAGACGCTGACCGTCACGGAGAACATCTCGCTCGCACTCGACGACGCCGGTCACGATTTGAAGGCGCTCTCTCATCGTATTCGCGAGGTATCGACGCAATACGGGCTGGAAGTGGACCCGGCGCGTCATGTGCACAGTCTGTCCGTCGGCGAGCGTCAGCGCGTGGAGATCGTGCGCTGTCTGTTACAGAATCCGCGCCTGCTCATCATGGACGAGCCGACGTCGGTGCTCACGCCGCAGGCTGTGCAGAAACTCTTCACGACGCTGCGGCGGCTGGCCGCCGAAGGGTGCAGCATCGTCTATATCAGTCACAAGCTCGACGAAATCCGCGATCTCTGCGACCGCGCGACCGTGCTGCGCGGCGGCCGTGTCTCGGGGCACGCCGTGCCACGAGAGGAAACGGCCGAGACGCTCGCGCAGATGATGATCGGGAGGGCGCTCCCGCAGATCGAGCGTCGCGCCCATCAGCCGGGCGACGTGCTGTTGTCGCTGCGCCGGTTGTCGATGACGAGTGACGATCCGTTCGGCACCTCGCTGCATGACATCAATCTCGACGTGCACGCAGGGGAGATCGTCGGCATTGCCGGCGTCTCCGGCAATGGGCAGGCCGAACTGCTGGCCGCGCTTTCCGGTGAGACGCGCGCGCCGCATGCCGACGCCATTGCGCTGCACGACCGTGCCGTGGGGCGCATGGGGGCGGCCACGCGCCGACGTCTCGGACTGGCGTTCGTGCCGGAAGAGCGTCTGGGGCGCGGCGCGGTGCCCAGCATGTCGCTCACGGACAATGCATTGCTGGGTGCGTCCGGCACGGCACACCTCGGGCTGCTGCGCGGCGGATGGATTCGTCGCGGCACGTTACGCAAGTTCGCTTCGCTCTGCATCGAGCGCTTCAACGTGAAGGCCGGCGGGCCGGAAGCGGCGGCGCAGAGTCTCTCAGGCGGCAATTTGCAGAAATTCATCGTCGGACGCGAAATCCTGCAAGAGCCACGCGTGCTGGTCGTGGCGCAGCCGACGTGGGGCGTGGACGTCGGGGCGGCCGCTTTCATCCGTCAGCAACTGCTGGACCTGTCGGCGCGTGGCGTCGCGGTGCTGGTGCTGTCCGAAGAGCTTGACGAACTGTTCGAGATTTGCGACCGGATCACGGTGCTGGCACAGGGGCGTCTATCACCTGTGCGCAAGCCCGAGCAGACCGACGCGCGCGAGATCGGCCTGTGGATGGCGGGAATGTTCCCCGGCGGCCCCGGCGAGCGCGCGGCCTGAATCACCTTGTCATCGGGGCAGCGCCGGGCGATGACGCCCACACCGCACGCACCGACGCCGTCACCGTAACGTTTTCATTGATTTCCAGACACCATGTTCGACTTCACGCTTGAGCCTCGGCCGAGTCCTTCGCGCACCATGCGGCTTGCCATGCCGCTCGTGGCCACGCTCATTACGCTCGCCGGCGGCGTGCTCATCTTCAGCTTCCTCGGCAAGAACCCTGCACAGGCGATGGCGGCGTTCTTTCTGGCGCCGATCAGTAGTCTGAACGGCTGGTCGGAGTTGCTGCTCAAGGCCTCGCCGTTGTGTCTGATCGCGTTGGGGCTCGCCATCGGCTATCGCGCCAACGTCTGGAACATCGGCGCGGAGGGGCAACTGCTGCTCGGCGGGATTTTCGCCTCGGGCGTCGCCATCCATTTCGACGGTCATGGCGGCCCGTGGCTGCTGCCGTTGATGATGGCCGCCGGGGCGCTCGGCGGCATGCTGTGGGCAGCCATCCCGGCGCTGCTGCGCGTGCGTTTCAACGCCAACGAAATTCTGGTGAGCCTGATGCTCACGTATGTCGCTACGCAACTGCTGATCTATCTGGTGAGCGGCCCGTGGCAAGACCCGCACGGGATGAACTTCCCGCAGTCGATCAACTTCAGCCGTGACGCCTTGTTCCCGCGCTTCTTCGGCGACTGGCACTGGGCGGCGTGGCGGGGCACACGCCTTAACGCGTCGGTCTTCATGGCGGTAATCGCCGTGCCTGCGGCTTGGTGCTTCATGCGCAAGAGCTTCGCGGGCTATCGGATGGAAGTGGGCGGGCTGGCACCGCTCGCGGCACGCTACGCAGGTTACTCCGAGCCGCGCGCCGTCTGGCTGGCGCTGCTGATCGGTGGGGCGGCAGCCGGACTGGCGGGCACGGGTGAAGTGGCCGGGCCGGTCGGTCAATTGCAGGCGACGTGGGCGCCCGGATACGGCTTCACGGCGATCATCGTGGCGTTCGTCGGCCGTCTGCATCCGGTGGGCATCGTGCTGGCGAGCCTGCTCATGGCGCTGCTGTATCTGGGCGGCGAAGCGGTGCAGACGTCGCTCCAGCTACCCAAGGCCATCAGCGGCGTGTTTCAGGGGCTGCTGCTGTTCAGCCTGCTGGGCTGCGATGTTTTCGTGAACTACCGCTTGCGTCGTCGCGCCCGTGCGCTGACGCGAGACGCCTGAGGAGCGCGGCATGGACTGGATCAATCTGCTCACGCCGCTGGCCGCAAGTGCCGTGATTGCGGCCATCCCGCTGATGCTCGCCGCCCTCGGTGAGCTGGTGACCGAAAAATCCGGGGTGCTCAACCTCGGCGTGGAAGGCACGATGCTCATGGGGGCCATCGGTGCATTTGCCGTCACTGTGCAGACGGGGAGCCTGTGGCTCGGCGTACTCGCGGGCGTAGCGGCAGGCGTCGCCATGTCGGCCATCTTCGCGTGGCTCACGCTCTCGCTCATGGCCAATCAGGTCGCCACGGGGCTGGCGCTCACGATCTTCGGCATTGGGCTGTCGGCCTACGTCGGTCGTCCGTACACCGACGCCACGATCCCGATGCTGCGCGACATACCGATTCCGGGGCTGTCCTCGATACCGGTGCTGGGACCGTCGATTTTCTCGCTCAACCCGCTGGGCTACCTCTCGGTCGCGCTGCTCGCGGCGATCGCATGGTTCCTCTATCGCTCGCGTGCCGGGCTGGTGCTGCGCTCGATCGGAGAAGCGCCGTCCGTGGCGCACGCCATCGGCTATCCGGTGGTGCGCATCCGTTATCTCGCGACGCTGTTCGGCGGCGCGATGTCGGGACTGGCCGGAGCGTATTACTCCGTGGGCTATCTGCGCCTGTGGCAGGAGAATCTGACGGCGGGACGCGGCTGGATCGCGCTGGCGCTGGTGGTGTTTGCCACATGGCGGCCGGGGCGCACGGCGCTCGGCGCGCTGCTGTTCGGCGTAGTCATGGCGCTGCAATTTCAGGCACAGGCGATGGGCATCCGTATCCCGTCGCAAGCGCTGGCAAGCCTGCCGTATCTCGCGACCATCGTGGTGCTGGTGGTCATTTCGCGCAATCGTCAGACGATTCGCCTGAATGCGCCGGCGTCGCTTGGCAAGCCGTTCTTTGCGGGATCCTGAGCGGGACAACGGTGCCTGACGGTACAAGAATTCCACTGAAACAATCGATGACGAGGAGAGAATCGATGCGACGTAAAGTCCTGATCACGATGGCAAGCCTGGCAGCCGCCATGCTGGTCTCCGCCTGCGGCAAGCAGGAGAACACGACGGCGAGTGCGCCTGCGGCGGCGTCCGATGCGCAAGCGTCGGCGGCCCCGGCCGGCAAGGGCCCGATGGGCGTGGCGTTCGTCTACATCGGCAACCCGGGCGACGCCGGCTGGACTTACGCCCACGAACAGGGCGCGAAGGCCGTCGAAGCGAAGTATGGCGACAAGGTCACGGTGACCCGCGTGGAGAACGTGCCGGAAGGCGCCGACTCGGAGCGCGTGTTCCGCGATCTGGCGAGCAAGGGCAACAAGCTCGTCTTCGGTACGTCGTTCGGTTACATGGACTCGATGGTCAAGACGGCCGCCGACTTCCCGGACGTGACGTTCGAGCACGCCACGGGCTTCAAGTCGGCGCCGAACCTCGGTACGTACGACGTCCGCACGTATGAAGGCGCGCATCTGGCCGGTGTGGTCGGCGGGCATGTGACGAAATCGAACGTGATCGGCTATGTGGCGTCGGTGCCGATTCCCGAAGTGATCCGCAACATCGATGCGTTCACCATCGCCGCGCGCGAAGTCAATCCGAAGGTCAAGGTGAAGGTCGTCTGGATCAATAGCTGGTTCGATCCGGGCAAGGAGCGTCAGGCCGCCGAATCGCTCGTGGGGCAGGGCGCTGACGTGCTGATGCAGAACGTCGACTCGGCCGTCGTCATGCAAGTGGCGGAAGAGAAGAAGATTCACGCTTTCGGCTGGGATTCCGACATGAGCAAGTTCGGCCCGAACGCGCATCTCGCCTCGGCGGCCATCGACTGGAGCAAGTACTACATCCGCACGGTCGACGAAGTCATGCAAGGGACGTGGAAGAACACGCCGGTCTGGGGCGGCATCAAGGAAGACGAGATCAACCTCGTGGCCATCAACGACAAGGCGGTGCCGGAAGCGGCGCGCAAGGCCGTGGCGGCGCGTCACGATGCCATTCGCGACGGCAAGTACGACCCGTTCACCGGTCCGATCAAGGGGCAGGACGGCAAGGAAATCGTGCCCGCAGGCAAGACCCTGAACGACGACGAGAAACACCAGATCAACTGGTTCGTGGAAGGTGTCGAGGGCTCGTTGCCCAAGCAGTAAGGGCCGACGGGGGCGCGCTACCGCGCGCAGCTGCCCGAAGCGATTCGGTGCGGCCTTGTGTGGCAACGCGCTGAGGAAGAACCGCCGGTATTTACCGGCGGTTTTTTTATGGACGCCCGGAGGACGAATGTCGCACTGCTGACAGGACTGTTCCCAAGTGGGAGGGGCGACCGAGGGGCGCGTGACACGCATCGGTGCTAAAATGTCAGGTTTCGTGGCGCAATTTCGTGCCGCCGCACTTCATCTCCCGGATACCGCCTGTGCTGTCTACCGCCAATATCACGATGCAATTCGGCGCCAAGCCGCTCTTCGAGAACATCTCCGTCAAGTTCGGCGGGGGCAACCGCTATGGCCTGATCGGCGCGAACGGCTGCGGCAAGTCCACGTTCATGAAGATTCTCGGCAGCGATCTGGAACCGAGTGGCGGCAACGTCATGCTCGAACCCAACGTGCGTCTGGGTAAGCTCAAGCAGGACCAGTTCGCCTACGAAGACATGCGCGTGCTCGACGTCGTGATGATGGGCCACACTGAAATGTGGGCCGCCATGAGCGAGCGCGACGCGATTTACGCGAATCCGGAAGCGACGGACGACGATTACATGCACGCCGCCGAACTCGAAGCGAAGTTCGCCGAGTACGACGGCTATACGGCCGAGGCGCGTGCGGGCGAGCTGTTGCTGGGGGTGGGCATTCCGACGGAGCAGCATCAGGGGCCGATGAGCAACGTCGCACCGGGCTGGAAACTGCGTGTGCTGCTCGCGCAGGCGCTGTTCTCGAACCCGGACGTGCTGCTGCTCGACGAACCGACCAACAACCTGGACATCAATACGATCCGCTGGCTGGAAGACGTGCTCAACGAGCGCAACTCCACCATGATCATCATTTCGCACGATCGCCACTTCCTGAATGCCGTGTGCACGCACATGGCCGACATGGACTACGGCACGCTGAAGATCTACCCGGGCAATTACGACGACTACATGCTGGCGTCGGCACAGGCCCGTGAGCGTCAGATGGCGGCCAACGCGAAGGCGAAGGAACGCATCACCGACTTGCAGGACTTCGTGCGCCGCTTCTCGGCAAACAAATCGAAGGCGCGTCAGGCGACGAGCCGTCTCAAGCAGATCGACAAGATCAAGGTCGAGGACATCAAGCCGTCGTCGCGTCAGAACCCGTTCATTCGTTTCGAATTCGAGAAGAAGCTGCATAACCTCGCGTTCGAATTCGAAGGGATTTCGAAGGCCTACGATCGTCCGATCTTCAAGAATTACTCCGGCGCCGTGCGCGCGGGCGAACGTGTCGCGATCATCGGTGAGAACGGCGCCGGCAAGACCACGCTGCTGCGTAGCCTGATGACGGACCTGTCGGTCGATGCGGGCAATGTGAAGTGGGCCGAGAACGCGAACATCGGTTACATGCCGCAGGATACGTCCGAGGCATTCCCGCAAGACGTGACGCTGACCGACTGGATGACGCAGTGGGGCAAGGAAGGCGATGACGATCAGGTCATTCGCGGCTCGCTCGGCCGTCTGCTGTTCGGTGGCGACGACGTGGGCAAGTCGGTGCGGGTGCTCTCCGGTGGTGAGAAAGGCCGCATGATCTGGGGCAAGCTGATGCTTGGCCGTCACAACGTCATGATGATGGACGAGCCGACCAACCACATGGACATGGAGTCGATCGAGTCGCTTCAGATCGCCCTGGACAAGTACCCGGGCACGCTGATTTTCGTCTCGCACGACCGTGAATTCGTATCGGGTCTGGCCACGCGCATCATCGAAGTGAAGAACGACGGCACGCTGGTCGATTACGCCGGCACTTACGACGAATACCTGGCCAGCCAGGGCGTGGAAGTCTGACGGCTGACGCGACGCGTCATACCCGGTAGTTCCCGACAGGGCGCTTGCACGGCAGGCGCCCTGTTTGCGTTTACGGTGTGCGTCCAGTCGGTCGTGCGCCGGTGGCTTGTGTTCAAGCTGTGGTGGCCGTGTTGCTCCCTGTGGAGGGGGGCGGTCACGGAGGTTTGTCCGACGGTCGTCTCGGAATGTCGGAAAGCGGGCCTCGGACAAAACCGATTTCATCGGTGCCATGCGATGCCCGATGGCGAGCGGACTACAATGGCCCTTCGCCGTTCATTCGTCGCTATTGGATTAACCGGACGTCAGCAGGAGACATGACATGAAGACTTACGACAAATTTTTCATCGACGGCCAGTGGGTAGTACCCGTCGGGCGCGGCACGCTGGACGTTTTTCACTCCGCAGACGCGAAGCTCATGGGTCGCATTCCCGAGGGCGCGGCGGAAGATGCCGACGCGGCTATTGCAGCCGCAAGCAAGGCGCGTGATGCCTGGGCGGCTACGACACCGGCCGAGCGTGCGACCTACCTGCGCAAGATCGCGGCGGGCCTGAAGGCTCGCACCGACGAACTGGCGCAGGTCATGACGGGCGAGACGGGCATGCCGATCAAACTGGTGCGCGCCATTCAGGTTGGTGGTCCCGTCTATCACTGGAACAAGTATGCCGAACTGGTCGAATCGTTCGCTTTCGAGGCGCGTGTCGGCAATTCGCTGGTGGTGCGTGAGCCTGTGGGGGTGGTCGGCGCCATCACGCCGTGGAACTACCCGCTCAATCAAATCACATTGAAGGTCGCGCCGGCGTTGGCTGCGGGATGCACCGTCGTGCTCAAACCTTCCGAAGTTGCTCCGTTCAATGCTTTCATCCTCGCCGAAGTGATCGCCGAGGCGGGGTTGCCTGCGGGCGTCTTCAATCTCGTGACGGGATTGGGACCGGTTGTCGGCGAGGTGCTGGCACGTCATCCGGATGTGGACATGGTGTCGTTCACCGGGTCGACGCGTGCGGGCAAGCGGGTATCCGAAGTGGCCTCGCAGACGGTCAAACGCGTGGCACTGGAGCTGGGTGGCAAATCAGCGTCGGTGGTGCTCGACGACGCCGATCTGGCCGCAGCGGTCAAAGGCACGCTCAATGCCTGCTATCTGAATTCGGGGCAAACCTGCTCGGCGCACACGCGTATGCTCGTGCCGGCGTCTCGTTACGACGAGATCAAGGCACTTGCGCAGGACGCCGTGGCGCGTTTCACGTTGGGCGATCCACGTGAAGAGACGACGCGACTCGGACCGCTGGCGTCTGCGGCGCAGCGAGAGCGCGTGCAGACCTATATTCGCAAGGGATTGGCGCAAGGGGCTGAATTGATTGCGGGTGGGGAGAGCGTGCCGGCTGGCTTCGAAGCGGGCTTCTTCGTGCAGCCGACGGTGCTCGGGCGCGTGACGCCTGACGCCACGGTGGCACAGGAAGAGATTTTTGGCCCGGTGCTGTCCATCATCACCTATCAGGACGAAGCGGACGCCGTGCGCATTGCCAACGATTCCATTTACGGATTGGGTGGTGGCGTGTGGTCAGGCGATGAAGCGCGTGCGGTGCGCGTGGCACGCCAGATTCGTACCGGTCAGGTGGATATCAACGGCGGGGAGTTCAACGTGCAGGCCCCGTTTGGCGGCTTCAAGCAATCGGGGCACGGGCGTGAGAACGGCGTGTATGGCTTCGAGGAATTCCTCGAATACAAGTCGCTTCAGTTCAAGTCGACGAAGTCGTAGAACCGTTGTCGCAGAAGCGCATCGCCGTGCCGTCGCGGGTGATGCGCGCCCACACCGCCGCTTTCTCTTCCTCGGTAAAGAATACCCAGTTGGAAACTTCGTAGGCGGTGCGGCCGCAGCCTTTGCAGACGTCGTCGAAGAGTGTCGAGCAAACGCCAATGCAGGGGCTGTCGGGGCGGTCGTGCAATTCGGACATAGGGGCAGATTCGGCCAGCGCTGGCTGGGGTGTCACAGGATGTCGCCATTATCGCATCGATGCCCAGGGCTGGTTTCGATTCCCCTACGTCCGAATGTCAAGGGTGGACATTCGGCGCGATTTCCGGTTGATCGCCCGTGGGTCGCCAATCACTATGATGCGTGAGGATTTCTATGCTGCGTAGCTGGCAACTTTTTGCACTGGGTTCGGCGTTCTTTGCCGCGCTTACGGCGATTTTCGGCAAACTCGGTGTGACGCAGGTCAACTCGAACATGGCCACGCTGATTCGCACCGTCATCATTTTTGGTGTGACGCTGGCGATCGTGGGCATGCGGGGAGAGTGGCAGAAGCCCATGACCTTGAGCACCAACACGTGGATATTCCTGATTCTCTCGGGAGTAGCGACGGGGCTGTCGTGGTTGTGCTACTTCCGGGCGCTGCAACTCGGGCCGGTGTCCGGTGTTGCGCCGCTTGACAAGCTGAGTGTTGCCATGGCGATGCTGATCGGCTGGGTGGTGCTGGGTGAGCCGTTCTCGCTGAAAGAAGCCTTGGGCGGTGCGTTGATCGTGGCGGGCGCGCTGGTGCTGGTGTTGTGATGCGCCCGCGGGGCGACGCCATGATGATGGTGTTACCGCCCCGCGGTCGTTCTGTTCGGCGTTACCAGCGGAAAACGCTGTAGCCGATGCGCACCTGTGATGGCGAATGACGGTTGTAGTCGAGCATGTCTTCGCCGTAGCCGGTGAAGTAGCCGAGCCAGATGTAACCACCGGTGCCGGGGATCAGTTTGCCGAGCGGGTAGGTCACCTGCACATCGACGCTGCCGTAATTGCGTTTCATGCCTTTGCGCAGCGTCGCACCGATCTGCCAGCCGTTAGGCTTGCCCCACAGCACGAGCAGATCCATATAGCCGCGGTAGTTCTGGATGTCGGGGTTGTCCTTCTTTTCCAGATACGCGTAGAGCTTCGGCGCCACCGTCCAGTGGTATTCGGACGGGTTGCCGAACGTGAGGATCGGTTTGACGAAGACGGTATTGATGCTGCGGGAGTCGTCGCCCGCCTTGCCGTTGGATTCGTGTTCGATGCCGGCGGCAACGCCGAGCGACGAGAACCAGCCGGCGCGTACCCCGGTGTCCGGGACGTAGTAGAAAAAGCTCGGACGGTAGTTCGAGTCACGGAAGGGCGCTGACTCCGCTTCCAGATCCCATATCGACAATTGCGTGTAGCCGAAATACAGGTTGTCGAGGAAGGACTTCGATGCGGGGTTGTCCGGCTTCAGAATGTGGAACTTGAAACTCAGTTGGAACCGCGCGTTGGCGTCGCCGTTCTTGCCGAAAGCGATGTACATCGGCTCGTTGGACGAGATACGGGCAAATTCGGCGTCGGCAGTGGGCGCGATGGCGTCGGCGGAGGTGGCCGCCACGGCACCCGAAGCGGGTGAGGCAGCCGCTGCCGCACCGATACCGGTGCCAGCGGCGGTGGCCGATGCGCTGCCGTCTGACGGCAGCGGCGCAGCGGCGACCATGGGTTCTGCGGGCGCTGCGCGGTCGAGGACGATAGTCGTGGTCGAGGCGTCCCAGTCGACGGGCTCGATGCGTACGGCACCGCGTAATTCCTTTGGCAGTACGGCCGAATAGGCGACGCGGCGGAATTGCCCGTTGGCGAGCGTCACCTGTGCCGGCGCGATCGCTTCGCGCTTGAGTTGCAGCAGTGTGGGCTTGAAGTCGTCGTTGGAAATGCGCACGACGATTTCGTCCGGCAACTTGATCGTTTTTCTGCCCGGCGTGTCTTGCGTGGCCAGCAGTGTCAGTTGCAGCGGCGCGCCGCCCGTGAGCGCACGAGGTGGTTGAAGCAGCGACAGGTCGGCGTGTGCGACGCCGCTCAGGGCCAGGCAGAGGGCTGAAGCGCCGATCTGGATGGCGCGTCGCGGCGATGGGGCGAACGTAACGAGATTCGTCTTGGGCATCGGTCCGGTCTGAGTTGGCGGCCTCAGGCGGAGATGCCCGAAGCCGGTTAAGGCTCGCCCCGGGTGAGCACCCGGAGGTCGGATTCGCGGGCGCAGCGGTCGCGTCCGCGAGATTTGGCAAGGTACAGGGCGGCGTCGGCCCGTTGCAGCCACGCATTGTCGTCGTCTCCCTCATGCCACTGGGCGACGCCGGCACTTATCGTGAACTGTAGCGCCCGGCCATCGACATTGATGCGTGCTGCACGAACGGCTTCGCGCAGGCGCTCTGCGGCGTCGAAGGCTCGTGCCTCGATGGCGCCACTCAGGATAATAGCGAATTCTTCGCCGCCCAAACGACCGCAGATGTCATCTTCGCGTAACGATTCGTGACAAAGCCGCACGAATGTGGCCAGTACCGTGTCGCCAAGCGCATGGCCCCACGTGTCGTTGATCTGCTTGAAATGGTCGAGATCGACGAGGATGACGCTGGTCGGCACGTCGGCGGCATCGGCCTGAATGACTTCGGCGCGCAGGCGCTTGAGGAAGTGTCCGCGAGACAGCGCGCCCGTGAGGGCGTCGTACTTGACCTCATGTTCCAGCGCGGCGTTCTTGGCGAGCGTATTGGTCAGTTGCAGCTTTTCGCGGCGCAGATAGCGAACGAGCAGGTACGACGCACCGGCGAGGCTGAGCAGCAACGCGAATACCAGCGCAGCATAACGGCGACGTTCCACGGAGAGGCTGCCGAGCGTGGGTGCTTCGCTCATGGTGTAGATCACCATTTCGCCGTCCGATGAGGCCTCGGCTTCGAGCAGATACGGCTGATTGTCCGGGCGCACCCGCACCAGTCGTGCGTTGTGTGTGGTTTCTTCGTCGTCCGGGGTCAGTCGCAAAAAGTCCGGCGTGCCGGGCGCAAGGTCGTAGCTCTCGATGGGAACGACCGTGAAGTCCTCTTGCAGGTAAAGGTGGCGACGTTCCGTGCGTGAGAGTTTGAACACGGCGGCACCGGGCACCGCGAGGCCGGTGAAGGTCGGGTCGTTGGCGAGCACGATCACGCCGTTGGTGTCGGTGATGAACGACGCGCCGCTGTCGACCCAATGCGACAGGCGTCGGATACCGAGCTTCACGACCACCACGCCGACGAGCATGCCGTCCTGATAGACGGGGGCGGTGAAGTAGATGCCGGGGAGTCCCGTCTTGCGGCCTGTCACGTACTGCTGGCCTGAGCCGCCGAGCACGGCGGCATTGAAGTACGCGCGGTCACCGTAACGATCGCCGATCAGCGGATTCGACGAGTTGAAGTCGCTTGACGCGATCGTAATGCCATCGGGGGTGCCCAGCCAGACGAGGTCCGCGCCGAAATACAACTGCGCCGCGCGCAGCAGTTCGTTGACCGGCTTGAGTACCGGATCGGCTAGCAGCGTCTCGCGAGCCTTTTCCTGTGGAACGTTCGTGAGCGGGTGCGTGGCAATCGTTCTGGCCGCCTGCTGGAGCTGCTCGATCTGGGCCAGCACTTGCGGAATGCCCCGGATCAGGATCAGGTCCTGGTTGACTGTGTGAACGGTACCGTGCGCGAGCCGGGTGGCAATGCTGCGTTCCTCATACAGCAGACGTGCCGCACGATTCGCGACGAGCTGGTCGGCGGCGAAGCGCGCCAGCGCCCAGGCGATGAGAACGCAGACGAGGACGGCCAGACCGCGCACGAAAGCGGACGCGGCATGGTGACGGTTGAGAAGAGCGTAGACCAACGGCTGGTGCGGTTGCTGACGCGATTACAGGCGCCCGTGCCAGTCTCGAATGAACGTCTCGATGTGCCCGGGCGGTAAGGGACGCGTGCAATGATACCCCTGCCACGCATGACAGCCCAGCGACGCGAGTGCATCGCGTTGCGCACTGGTCTCCACGCCTTCGGCCACGGTCTCGATTTCGAGCTTGCGGGCGATGGCGATAATCGCGCGAATCAGCTCCGTGTCGTAGCCACCGAGCAGGACCCCGGCCACGAACTGGTAATCGATCTTGACCGTGCCGAACGGCCAGCGCTTCAGACGCACGAAGCTGGAGTAGCCCGTGCCGAAGTCGTCGAGCGACAGACGAACGCCCATCGCCACGAGCTCGTTCATCAGCGTGGCGGCTTCGTCGAGATGCGAGATCAGCGATGATTCCGTAATCTCGATCTCCAGCTTGTCCGGCGGCACACGGTGGTGCTTGAGGGCGTAGCGAACCGTTTCGAGCGTCTGGACGCGCATTTGCTGCGCCGACAGGTTCACGGCCACGCGCGGGTATTCTTCGCCGTCGGTGTGCCACTTATCGAGCTGACGACAGGCTTCGTGCAATGTCCAGTCGCCGATCGGACCGATGACGTCGCAGCGCTCGGCGGCCGGAATGAATTCGCCCGGCATGATGAGTTCGTCGTCGCGCTGCCAGCGGATCAGGGCTTCCAGCCCGGTCAGCCGGTGGGTTCGCATGTCGATCTGCGGCTGGTAGTGCAGGCGAAACTCCGAGTCCGACAGGGCGCGTCCGATGGCGCTGCGCCAGTAATGCTCGTTGCCTGCGTCGTCGGGCGGCGCGATGCCCTCGGTCGGTGCGGAAGGGGCTTCGGTGACGAGAAAACGCGAGGCGCTCTCCCGAATGGCCTGATCGGCGATATCCGAGGTGTGCTCCAGCAGCGTTGCCGGCCATACCGGCACCTGAGGGAGGTGCGTCACGCCAGCCGAAATGATGGGGTAGAGCAATCCGTTGCCGCACGGAACCGGTGATTCGCCCGCGCGGATGAAGCGTCGCGTGATCTGCACGGCGGCCTCGCGGCTGCCGAGGTCGCGCAGCAGAATGGCGATCTGTTGATCCGATACGCGGCCGATGAGGTCGCGACGGCGAATGCGCGAGCCAATGCGAAACGCCACCGTCGCGAGCAGATCGGCGTCGGAGATGGCGGATTGGCTGGTCGCCGTGCGTTGACCCCGGCCCACGTGCAGCACGATGAGCGCGCTGTGACTGTTGGGCGGACTCGGGGTACGCAACTCAAGGCTGAGGGCGCGCAATAGCCGCTGGCGGTCCAGCAGCAGATCGGCGAGGACGACTTGCCGTCGCAGCGCGTTCGTATCGTTCATCTCGGCAGGCAGGCAGACGTCGCCCGAACGGTTGAACGTTTGTCACCGCCGCGTTTAACCAAGGCAGTGACGACGATGCGGCCGATGAGGCGGCCAGCGAGGCCCCCGAGCAGGAAAAGCCCACGCGTCGAACAGGTCGTGCCGCCAGAAAACCCTTGAATCATGTTCTGCATAAGACGCGTAAATGTGTCGGCCGGACGGCTCGGAGACTGTGCGCCAACGGCACACGGCGATTCCTGACTTTCCGGCAGACCGCGCGCAAGGCGTGGCCCGACTAGATGCTCGTGCCCGGTTGCGAGACCGGGTCCTTTGACCTTTAACGGCACCCGCTTTTGAAAATTGAGTGCGGGTTTCACCTATGGTCCGATCAGCGCGGACGCGCAAACCACTCGCGCCCTTTCAGCATGAAGTCCCAATAAACCTTTGGCAGCACGTACTTTTTCAGTACCCAGGCAAAACGGTTGGCGTGTGTGCCATCGATCGGGAATGTAGGGAGAAGTTTCCCGCCATAGCCGAATTCCGCCAGCACGATCTTGCCATGCTCCACCGTGAGCGGACAGGCGCCATATCCGTCGTAATGCAATGAAAGTGGGCGGCCGTCCATCGTCGCGAGCAGATTCTCTGCGACGACGACCGCTTGCTTGCGCGCCGCTGCGGCCGTCTTGGCGTTGGGGGCCGAGATGGCGTCGCCGAGTCCGAACACGTTGGCATAGCGTGCGTGACGCAGCGTTGCCGGATCGACTTCACACCAGCCCGCAGCATCGGCCAGCGGACTCGCGCGCAACACGTCCGGTGCACTCTGCGGCGGAACGACATGCAGCAGGTCGAAAGGCTTGTCGACGAATTGCGATTGCCCATCGGCATCGAAGATTTCGAAGCGTGCAACGCGACGCTCGCCGTCTACCGCGCGCAGATGCGACAGATGGTTCAGCGAGATGCGATATCGCTGCACGTATTCCATCAGTGCCGGGACGTAATCCTTCACGCCGAACAGGGCCGGGGCCACCAGATGAAACTCGATATTGGTCTTGTCGAGCACACTGTTCTGGCGCCAGGTATCGGCCGACAGATACATCGCCTTTTGCGGTGCGCCAGCGCATTTGATCGGCATCGGCGGTTGCGTGAACAGCGCGTTTCCGCCCTTGAATTCGCGGACCAGCGACCAGGTGTACGGCGCCAGATCGAAACGATAGTTAGACGTCACGCCGTTGCGACCGAGCGTTTCGCTGAGGCCGTCGATAGCCTCCCAATTCAATTGCAGGCCGGGCGCGACAATAAGAAACCGATAGGCGAGGCGGCGACCATCCGAGAGCAGCACTTGCTGATGGTCGGGTGCGAACGCGGTGATCGCGGCCTGAATCCAGTTCACGCCCTCGGGAATGACGCTCGACATCGGGCGCGCAGTGCGCGCGGCGTCGAATTCGCCTGCGCCGACGAGCGTCCATGCCGGCTGGTAGTAATGCGTGTCGGTCGGATCCACGATCGTGATCGAGAGCGACGGACGACGGCGTCGCAAGCTCGCGGCGACAGAGATGCCTGCGGCACCTGCGCCCATGATGACGATGTCGGCGCTACTTTGCGTCGCGGGTGCTGGCGTAGCGGATACATCGCTGGACATAAGGTCTCCGGCAAAAGAGATAAGCAAGAAATAAAACGGATTACGACATATCGATGCGCATTCGGCGCATGTTCGATGGGCATTCGTTGTCTATCCGATGCGCGTCCCGCTCGAAGTGCAACGTCTCACGTGACGTAGTCACAGCAGCGGATACGAGATGTGCGGGACATTGTATAGAAACTATGTCGTTTTGCCCTTGTTTTCGCGGGGCAAACGGTGATTTCGCGGCGATCTCGGCACGCGTTTTCACAAATCGCCATCACTTCGCTGAGTCGTTCAAAACGCGAAGGCTTGAAGGCTTGCGAAGTGTGAGAGGACGGGGGGGATAAAAATCGCATCGAGTGTGCGATCGTCGGCGAGGCGACAAGGGCTGATGGAAAACGCCGGGCCATGTTTGCACATCGCCCGGCGGACCTCGCGAGTCATCCGTTTTGGCAGTGCCGGATCAAGCGGGCGACGACTTCGGCGTCACGCATGAAGACCGTTGTGTTCGCAGTGAACTTCAATCGGGTCGGCATCGCTGTGACAGGCGCAGGCTTCGCCGTGCGCGCCTTGCATGAGGGCGCGAAGAATGCCGCAATCGCTCGTCTCGTGACGGCTTTGGCATTGCGCTTGCAGATGCAGTAATTGCTGCTCGAGCGCCTGCAATTCGTGGATGCGGGTGTGCACGCGTGCCAGATGCGCTTCGATGAGTTGATTTGCGTCTTCGCACGTCACGTTCGTATCGTGCGCCAGTTCGCCGAGACGTTTGGCGTCGGCCAGCGGCATGTCGAGCGAGCGACAGTGACGGATGAAGCGCAGCGCTTCCAGATGCTCGTCACCGTAGGTGCGATATCCGGCGTCGGTACGGGGCGGGGGCGGCAGCATGCCGGCCCGCTCGTAATAGCGGATGGTTTCGACATCGGTGCCTGCCGCGCGGGCGAGTTCTCCGATCTTCATGCTTGACTCCGTAGTCACTACAGGGTTTTGAATGAAGGGTAACACGAATCATGTAACCAGGAGTTCACATGTCCAACCCCTCGGATTCGGTCCGTCTGGCGGGCGCGACGGCGGTGCAGCGCAAGATGCCCGGCCAGACGAACGTGCCCGATCAGCCGCCGTGCTGCGATCACGGGCACTCGCACGGGCACGAGCCCCAAGCCCGCTCGACATCTCATTCCCATGGCGATGCCCACGATCACGCGCAAGGCCGCGATCATGGTCACGACCACGACCACGACCACGACCACGACCACGCGCACACGCATGTCGATGGCGCGGCTTCCCACATGCATGGCGGGACGTCGTGTTGCGCAGGTGCGGCAAGTCTCGCGCCCCCTGAGCCGGTGCCGGACAACGGTGCACCGCAAGCGCGTTTTCGTATCGATCAGATGGATTGCCCGACGGAAGAGCGTCTGATTCGCGATCAGCTCGAACGTCAACCGGGCATCGATGCCCTGTATTTCAATCTGCTCAAGCGAGAATTGACGGTCGTTTTCGACGCACAGGCCTCCGCCGCAGACATTGCCCGTCAGAGCGACGCGGCTGCGCAGACGCTTCGCAAACTGGGTATGACGCCTGTGCCGTTGACCGGTGCCAACGCCAACGCGGCACCGCCGCCGGCGAGTCGCAAGCGTGACGTCGCAGGCCTCATCGCGGGCGGCGTGCTGGCCGCTGCGAGCGAAATTGCGGTCTGGTCGGGGGTGCCGGAGCATAGCCCCTGGGTCGGCGCGATGGTGGTCGCGGCCATTCTGGCTTGCGGTCTGCCGACGCTCAAGAAGGGCTGGATCGCGCTGCGTCACTTCACGCTCAACATCCACTTCCTGATGTCGTTGGCCGTGACCGGTGCGATGCTCATCGGCCAGTGGCCCGAAGCCGCAATGGTGATCGTGCTCTTCGCGTTGTCCGAAAAGCTCGAAGCGGCGTCGCTGACCCGTGCCCGCCGCGCCGTCGAGGCGCTTATGCGACTGGCGCCGGATCAGGCGTCGGTCGAGCAGGCCGACGGCAGTTGGGCGGACGTGCCTGCGGCATCGCTGGCCGTCGGCTCGCGCGTGCGTGCCCGACCGGGTGAACGGATTGCGATCGACGGCGTGATCGAGCAGGGCAGTTCTGCCTTGAATCAGGCGTCGATCACCGGCGAGAGTGTGCCGGTCGACAAGACCGTGGGCGACGACGTCTTCGCAGGCAGCATCAACGAAAGCGGTCTGATCGTGTATCGCACGAGCGTGGCGCCCGGCGATACCACGCTGGCGCGCATCGTGCGAATCGTCGAGACCGCGCAGCAGCAACGTTCGCCGACACAGCGTTTCGTCGACAAGTTCTCGCGCATCTACACCCCGGTCGTCGTGCTTTGCGCCTTGCTGGTGGCGCTGGTGCCGCCGTTGGCGTTCGGTCTGGCGTGGGCGCCGTGGATCTACAAGGCGCTTGTGATGCTCGTGATCGCCTGTCCGTGTGCGCTGGTGATTTCCACGCCGGTCACCGTTGTGAGCGGCCTGACGGCGGCGGCGCGCGCCGGGATTCTGATCAAGGGTGGGGCGTTTCTGGAGAGCGGGCGTCTGATTCAAACCGTCGCGCTGGACAAGACCGGGACGCTCACGCGCGGTGAGCCGAAACTGACGGATGTCGTGCCCCTGGGCGAGACGTCGCGCGATGAGGCGCTGAGGCTGGCCGCAGCGCTAGATGCACAGACGACCCACCCGATTGCCCGCGCGGTTGTCGATGGCTATGCACAGTCGGCGCAGTCGGCGCAGGCAGCATCAGGCGCGTTGCCGCCGGTCACCGGTTTTGAAGCGCTGCCGGGCATGGGCGTGAAGGGGCGCGTCGGTCAGACGCTGTACTACCTTGGCAATCACCGCCTGATCGAATCGCTCGGTGTGTGCAATGCCAATGTCGAAGCGGAACTGGCGCGTCTCGAAGCGCAGGCTCGCACCGCGATCGTGCTGGCCAGTGAAACGCAGGCGCTGGCGGTGCTCGCCGTGGCCGACACCTTGCGTGAGGAGAGCCGGGAGGCGATTGCGCGACTCGCAAAGATGGGTGTCAGAACCGTGATGCTGACGGGCGACAATCGGGCGACTGCGCAAGTGATCGGTGAGCAGGCCGGTGTTACCGACGTGCGTGCCGAGATGCTGCCCGAGGATAAATGGCAGGCGGTGTCGTCGCTGCGCGAAACGTATGGTCACGTGGGGATGGTGGGCGACGGCATCAACGATGCGCCAGCCCTTGCAGCCGCCGACGTCGGGTTTGCGATGGGTGTGACGGGCACCGACAGCGCGCTTGAAACGGCGGATGTGACGTTGATGGACGACGATTTGCGCAAACTGCCGGCGTTCCTTGCGCTGTCGAAACGTTCGGCAACGGTGCTCAAGCAGAACATTGCGGCGGCGCTGGCGATCAAGGCCGTCTTCTTCACGCTGGCGATCGTGGGATTGGCCTCGCTCTGGATGGCGGTGTTCGCCGACGTCGGCGCCAGTCTGCTGGTGATCGCGAACGGTATGCGCCTGCTGCGCATGAAAGTGGCGTGAAAGCGGCCGCGGCTGATTTTGGTTTATGGCCGAGGTGACGCTTAATCCCGACGCATGCCACGCTCGAGCGCGTGGGCGTCGGGCAACTGGCACAGAGCGTGTGCCGCCCGGCTGGTGGCATTGACGATGATCGTGTCCAGACGCCCCGTGAGCTTGTCGCGTTGCTCGGCGGCAATCGGTACATCCTCGAGAACACGCTGGGCGACGACGGCATCGTTGAGATGGCCGAGCAACGTTTGCGCAGCCCGCAACGTGTTCTGATAGGGCGTACGAATCGATTTGCGCATCCAGGGCGTCAACGCTTCGGCACTGTAGCGCGCCTGTTTGATCTTCACGCGCAACGCATGCAATTGCCCCGTATCGAGCATGGCCATCTGTCGACAATCGGGAAATAGCGCAATATAGCGTTCGCGAAGCACATTGTGCGCATGCTTCGTGAGCGCCCGGGGCCGTTTGCCGGGCGTACGAGCGGGGCGTCGCAATGCTTTCGCCGCCCGAGCATCGGCGCGGCCGTCATCCCGAATTCCGAAAGCCTCGATCAGCAGCGCATGCAGTGCGCATTGTCGTTCGCTGGTCAGCGCCAGCGCAGCCTGCTCGCGCGCGTCGCTGCGAAGCCTGGAGAGATGGGCATCGATCGCGATCCAGTCGACGTCCGGGTATTCGAGGCGAAGTGCGGGAAGTGTCTCGCCAGTCAGAACGTCGGCGTCGCGTGCCGGCCCCATCGAATGGCCGAGCCATCGCAACTCCGCTTTCAGTCGACGATGCCAGCGAGGCTTCAGCCATGGGGAAAAGACATCGATCAACGCGCGCAGACGACGTGTCGCAATGCGCAACTGATGCACCGCTTCCGGGGGAATGTCTTCAACGCCACTGGTGTCTGCCGACGCTTGCGGCAATGCGGGCCAATGCGCCAGTGGCGCGGCGGCGAGGGTCACTAACAGGCGGGATGCCGACATTCGACGCATTCGTGCAGCGCCGGGCATTGCAACGTCTTCTGTAGCGCCAGTGCCGAGGGCCGAGCGTGCTTCAGAGGAGGCTTGGGAGGCGATGGGGGAGGCGGCGGTAGCCGCTATCGGCGCGCGTGTCATGTCACGCAACATAGCATAACTGCGCGGGGTCGCAGCGCCGTGAGGTTTGCGTCATGTCAACCTGAGTCAACACCGCGTCGCGGGCGCCCGGTTTCCGAGAATCGGTGCGCAGGCCACCCGCGAGGCACGCAGCGTCACATCAGTCGTGGACCTCGGAAGAGGATGACGTGACGCCTTCTCATTGCTGCGCACTACCCGATGTGAAAACGGGCGCAAATGCGAGCAAAAAAGATAGGCCGACCCGGAGGCCGGCCTGCGCGCAACTGGTTTTACTTCTTGTTCACGGCGTCCTTGAACGCCTTGCCAGCCGTGAACTTCACGGTCTTGGCTGCCGGGATCTTGATCGCTTCGCCGGTCTTCGGGTTGCGGCCGGTACGCGCAGCACGCTTGCCCGAACCGAACGAGCCGAAGCCGATCAACTGGACTGCATCACCCTTCGCGACAGCCTTCTTGATGACTTCGATCAGCGTGTCGATGGTCTCGCCAGTCTGAGCCTTGCTTGCACCCGTTTGGCCGGCGACGGCGTCGATCAGTTCCTGTTTGTTCATGTGTGTTTCCCTTGAGAGGTGGTGAATACCGGCGACAACTCTAACACTTTCGCCATTTGACGAGTGTCGGTGTTGTATCCGCGCCATAAGGCACGCGGCACACGCCAGAATGTCGCCTTCGCGATACGTCACGTAAACATGATCCGAAGAGGGTTTCCGTGACATATCGAGAGGGCTCCGGCACTGGCCGGGCAGCCGCATTATAGAGCCTTCGGCAGGCTGTGGGCCAGTCCTGACAACGGTTTGCGGCGATTTTGTTGTGCGACGCCCCGTACTTTCTTGTTCTTGATGATAAAACCCCGGTAACTGCGGGCATCTCCGGTCATACCTCCTCGCAATCCCTTGCTGGGCGGGCTTTGGGAGTTTCCCTAGCCTTTTGGGGCTTGCGCATGCGGGTGTCTTTTGGTTGCGATTTACGGCGAGTTTCGGGTGGACGTCTAAAATTCATTCGGGTGTCATCTCCGATGGCTAGCTTTGCGGCGCCGTTAGCCATCAAGGAATTCCCGCCATGCTGCTCTGCCAGATCACCGATCTCCACGTCACGCGTCCCGGCGCGCTGGCTTGCGGTCGTGTCGACACGGCGCTTGCCCTGCGTCGGGCGATCGCCACGATCAACCGCTGGACACCGCGCCCCGACGCGGTCATCGCCACCGGCGACCTGATCGATACACCGCATCTATCGGAATACGAAGCACTTCGCGAATGTCTCTCGGCACTCGACATTCCGTTGTATCTGGTCGTCGGCAATCACGATCATCGTGCAGGGCTGCGCGACGCGTTTCCGGATCATGCTTACCTGCGCAGCGGTGGCGAATTCGTTCAGTACCGTATCGATCTGGGACCGGTCACTGTTTTGGCCCTCGATACACAAGATCCGCCAGGCGCCGGCGGGCACTTGTGCGAGACGCGGCTGCACTGGCTCGACGAACAGCTTCGCGCCTGCGAAGGCCGCCCCACGATCATCGCGATGCATCATCCGCCGTTCGACACGGGCATCGAGTTCATGGACGGCTATGGCCTGTCGGCGCAGGGCCGGGCGGGCTTCGCGCGCGTGGCGTCGCGCTACCGCCACATCGAGCGAGTGATCTGCGGGCATCTGCATCGCAGCATTCAGGCGAGCGTGGAGGGCGCCCCCGGCATCATGGCGAGTACGTGCGTGTCGACCGCGCATCAGATCACGCTGGGCCTCACGCCAGGGGCGCCCGGATCGATCACGCTCGAACCGCCCGGCTTCGCCATGCACCTATGGAAGCCGGGGGCTGGTGTGCGTACCCATCTGGCCTATGTCGGACCCTTCGACGGGCCGTACACCTTCGAAGGTAAATCGGTATCCTGAAGGATTCATGCGGGTTGGCGGCACGAAAAATAGGGGACGAAAGTAGGACTCGGCGTGTGTAAAGTGCATTCCCATCAAACAGACGAGATCAGTTCGGATCAGCAGTCAAAGGCCGTCCCGGCATGCAGCATTCGCGGGACGGGAACGACGGATCTTTCCAAAAGAACTGTCGATCCGTGGCCCCGACCCAGGCATGAATGAAAAGGCCGGGCAGGGCACCTTCTGATAACGGGGAATCATGCAGACCGCCATCGCGCAATCCTTGCGCGTTCGCCCGCATTGCGCGGGCATATCGATGGCTTGCGATCGCGCGGCGTGCGGTAGTCGGCACGCGGGTACCCGGTTGAACCCCATTTCCGCGAACGCCACGTGACTGCCGCCACGCCCAACGACGCCGATTCGGCGAGCGCATCGTCTTCCTCCGGTTCCACCACATTGCCGCCCAAGGCCGCGCGCGTTCGCCGCTCGCAACCGCTCGGCAATCTCGGTCGCTGGGGGCGGCGGGTTGCACCTGCGATTGCGCGTCCCTTCGCACTGCTGGAGGTCCTGAGCCTCACGTTGCTTGCCTTATTGATCGCCTGGCGTCTGCGCCCCGACGATCCGTTACTGCTCGGCACTCAGTTCCCGTGGCTGTGGCTCGTCGTGCTCGTGGCGGCATTGCGTTACGGGTCGCTCGCCGGCGCCGCCGGCGGGGCGACGCTCATGGCGGCGTGGCATGTCCTGTACGGTCATGCAGGCGGCGCGTTCCCCATGGCGCATTTCGCCGGTGGCATGACGATGGCGCTCATCGCCGGCCATTTCTGCGACATCTGGTCACATCGGGCGCATCGCTCGCAGGGCATTAATGCCTACTACAGCGATCGTCTCGTGGCGATCACGCACAACCATTACCTCTTGCGCGTCTCGCACGAGCGTCTGGAGCGCGACTTGCTGGCGCGTCCGGTGACGTTGCGCGATGCGCTCACCCGTCTGCGCGACCTCACCGTTCGCCGTTCGGCCGATGTGTACGGCGCACCCGGTGGATTGCCGAATGCGCAACCGATGCTCGAATTCGCCGCGCTCACCTGTCAGATCGAAGTGGCTTCGCTGTTCTCCGTGCGCGGTGGTCGCCTGAGCGCGACGCCCATCGCCCGCGTCGGCGAGGGCTTCGAGCCCGACGCACAGGACCCGCTCGTGCGCCACTGTCTGAGCGAAGGCACGCTGGCACACGTCAAGGCCGACGACACCGCCGGCGACAGCAGCCCTTATCTCGCGTGTGCACCGTTGATGGACGCTGACGGCGCACTCTCCAGCGTACTGATCGTGCGCCGCATGCCTTTCCTGGCGCTCAACCACGACAATCTCCAGTTGTTGCTGGTGCTGCTCGCTTACTACGCGGACGGCGTAGCCCATCAGCCCTTGGTGGCGGGGGTGAGGGCGTCCGTGCCGCAAGCGCCGTACGACTTTGCGCTAGAACTGGGGCGTCTCGCACGGCTCAAGCGCGCGAGCGGCATCGAGTCGTCGCTGGTGGCGCTGGCTTTCCCCCGTGGCGCGAGAGGCGACTCGTTGTTCGAGCAGACGGTGCGTCAGCGCCGCGCGCTGGACGCTCTGTGGACCATCGGCACGCCGCGCAAGCAGATCGCCATCGCGTTGATGCCGATTACGGACGAGCATGGTATCGACGGGTACCTGATGCGCGTCGAGACACTGCTGCGCCAGCAATACGACGTCGACTTCCAGAGCGGGCATATCGCCGTGCATACCGCCCATATCGATGCGGACGCCCCCGGCGACGGGCTGCTCAAACTGATGGAGCGTTGCGTCGACCATGCCTGAGCGTACGACGGAACGCAGCGCCGCGAAACCTGCCTGGCGGCTAAGGCAGAACGGGGCTGCGCGCGGCATTCGCCTCTTGCAATGGGTGCTGACGCTGGCCCTTGCCGTGCTCGCCGCCACGGCGCAGTGGCAGGCCGTGCGCCTGGTGTTGCAAGGCGACGCCTGGGGCGTGCCCGCCGTCACGTCGGACGCCATGCCGTATGTGCTGGCCTGGCAGGCCGTCGCGGGCCTGTTCGCCGGCGCATTCATGACATTCGCGTTGCCGTCCGGCTACCGCGATCGGCGCGGCGTGTTCTGGCACATCGCGCTGGTGACGTTTTTCCTGCCGGTGGCGGGCATGGTCGTTGTGATGGGCGTGTTGGCGATGGGCTATCTGTTTCCGTCGCCACGCGAGATGCCGAGCGCAGGGCGGGTGGCGGCGCCCGGGTTCGTTTCCCATCTGGTGACGCGTGTCCGGCACGGTGCGGGCATGCGCCTGCGTGCGCGACTGCGCAACGTGCAGGGCGAGCGCGACGACCGGGTGGCGGCGTTGATCTCGGTGCAGGCGCTGCCATCGCGGGTGACGAGCGAGATCGCACGCGACCTGCTCGGCGACCCGGTCGAGGAGGTGCGTTTGTTGGCGTACGGCATTCTCGACGGGATGGAGAAGCGCATCATGCAGCAGATCTTCGCCATGCGCGACCGATACACGGCCGCTGAGGACGACGATGAGCGTGCCCATGCCTGCGTGCGTCTCGCGCAGCTTTACTGGGAGTTGATTTACCAGAACCTGGTGCGCGGCGAGGTGCTGCGTTTCACGCTGGAGCGCGTGGAGCAATTCGCGCGAGAGGCGCTGGAGCAGCACGAAGACGACGCCTCCATGTGGTACTTGCTGGGTCGTTGCGCGCTGCTGCGAGAGAGCCCCGACGTGGCCGAGATGCACCTGCGTCAGGCGCAGTTCCACAGCTTCCCGACCGAGCGTCTGCTGCCGTGGCTGGCCGAAGCGGCGTTTCAGAAGCGTCGCTACGACCGCGTGTCGTATCTGCTGGGCGGACTGGGTGCCGGTGTGACGGGGGCCAAAGGCGCGGCCAGTGCCACGGCTTCGCCGGTCGTGCAACCCGCCGTACGTTTCTGGACACGATGAGCGAGATGACCACCATGACCGCATCTCGTCACCACGATATGCCCGAGCGCCCCCCCTCCCGTCGCACGACGGTGGCGGATGTCGCTCTCCTGCTCGAAGGCACGTTCCCTTACGTGCGTGGCGGCGTATCGTCGTGGGTCGACCAACTCATCCGCGCCTTTCCGGACCTGACGTTCGCCGTGGTTTTCATCGGCAGCCGCCGGAGTGACTACGGTGCGCCCGTGTATCCGATGCCGCCGAACGTGACCCATTTCGAGGCGCATTACCTATACGAGACGTCCACGGCATTGCCGGACTCGGCGGCGCGGCCCGAAATGCGCGGCGGTGGGCCCACGTCCACCCACGGAAAGTCGAAAGGGTCGAATGCTGACGACGCCGACGCATTTGCCCGGGTCGCCCGCTTGCACGATCTGTTTCGTCAGCGTTACGAAGGGGCGGCGGGTGGAGGCGAGACGGCGGAGTCCATGCGCGTGGACGGATTGCGCAGCATGCTCGAACATCTTCTGCCGATGCTGCGCGACGGCGAACCGCTCTCGCAGCCGACGTTTGCGCACAGCGAGCGATCATGGGAGTTCATCACGCAGCGATACGAGCGTTTCTGTCATGACCCGTCGTTCACCGACTACTTCTGGACGATCCGGGCGATGCACAAACCGATCTGGCAACTCGCGCGGATCGCCGCCGACATGCCCGCCGCGAAGATGTACCACACGGTGTCCACGGGATATGCCGGGCTATTGGGTGCGATGCTGCGCATGGCGACGGGACGCGCGCTGCTGGTGACCGAGCACGGCAGTTATACGAAGGAGCGCAAGCTCGATCTGCTGCAAAGCGAATGGCTGCGTGACAACCGTGGCCCCTTCGAGCGCGACATCTCTCGCGTGGGTTACTTCCAGAATCTCTGGATGCGGTTCTTCGAGGCCATTGGCCGCGTTTGCTACGACACGGCGGACGACATCGTGTCGCTGTACGAGGGCAGCCGTCAGCGGCAGATCGCAGACGGGGCGCCCGCGCACAAGACACGCAGTATCGCCAACGGCGTGGACATTGCCCGCTTTGCGGCACTCAGAGCGACGCATCGCGAGCGGGCCGACATTCCGCCGGTCGTCGCCTTGATCGGGCGTGTGGTACCGGTCAAGGACATCAAGACCTTCTTGCGCGCGGTGTTTCTGGCTTACCGCGCCCGTCCGGACGTGCAGGGCTGGATCGTCGGGCCGGACACCGAAGACCGGGCCTATGCGCAGGAATGCCGCGACCTCGCGGCCAGTCTGGGGATGGAGCATCAGGTGAAGTTCATGGGATATCGCGCCGTCGAATCGGTGCTGCCGCAGATCGGCGTGCTCGCGTTGTCGTCCGTCTCCGAGGCTTTGCCGCTGGTCATGCTCGAAGCGGCGGCTGCCGGGGTGCCGGTGGTGGCAACGGACGTCGGCGCATGTCGTCAACTGATCGAAGGCAACGATCCAGAGGATCGGGCGCTCGGACGCTCGGGACGCATCGTGCCGATGGCCGAGCCGGAGGCGCTCGCCGCCGCCATCGTCGAGGTGCTGGAGCCCGATGCGTGGCATGCGGCCAGCCGCGCGGGCATCGCCCGTGTCGAGCGGTCGTACCGGCTCGATACCCTGCGCGACGCCTACCGTGCGTTGTACCGGCAGTGGACGACCGACGATGCCGCAAACGCTGGAGGCGCTGAACATGCCGGGCGCGCGTCCGGCGCGGAGGGCGAGCGCTGATGGCCGGGATCGGTTTTGAGTTGAGGCGTCTGCTGCGCAGCGATACGCTCTCGGGCACCTTTGCCGCCTACAGTTATGCGGGCATCATCAGCGCCGGGCCGCTGGTGCTGTCGATGGTCGGTGTGGTGCTCGTCGGTCTGATGAGTCTTGCGCAAGTGCATCCGCAATCGGTGTTGACGCAGTTTCAGGTGTCGGTGACGTATCTGATCGCGTCGAGCGTGATCGTCACCGGACTGATTCAACTGGCCTTCACCCGGTATTTGAGCGATCGCCTGTTCGCGGGCGAGCCGCAGGCCGTCATGCCGTCTTTCAACGCCGTGACACTGGTCACGACTGTCGTGCTCGGCGGCATCGGTCTGCTCCTCTCGCAGACCCTCTTTGCCGACCAGCCGCTGGCGTACCGGTGGCTGATGTGGATGGGATTCGTGCTGCTCGGCAATCTGTGGATCGTGGTGCTGTTCCTCACCAGTGTGAAGCAGTACCGCGTGATTCTCGGTATCTTCTGCGCCGGCTACAGCCTGACGGTGATCTGCGCAGTGCTGCTGGGGCGGTATGGCCTCACGGGCCTGCTGGGCGGTTTCGTCATCGGCCACACGGCATTGCTGCTCGGCTTTACCGTCGTCGTCGCCCGGAATTACCGCGCGTCCACGTGGCTCTCGTGGGCGGTGTTCGTGCCGCGCAATCTTCGTCTGTCGCTCGTGGCGGTCGGCGTTTGCTTCGGGCTGGGGATCTGGATCGACAAGCTGATGTTCTGGTGGTGGCCGGCTACGGGGATGAACGTCATCGGTCCGTTGCGCGCGGCACCGGTCTATGACCTGCCGGTATTCCTTTCGTACCTCTGCGTGATTCCCGGCATGGCGGTGTTCCTGCTGCGTATCGAGACGGATTTTGCGGAAGCCTATACGGGCTTTTTCGACGCGGTGCGACGCGGCGGCACGCTACGCCAGATCTCGGCGTCGCGTGTGTTGATGGTGCGTGCGGTGCGTACCGGACTGTTCGAGATTCTGAAGGTGCAGGCCGTGGTGACGCTGCTCGTCTTCGCGTTCGGCGACGATTTACTCCGTTGGGTGGGCGTTCCCGCCGGATGGCAAGCGTTGCTGCGCATCGACGTCATCTCGGCCGGGTTGCAAGTCCTGTTGCTCGGCGTGCTCAATGTGCTGTTTTATCTTGACCGGCGGCGCGACGTGTTGCTGCTGACCTCGCTATTGGTAGTGCTCAACGCCCTGTTGACATGGGGGAGTCTGCACTACGGGCCGGCGTCGTACGGATATGGCTTTGCACTGGCCCTGTCATGTGTCCTGGGGCTCGGCGCGTACCGGCTGTCGAGGCGTCTCGCAGCGCTCGAATACGACACGTACATGCGCCCGCATGCCTGAAATATCGGGGGGCGACGGGCTCGCTCGATGGTGTTCGCCCATCGTCCGCCCATCGTTCTTCCATATCTCCCGCGCCAATGGCGTGTCACGGACGACCGGAGTAAGATGCCGGCTCTCGCGATCAAAACGCGCCGCGAATCGTTGTACACATTGCGTGCATTCGGGCCACGTCCAGCGGGCGTCGCCAAGGCATTTTCATGAAGAATCAGGGCACCATTCTCGTTACCGGCGGGGCCGGCTATATCGGCTCGCACACGTGCGTCGAACTGCTGGCGAGCGGCTATGACGTCGTCATCCTGGACAATCTCTGCAACAGTCACCGCGACGCGGTCGAGCGCATCGGCCGTATTGCCGGTCGCGCGCCCGTGTTCGTCGAAGGCGATGCGTGTTCGGCGAGCGTCATGGAAGACGTTTTCACGCGTTACCGTATCGACGGCGTGATCCACTTTGCCGCGCTGAAGTCCATCGGCGAATCACTCGAGAAGCCGTCTCTTTATTACCGCAACAATCTGGGCAGCTTGCTCACGCTCATCGAGACGATGGATCGTCACGATATGCGGCATCTGGTGTTCAGTTCATCGGCGGCCGTCTACGGCAATCAGGCGACCGTGCCCGTCGACGAGACGGCGGCGCTTGCGACGGCCAACCCGTACGGCCATACCAAGCTCATGGCCGAGCAGATTCTCACCGACACGGCCAAATCGGATCCTCGCTGGCGCATCGGCGTGCTGCGGTACTTTAATCCGGTCGGTGCGCACGAGAGCGGGCTGATCGGAGAGGATCCGGGCGTCACCCCGAACAACCTGATGCCGTTCGTCGCGCAGGTCGCCGTTGGCAAACAGCCGTTACTCAAGGTGTATGGCGGCGATTGGCCGACGCCCGACGGCACCGGGGTGCGCGACTACATTCATGTGGTGGATCTGGCGCGGGGGCATCTGTCGGCGCTGGCGGGCCTGCATGCGCTCGACGCGGGGTTCACCGTGAATCTGGGCACCGGGGCAGGGAGCAGCGTGCTGGATGTCGTGCGGGCGTTCGAGGCGGCCAGTGGCCGTCCGGTGCCGTACGAGATCGTCGAGCGCCGCTCGGGCGACATCGGTGTCTCCTATGCCAACCCGGCCCGCGCTCGGGCGTTGCTGGGCTGGCAGGCGCAGTACGATCTGGCGCAGATGTGCGCGGATCAATGGCGCTGGCAGCATCGCAACCCGGACGGCTATCGCTGATCCGGCGTCGCCTGTGTCCATGGGCGCGCCATTGCGCGCGGCCCGGGCAGCCCCACCTGATATACCCCTCGGGCATATCGATATGCCTTAAATGACTCAGGGGACAAATGAAAGCTATTCCCAATTGGGGTAAAATGGTGGGGTTTTCCCGTCCATAACCGATAGTGCGTATACCTGATGCGCCTGGAGTTCTGGCATCAGGGCCGTCAGGGATGGCCCGCGAGCGCGTCTTTCTGGCGATTCCGGCCGACATCGTTGTGTTTGTCGGTTTCGTCGAAGCGCAATGTCGCCGGCCTCCGTCACACGTCAAGTCAATATGAGCATTCAGAATCAACAAACCGTGTTGGAAGTCCATCACTGGACCGACACGCTGTTCAGCTTCAAGACCACTCGCGACGCTTCGTTCCGTTACGTCAATGGCCAGTTCACCATGATCGGGCTGGAAGTGGATGGCAAGCCGCTGCTGCGCGCCTACAGCATGGCGAGCGCGAATTACGAGGAAGAGCTGGAGTTCCTGAGCATCAAGGTGCAGGATGGTCCGCTGACCTCGCGTCTGCAAAACATCAAGCCGGGCGACAAGGTGATCGTGGGCCGCAAGCCGACGGGCACGCTCATCGACGACAACCTCCTGCCGGGCAAGAACCTGTATCTGCTCTCGACGGGCACGGGTCTCGCGCCGTTCATGAGCATCATCCGCGACCCGGAAGTCTACGATCGCTACGAGCACATCATTCTGGTGCACGGCTGCCGCTTCACTAGCGAACTGGCCTACCGTGACCTGATCACGCAGCATCTGCCGGAGCATGAGTATCTGGGCGAGTACATCCGCGATAAGCTGATCTACTACCCGACGGTCACGCGTGAAGAGTTCGAGAATCAGGGCCGTATCACGGAGCTGGTCGAGTCGGGCAAGATCTTCACGGACATCGGTCTGCCGGAGTTCTCGCCGGAAAATGACCGCGTGATGCTGTGCGGCAGCCCGGCCATGCTCAAGGACACCCGCGAGCTGCTGGAAAAGCGCGGCTTCGTCGAAGGTCACAACCACGCACCGGGGCACTATCTGGTCGAGCGCGCATTTGTCGGCTAATCCATTCGGTTAGACCGTTCGAATGTTGTCGTAAAGAGATGCAGGAAAAGGCCGCTCATCGAGCGGCCTTTTTCGTTGTGTCTATCCTGCCGGTCTTTCAGGCGCCGATCAGAAATCTATCGTGGCGCTGGCGAGGAACGTGCGGGTGGAGCCCGGCAGTACGAAGCCGTTGTACGTGGTCGTCCAGTAGTGCTTGTCCGTCACGTTGTTGATCGCGGCACGGAACACCACGGACTTGCCTGCGACACGCGTTGCGTACTTCGCCGACAAATCGATGGTGGTGTACGACGGGATCGAGAGCGTGTTGGCGGCGTCGACCGCCTGATCGCCGGTCACCTTGACGCCCGCTGCCACGGTCAGCCCGCGCACGAACGGGGTGTCGTACTCGACACGGCCCGTCACGACGTAACGCGGCGCGGCGAAGATGCGCTTGCCTGCGACTGCCGGATCGTCGACGTTCACGGCCTTCGTGTTGAGCAGCAGCACGCCACCCATCACGCGCCAGTCGTGCGCGATGCGTACCCAACCGCTGGCGTCCAGCCCCTGAAAGCGTTGCGTGCCGTCCTGCACGAAGAAGTTAGCCTGATTCGTGTAGCCATAGCCGCGCTCGACACGGAACAGGGCCAGATTCGCGCCCCACGATTGCTTGTCCGCCTTCCAGCCCACTTCGTATTGCTTGCTCTTGAGCGGACCGTACGTCTGAGGATAGTTGCTGTCGGTGATGCTCGCCGAGCCCCCCGGTTCCAGCGATTCGACATAGCTTGCATACGCGGTCGAATCATTGTCCGTCTTGTACATCAGCGCGAGCGTCGGCGTGACGGGCTTGGCCTGATAGGCGGTCGTCGTCTGGGCGTTGACGTCGTACAGGGCGTCGTTGAACTGCGTGTAGCGCAGGCCGACGAGCGCGGAGATGCGCGACGTGATGCCCACGGTATCGCTGGCGTACACCGCACGTTGCGAAATCTTCTCGCTGCGGTACGGTTGGTAATCCAGCCCGATGTCCTGATTCGGCAACAGTGACGGGTTGTAGATGTTGCTCGTGCCAAGCGAGATACCGTTGCCGCCGAGCCCGTTGTCGTTGAGCTTCACCTGGCTCTGATAGGCAACGCCGAACACCACGTCGTGGCTGAACGGGCCGGTGTTGAATTTGCCCTGCATCATGGCGTCCCACGCCTGATAGTAGTAGGCCGTTTTCCACTTGTACTGCGTGTCGGCGTAGTCGCCGGCCGGGTTCATCACGTAGAGGAAGCTGTCGCCGTTCAGACGGTTCTGGCGTGCGAAGCGATACTTGAAGTTCGCTTTCCACTGATCGTTGATGCGGTAGTCGAGGCCGGTGCCGGCGGTGAGCGCATCGGTTTCGTAGTACGTGAAGGGCTGGGCCAGATTGCGGGCGACCTTGTTGGCGTCGGGCACCGCACCGGCGCCGCCGAAGCTCATGCCGAACAGCGTGCCGGTCGTCTGACGCTTCCAGTACGCCACGTCCGCCGACCAGGTCAGATCGGGCGTGATGCGGAAATCGGTCGCGAACGAGATCGTCTTGCGACGCACGTGGTTGTTCGGCTCGGCCGTATTGCCTTCTTCGTTGACGAGATTCAGGCGGTAACCAAAGCGATTGTCGGGGCCGAAACGACCGCCGAGATCGAGCTTCTGGCTCCACACGTTGCTGGCTTCATAGCCGACCGAGAACTGACGCAGCGGCTCGTCCGTCGGGCGCTTCAGCACGTAGTTCACGATGCCGCCGGGCGCGCCGAAGCCGTACATGAAGCCGGACAAGCCTTTGAGCAGTTCGACCTGTTCGAACGGTTCGAGCGGGATGTCCGCTTGCCAGGACACGAAGTTCTGGCCGTCGATCTTGGTGCCGTCGAGCATGTCCACGCGCATGCCGCGCACCGCGAAGTACGAGTTCTCGTTGCGTTTGTTCTCGGAGAGCGTGGTGACGGCGGGGTCCCACTTGAAGGCGTCCGTCGCCGTTTGCGCCATCTGATTCCTGATCTGCTCGCTGTTCACGCCGACGACCGAGAACGGCGTGTCGACCGCGCGCCGTGTGCCCAGCGCGCCGCTCGACACGCGTTCCACCTTCACGTCGTCGTCGCGGTTGCTCGACACGGTCGTCGCCGGCAACGCGGCGGTGTCTTTTACGGCGGCGGCTTCCGGTTGGGCGTTGGACGTCTGTGGCGTCTGCTGCGCATGGGCCGCGCCGGAGACGAGCGTCAACGACGCCGCGCAGATCGCGAACACGCCGGCAACGGCGCGTGTGATGGACGAAGGCGTGAGGTCATGCGCAGCATACGGACGAACGGATCCGCGCCCTGCGAGCGGGCGGTATTGCAACATCGGTAAATCTCCCTGTTTTTACGCGCCGCGTGCCGGCGCGTCCTGTCGTGAAGCGATTTCGTGTAAAGCGATCTTTTATTTATGTGGGGAAGCTTGCGGTGGAGGCGATGCGCTCCACCGCGAACGCACGCGTCATCAACTGCGTGCGGGATTCGACTGCTCGGGCAGCGCTGTTGTGAGGGTGTTGTGGCGCTCGGTTTGCGTCGGCGCGTCGGTGTTGGTGGATGTGGACGACTTCGCCGTCTGCGCGGCGCTCGCGTCGGCCATCGGATAGGCCCAGACGCTGTTCGGATCGCCGCGACGCGCGCGACGCCACGTCGCACGGGCGAACAACGCAAAGATCACGGCGCTCACGAGTGCGATCAGGTCGACGCCCGCGAGCACCCAGTCGCCATCGGTGAGCGTGCGCACGAGGTTGTCGGCGGTGAACACAGCATCGGCGACAGGAATGGCGAGACAGGTGACGGCCGTCGCGATCAGCAATGCGGTGGCAGCCACGGCTGGCGCCGTGAGCGCGGCGAACACCATCGACAGCGCCAGGGTGACGACAAAGATCGACAGCGCGCTCGCGCCGGGAGCGATCACCGCGCCGACGAACGCCACGGCCATCCCGAGACACGTGCCCAGGAACACGCCCGCCGTGGCCTTCGCCATCCACCGCAGATTCGCGGGCTGAAGGGCGGTATTGCGTTTGCGGCGCGATTCGAGCCAGAGCAGATTGCCGCTGTAGACGAGCACCGCGCCCATCAGGCCGAGGATGAAGTACACCCAGCGCATGACGTCGCCGGCGAAGTTACCGAAGTGCGCGCCATAGATCATGCTGAGCACGGCATGGTTCGTATCGCGTACGCCCGGGCTGTGCTGGCCGACGATCTCGCCGTCGTTCAGACGCACGGCCACCGCAGCGAACACGCCGAGCGAATCGCTGGCTTCGCCGTAGACCTCTGCGACTGCGTCGGGCTGGCCGTAGCGCGACCAGGCAACCGCCGTCGTTTCCATGTCAGGCGCAGCATGCGCTGCACGGGCGAGTATCGCCTGAAGGTCGAGCGGCTTGCCGTCGACCGGCGCGATCTTCGCGGGCACCGAGCCCGTCATCTGCAAGAACTGCGGCGCCAGCTTGTTCTCGAACGTCACCACGTTAAAGGCCATCATCAGCGGCAGGCTCAGGCACAGCAACGCGCCCGTGAGTGCGAAGACGATGTGAAACGGCAGGCTCAGTACGCCAATGGCGTTGTGCGCGTCTTGCCAGAAGCGTTTGAGGTTGCGTCCCGGGCGCAGCGCAAAGATGTCGCGCGTGACGCGCGGCAGGTGCACGATCACGCCGGAGATGAGCGCCATGCCGTAAAACAGCGACACCACGCCCATCAGATACAGGCCGTAGGTCGGAACGGACAGCGAGTAGTGCAGCGCATTGACGGTGTTCGACAGGCCGGGGCGCGCGTCGCCGATGATGAGCGACGTCGCCGTGCCATCTGCATTCAGGCGCAGTCTCGCCTGCATCCATTCGCCATCCGGCTGCAGCCAGTAAGCGAAAGGCACGGGCGAGTGGCTGGGCAGGACCACACCCATCTGTTCGCGCGCTGCCGGGTACTGCGCACGCACCATCTCGGCGAGCTGTTCGGTCTGGGCGAGCGAGAGCGGGGCATGACGCGTTGCCGGTTGCTCCCAGCGTTCGATCTCGTGATGAAAGACGGTCAGGGCGCCGCCGAGCATGGCGACGAACAGGGCGAAACCGGCCACGATGCCGGCCCACGTGTGGACGCTGAGGTACTGACGAAGGGTTTGAGCGCGCATCGGGCGATCCTTACCAGACGGCGCGCGCCAACAGCAGCGCGGCCCAGGCGACGACGGTGGTGGCGCCCATGCCGATCCACGCGCGTGTCGCGGTGCGGCTCGCGAAGACCACGGCAAACAGACCGAGCCATACGAGCGGGAAGAGGGCGATGACGGGAATGACGGCGGTTTGCCAGCCGGCAGGCGTCATGTAGGCGATGGCGCCGCACAGTGCCATGGCGGCAAAAAAGCCGGGGACGAGGCCTGCGAACGTTCTACTCCACATGGGCGTCTCCCCGCAGCCAATGCCAGCCGCCTGCGGCATACGGCCAGAACAGCAAGCCGAAGCACAGCGACATGAAGGCCGACGCGATGCCCGCCGACGCGCCGGCGGCGATCCACCAGCAGACGAGGCTGACAAGGGCCGCGATCAGCGCGATCGCGCGCGCGGGCTGCGCGGCCAGACGTTGCGTGCGCAATCGCTGGTGTTCGGACGTGAGGTAGCAGGCACCGCCTGCGAGCCATGCCAGTGCAATGGCCAATGCAATCAACATGCTTGGGTCGTGCGGAAAAATCGTTGAAAAATGAAGCTTTGCCAACGTCGGATGCCATCCCTTCGACAAACGAAAACGCCGCCTCTGGGGCGACGTGGCTGGCGATGCAAATCAAAAACGGTTCCGGTCAGGCCCGACCGATGACGCCCGCTGGACATCCTTCGGTATTCTCAGGGCGCTTGATGAAGTAAACCAACGTAAACGTTAACGAAAACGATTCGCATTTATAGCACGATTCGGACAAATCCCGAAACAATCCGTCCGAAATCCCGGATATACGAGTGACGCGTGGCGTGCAGACAACGACAAGGTGAGGTGTCGTTGTCTATCAGGCTTGCTGAGATGATGCGTCGTATGTTCGTCGGGCCTGCGCTCAGGACGCGCGAGCGGCGTCGGCGACGAGACTGCTGGTCGGCAAGGGGCCATGAAACTGGCGGACGATCGCGTGCCAGTAGGGAATCACCGGCCCGGACGTGGGCTGTGCTGCATCGATTTCCGGCAGCAGATGCCAGGGGGCGGTCGGGTACTGATGGTGCACGCGGTGCAGGTGATGATTGAGCACCAGCAAGCGGCCGAGCGCCGGCGCATGGAAGTTGCGCGAGCGGGCTGGCTCGTCCATCGTCACGCCGAAGTGCGGCAGATTGTCGGCAATGGAGAGCCAGACGCCGCGCGCGACGAACGTCGCCACGAACACGGGCCACCAGGGGCCGTAAGCCCACAGCGCCAGACCGAGTGCGACGAGCAGGATCAGAAAGTCTCGCTGAATCCGGCGGCGACGCACCGGATCGGAGGCGAACATCACCACGCGGCGACGCACGTCGTCGTCTTGCGGGTCGGCGCCGAGCGCGCGCAATGCCAGCGCAGGCAGGCGCTTGGCCGGGATCCACGCGATCAGCGGTGCGAACAGTTCCGTGAGCCACATGCCGCCGAGCAGGCGCGACTGATAGCTGAACCAGCGCCGCACGCGCTGTGCGCGCGGCGCGTCGGCCGGCAGCGTCGAGATGTCGGGCTGGTCATAGGGTTGACGGGTGAACCGATGGTGCATCAGATGCCCGAATCGCATGATCTCGAAGGGCAGCCCGAGGAAGAAGGAGAGCGTGCGGCCGGTGCGTTCGTTGGCGCGCGGCTTGAGGCGCAACTGACCGTGAATGGACTCGTGAATCAGCCCCCAGTGCATGGGCGTGAGGAGCAGCACGGGAAGCAGCGACAGCGCTGCGAAGCCGCCCCATTGGCGCAATGCGTAGCCGAGTCCGAGCCATTGCCAGAGGCCGGCGAGCGCCGTCAGACCGATCAGCCAGGGATTCCAGTGCGATGGTTTGGCGTGGCGCCATAGCGCGGGCGATGGCATGGCGTCGCTCGTCAGTGTGGCACCGACTGACGGTGTTGCCCCGGCGGTGGCGGGAGACGAGGGGCAGGGGGAGGCCGAAGAAGCGAGGGGGGCGAGGGAAGCCGGGGGAGTGGCGGATGGCGCGACGGCAGGTGCGGCTGAGGGCGTGACAGCATCGATCCCGGCCGGGCGCGCAACGACGTTCTCCATGAGGTCTCCGTGACGTAACGTGACTGAAAGCAGCGTGCAACGAAATAACGCAAGGGGGCATGCCGGGCGTCATTCGATGCGATGCGACGCGCTCCGGCACGTGGCGACGAGAGTGTATGTCGCTCTGCGGGAAGGGAATATGTCAGTCGTGTTGCAGCGCCTTACTTTCGTAGCATTTCCGTCATGTGCTACATCGGCGAAGGGCTATTGCGAGTCGTCGGACGTGCTCAGGCTGTCCAGTTGAGCGACGCCGGCCGCCGTGAGCCGAACCAGTTGCAGGCCGCGCTCACCGTCTTCGAGCGAGACCCATCCCGCTTCCGTCAGCACGCTGAGGTAGCGTAACAACGCGCTCATCGGCAACGTACTGCGCTTGGCCAGGCGCGCGAGCGACAGCGACTCGCGGCCTTCTTGCCGACCATCGGCCAACGTTTGCAGCAGGCGAGCGAGGTCCTGCTCGGCCTGCGCCAGATCGTTGTCGTGTGCCGGGGCGTCAGCCAAGGCGGCGCTCCAGCAGCACGGGGACCGACTTCGACGTCGGCGTGCCGGCGCCGTCCGCGATGGCGTCGAGCGGCACGAGCCCGTTGGTCTCGGGGTAGTACGCGGCGATGCTGCCGCGCGGAATGTCGTAGGCGACGAGCAGGAAGTCGTCGGCGCGACGGGCAATGCCGTCGTTCCACACGCCGACGAGGTCGACCCGCTCACCAGCCCGCAGACCCAGCGCGTCCATATCCTCGACATTGACGAAGACGACGCGCCGCTGCCCGAATACGCCGCGATACCGGTCGTTGAGACCGTAAATCGTGGTGTTGTACTGGTCGTGCGAGCGGATGGTGGCAAGTTGCAGCACTTCGGCGCCCCGTGCGCCCGCCTGTCGGCGTGCCACGTCGATGGGGAGCTCGTCCGGGAGCGGATGCGTGGTGAAGTTCGCGCGGGCGTTGGCCGTCGTCCATTGACGCTCCGACGGCGGCACCGGCAGACGGAAGCCGCCCGGATGCCGCACGCGGCGATTGAATCCGGCGAAGTCGTCGAACGTGGCGGCGATGGCGTCGCGAATACGGTCGTAGTCTTGTGTGTACCAGTGCCAGTCGTCATGCCCGCCGAGCGCGCGGCCCATGGTGGCTTGCGCAATGCCGGCGACGATGGCGGGCTCCGAGCGCAGATGCTCCGAGGCCGGTGCGTTGATCCCGTAAGAGAGATGCACCATGCTCATCGAGTCTTCGACCGTCACACCCTGCACCGTCCCGTCCTGCATGTCGATTTCCGTGCGACCGAGGCACGGCAGAATCAGTGCGTCGCGTCCGTGCACGAGGTGACTGCGATTGAGCTTCGTCGCCACGTGCACGGTCAGATCGCATTGGCGCAGACCTTCCCACGTACGCGGCGTGTCGGGCGTGGCCATCGCGAAATTGCCGCCCATGCCGATGAAGACCTTGATGCGTCCGGTAAGCATGGCCGAGATCGTGTCGACGACCCCCAGACCCTCGTGACGCGGAGGCGCGAAGTCGAACACCTCGGCGATCCGGTCGAGGAAGGCCGCCGACGGCTTTTCGTTGATGCCGACGGTGCGGTCGCCCTGCACGTTGCTATGTCCGCGCACGGGGCACAGGCCGGCGCCCGGGCGGCCGATGTTGCCGCGCAGGAGCATCAGGTTGACGATCATCTGGATCGTGGCCACGGCCTGCTTGTGTTGCGTGATGCCCATGCCCCACGTGGCGATCACACGCTCGCCGCGCAGGTAGACGTCTGCGATCTGGGACATCTGTGCCTGCGACACGCCGGAGGCACGTTCGAGATCGTCCCAGCGTTCGGCGCGCACGTCGGCGGCGAAGTCGTCGAAACCGTGGGTGTGTTCGGCGATGAAGGCGTCGTCCAGCAGGGCCGGCGCGCCGTTGGCTCGCGCCTCGGCGTCGCGCTCCAGCACGTGCTTGATGATGCCCTTCACGAACGCGAAGTCGCCGCCGCTGGCCGGAGTGACGTAATGTCCGCTGATGGCCGTACCGCCCATACTCAGCATCTCGCCGGGACTTTGCGGGTCGGCAAAGCGCTCCAGACCGCGTTCGTGCAGCAGATTGATCGAGACGATCGTAGCGCCCCGTTTGGCCGCTTCGCGAAGCTCGCCGAGCATG
Organism: Pandoraea sp. LA3; assembly: GCF_022696215.1. NCBI lineage: Bacteria > Pseudomonadati > Pseudomonadota > Betaproteobacteria > Burkholderiales > Burkholderiaceae > Pandoraea > Pandoraea sp. LA3. The sequence continues at coordinate 575,996 of NZ_PTPY01000038.1, read as the reverse complement.
CGCGGATGGTTGGTGCCCGGGTTCTGACCGAAGAGCAGCAACGTGTCCGCCTGCTCGAAGTCTTCGAGTGTGACGGTGCCTTTACCGATGCCTACGACCGGCGGCAAGCCCACGCTCGTCGGCTCGTGACACATGTTCGAGCAGTCGGGGAAGTTGTTCGTGCCGTACTGACGTACGAACAGTTGGTACAGGAATGCCGCTTCGTTGCTGGTGCGTCCCGACGTGTAGAACGCGGCCTGATCCGGATCGGGCAGGGCGCGCAGATGCTCGCCGATCATGGCGAATGCGGCGTCCCAGGCGATCGGCAGATAGCGGTCGGTGGCGGCGTCGTAGCGCATCGGGTGCGTGAGGCGGCCGAAGCCTTCGAGCGTGTAGTCATCGAGTTCGAGAAGCTCGGTCACGCTGCGTGTGGCGAAAAACTCGGGTGTGACGCGGCGCTTCGTCGCTTCGGCGGCGACTGCCTTGGCCCCGTTCTCGCAGAACTCGAACGTCGACGCATGCTCCCGGTCCGGCCAGGCACAGCCCGGACAGTCGAAACCGCTGGGCTGGTTCGCGCTGAGTAGCGTGCGCGCGCCTTTGAGGGGAATGCCTTGGGTGACGAGCTGGATAGCGACGTTCTTGAGCGCGCCCCAACCGCCGGCGGGGCGGTCGTACGGGGCAATTTTCGGGGCAGACATGACGCGGGTTCCGACAGAGGTTGGTCGGCATGCCGTGAGGCCTTGTGGGTACACGGTAGCCAAGGGAAACATTTCACGTCAAATAGGCAAATTGATGCATAATTGCAGCATGTTGCACCGAGAGATTCCTGTCGGTGCCAATGCAGAGATGCCTGTTAAATCGACGTTTGTAGGCATCTTATCAGGAATTTGCATAGATTGATTTATGCAATGAATAGCATATAAGGTGACTCCATGAAGCGTATCTCCATCGCGCCGCAATTGCGGTTTCGGCATGACGGCGCCGACGTGCCCCTCGACAAGGTGTTGTCCCTGCTCACGGAAGTCCAGACGCATGGCAACCTGCAAGCGGCCAGTCAGGTGCTCGGGCAGTCGTATCGGGGCGCCTGGGGGCATGTCAAAGAGGTCGAGTCGCTTATGGGTGCCCCGTTGCTGACGATGGCCCGTGGGCGCGGCGCCGTGCTCACGCCGCTGGCACAGCGGCTGTTGTGGGGGCAGAAGCGCTTGCAGGCACGGCTCGGGCCGTTGCTGGAGACGATGGCGTCCGAATTGCAAACGGAACTCGACGACTTGCTGCTTCAGGAAACCGGTCAGTTGCGACTGTTTGCCAGTCACGGTCTGGCTGTGGCGGCGCTCGTGGATTTCGCGGGGCGGGCCGGTTTGCCGATCGATGTCAGCTATCGCGGCAGCATTGAAGCCATTGCCGCCCTAGCCAAGCACGAGTGCGAGGTCGCGAGTTTTCACGTTCCTATCGGCGCGCTTGCGGAGCCGGTGCTCGATCAATATGTGCCGTTGCTCAAGGGCAAGGCGTATCGCGTGGCGGATGTCGCTTCCCGCCGCCTCGGTTTGCTCGTCGCACGCGGCAATCCGCTGGGCATTCACGCGCTTGCCGATCTGCCGCGCACCGGCGCGCGATTCGCGAACCGTGAGCGCGGCTCGGGGACCCGCATCATCTTCGACTTGTTGCTGGCGCGTGACGGCATCGATCCCTCCACCGTGGCCGGTGCAGAGAATATCGAGTTCACGCACGCGGCTGTGGCGGCCTACATTGCCAGCGGTCGGGCGGATGCCGGTCTGGCCATCGAAGCGGCCGCGAGTCAGTTCGGACTCGATTTCATCCCCATTCTTACCGAGCGCTATTGCCTGATGTTCCCCGAGAGCGGTAGCGACTCGCCGCACCTTCAGGGGTTGCTGGAAATCCTTCAGAGCGGCGAGTATCGGCAAGCCGTTCATGCGATTCCCGGATACAGCGAAGGTGCGACCGGGAGAGTGACGTCGTTGTCGGAGGCCTTTCCGTCGTTGGGTTGAAATTTCATATGTAATTATTTGCATATTGGTTGCGCGAGCTTTTGCACGAGCAAACGCCCGTGCCGCATGGCTTGGGCGTTCGCGGCATGTTGCTGTGCGTCGAGTTTGATCGGCGATAGCTATCAGTGTTTCCACGAGGCTTGTTGCGACGGGGTGTTTGGACTAATGTCCTAAGTACTGAGCCCCCAAAAGACAGTTCGTCATCATATGCAAACAAGAACATATGAGACGTTGTCTTGCCCCAGGAGACAATTCGAGATGGTGCCCACACCTCATGCGACGCTCGCGCCGCTGCTGGCTCGCCACGCCGGCCGCGCGCACGAGCTGTTGCCGTTGCTGCACGCGTTGCAGGACAGCGAGGGCTATGTCGACCCGGCGCACGTGCCGGCGATCGCCACGGCCCTGAACCTTTCTCGCGCCGAAGTCCACGGCGTCATCACGTTCTATCACCATTTCCGTAGTACCCCGCCTGCCGCCACCGTGGTGCAGATTTGCCGTGCGGAAGCGTGTCGCAGCCGCGACGGCGAAGCGCTCGTCGCGCATGTCGAGGCATGTACCGGTGCGCGTATCGATGGTGACCCGTGTAGCGGCGTGGCCGTGGAGTCGGTCTACTGCCTCGGCCAGTGTGCGTTGTCGCCGGCCATGATCGTCAACGGCGAGCTGCATGCACGTGTCACGCCGGCACGCTTCGATGCTGTGCTGGCATCGGTCGCTGTGTCGGGCGGCAAGGAGGGACGTCATGACTGATCTGGCGACGAAGACGCCTTATCGGCTCTACATCCCCCGCGATTCGGCGGCATTGGCGTTGGGGGCCGACACGCTGGCCACAGCGGTGAGCGCCGAAGCGGCCCGACGCGGTATTGCCGTCGATATCGTCCGTAACGGTTCGCGCGGCCTGTTCTGGCTGGAGCCGCTGGTGGAAGTGGCGACACCGTCCGGGCGCATCGGCTACAGCAACGTGCAGGCGGCACAGGTGGCCGCGCTGTTCGACAGCGGCTGGCCCGCCTGCGCGGCGCAGGATGGCAAGCGGGAGACCTCGGGCGACGACCCCGAGGGAAGCTGGGACGCTGCGATGCCCGCGTGCGTGGGGCGCGTCGAGGACATCCCGTATCTGGCGAAGCAGCAACGGCTGACGTTCGCTCGCGTTGGCATCACCGATCCGCTGGATCCGGCCGATTACGTGGCGCACGGCGGACTTGCGGGTCTTCGCGCCTGTCTCGCGCTCGACGCGGAAGCCGCCTGTCAGACGGTGCTCGATTCTGGGTTGCGCGGACGCGGCGGCGCAGCCTTCCCGGCCGGTATCAAATGGCGCACGGTCAGCCGCGCCGAAGCGAAGCAAAAGTACGTCGTCTGTAATGCAGACGAAGGCGATTCGGGCACGTTTGCCGACCGGCTCATCATGGAGAGCGATCCGTTCGTCCTCATCGAAGGGATGGCCATTGCAGCGCTGAGTGTGGGGGCCACCGAAGGCATCGTGTACGTGCGCAGCGAATATCCCCACGCCATTGCGATGCTCGAAGCGGCCATTGCGGTGGCGCATCGCGAAGGTTGGCTCGGGGCGGATGTGCTCGGCTCGGGCCGCGCCTGCGAGCTGCGCGTGGCAAAAGCGGCGGGGGCATATATCTGCGGTGAGGAAACGGCGCTGCTCGAAAGCCTTGAAGGCAAGCGCGGCGTGGTGCGCGCCAAGCCGCCGATTCCTGCGCTGTCCGGTCTCTTCGGGCAACCGACGCTCATCAACAACGTGATTACGCTCGCCAGCGTGCCGTACATCTTCGCGCACGGCGCGCAGACCTATCGTGAATTCGGGATGGGGCGCTCGCAAGGCACGCTGCCGGTGCAACTGGCGGGCAACATCCGTCACGGCGGGTTGGTGGAACTGGCGTTCGGTGTGACGCTGCGCACGCTGCTCGATGAATTCGGCGGCGGCACCGCGAGCGGACGTCCCGCCAAGGCGATTCAGGTCGGTGGCCCGCTGGGGGCGTATTTGCCCGATGCGCAGTGGGATTTGCCGATGGATTACGAAGCGTATGCGGCTGTCGGCGCTGTCGTGGGGCACGGTGGCGTAGTCGTTCACGACGACACGGCCGATATGGCGGGGCTGGCGAGTTACGCGATGGCGTTCTGCGCGCACGAGTCCTGTGGCAAATGCACGCCGTGCCGTATCGGTTCGACGCGAGGCGTGGAGGTCATCGAGCGCATCCGGCGCGGCGATACGTCGTCGCGTCAGGTGACGTTGCTGCACGACCTCTGCGACACGATGGTGTCGGGTTCGCTGTGCGCGATGGGCGGCATGACGCCGTTCCCCGTGCGCTCGGCGCTCGAACATTTCCCGGCGGATTTCGGTCTGCCCGATGGCGCGGGATGCGCCGAAGCGGCCTGATGTCGGACTGACATCCATTCGCCGCCCCAAGAGGAGGACAACACATGATCCATCCGAATGCACAAGTTTCCCCGGGCCACGGCCCCGACATGGGCACGCCGCTGCGCACGAGCGAAGTCGGCGTCACGCTGGAGATCGACGGCCAGACCGTGACGGTGCCGGCCGGCACATCGATCATGCGCGCCGCCGCCGGCAGCGACGTCAATATTCCCAAGCTGTGCGCCACCGATTCGCTGGAGCCGTTTGGCTCGTGCCGTCTGTGCCTCGTCGAGATCGAGGGACGGCGCGGCTTTCCTGCGTCGTGTACGACACCGGTCGAGCCGGGCATGAAAGTCCGCACGCAATCGCCGAAGTTGCAGGATCTGCGTCGCAATGTAATGGAGCTCTACATCTCCGATCACCCGCTCGACTGCCTGACGTGCGCGGCCAACGGCGATTGCGAGTTGCAGGACATGGCGGGTGTCACGGGGCTGCGCGAAGTGCGTTACGGGTTCGATGGCGACAACCACATCCACAGCAGTCAGGACGAATCGAATCCCTACTTCACGTATGACCCGTCGAAATGCATCGTCTGCAACCGCTGTGTGCGGGCGTGTGAGGAGACGCAGGGCACCTTCGCGCTGACGATCTCCGGGCGCGGCTTCGAGGCGCGCGTCTCGGCCGGGCAGGACCAGCCGTTCATGGACTCGGAGTGCGTGTCGTGCGGTGCGTGTGTTGCCGCCTGTCCGACCGCGACGTTGCAGGAGAAGAGCGTTATCCAGATGGGGCAGCCCGAGCACGCGGTCGTGACGACCTGTGCGTACTGCGGCGTCGGTTGCGCGTTCAAGGCCGAGATGAAGGGCGGCGAGGTCGTGCGCATGACGCCTTACAAGGACGGTCTGGCAAACGAAGGGCATGCCTGCGTCAAGGGGCGCTTCGCCTGGGGCTACGCCACGCACAAGGAACGCATCACCAAGCCGATGATCCGCAGCAAGATCACGGACCCGTGGCGCGAAGTGTCATGGGACGAGGCGCTGGACTATGCCGCATCGGAATTCCGTCGGCTTCAAGCCAAATATGGTGTCGACGCGATCGGCGGCATTACGTCGTCGCGCTGCACTAACGAAGAAACCTACCTCGTGCAGAAGCTCGTGCGCGCCGCGTTCGGCAACAACAACGTCGACACTTGTGCGCGCGTCTGCCATTCGCCGACCGGTTACGGGCTCAAGCAGACGCTCGGCGAATCCGCCGGCACACAGACGTTCAAGTCCATCGAGCATGCCGACGTCATTCTGGTGATGGGCGCGAACCCGACTGACGGGCACCCTGTGTTCGCCTCGCGGCTCAAGCGCCGCGTGCGCGAAGGGGCGAAGCTCATCGTGATCGACCCGCGCCGCATCGATATCGTCGACGGACCGCACGTGAAGGCGGCGTTCCACCTGCCGTTGCGGCCGGGCACGAACGTGGCCATGGTGAATGCGCTGGCACACGTGATCGTGACCGAAGGGCTGCTGGCCGACGCGTTCATCGCCGAGCGCTGCGAAGACCGTGCGTTTGCCCAGTGGCGCGATTTCGTGGCGCTGCCGGAGAACTCGCCGGAAGCCGTGTCCGTCGTGACCGGCGTGCCAGCCGATCAGATTCGTGGCGCGGCGCGGCTCTATGCGACGGGCGGCAATGCGGCGATCTACTACGGGCTCGGCGTGACGGAACATGCGCAGGGCTCGACGACGGTGATGGGTATCGCCAATCTGGCGATGGCGACGGGTAACGTGGGGCGCGAAGGCGTTGGCGTGAACCCGCTGCGTGGCCAGAACAACGTGCAGGGCTCTTGCGACATGGGGTCGTTCCCGCATGAGTTGCCGGGCTATCGTCATGTGGCCGATACGCTGGTGCGCGAGGAGTTCGAAGCCGCCTGGGGCGTGACGTTGCAGTCCGAGCCGGGATTGCGCATTCCGAACATGTTCGACGCGGCGATTCACGGCAGCTTCAAAGGGCTTTACTGTCAGGGCGAGGACATCGTTCAGTCCGATCCGAACACCCAGCATGTGGCGGCGGCAATGGAGGCGATGGAGTGTATCGTCGTGCAGGACATCTTCCTGAACGAGACTGCGAAATATGCCCATGTGCTGCTGCCGGGCACCACGTTCCTCGAGAAGGACGGTACGTTCACGAACGCCGAGCGACGCATCTCGCGCGTGCGCCGGGTGATGGCGCCGCTGCCCGGCATGGCCGACTGGGAAGTCACGATCGCGCTGGCCAAGCGGCTTGGCTATGACATGCCTTACGCGCATCCGTCGGAGATCATGGATGAAATCGCGCGCCTGACGCCGACGTTCCGTGGTGTGAGTTATCAGCGGCTGGACGAGGCGGGCAGCCTGCAATGGCCGTGCAATGACGATGCCCCGGACGGCACGCCGATCATGCACATCGATGCGTTCGTGCGCGGCAAGGGGCGCTTCATGATGACGAAGTACGTGCCGACGGACGAGAAGGTCACGCCGCGTTATCCGTTGCTGCTCACCACGGGGCGTATCCTCTCGCAATACAATGTCGGGGCGCAGACACGTCGAACGCACAACGTCCATTGGCACGACGAAGACCGGCTCGAAATCCATCCGCACGATGCGCAGGAGCGAGGCATCAAGGATGACGACTGGGTCGGCATTCGCAGCCGGGCGGGCGAGACGGTGTTGCGCGCCGTGCTTAGCGAGCGCATGCAGCCGGGGGTCGTCTACACGACGTTCCATTTCCCGGAATCGGGGGCGAACGTCATTACGACGGACAACTCGGATTGGGCGACCAACTGTCCGGAGTACAAGGTGACGGCGGTGCAGGTGTTGCCGGTCGTGCAGCCCTCCGAATGGCAAGCGAAGTATTCGACGTTCAACCGCACGCAGCTCGAACTGCTCGATGCGGCCCGCAATCCTGCCGAACCTGTCCCGGCGAAGTAGGGGGCGAATTCTGGAATGAAGTGGAGTCAGCGTTAGACGATGTCCAATCCCAACGCTTTGCGTGATTCAAGTAATTCAAGTGATCCAGGTGATTTGCGAGAACTGGCGGACGTGAGTGACGCCGGCGGGACCGGCGCTGTCGGGGGTATCGACGGCGCCGACACCATCGTCGGGCCTGTGTGCGACGTGGCGCCGACCGCCATCGACCCGGAGAGCCTTTCGCCGCACGCGTCGTTCGCGGTGCGGCGATTCCGTCATGGCGCCTGGCAGCAGGCGGGCGACGAACTGGCGGAGGAGGTGCCCGTTGCGCTGGAATTCAACGGCATCTCCCATGTGGTGATGCTCGCGACACCTGCCGATATCGAGGACTTTGCGCTGGGTTTTGCGTTGTCCGAAGGCATTCTGAACGACCGTCGAGAGTGCTACGGCATCGATGTCTCGGCGACGTCGCTGGGTATTACGGCGCATCTTGAGATTTCGTCCCGGGCGTTCGCCGGACTTAAGGAGCGGCGGCGCAATCTTACCGGACGCACCGGCTGTGGCCTTTGCGGCACGGAAAGCCTCGATCAGGTGCTGCGCCCGTTGCCGTCGGCAGGCGAGCCGCTGCGAGTGACACATACCGCGCTGGCGGCAGCGCACGCCGGGTTGGTGGCGCACCAGCCGCTTAACGGTGTGACGGGCGCGGTGCACGGCGCGGCGTGGTGTTCGCCGCAAGGCGAGATCCTGCGTCTTCGCGAGGACGTCGGGCGTCATAACGCACTGGACAAGCTTATCGGCGCACTGGCGCGTGACGGGCAGGCATTCGACCGAGGCTTCGTGCTCATGACGAGCCGAGCGAGCGTCGAAATCGTGCAAAAGGCCGCACAGGTGGGTATCCCGATGGTGGCGGCGGTCTCTGCGGCTACGGCGCTGGCGGTGCGCACGGCCGAGGCGGCAGGCGTCGCCCTCGTGGGCTTCGTTCGTGGGGAGCAGTGCGTCATCTACACCGGCGGGGCGGCGCTCGACGCGCCGGCCTGAACCATTCATCCACGCTAATTTAATGAAGCGGCAGGAGATTTTCGATGGACGGTAACAATCTCGTGCGAATGGCGAATCGCATCGCGGACTTCTTCGAATCGCTGCCCGATCGCGAGGAAGCGATGGGCGAAGTCGCCACACATCTCCACAAGTTCTGGGATCCGCGCATGCGCTCCCAGATTCTGGCGCTTGTCGACACACCCGCCGCCGACGAAATGCACGCGCTGGTGCGAGAAGCCCTCGCGCGGCATCGCGAAAGACTGACGCCTGCCGCCTGACGCTCCGCACGCGTGTTTGATTCGTGATTGATGAGTGTTTGACGCTAGGCCACGCAGCTCGCGGTATAGTAGGGGTGACGGTCGTCGAGCGGCGGCCACACCACTAGCGGAGGACTTGATGAGCGATACCCCCACGCGCAAGCCAGGCCCACAGCAACCTCACAAAGAGGACGAAGTGGAACGCGACCTCGACGAAGCCCTTGAGGAGACGTTCCCGGCGAGTGACCCCGTGTCCATCGAAATCGACAAGCCGCGGCGAGTGCCAGCGTCGAAGTCCTCTGTAGCGAAGCGTCTCGACGAAGGGCTGGAGGAAACGTTCCCGGCGAGTGATCCGGTGTCGATCGATACCGGGAAAGCGCCAAAGCGGTAACGTTTGCCGTCGGATGCCGGAAGATGGCGTCCCAATGCATCCAGATTCCGCTCGCAGCCCCGCCCGGCGGGGCCGCTGGCGAAAATAAATCTCGGGTCTCGTGCGGGTTTGCCGCCCGGGTTGCCCGATTTCATGGCAAAATGCCGCGCCTGACTCTCTCAGGCTGGGACTGTAGGAAATAAATGGCGGCAGGTACGGTAAAAAAAGTTCGACGCTACGCGCTGGAAACCATCGATGTGATGGGGCAGAGCGGGCTTGGCGTCGTCGAGCGCCCCGATGGGCGTTTCGTCATGTATCCGGAGTACTGGACACAGACGCAGGCGCTCAGCCAGAAAATGCGCACGCTTTACCGCCGGAACTGTCAGCTTGAGTACCAGTTGGCGAAGCTCACGCGTGAACTCGATCGACTGCGCAGCGTGGTCGACACGCCGCGTCCCGCCGGCAATCCGCAGGCCTCGTTACCCGGCACGGACGTGCCGCAGCCCGAGCCCAAGCTGGAACGAAAACCCGCCTCCGAACTACCGCCCCGACGACGCAAACGCGCCGCCTGAAAGGCATTGCCGCGACGGCATCACACTGTCATCCGTCCCGGCGATGACCCCGCGACATCAGCAAACCCCTGAATTCCCCAGCTTTCCACTTTCCATTAACAGCCAGTCTTTTGCCCGCTTCGCCGACGATCATGGCGCTTACCGCATCGCAACTCGAAACCTTCCGTAACGACGGTTATCTGATCCTCCCGCGCTACGTCGCGCAGGCCGACTGTGAGGCGATTCTGGCAGATGCGCGAGCGCAGTTGGCGGCGGGCACACTGCCACTCGAGTTCGAGGCCGACGTCGGTTACGAAGGGGCGCCGCAGTCGCGAGACGCCGAAGGCGGTCAGACGGTACGCCGCCTGCTCAAGGCCTACGATCGCGGCGACGCATTGCGCCATTGGGCAACGCGCCCCGATCTCGTCGAATCGCTGGCGCAGATCTTCGGTGAAGACGTCGTGCTCACGCTGGCCCATCACAACTGCGTGATGACCAAGCACCCGCATTTCGGCACGGCGACCGGTTGGCACCGTGACATTCGCTATTGGTCGTTCCCGGAGAACTCACTCATCTCCGTGTGGCTGGCATTAGGCCCGGAGACGCGCGACAACGGCGCGCTTCGCTTCATTCCGGGCTCGCACCGCGAGCAGCTCAAGCCGCATCAACTCGATTCGCTCGACTTCCTGCGCCCCGACGAACCGGACAATCAGCCGCTCGTCGTGCGTGGCAAGCAGGTCGAACTCGCTCAGGGCGATGTCGTGCTGTTCCACAGCGGCCTGTTCCATGCGGCAGGGCGCAACGAAGGCGAGACCACGAAGTTTTCGGTCGTCTTCGCGTACCGTGGCGCCAGCAATCCGCCGACACCGGGGTCGCGCTCCGCATCGGCTGGCGAAGTCGAACTTGGTCACTGAACGGAACGGCGCGACACCGTCGCGCCAGCATCCATTCGATTTCCCCGCGGCAACCGGGCATCCATGTGCCCGGCACGCATGCTGCATTGGGCGTCACGCGCCATTGGCGCCATTTGCACAATCGCCCGCCATCTCGCATCTTTAAGCACCGCAGGCTGCGGCCATCTGCTTTCAATTTTCGCCATCTATCACCGTTTTGGGTGCTTTCCTAAAGCGACAAGTCTCTTTTCCCGCGTAGACTCTCCGGCCGCCCTTGTGGTGTCGTGCGCTGGTGCCAGTGGGCTACATCGACCTGCCGTCGATGTCGTGCCGCGCCAGTAATCTGCCTGACGCTATTCCATGAACAAGCGACGTGTCACGCCTATGCGGATGTCATGCCGACATACCGCCGGGCGTGCAGGTCCGTTTCCGGAGGAGACACGTGTCCCATTTGCCCATTACGCCCGCAGCGCCAACTGCGCCCCTTGTTGCTTCCGACGCGTGCGGCGAAGCGAGTCGCGCCACCTGGGGGTCGCGACTGGGGTTCGTGCTGGCCGCCGCCGGCTCCGCCGTCGGCCTCGGCGCCGTGTGGAAATTTCCGTATGTCGTCGGTCAGCATGGCGGTGGCGCGTTTCTCACCGTCTATCTCGGCTGTGTGCTGACGCTCGGTGTCGCGTTGCTGCTCGCGGAGATGACCATCGGCCGACTCACGGGACAGTCGATCACGACGGCGTTGCGCACGTTAAGCGGACGCGGTTGGGCATGGGTCGGACGCATCGCCACCTTCAACGCGTTCGCCATCCTGTCGTTCTATGTTGTCGTCGGCGGCTGGACGGTCGCCTATTTACTGCGCGCACTCAGCGGTTCCGTATTGGCGAACGACGCCGCACGTCTGGTCAGCGAGTTTTCGACGTTTACGGCCAACCCGGTGGCGTCGCTCGCCAGCATGAGTGCATTTCTCGGCCTCACGGCGCTCATCGTGGCGGCTGGGGTGCAGAAGGGCATCGAGCGTGCAGGCAAGTGGCTCATGCCTGCACTGTTCTTCCTGATGCTGCTGGTCATCGCCCGGGCGCTCACGCTGCCGGGGGCAATGGCCGGTGTCGCCTGGTTTCTGACGCCTGACTTCTCCGCGATTTCCGGCGCCACGTTGCTTCAGGCGTTGGGGCTGGCATTCTTCTCGCTGTCGCTGGGGGCGGGCATGATCGTGGTCTATGGCTCCTATCTGCCCCGGGACGCGCGGCTCGCCGGTTCGGCCGTCTGGGTCGCGACGCTCGCCACGCTGGCCTGTTTCCTCGCCGGCCTGATGATTCTGCCGGCCGTTTTTGCCTTCGGTGTCGCGCCCGACGCCGGTCCCGGCCTGACGTTCATCACCATGCCCGCGATCTTCGCGCAGATGCCGTTCGGCCATGCCATCGCCATCGCCTTCTTCATGCTGCTGCTCTTCGCAGCGCTCACCTCAGCCGTCTCGTTGTTCGAGCCCGTGACAGCCTTCCTCATCGATGAGTACCAATGGCGTCGCGGGCCGGCGGTCGTGGCCGTGTTCATCGCGACGTTCCTCTTCGGCGCGCCTGCCGCACTGTCCTTCGGCATCTGGTCGGATGTGCGAATTTTCGATCGGACGATTTTCGATCTGATGGACTACGTCACCGTTAACTTGCTGATGCCTGCCGGCGGCTTGTGCGTGGCGTTCTTCGTAGGGGCGCGCATCTGGCCGAAGGCGCGTACCGTGCTCGAAGGCTCCCAGGCTCAGTGGTTCATTCCCCTGTGGCGGTTGCTGCTGCTCGTACTCACCCCGATCGCCATCTTCGGCGTCTGGTATCAGAGCCTCTGAAGTCTCCGATGCCTTTGGCGCATTACTGCGTATTGCAGAGATGCGCCAGAGGTCATCGCAAGCTTCGTGCGGGACGCGTGCCTCACACGCCAGCCCAGGGGCCCAGGCTTCAGGCGACCGGCGTGCGCATCGTCACCCACTCCTCGGCAGCGGTCGGGTGCACGGCCAGCGTGCGGTCGAAGTCTGCCTTCGTGGCGCCCATCGAGAGCGCCACACCGAGCAACTGCACTTGCTCGCCCGCGTGATCTCCCACCATGTGCGCACCGACGATCTTGTCGGTTGCGCCATCCACCAGAAGCTTCATCAGGATCTTCTCCTGACGGCCCGACAGCGTCGCCTTGAGCGGACGGAACGATGCCTTGAAGACTTTGAGCTGTGAGTACTGCGCACGGGCTTCGCTTTCCGTCAGTCCCACGACGCCGATTTCCGGGGTGCTGAACACCGCCGTCGGGATCAGCTTGTGATCGACGCGCGTGGGTCGCTCGCCAAACACCGTGTCGGCAAACGCCTGACCCTCACGGATCGCCATCGGCGTGAGATTGACACGATCGGTGACATCTCCCACTGCAAAAATCGACGGCACGTTCGTGCGCGAGAACTCATCGACGATGACCGCACCCTTGTCATTGAGCGCCACGCCACTGGCGGCCAGTCCGAGGCCTTGGGTGTAAGGCACGCGTCCTGCTGCGCTCAGTAACACGTTGGCGTCATGTGTGCTGCCATCGGAGAGGGTGATGCGCAGACGATCCTGAATCTTCTCGGTACGCTCGATGGTGCGCTCGAGCAGGATCTCGATGCCCCGTTCACGGTAAGCCGCTTCGAGCGACGTACGGACTTCCTCATCGAAGCCGCGCAGCAGGTGCGGCCCACGATGCACGACGGTGACCTTGGACCCCAACCCGGCGAACACACCGGCAAATTCCAGCGCGATGTAACCACCTCCGATGATCGTGATGCGCTCGGGCAGCGATTCGAGATGAAAGACCTCGTTGGAGGAGATGGCATGCTCGCGGCCGATGAAATGCGGTTGATCGGCCGGGCGTCCGCCGGTGGCGATCAGAATATGTCGCGCGGTAATGCGCTCGCCGGTCGCGGGCAGCACGACTGTGTGCGGGCCTTCGACCACGGCACGTGCGGCGACGAGTTCGGCGCCCGCGCGCTCCAGATTGGTCCGGTAGATGCCTTCGAGCCGCGCGATCTCCGTGTCTTTGCGAGCAATCAGCGTCTTCCAGTCGAACCTGGGCGAGGGGACCTGCCAGCCGAATCCGGCGGCATCTTCGAATTCGTCGGCGAAGCGGCTTGCGTAGACGAGCAGCTTCTTCGGCACGCAGCCGCGAATCACGCACGTGCCGCCAACGCGAAATTCCTCGGCCACTTTCACCCGGGCACCGTACTGCGCGGCCACGCGCGCGGCGCGCACGCCGCCCGAACCGGCGCCGATGACGAACAGATCCACATCGAACTGGGACATTGCTGACTCCTTTATGTCATTAGGCATATCGCACGGGCAGACACCGATTCGGCCTGCGTGCCGAGCCCTGTGCTTATCGCGTGGAGCGATTGTGCCAGAGACAAGCTCCCTACATCGGACGGCCCGGGGATTTTCAGAGACGTCCGATGCCGACGTCGGACGCCACCGGCATCCTGCGCCCCCTCATAGGGCAAAACGCCCGTCAATCCGGGTTTCCGCACGGTCGTGCACTTTTGTTGACCCACATCAATGCGTCAGGCGAAACACCGGCCGACAATCGAAGGCGTCGAAAGTCGATCAACGTTTCACCGGCGCGCTCGGGCGAGGGCCCATAAGGCCTGGCTCGGGTGACGTCGATGATCAATCGCGGCTGCCGGATGTTTCTGAAATGAAACATTTCTCGGAAATTTTCGGACTTCACGCGAATGGCGGAATTAGAAGTGCATAAGAATCAACATGTTGTCTCTCGTGGTCCGAAATTTGCTGTGTTCTGTACAGGACAGGCGGGACTCACCGCCGGCACACGAGGATGTCATGACGAAGTCGCTTACCCGCCTCATGGGCGCCACGTCGGCGCTGGCGTTGTTGTGTTGCTTCTGGATGACGGCATCGGCACATGCCGCCAATCCGCCGGGCACTGCGAAACATTCCGGTGCACCGGTTGCGACGAAGTCCACAACTGCCAGCGCCGGGCATGGCGCCCGGCCGTCGCGGGCCGCGCGCGCGAAGCGTGCGGCCCGTGTCTCGGCCTACGCCCCGCCGGGCGCTCCGCCACCCGCGCTGATCGGGGTGGCGCCGGCCCCATGGCGCGATGTGTTCGCGGAGGCGGGCGCATGGGCCGCCGATCCGGTCATCGTGAGCGGTCGGACGTTGAGCGGAACACTGGGCAACGCCGGGCTGACGTTCGGCGCGGACGGTCTGGTGACCGGGCCGCGCGCTGGCCTCACGGGGCTGTATCAGACCGTGTGGCATCGTGCGTTGACCAACCCCGTTCTGAGTACCCAACTCTTCGCCGGATCGCCGGAATACTTCGGACTGCACTTCTAAACGCTTCCCTGCGCGCATGCGGCGTTCATTGCCGCGCTCAACGTCACGCTCAACGCCACACTCATCGCAACGTTGACCGGCTTGCGACATCTCGCGCGAACGCCGATCGCACGACACCGTCTCCCGGGTTCGTCGCTGCGCTCGTCATCGTCGCATCTGTACGCCTGTCCGGCCGCAAGGCCCACGGCGCCTGCCATTCCCTCGTGCTTGCCTCGCGAAGTTCAATGCGGTTAGGATTAACCCGCAGTTCAAGCGTGGCATTTCTCAAGACATGCCGACTGCCGGCATGCCATTCCGTTCTGGAGCCCCCTTATGAGCACGCCTGACGTATCTGTGCAAAGCCCTCCCCAGAAGAAAGCGATTCCCATCGGACTGATTGCCGGTGTGATCGTGATGATTGCCGTGCTCCTGATTCCCATGCCTGACGACCTGCCGGTCGCGGGGCATCGCATGCTGGCGATTCTTGCCTTCGCCGTGGTCGTGTGGATTACCGAAGCCGTGTCGTATGAAGCGAGCGCCATCATCATCACGTCGCTGATGGCTTTCCTCGTGGGCACGGCGCCTACGGTGCAGGACCCCAGTGTCGAATACGGCACCTCGCGCGCGATCAGCATGGCGCTCGCGGGCTTCTCCAATTCGGCGCTTGCACTGGTTGCCGGCGCGTTGTTCATCGCAGCGGCCATGACGCTCACCGGACTCGACCGGCGCATCGCCCTCGTCACGCTCTCGAAGATCGGCACGAGTACGCGTCGCGTCATGATCGGCGCGGTCGCCGTCACCATCCTGCTCTCGCTCGTCGTTCCCAGTGCCACGGCCCGCAGCGCGTGTGTGGTGCCGATCATGATGGGGGTGATTGCTGCGTTCGGTGTCGACAAGCGTTCGAACATCGCGGCCGGTGTGATGATCATCGTGGCGCAGGCCACGAGTATCTGGAACGTCGGGATTCAGACGGCCGCCGCGCAGAACCTGCTGACCGTCGGCTTCATGGACAAGATGCTCGGGGACCGCATCACGTGGGCCGAGTGGCTCGTGGCCGGTGCGCCGTGGGCCATCATCATGTCGGTGATCCTCGTGGTGCTGGTGCTCAAGATGATGCCGCCGGAGGCCGATGCCATCGCCGGCGGCAAGGAAGCGGTCGAAGCGCAACTGCGTGAGATGGGGCCGATGACGAGTTCGCAGAAGCGTCTGCTCGCCGTGTCGATCGGGTTGTTGCTGTTCTGGGCGACGGAAGGCAAGCTGCATCGCTTCGATACGACGTCGGTCACTTACGTGGGTCTCGTCGTGCTGATGCTGCCGCGCTTCGGCGTGATGACGTGGAAGGACGTGCAGTCGCGCATTCCCTGGGGCACGGTGATCGTGTTCGGTGTCGGTATCAGCCTGGGTACCGCGTTGCTCACGACGCAGGCAGGGCAGTGGCTGGGCAATCATGTGGTGGCGGCCACCGGCCTCGATTCGCTGCCGACGTTGTGGATCTTCGCGATTCTGGCGGCATTCCTCATTCTCATTCACCTCGGTTTCGCGAGCGCTACGGCGCTGACGTCGGCCATGCTGCCGATTCTGATCGCCGTGCTGCAAACCTTGCCGGGCGACTTCAACCGGCTTGGCATGACGATGTTGCTGGGCTTCACGGTCAGCTTCGGTTTCATCCTGCCGATCAATGCGCCGCAAAACATGGTCTGTCTGGGCACCGATACGTTCACGGCGAAGCAGTTCGCGCGTGTCGGGATCGTGGTCACCATCGTTGGTTACGCGTTGCTGCTGGTCTTCGCCGCGACGTACTGGCGCTGGCTGGGCTGGCTGTAATTCCACGCGTGCGTTGAACAAGGAGTCACAATGCGAATCCCCCTGAAAGACGCCGTCGACTTCGGAAAGCAGCTATTGCTCGCGCAAGGCGTGCCCGACGATATCGCGCTGGACGTCGCCCAGCATCTCGTCGAATCGGATCGCGTCGGCTATGCGAGCCACGGCCTCTCGATCCTGCCGACCTACCGAAAAGTGCTGGAAGACGGGCAGGTCAATCCCACCGGACGCCCGAGCGTTCTCACCGATCATGGCAACCTGTTGCTGTACGAAGGCAATCGCGGTTTTGGCCAGCACGTCGGCAAGTTCGTCGTCGAGCATGCCATTGCACGCGCCTTCGACAAAGGCGTTGCGATCCTGACGCTGCGCAACAGCCACCATCTGGGGCGTATGGGCCAATACGGCGAGATGGCTGCGCATCAGGGGTTGGTGTTCATGGCGTTCACGAACGTGACGAACCGCCAGCCGATGGTCGCGCCGTTCGGCGGCAGCGAACCGCGTCTGACGACCAACCCGCTGTGCTTTGCCGGTCCGCTGCCGAATAACCGTCCGCCGCTCGTGGTCGATATGGCGACGAGCGCCATTGCGATCAACAAGGCGCGGGTGCTGGCCGCCGAAGGCAAACAGGCGCCGCCGGGGTCGTTGATCGACGGCTACGGAAACCCGAGCACCGATCCGAATGCGCTTTTCACGGAGCCGTTCGGGGCATTGTTGCCGTTCGGCGGACATAAGGGTTATGCGCTGGGCATCGTGACGGAGTTGCTGGCGGGCGTGCTCTCGGGCGGCGGTACGATCCAGCCTGAGCATCCGCGCGCCGGGGTGGCGACGAACAACATGTTCGCCATCGTGCTCAATCCGCAGGTCGACTTCGCTGCGACATGGCGCTCGCATGAAGTGGAGGCGTTCATCGATTATTTGACGTCGTGCCCGCCGCAGCCCGGTTTCGATCGGGTGCAGTATCCGGGCGAGTACGAGGCGGATAATCGCAAGAAGCATCACGATCACGTCGATCTCACGCCGCCGATCTGGGAGTCGCTGCTGAAAATGGCGACAGACCTTGGCGTGGCGACACCGCGTACGTTGTAAGTGAGTGGGGCACGGTTTGCGCCGTGTCCGCTCGATGCAGTCCCTACGATAGACACGGCGCGGTGACAGCGCCGCAGCAGGTTCAGGCGATGCCCGCCCGTCCTTGGCGGCGCATTGCAGGGAGAAGTGAATACATGGCTTTACTCAAGGTGGACGTCGTTAGCACCGAGCGGTCGATTTTCTCGGGCGAGGCACGATTTGTCGAAGTGCCGGGCTCGGCAGGTGAGCTGGGAGTGCTCCCCGGGCATACGCCATTGCTCTCGGGGGTGCGCCCGGGCACGGTGCGAATCGAAGGGGCCGATGGCACCGAAACATTTCTGTACATCGCGGGTGGCTTTGTCGAAATCCAGCCGGATCGGGTGACGGTGCTGGCCGACACCGCGATGCGTGCCGACAGTCTCGATCAGGCGCGTGCCGAGCGAGCGCGCGAGGCCGCCGCTGCGTTGCTCGAAAAGCAGACGGGCGACATCGACTACGCGAAGGCACAGGCCGAACTGGCCGAAGCCGTGGCCCAGTTACAGGCCATCCGGCGCCTGCGCAAGCACAAGGAATCGCGCTGAGCGTATTTCGTCGACGGGCCTTGGCGCCAAGGCCCGTCATCCCTTCGGCGTAAGTTCTCGCCCCTCCGCCCCCGATCATCGGGACGACCTGTCTCGTCGTCTCTCTCGTCTTCCCGCAGGACCCTCCCATCAACGAATTCCGTCGCGATGCCCGAATGGCATTCGACGGGTCTTTGCGCGACCCCATCGCCCGAACCTGAGCGCCGCACCCCGACGCGGGGCGGCGAGTGCGCTACATCCGCTCATCCATGCGGTGCAACCTCATGAGGTAAACCCTGAAACGATTCAGCTTGCACCATTTTTTTGAACTCACTATATTTCTTTCAAATAACAGTTATTGCACTGAGATAACTGTTTAGCGAAAAATGCGTTGACCGCATTGTCGTCATCTCAATGCACGCGTGATGTCCACGCGTCGATGTCCATGGAGTTCAAATGAGCGAGACCGCAAAGCAAACGGAACAGGAAGTTCTCTTTACGCAGGTCGGCAAGGTTGCCGTCATCACGTTGAATCGCCCGCAGGCGCTCAACGCCTGGACTATCGCCATGCGCGAGCTGATCATCGATGCGCTCCAGCGCTTCAATGCCGATGACAACGTGGCGGCGGTGATCATGACCGGCGCGGGCCGCGCCTTCTCGGCCGGGCAGGATCTGGCCGAAGCGAAGCACTTCGACGGCGATACCGCCATCGAGTGGATCAAGGGCTGGGAGCATTACTACGACGTGATTCGCAGTCTGAAGAAGCCGCTGGTGATGGCGCTCAACGGCACTGCCGCCGGCTCGGCCTTCCAGGTCTCGCTGCTCGGCGATATTCGCGTGGGCCATCCGGGCGTGCGCATGGGGCAGCCGGAGATCAACGCCGGCATCGCCAGCACGACCGGTCCGTGGATCATGAACCACATGCTGGGCCTGTCGCGCACCATCGAACTCACGCTGACGGGCCGTCTGATGGAGGCCGACGAGAGCCATCGTCTGGGCCTGATCCATCACCTCGTGCCGGAAGACAAAGTGTTCGAAAAGGCACTCGAGATCGCGACGGAACTCGCCGAGAAGCCGCCGGTGGCCATGCGTCTGGACAAACAACGCTTCCGTGAAATGACCGAAGGCACGTTCCAGGACGCCATCGAAGCCGGCATGCGCATCCAGCGCGAGTCGTACGAATCGGGTGAGCCGGCGCGCATGATGGCCGCCTTCTTCGCCAAGCGTGCCGCGAAGGCCGAAGCCGCGAAGGTATGACGTCGACGTCCATTCCAGAAGAGATCGTCATCGAATGAAGTGCCGTCACGGTGCGCTGCCAGCGAGCGCGCACCGTGGCAAACCACACAGGGCATGCGCGGCGCGCCTGTCCACTGCAAAGCGGAGTTTCTTATGTCTGACTCGCACGACCCGCAAAACCCGTCCCGTCGCCGTCTGCTTCAAATGGCCGGCGCCACCGCGCTGGCCGGCGCATTGCCGTTGGTGACCTCGCGCGGCGCCTTCGCACAAGCCAGGCAGTTGATCGTTTCCGACCCCGGTGGCCCGTACACCGTAGCGTATCGCCGTGCGTTCTACGATCCGTTCCAGAAGGCGACCGGCATCAAGGTGGTCAGCGTGGCGCGCGATTCGCAACCGGTCGCTCAATTTGCGGCGATGGTGCAGACGAAGAACTTCGTGTGGGATGTGACGACGCTCACGCTCTCGGCCGATATTCCCTATCTCGAATCGAAGGGCTTCCTCGAACCGATCGGCATGAAGGTCAGCGACTTCCCGGGCATCATGCCCGAGGCCGTGACTGCCGACTGGCTCGGTGTGGACGTCTATTCGACCGTGCTCGCGTACCGCACTGACAAGTTCCCGAAAGACGCTCCGCAGACGTGGGCCGACTTCTGGGACGTGAAGCGTTTCCCGGGCCGTCGTTCGCTGCGCCGCAGCCCGCTCGACACGCTGGAACAGGCGCTCATGGCCGATGGCGTGCCCATCGACAAGCTGTATCCGCTCGATCTGGACCGCGCGTTCAAGTCGCTCGACAAGATCAAGCCGCACATCAACCTCTGGTGGACGTCGGGGGCGCAGGCCATGCAGGCGATCCAGAACGGCGACGTCGACATGATGTCGACGTGGAACGGCCGCGCGCAGGCCGCCATCGACAACAAGGCGCCGGTGAAGATCGTCTGGAATCAGGGACTTTATTCCATCGAAGGCTGGGGCATTCCGAAGGGCACGCCGCGCGCCGAGTTCGCTCGTCAGTTCGTGCGTTTCTGTGCGGACCCGGCACGTCAGGCGCTCATCACGCAGGATCTGGCGTACGGCCCGACCAACCTCAAGGCGTTCGACGGCATTCCCAAGGAGCGTGCGCCGCTGCTGCCGACCGCGCCGGCGAACCTGAAAGGCATGCGTCTGCCGAGTCCGCAGTGGTGGGCCGAGAACCGCACCCGAGCCACTGAGCGTTTCAACGCGTGGTTGTTGTCGTAAGCGTCGCGAACACCGGAACAGCGGAGCAGGATGAGCACGAACATGAGTACCAAACTGGAAACCATCGGTCTCGCCAAGACGTATCGCGAGACCCCCGCGCTCCTGCCGACGGACCTGCGGGTCGCGGCCGGGGAATTTCTCACGCTGCTCGGCCCGTCGGGGTCGGGCAAGACCACGCTGCTGCAAATGATCTCGGGGCTGGTCGAGCCCAGCGCCGGTCAATTGCTCATCGACGGGCGCGACGCCACGCATGACGCGCCGGGCAAGCGCGGCATCGGGATGGTGTTCCAGAGCTACGCGTTGTTCCCGCATATGACGGTCTGGGAGAACGTGGCGTACGGCCTGCGCATGCGCAAGCTGCCGCGCGCCGAACTCGCCCCGGCTGTCGATGCGGCGCTCGCGATGGTCAAGATGCAGGCCTTTGCACAGCGGCTGCCCTCGGAGTTGTCGGGCGGTCAGCAGCAACGGATTGCACTCGCGCGCTGCTTCGCGTTTCGACCGTCGATCATCCTGCTCGACGAACCGCTCGGGGCGCTCGACAAGAAGCTGCGCGAGCACATGCAACTGGAGATTCGTCGGCTGCATCAGGAGTTGGGGGCCACGTTCATCTACGTGACCCACGATCAGGACGAGGCGTTGACGCTGTCCGACCGCATCTGTCTGATGAATCAGGCACGCATCGAGCAGATCGGTACGCCCGCGCAGTTGTACGACCGTCCGGCGACGCGTTTCGCTGCTGATTTCCTTGGGCACTCCAACTTGCTCGACGGTGTGGTCGAGCGCTTGCCCGACGGCTGTGTGGCGCTGCGGGTTGGGGCAACTGAAGGGGCGACTGACGGCAAGCATGGCGCGAATGGTGGCGGTCATGCGGGCACGCGTCTCGTGCCGATCGGCCCGAGTCCCGATCTTCCGGCAGCAGGGGCGGCCAGTCTGCTGGTGCGCCCGGAGGCGGCCCGTCTGACGTCGCCCGAAGACGGCGCACTCGCTGGCACGATTCGCGAAGTCGTGTTTCTCGGATCGGACACGCGCGCCATCGTTTCGCTGGGGCAGGGCGCCAGTGGGGGAGGGGATGGCGCGGCGGACTTCACCGTGCGTTGTCCGCGTGAGCTGACGCCGCGTGTGGGCGACCGTGTCGGACTGGCCTGGGACCACAGTCGCGCCACGCTACTCACGCGCTGAGCCACCTTCGGGGCGTTCGAGCGAGCGCCCGAGTCATTCGCTTCAGGAGTATTTGCCATGTGGCTTGTTCAACGCCTGCCTCAGGCGGGGCCTCGTATTGCCTGGCCGAAACATCTGGCCCGCTGGTTGCCGGCTTTGCCCGCGCTACTGTTCCTCGCAGTGTTCTTCATCGTGCCGGTCGTCGAGATTCTGCAAGGCGGCCTTTACGATGCCGACGGCGTGCTGTCCGTCGCGCAATTCGCGCGCATGACGCACTCGGCCGTCTACATCAAGGTGCTTGGTTCGACGTTCTGGATCGCGTTTCTGACGGCCGCGTTGTCGGTGTTGCTCGGCTATCCGGTAGCGTATCTGCTCGCCCGGTTGTCGGCCCGCTCGCGTGAGCGCTGGTTGCTGTGGATCGTGCTGCCGTTCTGGACCAGCTATCTCGTCAAGACTTATGCGTGGATGCTGCTGCTGTCGCGCACGGGTCTGCTCACGACGCTGGCGGCGCATCTCGGCCTGATCGATACGGCGGGCACGCTCGCGCCTTCGCTCACCGGGGTGCTGATCGGCATGGTGCACGCGATGCTGCCGCTGGCCGTCATGACGATGCTGCCGATCATGCGCGGCATCAACATGCAACTCGTGCAGGCGGCACAGACACTCGGTGCTGACCGCTCGACGGGTTTCTTCACGGTGTTTCTGCCGTTGTCCGGCCCGGGCGCGGCGGCGGCCGGACTGCTCGTCTTCATCACGAGTCTGGGCTTCTTCATCGTGCCCGCGCTGCTCGGTTCGCCGCGTGAGTCGATGGTGGCGCAACTGGTCATCTCGTCGGTGCTGGAGCTGTTCGATCTCCGCTTTGCCGGGGCGCTCTCGACGGTGTTGCTGCTGTGCTCGATCGTCGTGTTCTTCGTCTATGACCGGGTCGTCGGCCTGTCGTCGCTCGCGGGCGAAGCGCCGGAGCGGCGTGCCGGGTCGGGCGGCCGGATGTTGCCGGTGCTGATCGCTGTGGGACGTATCGCAAGTTTCGCCGGCAAGTTGTCGTTCTCGCGCGGCTGGGAGCATGCGCAGGGTGGGCTGGGCCTCAAGGCATACACCTGGGCGGTCGTGCTGGCGCTGATACTGCCGATCGCGTTCGTCGTGCCGCTCGCGTTCACCAAGCAATCGTTCGTGTCGTTCCCGCCGGAACTCTTCACCTTCAAGTGGTTCGTGGCGTTCCTCGAATCGAGCGTGTGGCAGGCGGCGTTGCTGCGTTCGCTCGGCGTGGGTTTCGCGACGGCGGCGCTGGCGCTGGTCCTCGGTTTCGGTGCCAGTCTGGCGCTCGTGCGGTTGCCGTCGCGCTGGCGCAAGCCGTTGTTCGCGATGTTCATCGCACCGCTGATCGTGCCGCGTATCGTCGTTGCCGTCGGCCTGCTTTACCTCTTTGCACGCTGGGGGCTGGCGGGTACCAATGCCGGCCTCGTCATCGGTCACACCGTGCTGGCGATTCCTTACGTCGTGGTCACCTTGTCGGCGAGCTTCAAGCGCTTCGACTGGCGACTCGACGACGCGGCCAAGATGCTCGGTGCGTCGGCCTTCACTCGCGTGCGTACGGTGCTGTTGCCGTTACTCGCCGCGAGTCTTGGCTCGGCCTTCCTGTTCGCATTCATCGTCTCGTTCGACGACCTGACCATCGCCATCTTCGTCTCCGGCGGGATCAACACCACGCTGCCCAAGCAGATGTGGGACGACATCCAGCTGGCCGTCACGCCGACGCTGGCCGCAGTCGCCACGTCGCTCGTGTTCCTGATGGTGTTCGTCGTCTGGCTGTCTTCCATCTTCAAACGCAAGAGCTATTGATATCTGCGGATTCTCGTATGTCTATGTCCAACGTTGCCCGAGTCGCGCCGGTAAATGCGCAAATGTCTTCTGCTTCACATTCAGCATCACATCCTGCTTCACATCCTTACACGCAGTACTTCCCGCAACGAGCCGCGGGCGACCAGCTCGACGTCGTACCGCTGCTTATGGCGGGGCTTCATGGAGCGTCGACGAAGCCGGTCGTCGTCTTCGAGGGCGAGGCCATCGACCGCGCGCAGATGGCCGCGCGCGTCGGCGCCATGCAGGCCTGGTTCGCGGCGCAGGGGCTGGTGCCCGGCGACCGAGTGGCCGTCATGCTGGGCAATAGCGCCGCGCAGATCGCGCTGATTTATGCGCTCATGCTCTCTGGCCTGGTGTGGGTGCCCGTGAACACACGCCTGAAGGGCGACGGTATCGAGTATCTGCTCGGTCATGCGAAACCCCGGTTGCTGATCTCGGAGCCGTCGTTTGCGGCGGTGCTCGACGCTGGTGTTGCCCTGGCCGCCGAGCAACCGGGACATCACGGCACGCAGGTCGTGCGTCACTGGCTGGCCGACGTCATGGCGCAGGCTGAGACGTATGCCGGTCAGGCGCCCGTGGCCGCGAACGTCACGCCGGCATCGGTGCTTTGCATCATCTATACGTCGGGCACGACCGGCGCGCCGAAGGGGGTGCTGTTCACGCATCGCATGATGCGTATCGCCAGCGAAGCCGCGTTGCGCGTGGCCGATGCCGGCGACGGCGACCGTCTGTTCCTCTGGGAGCCGCTGTGCCATATTGGCGGCGCGCAGATGCTGTTGCTGCCGTTTCTGGTCGACGTCGAAATGCACGTGGTCGAACGATTCTCCGCAAGCCGCTTCTGGCAGCAGTGCGAGCAGGTGCAGGCAACGCATCTGCATTACCTCGGCGGCATTCTCGACATCCTCATGCAATTGCCCCGGGATGCGCAGCCCGTAACGAACTCGCTGCGCGTGGCGTGGGGGGCGGGGGTGTCGGCCAGTGCGTGGGAGGCGACACGCGACCGGCTGGGGTGCGCCCTGCGCGAGTGCTACGGCATGACGGAGTGTTCGAGTTTCGCGACGCTCAACGATGCCGACCGCCCGGGGTCCATCGGTCATGCGCTGCCGTGGCTCACGCTGGCGCTGCTCGACGACGAGGGGCAACCCGTCGCTGACGGCGAGCCGGGCGAGATCGTGCTGTCGAGCGATGTCGAGGGTGTGTTCCTGCCCGGGTATCTCGACAACCCGGAGGCCACGGCCAAAGCATTGCGCGACGGCAAGCTCTACACCGGCGACAGCGCGCGACGTAACGCGGATGGCAGCCTGGTCTTCATCGGACGGCGCACCGACAGCATGCGCGTGCGCGGGGAGAACGTGTCGGCGTGGGAGATCGAGCGCGTGTTCGCGCGACATCCGGCGGTGGCGGCGTGTGCAGCGATCGGTGTGGCGAGCGAGATCGGCGAGCAGGACGTCATGCTCTATGTGCAGTTTCGCGAGGCGGCAGTGGACTGGCCGACGTTGTCGCAATGGGCGTCCGAGCGGCTCGCCAGTTATCAGCGGCCACGTTACTATCGCGAGACGTCACACTTCGAGACGACGCCGTCGGAGCGGATCCGCAAGCACCTGCTGTCGCGCGATACCGATGGCGCGTGGGAAGGCGTTGGCACGAAGTGATTTTCCGCGTCGGCGTGAAGTCCAATTGAAGTCGCATTGAAGTTGAATGGGTTATCGCATAAAGATAGAGAGTTATTTTTATGAGATAATCCTGCGAAATTCTTCAAATACCGATCTGACTGTGGCCACCACCAAGACACCTCGCAGCCGAGCCAAAGACAAAGCCGTTACCACGGACGCGTCGCCGGGTGCGGCGGCATTGACCGACTCCACGCTTTACGTCAATTCCGTCGAAAAGGCGATGAAAGTGCTGACGGCGTTCGATGGTTCGAAGCGACATCTGTCGCTCTCCGAAATCGCGGTGGCCACGGGTCTCGACATCAGCGCCGCGCAGCGCTTCACGTTCACCCTTTCGGCTCTGGGGTATCTGCTCAAGGACCCGCAGAGCAAGAAGTACGAACTTTCGCCGAAGTTGCTTGACTTTACCTATCACTATCTCGTCTCGAACGAACTGGTGAGTCGGGCGGCCCCTTATCTCCAGCAACTGGCGGCCGAAACGGAAGAGGCGACGAACCTCACGGTGCGTCTCGATACCGACATCGTTTTCGTGTTGCGTATCGTGAGCCGTAGTGTCTTCAATGCCAACGTGATCGTCGGCTCGCGTCTGCCTGCGTACTGCACCGCACCGGGGCTGGCGATGTTAGCCACGCTCGACGACACTGAGATCGACGACATCCTCGCGCGCACCCATCTCGTCCAGTTCACGCCGGCGACGGTGGCGCAGCCGCGCAAGATCAAGGAGCGGCTCGCCCGCATCCGCAAGCAGGGCTACTCGCACACTGAAGACGAGTTCTTCATGGGCGACATCTCTACGGCGGCGGCCGTCGTGAATCAGGACGGCAGGGCCATCGGCGCGATCAATATCGCCGTGCCTCGGGTGCGCTGGAACGCCGAGCGCGACGAGCGTCGCTTTGCCGATCTCGTCATTCAGACCGCCGGAGCGCTGTCCGCTCGCCGACGTCAGGAAATGTGATGCGCGAAGCACGCGTCAAGACGCGTCACCGGACGGCAAGCCCAGCCGGAACGGTGCCCGGAAAGGCAGTGTAAGGAAAGTTGAGACCGCCTTTGCCGACGGGCCTTCGCGGCAGTTGCCGTCCCAATTCGACGTGCTAGAATCCCGCCCCATGGGTATGGAGATACAAAACCGATGGCCGGACCGGGGCGGCCAGACGGTGCGCCATATAAGGCGCGCAAGCGGCTGTCGCGTTTGTTCATCTCCAGCATGACGAATGGCTGCGAACCGCCGATCGTTCGGTCAGGGTGCTATCTCCTGCCATCTCCTGATATCCCCCGTACTTCAAACTGCGCGTTGTGTCCGGGACCGAGGTGAGGGTCCGTCTGTCGCGATGCGTACGGGGGACGGAGCCATGGCTCTTGGTTTGTCGCTGCCGGCGTTAGACCTGCCGACACTACAGTTTGTGACCTTCCTGTTGAGTATCGCGACAGGCATCCTGTTCATGCTCGATGCGCTGCGTCGCGACGAGGCCGAATCGCCGCGATGGTGGAGTCTCGCCTTCCTGCTCGCAACGTTCTCTCCCGTGCTCTATCTGCTCGCCGCGCGAAGCTCCCAGCTCGCGGTGCTCTATCCGTTGGGCAACGCGGTGGCAACGCTCGCCTTTGCCATGGTATGGAGCGGCGCACGCCGCTTCTATGGCCGCAGTGTGCAGTGGGTGGCCGTGTTCGGCGGCCCGGCCGTGCTGTTGTGGGGGACGTGGCTGTTTGCCCGGCCCCTGGACGCATGGAGTGGCGGCGTGCTGTTCTTCTCGTTGCTCGCTTTCTACAGCCTGATGGCGGCCAAGGAATTCTGGCAGGCGTCGGGGCTGCGGCTGCCCAGCAGCATCGTGCTGGCCGTCGTCGCCGTGCTGCACGGCTCGTTCTACACGGCGCGTGCGGTGGCGCTCGTCTGGCTTGGCCCGACCGACGCGAAGTTCCTCGCGTGGTTCGGCCCGCAAGTGTCCACGACCGAAATGCTCGTGCTGATCGTGGTGGCGAGCTTCCTCATGGTGTCGCTGGGCAAGGAACGCTCCGAGATCGCACTGCACCGCGCCGCAACGCGCGATGGCCTCACGCAGGCATTCAATCGTCCCGAGTTCACCCGCCTCGCACGCGAGCAGCTACGACGTCACGGCGCGGCGCGCGCACCTGTCGCCTTGCTCCTGCTGGACCTCGATCACTTCAAGCGTATCAACGACACGTACGGGCATCCGTTTGGTGACACGGTGCTGCTGCTCTTTGCACGCACGGCGGCGCAGCAATTGCGGGCCGACGACATCTTCGGACGATACGGCGGCGAGGAGTTCGCGCTATTCCTGCCGGGCGTGGGCGCCAACGAGGCGCAGGCCATTGCGGAGCGCGTGCGCGAGGCGTTCGAGCGCTCGGCGAGGGTGGTGCAGGGCGAGACGGTGGCGGCGACGGTGAGCATCGGCATTGCCTGCGACGAACGCTCTCGCGGCGAGTTGTCGTCGCTGGTACAGCGCGCCGATCGCGCGCTCTATCAGGCCAAGGCCGCCGGACGAAATCGCTGCATGCGTTACACGCCCGAGACGACCATGCCGGTGATCGATCCCCGCGCCGACTTGCCCTCGCAAACGTTGCAGGCGGCGGGCGGGTGACGTCGGTCGCGCTTACCAGCGCCAGCGCACGCCGAGCGTGGCAGACACACTCTGCTGGCGCGTATCGTCGATCTGCGTGAGGTAGGCGAGCGAGGCATACACGCTCGCGTGCTTGTTGAAGCGGCCGGCCACACCGACGCCGAACTGGGCCGCCGTGGTGTTCGCGCTCGATACGATTGGCGTCGTGCCGCCGAAAATCGCTTTCCCGTCGTTGCCGAACGTGTGCAGCAGATTGAATAGCAGATAGGGACGCAGCAGGCCACGTTCGCCGTCGTAATTGCCTTCCAGACGGGCGCCGATTCGGGCGAGCCAGCTACTGGTGCTGTCGAACGACACCGTGGAGACCGCGTCGGTCAGGTCGTTCAGCGACTGGCGCTGATAGACGATTTGCGCCTGCGGTTCGAGCGTGAGGGTCGACGTCAGACGGATCGGCCAACCCGTCTCCAGCGACGCCGATATCGCTTTGCCGCGCGTGCTCGTGTTCATGCCGCTGACCGGCTTCGATTCGTATTGCAGGGCCGAGCCAAGCACCACGGCATCGAGGTAGGCGAGGTTGGGCATCACGTGTGTCCAGTACAAACCTGCGCTGTACATGTCCAGGCCCAACGTACCGGTGTGAGTGTCCATCGCGCCCAGTGCGCTGCCTTGCGTGTCGCCCGAGGCGCGTGTCCATCCCGCGATAATCCCTACGTGATCGTTGTGCCCGCTGTCCGTTCGGCGCGACACGAGGTCATGGCCGATCTGTACGCCCCCGATGTTGCCGTCGAATTGGGGCGACACATCGCCTTTGGGACGAAACTGTTCCGTCTGCCCCCAGACCCGCGCCCAACCTGCCGGCAGCCAGCCGTTCTCGTCGAGCAGGCCTTGTTGCCCCTGCCGCTCGTGGAACGTTCCCATCTGCGCGAAGCCGGCCACGCGTGCGATCTCCGGCATGACGGAGTACACCGGGACTTCCACCCGGTAGATAGGCATCGGGGTCGAGCCTTCGGCGGCCGTTGGCGGACTGCCGACGGCGCCGACCGGCGAGAGCACCGTGCTGATCGTCTGTCCCGTCAGCGGGTCGACATAAGTCACCGCAGTGGCCACGGGCACGGTGGAGCGTAGATACCAGTTGTTGGCAGTGCCGGGCGTGGTACCGCCTTGATACAGGTAGTACGTATAGGCGCCCTGACTGACGGCGCCGTTCAGCGTGAAGGCGCTGGCCGACGACGTGGCGCCGCCGACTGCGTTGACCATCGGAATGCCGTTACCCGTCGTGAGTGCACCGGCCCCGCCCATGTTGTTGACCGAGAGCGTCGTGGTGCCGCCGATCGCACCGCCGCTCACGGTGAGCGGGGCGACCTTCGAGTTGTCGTCGCCAAGCACGGTATCGATCGCGAGTTTGCCGCCCTGGCCCGTGTAATTTCCCACGACGGTCAGCGTGCCGTTGCCGGCGCCATCGCCCGGGCGCACGGTGCCGGCGTTAGTCAGATTGCCGGTGAGTGTGCCGGTGCCGGTGAGCGTGGCGCCCGATGCCACCTGCGACGTTGCCCCCCCGAGCGTACTGTTCAGCGTGAACACGCCGCTTTGAAACTGTGCCGATGTGAAGTTGCCGCTGCCCGTCCATGTCCAGTTGTCGCCCTGCATATTGAGCGTGCCGAAATTGACGAACGGATTGCTCGACGTACCGCTGCCTTGCAGATTGACGGTGCTTACCGCACTGCTACCGCCGTCGGCGGTGCCGATGATCTGCGAGCCTGTCTGCAATGTCAGCGTATTGGAGCGTGCGGCCGCGTTCATTGCAATGGCCGTGCCCACGTCGCTCTGGATCAGGCCCGCATTGGTGATGGAGACCGTGCCGTTGACCGTGCGAACCCCGAACCCCTGACGGCTGATGATCTGGCCGCCCGCCTGATTCACGATCGACGTGGTGAAGCCCGAGGCCGTGTTCGACACGACGGCGTCGCTGTTGATGCCGCGCGCTTCGATGTAGCCGCTGTTGGTTAGACGGTTGTTGTTGCCCTGCATGAACACCGTGAACGAACGGTTCGACGCTGTGCCGCCTGTCGTGATCAGCGTGCCGCTGTTCGTGACGGTGCTTTGCCCGCCCACCACGCTGATCGCACGGCTGCCGCCGCCGTTTGCCGTCACGGTCCCCGTGTTGACGAAGGTGCTGTTCAGACCGAGGCCTGACGATTGCCCCCATGCGGCGGTCATGCCGAAGGCGTTCGGACCGTTGACGGTGATCGTGCCGTTATTGGTCAGCGAGCCGTGGTTGCCGTTGCTCGCCATGCCATCGTTTTCGAACCCTGATGTCGTGATGACGCCGGTCGACGTGTTGACGAGCGTGTTGTCATCATGAGCGCCGAGCATCGCCGCGCCACGGCCTGATGGGTTGGTGCCGGTCATGCTCACCGTGCCGGCGTTGGTAATCGTGCTGGAGGAGTCGACGGTGATCGTCGCGATATCGGGTGACGCGCGCACCGAGGAGACCGTCGCGCCTTGCTGGACATTCACCGTCACCCCCGTGCTGGCCGCCTGTGCGGCGACGACACCGTCTGTGCCCGTGCAGGTCACAGTGGTGCCGCTCGGTGGCGCAACGTTATCGCATGCGGCACGCGCCTGCGTGGCGCAACACAGCGACAGGGCCAGAATGAGGGGCTTGAGGGGCAGCGGACACTGCGCGGATCCGAAAGACGCAACGGCACGTGGCGAGGTCGTCATATCGCGCTCCTGAGGGTGGGGAAATTTTTTAATTCATATCGCGCAATTCAAGTGAATTCAAAATAGGTGCTTAATTCTTCAACAACAAATATCGGCGTTGTTTTTTGGTGAGTTGTAATAAGTTGTTACGGGCTTCTGGCTTTTCTAAGGAAAGTTTTCGAATTGCGGGTCTGATTTCTTTTTAATTTGAATTCAGCAGCGGCGCGGGTTTCGGTAGGTTTCGGTCTGGCGGACGTTCCGGGCGTCCTGTAGAGTGTGATTTTTCGTCGATTCCGAAGCGCTATATTCAATGCCTTCTACTATTCGCAATTCGCTTGTCTGGGTTTTCGATGCTTTTGAACACGATGAGTCGTATTTGCGCAAACGAATGTTCGGGGCTGAAGCGGCTTATGTGAATGGCCGGCAATGTCTCGCGGTCATCGACCGGGATGCGCCGTGGGATGGTCTGCTGGTTTGCACGTCGCATGAGCATCACGCGTCGCTGATGGCGGAAATGCCGGCGTTGCGCCCGCACCCGGTGCTGGGGAAGTGGCTCTACATGCCGCAATCCGAGGACACGTTCGAAGCCGTTGCGTCGCGCCTCACGGCATTGGTGCTTGCAGGCGACCCCCGTATCGGCATCGAACCGAAACCCCGTAAGCCACGCAAGGCGGCTAACGAGAGGGTACGCGCGGGATAGCGCCCGCGCACCCGTCGGCAGTTCAGTCGGCTGCGATATGCACCATTTCTTCGGACTCGTCGGCCTGACCTGGCGCCTTTTTCTTCATCCGGATGAAGAGCAGTAGCGGCATGACGACGACCGTGAGCAGGAGCATCAGCCGGAAATCGTCCAGATACGCAATCATTGCCGCCTGACGGGTGACCTCCGCATTGAGCGCGGCCATGGCTGCTGCGCCATACGTCTGCACGTAGCTCTGGACCCCTTGCGAGAACGGTGTGATGTGCTCGGAGAGCACGGCATGATTCACCTGCGTGTTCTGGGTGAGCAGCGTCTGCACGACCGAAATACCGATGCTGCTGCCGATGTTGCGCGACAGGCTGTAGATCGCCGCGCCATCGGCACGGAACTGTCCCGGCAGCGTGGCGAACGTCACCGTCGTGAGCGGCACGAACACGAAGCCCAGCCCGAAGCCCTGAATCACCCCCGGCCAGACGATGTCCGACGGACTCAGCGTCAGCGAGTAGCCGGCCATCAGATACAACGAATAGGCAGTTAGGGCGAAGCCGAAGCCGAGCAGATACCGTACGTCGACCTTGCCGACGAGCCGCCCGACGATCAGCATCGCCGCCATGGTCCCCGCCCCCGAGGGCGCGGTGACCAGGCCGGTGAGAATGGCGGGGTAGCCGAACAGGCTTTGCAGCATGGGCGGGAGCAGGGCGCGCGTGGCGTAAAGAATGATGCCGACGACGAAGATGTAGACGACGCCCGTGTTGAAGTTCCGGTCACGCAGCAGTGCGCGGTTGAAGAAGGAATGCTCGCCGGCCGTCCATGTGTGAACTATGAAATATGCGAAGCAGATGATGGCGCCGAGCATCTCCAGCCAGATTTCCGTCGAGTTGAGCCAGTCCTGCTGCTCGCCTCGGTCCAGCAGGAGTTGCAACAGCCCGATGGCCAGACTCAGGGTGACGAAGCCCAACGCGTCGAATTTGCCCGCTTTTTGCTCAGGCGGCTCTCGCAGATAGGCGGCAATCCCCAGGAAGGCGATCAGTCCGATGGGCAGGTTGATGTAGAAGACCCAGCGCCAGTTATAGCTGTCCGTGAGCCATCCGCCGAGCGACGGCCCGAGAATCGGCCCGACCATCACGCCCATGCCGAACACCGCCATGGCCGAGCCGTGCTTGCTCGGCGGATTGATGTCGAGCATGGTCGCCTGCGAGAGGGGCACGAGTGCTGCGCCGCAAATGCCCTGAAACAGACGCGCCGCCACGATCTCGGTGAGCGATTGCGCCATGCCGCACAGGGCAGACGCAATGGTGAAGCCCGCCACCGACCACAGGAAGACGCGGCGTCGGCCGAAGCGCGCGCAAAGCGTACCGGTGAGCGGGGTGGCGATGGCGGCGGCCACGATGTAGGACGTCAGCACCCACGTGATCGAGTCCTGCGACGCGGACAAGCTGCCCTGCATGTGAGGCAGCGCAACGTTGGCGATGGTGCTGTCGAGCGTCTGCAAGATCGTTGCCAGCATGACGGAGACGCTGACGAGCGCCCGGTGTTTGCCCGGATCGTCAGCCTTAGCGGGGGATGCCACGGTATTTCCTCTGGTAGATCGTCGCGCGTGGTGTTCTTCGCGCACCGTTGTCGTGCGGTCCGATGGCCTGTCGCCTCGTCCGCATTTCTTATGGGGTTGCCGCCGGTGACCGGCGACTCTTGTCTCCTGCCTCGTGGTTCGTCTTTATTCCGATTCTGTCTCCCTGGCGACGTCGTCCCTGAGTTTTGCGGGAGCGGGGCATTCGGCTTCGGCGCGTGTGAGGCTGGTCAGGACCTTGCCCAGCAGGCGCGAGAGTTCGACGCGCTCGGCTGGTGTCAGGTCGGCCAGTGCTTCGCGCTCGGTCACGTTGGCGAATGCCACGATGGTGTCGATCTTGGCCTCGGAGGCATCGGTCAGATAGAGCAGATGGGCGCGCTTGTCGTGCGGATCGCGTTCGCGTCGCACCAATCCCTTTTCCCGCAGGCGATCCAGCAGCCGCACGAGCGCCATCGGCGTGAGTTCCATGCGTTCGGCAAGTTCGGCCTGTGTCTGCACGCCGTAGCGATGCAGCATCACCAGCACGCGGCATTGCGCCCGTGTCAGGTCGAAGTTGCCCCGGGCGCGCCGGTCGAACAGCCGCGAATGCACGCGTGCCACATCGTGAACCAGCGTGCCGAACCGGGAGGACCAATCGATTTTCGGCATGTCGTCGTCAAGGCCGGCGAGGCGAGACGCGTCGCCCGTCGCTTAGTCGCGACATCCCGTCAGCCAGTGAAATTAGTAAACACGTTTATCATTTTGCCAGAGTCTTTCTTAGGACGGCAACTGTCTCAAATAGGTGACATCCGATCTCCGGGGAAAGATGGCGTAAGCGGGTGGCGGGGAATTCCCGGATCGTTGGCAAACCGTTTCATGCGGTGCGACGGGGCTTCCCGGGCCATTGGCGCCGGGGCGGGACGGGGCGGCGTCGAGGTTCCGCAAGGAATGTGAAAAACCTAAAGAAAATAAGCACTTGACACTTCGCTCAAGCGGATCAAGAAAGGAATTGTGCGATGCAGTGGCGCCTTCGCCCATGCACGGCACCAGCCCTTTCATTGACCTTAAGGAGTGTCAATCATGTTTGATCTTGCACAAGCTTCGGATGTCCTGTCGATCACCAACGCCGACCGGCCGACCGGCAGTCTCCATCGGGTGTCTCCGACTGCCGCCGTCCGTCCGTCGGTATCTGCGATGCCCGATACCGTGGCATTGCGTGAAGAGCGTTTGCCTTTCGTCGTCTCCATTGCGAGCGACGAGGCGTCGCTGCGCGATGCCGTGGCGATGCGTCAGGCGGCTTATGGTCGTCATCTGCCCGAACTCGCTGCCACGTTGAGCGATCCGGAATCCAGCGACCGTGAACCGGGGGCCATCGTGCTCATGGCACGTGCCCGGCTTGACGGTGCGGTGCTTGGCACGATGCGTATCCAGACCAATCGGTATCACGCGCTGCATCTCGAGGATTCCGCACCGCTGCCTGACTGGCTGGATAGCGCGGCGCTCGCGGAAGCGACGCGTCTGGGCGTAGTGGCCGGGCCTGTCGGTCGGGTCGTCAAGACGGCGCTTTTCAAGGCCTTCTACCAGTACTGCCTGCTCTCGGGCATCGACTGGATGGTGATTACCGCGCGCCCGCCGCTGCATCGGCAGTACGAAGCGCTGATGTTTACCGATGTGTTCCCGTCCCAGGAACTGATCCCGATGGCGCACGTTGGCGGTATCGGGCACCGCGTACTGGCGCTCGATGTGGCGCAGGCACGCACGCGCTGGCAGGCGGCAGGGCATCCGTTGTTTGCTTACATGTGCCTCACGCACCATCCCGACTTGCGTCTCGGCATGCCGGGTGAGCAGGGGGTGACGGATAGTCGGTACGAAGTCAAGCCGGCACCGGTCGAAGCCAGTGTTGGCGCGCATTTGCGGGATTTATCTTTTGGTGCCGACGAGGTACGATGCGTAGCAGCAGGCTACAGCCTAGCGGTGTAATGCCGTTAAG
This sequence comes from Pandoraea sp. LA3, assembly GCF_022696215.1. Classification (NCBI taxonomy): domain Bacteria; kingdom Pseudomonadati; phylum Pseudomonadota; class Betaproteobacteria; order Burkholderiales; family Burkholderiaceae; genus Pandoraea; species Pandoraea sp. LA3. Next base: position 541,167 of record NZ_PTPY01000038.1, on the reverse strand, counting down.
CGAATTAACGTTATCCCGTCGTGTGCCGGAGGTGTTTCGGGCAGCGATGGCGGTAACGGGTTTTACGGGCAAGAGACACCTGCCCGTGCAGGCCGGAACATCGGCGGCACGGGACAGGGCCGGCCCGGCCGGGGAGGCGAGCTTTCGGGCGCGCCTCGTTCGGGATTCACCGCGGGGGCGACTAACGAGATAAGGGCACAAAGGTCATATGGCGGGGGAACTCGGTAACGAGCGTGACGATCACGGCCGTAATACGAACGATTTCTCCGATGAGTTGAGCGAGCTCACCGGCGCGCGGCGCCGTTGGCGTATTACCGCACGACTCGACGAGCTCTTTCGAAGCATTTCCCTGTACGCCGTGCCCGCAGCGATCATGCTGCTCTCGGGCATCGTGCTCATGTTTCAGGAAAGTCAGTACGCGGTGCGTGGTGCAACGCCGGTGTCGTTTCAGGCACAAGGCGATTTGCCTGCCACCTTCAATCCGCCGATGGCGCAAAGCGCGCTGGAGCGCGTCGCGCCGGTTCAGCAATTCAGCACCCATCTGTCGGAAGCGCCGGTGTGGTTTCGCTTCACGGTACCGCCTGTCGGCGACCAGGAGCGCACCGTCATCGAGTTTCCCTCCCGTCACGCGCAAACGCTCGCCTGCTGGCGCAGTCCCGACAGTCCCGCCATCGGCCGCGCCGATCGAAGTGGGGTGAGCGGGGCGGTGCGGATGTCGAAAGCGGGCTTCGCCATCGACCTCGGTCATCTCGTCGAACCGGTGACGCTGCTCTGTCAGGGAACGTTCTCCGGCCCGGCGCACCTGTCGCTCGTGGCCTGGCCTGCGCCCGAGTTGCGCATCTCCGAGAAAGAGTTTCATCGCAGCAACGGCTTGCTGGAAGGTGGTTTGCTCACGCTGTCGGCGTTCGTGCTGGTCACCGCCATCATCAACAAGGAATGGCTGTATGTATTGTTCGCCGCCTGGCTGATCGGTAACCTGCGCCTGGCGGCAAACTCGCTGGGCGCGGATACGCAGTGGCTGGAGCGCGCTATCCCGATGGACTGGGACGCGCTGGTGCGCAAGGCGACGTTCGCGATCTACTACGTGCTGACCTATTCGCTGTTCACGCAGTTGTTCAAGCGGGAGTTGCGCCGGATCGGTTTGCGCTGGATGGTGATGGTGCTGCAATGGGCCGGTGTGGTGCTGTGCTGCGCGGCCATTGCCTTGCCCTATGCGCATTTCATTCCGGTGCTGTGGGCCGTTGCGGCGCTTGGCATTGCGATCGTGCTGGTGTTGCTCGCGCGCATTCTGGTGCTCACGCGTTCGCGGGTCGCGGTCTGGTACAGCGCGTCGCTCGCCATTGTGCTGTTCGCGACCTTTTCGGAAGTGATCGCCGCCGCGTTCAACGCCCGCGCGTTGTCGTCGGCGCTCAATAGCGTGACGGCGGCGCTTTTCTCGAGCCTGATGGCGGCGCTGGCCATTGCCGAGCAGATGCGCATGGAGCATCAGGGCAAGCTCGAAGCCCAGACCGAATTGCGTAATGCGTACGACGTCACGCCGGTGGGGCTCTTCACGCTCAACGATCAGGGGGTGTTCGTACGGGGCAATGCCGCGCTGCACACCATGCTGGGTATTCCCAGCACCGAAGGGCGCACTTTCCGCTGGGACCAGTTCTTCGGTCAGAGCACCTGGCGCATGTTGCTCGATGTGGCTCAGCACAGCGATGAGTCGGAGCTTGAAATTCTTTCGCTGCCGCGCGACGACGGCCGCGTGAGCCGCTATCTCGTCAAGGCGATCTTCTCCGACGGGCGTATCGAAGGCTCGTTGCAGGACATCACGGAACGCGCCCGCACGATGGAGCAGTTGCGCTATCTGGCGGAGAACGATCCGCTGACCGGGGTTTCGAACCGGCGCGGTATCGAGAAATCGCTCGGCGAAGCCATCCGGACGCTGTCGGACGCGCGTCCCGCGGCGCTGGCGTATCTGGATCTGGACCGCTTCAAGCTCGTCAACGATCTGTTCGGTCACGCGGCCGGCGACGAGGTGCTGCGTCAGGCCTGCGACCGGATGCGCGCGCGGCTGTCGACGGAGCAAAGCGTGGGCCGCACCGGTGGCGACGAGTTCATCGTGGTGTTCCGCGATGCCACCATCAAGGAGGCCGCCGCCGTGGCGCGTCGGCTGGTCGACGCGATTGCGGGTGAGCCTTATCAGATCGGAGACCGGGCGTTTCAGGTGCGGGCGTCGGCCGGGGTCATCGAGCTGACGACCGACATGCGCGTGCCAGACGCCATTTCGTCGGCGGACCGTGCCTGCCGTGAAGCCAAGAAGAGTCGCCGCGAACTGGTCGTCTACGAACGCGGTGCGGCAGCGTTCCGCGAGCGGCTGGCGGAGCTGCGTCTGATCGATGCCCTCGACGCCGGCCTCACGCCCAATACGTTGTTCCTCGAAATGCAGCCGATCATGGAGATGGCGTCGCCGGGAGAGTCGCTGAATTTCGAGGTGCTCCTGCGTATGCGCGATTCGGACGGCAATATCGTGCCGGCCTCGCGCATCATCAGTGCCGCCGAGGAGAACGGCACCATCGGCATGATCGATAAATGGGTGCTGACGAACACGCTGGCGTGGATCGATGCGCATCGCGAGCAGCTTCCCAAGACGCGGTTCGTGTGTGTGAATCTCTCCGGTGCGTCGCTCAACGACGAACACTTCGTGCGCGACATCTTCGCCACGCTGGCCGCGCACGAGCGTTCTGTCGGGTTGCTGTGCATCGAGATCACGGAGACGGTGGCGTTGCACGATCTAGACAATACGCGCCGCTTCGTCGATCGCATTCATCAGTTGGGCGGACGCATTGCGCTCGACGATTTCGGGGCGGGCTTCAGTTCGTTTTCGTATCTCAAGGATCTCGCGGTCGACGCCATCAAGATCGACGGCGCGTTCGTCAAGAGCATGGCCGCACACCCGGCCAATCTGGCGATCGTCGAGGCCATCGTCGCGCTGGCCAAGAATCTGGGGATTCGCAGCGTCGCGGAGTGGGTGGAAGATGCCTCGACCCTCGAAGCGCTGTCGGAGCTCGGTGTCGACTATGTACAGGGGTTTTTGATTGCGCGTCCCCAGACCCCAGAAGCCATTCTTGCCGCCGACTCGGCAGCGAGCTTCGTGCGCGACCCGCAACTGAGTGCGTTGCTCGTCGAACTCGGGCAATCGTTCTATCCACGCCCGAGCGGCAGCACGGCGCTGCACTGATCTTCCGTGCCTGCGCAGGTCGCGGGGGTACGCAAACGACCTGTTGCAATGCACTCCATCGGCGTACGAATCGCCGTCTATCCCTGAGCATTGTCTGTATTTCTCGCAATGCTCTATTTCTCGCCAGATTTCCTTACACCCCCTGTTAGACGGCGTGTGACGGCCGAAAAGCCGCATGAACAGGGGCTTCCGGTGTCAAGCCCCGTGATCCTGGGCTGCGAAGGAAGGTAACCTGACGTAAGATTTCCAACTGGAATAAATCTTGTCCCGGGCAAAGTCCGGGTGGCAGAATTTACCCATCGATGTGATGGAGCAAGGTCTCCATGCCTTCGTGAGCGGCACTGCGGGCAGGGGGAAGCGCAGAGGCGAACGGTTCACGCAGGATCGGCAATCGACCGACACGCGATTCGTAACGGGGTTAGGGCCGTCCATCCACAAGGTGAGAGCGGCGCAACCGGAACACCTAACCAAAACAACGACAATGCTTTCGACGATCCTCAAACTCGTTTACCGCCATAGCCATTCGGCGAAGTGGCGGCACAACGAACGACTCTGGCCGCACGCGCGTATCGAGCGCGATGCGATGGGGGCCATTGAACGATTCACTTGGCGCGGGCGTCACGTACCGCTTGCGCGTCGCGCTGAGCTGCAACGCCTGCGACGTCTGCCTTGCCATATCATCGCCAGCGGCCCCTCGATCGCGGAGATTGATTACGACGCGATGCCGATGCACCACGTCATAGGTGTGAACGGGGCGATTGCGCTCACCGACTTCGCACCGGTCAAATTCAACTACTACTGCATTCTCGATGCCGGCTTCGTGCGCCAGCGTCCGGATCTGGCGCGCCGTATCGTGGCGCGCGATCTGGTGTTGTTCGTCACGCCCGTGGTGCTCGCCCGCTTGCTCGAGATGTTCCCGATGTCGGCTTTCGGCTGCCGCTTCTATCTGGTCGACGATATTTTCAAGCGTGGCTTCGAAGCGGCGCGCACGACCGCAACGTTGCGTGCCGATGCGCAGGTGTCGGCGAGCGCGTCGTTCGTGGGCGACGAGAGTGCACTGGGCTTCAGCTTTGACATCGACAACGGTTTTTTCCACGGCGGCACAGTGGCGTATTTCGCGCTGCAAGTGGCGACCTGGCTGGGCTTCACCGAAATGTACCTCCATGGTCTCGATCTGCGCGATGCATCGCACACGCCGCGTTTTTACGAGACGATGCAGACCCGTGCGCCCACGCGTCTGGATGCCGAGTTCGCGGACCTGATCGAACCGTCGTTCCGTCACGCCTCGGAAGTGTTGCGTGCCCGTGGCGTGCGCGTCGAGAATCTCTCGCAAACGAGCGCGCTGGGCGAGGACATCTTCGCAAAGGTCGACTGGCGCTCGTTGCGTCGTCGCAACCTGAGTCTGGTGGTGCCGGACGAAGCGCTGCCGGTCGCGGCGGTGGAGCGTGTCGCGCCGACGCTTCGTCCCACCGGAACCCACGGTCACGCCTGAGTGGTCGTATCCGGCATGCCGGAGCGTAAAAGTCGGGGCCGGAGGCCCGCCGGACGGTGACCTACCTGCTACAATCGCTCTCCGGGTTTTCCTGAAGCAATGAGCGATTATGGGGTTTGGCTGGTTCGGACTGTCGACGTTTTGGTTGCTGGCGTTGTGCTGGCCTGGCGTACGGGGTCTGCTTGGCGGTGAGATAAGAATCTTCGGCCCCGGCACGCTCCGTATGCTGCTTGGCGTTCCGCTCGCGATGGTGTCGAGCGCCACGCTGGCCGCGCTCACCGGTGGCGAGGGCAATACGGCCGGCGGCAGCGTCGGCCAATCGCTCTCCCACGGCCTGCACGTGGCGCTCGGTGGCACGCTCGCCATGGGCGTCGCGGGTGCCGTGCTCCTCTTTTCCCTTCCGCTTGTCTTCGGCACCACCTGGTGGGGCATGTTCTCGCGCGGCCCATCTGCTGGTGACGAAGACGATTCTCCTTCCTTCGAGCCGAGAGATTCGCGCGCCGATTCCGGCCGCCGCGAACCGGCGCGTGGTCTTTCGCAAATGTCGTTCGATACGACGGAGCGGACCGAGCGAGCGGAGCGTGGCGGCTATACGCCGACGCTCGGGCAAGGGCATCACAATGTCGGTAGTCTGATCGAAGAACCTGTACCGCGCCGTCGCGGGCTGGCCGCGCAGCCGCGCTGGAAGCTGTCCGACGAGGAGCGTGCGCGCCTGGACGCGATGCAACCGCCGCCGCTGACCACGCGTGGGGCGCCGCGCGCCGAGCCGTCGTTTGGCAGCGGTGCGACGACGCGTCCGGCAGGGAAGGGGGCGCCGGTCGGACGAGGCGGCGTGGCGGCGGCTGCGACGCTTGCGTCCGCGGGTGCGGCTGGAAGCGCATCAGTAGGTTCAGCAGGAAGCGCCGCAGCGGGCACTCGTCCTGTACCGCCTCGTGGTGCCTATGCCTCCGGTCAGAGTCGTGGCGAAGCGCTACGCATGACGGAGTTTGTCCGTGCTGAGCCGGGATTGCCGCCGCGTGAATCGCGCGCCGCGTTACCGACGGGATCCTCATCTGCCACTGCGATGGCGGCTCGCCCGGCGACGTCCGCACCGGAAGCGATGGCAACGTCGATGGCTTCGACGATGTCCGGGACTGTGAACACGTCGGCTTCGACCGACCCGCTGCATTCCACGTCGATTCCGGGGACGGATGGGCGCCGCCCCGTGGGCACGGCGCCTGCGCATTTGCGCGGCACCATCGTCCATAGTCCGTTCCGCAAACCACAGTTGGGGCTGGAAGACATTCCGCCGCGTGGGGCGCCGCCCATTGCGCCGCGTGCACCTGCGCTCAGCACGCCGGGCGCGGCTTCCAATATCGACGCACCGACGATTCCCACCTCGGCGTTGACGTCACTGAACGCACCGAACACTGGCACTGCGCCGGCGGTGTCGCCCGCGGCGGCCCCACGTCCTGCGGTGACGCCTGCCATGCGGGGGGCGGCCTCCTGGTCGGCGGCCGATGCCGCCACGCCGTTGTCGTCGGATGTCTCCGAGTTTTCTCCCATCGACTGGTCGGTGAACGATACCGAGCCGGGGCATGAGGAAGTCGCGGCGGAAGGCCCGACGCCCGAAATGCTCGCGCAGCAGGAAGCGGCGCGAGCTGCCGAGCAGGCGCGTGTTGATGCGCTGGCCGCACTGCGCAGCGAAGCCGAGGCACTCCTGCGCGATCTGCGCGAGTGGAGCGGTGCGGACTCGTTGGTCGGTGCGAGTGCGCCGACGTCTGAGCCGCAACCCACCGCATCGTCTGTGCCGTTGGCTTCGCCGATACCCTCGGCATATTCGTTCGCGTCAGTCGACGCGCCAGTGGCCGGCGATGCGGCGCATTCGGCTGCTGCCCCGCAAGCGCTTGCCCCCGCCGACGTCTCGGCCGAGCCGATAGCGCAGACCCCGCCGGTCGCGCCGCGTGTGCCATCCGCACCGCTCGCACCCGCCGAGGTGCTTAATTTGCCCCCGACGGTTCTGCTGCCGAAGGACGCTGTTGCCGTGCCGAGATCGCCTGTCGCCGCTACGACGCCGCCTCGCCGTTTCCTTTTCGCCGACGTGCTGGCGAGTGTCGAGGCATACGACCCGCCTGTCCAATCTGGGGTCACGAAGATCGAACGACCGATCGTCGAGGCGGTGACGGCACCCAATGAGTCAGATCCGGTGGCAGATGCGGTGACAACTACGGTGTCGGCGCAAGCGCCATTCGACACAGTGGAAGCCACGCCGCCGTTCGACGTATCGGATGTGCCTGAAGCGCCTGAAGCGCCCGACGTCGCAGATATTGCCGATGTCGCCAACCTCACAAGCGAGCGCGCTCAATTGTCGTCGTCCGACGTTGACGACGATATCGAGCCCGCGTTGAAGCCGCATTACGTTTTGCGTGCTGATGGCACGTGGGCGCGCGCCGACGGCATGCCGCTCTCGCACGACGAGCCGACACCGCAAACGCCCTACACAGCACCACTGTCCGCGCCTGCGGTGCCGATGCCGACGGCCTCCGCCATTCCGTCGTTTGCCACCGCCGCACCGCTGCCGTCTTTCGGCATGTCGACATCGGAAGTCTCGCCAACGGCCAGATTCGCGGCGGATGCGCCTTACGAATTGCCGCCGCCGCGCGTGATCATCGATTACGATTTGCCGTCGGTGGATTTGCTCTCGCCGGCGACGCAGCAGGATCATGCCAACGTCGTGTCCGACGAAGCGCTTGCTGCGGTGAGTCAGCTCATCGAGCAGCGGCTGGCCGAATTCAAGGTGCCGGTGACGGTCGTCGGCGCGTCGGCAGGGCCGGTGATCACGCGTTTCGAGGTCGAGCCAGCCGTTGGCGTGCGTGGCGCGCAGGTCGTCGGCCTGATGAAGGATCTTGCGCGCGCGCTGGGGGTCACATCGATCCGCGTCGTCGAGACGATCCCGGGCAAGACCTGCATGGGGCTGGAATTGCCCAATGCGCAGCGTCAGATGATCCGCCTGTCCGAAATCCTGACGGCGCCGGTATTCGATGCGCACCGCTCGCGACTGGCGCTGGCGATGGGCAAGGACATCACCGGCGAGCCGATCGTGGCCGACCTGGCTCGCGCGCCGCACTTGCTGGTCGCCGGTACGACCGGTTCGGGCAAGTCGGTGGCGGTCAACGCCATGATCCTGTCGCTGCTGTACAAGGCGACGCCGGACGACGTGCGCCTCATCATGATCGATCCGAAGATGCTCGAACTGTCCGTCTACGGCGGCATTCCGCATCTGCTCGCACCGGTCGTCACCGACATGAAGCAGGCCGCGCACGCACTGAACTGGTGCGTCGGCGAGATGGAAAAGCGTTACCGTCTGATGTCCGCGCTCGGCGTGCGCAATCTGGCCGGTTACAACGAGAAAATCGATGCGGCGCGTGCGGCGGGCGAGAAGGTAAGCAACCCGTTCTCGCTCACCCCGGATGCGCCCGAGCCGCTGGACCGTCTGCCCTTCATCGTCGTGGTGATCGACGAACTGGCCGATCTCATGATGGTGGCCGGCAAGAAGATCGAAGAACTGATTGCACGTCTCGCACAGAAGGCCCGTGCCGCGGGTATTCACCTGATTCTGGCCACGCAGCGTCCGTCCGTCGACGTCATCACCGGTCTCATCAAGGCCAACATTCCCACCCGCGTCGCGTTCCAGGTGTCGTCCAAAATCGACTCGCGCACGATTCTCGACCAGATGGGCGCGGAGTCGCTGCTGGGGCAGGGCGACATGCTGTTCCTGCCGCCGGGCACCGGATATCCGCAGCGCGTGCACGGGGCTTTCGTCGCCGACGACGAGGTGCATCGTGTCGTGCAGCACTGGCAGCAGTACGGCGAACCGGACTACGACGAAGCCATTCTCGCGGGCGATCCGGCAGATGCTGCGACGGCCGATCTGTTCGGGGATTCTGCCGGCGACGCCGAAGCAGATCCGCTGTACGACGAGGCCGCCGCATTCGTGTTGAACTCGCGACGCGCTTCGATTTCCGCCGTGCAACGGCAATTGCGCATCGGTTACAACCGTGCCGCACGTCTCATCGAGCAGATGGAAGCGGCCGGACTCGTCACGCCGATGGGACGAAACGGCACTCGCGAGGTCGTCGCGCCGGGCGAATAATCGCTTTCGCTTACAACTCCCTTACGACCCGTCGATCGAGTCGAACTCTTTGGCACTCCGTGCCGTTCTCCGGACACGCGCCGTACAAGGGCGCGTGCCGTCAAACTCCTTGGGAACCCGCGCCAATTGGCGCTAATGGGGCGCAAACCCGCGTCCCCGTAGGGGTATTCCCGCCTTTGCGGGCGAAACTCAGCGATCACATAATCGGCGCGCTAGGTTGGTCGTTCGAAGCGTGCTTGACGGTATCGCCCTGACACGAATTACAAGGACCGGGGCGGTGCGAGGGGGGACAACACCCGTGAATCGCGCATCCACGGCAGGGCCTGCGACACCAAGGAAAGTCGCAGCAGAAAACCGCAGCAGAAAAGCGTCATATCGAAACGCATCGCACCGAAGGAGACCTTTATGCAATTCCGATTCAAGCTCATGGCCGGCGCTGTCGCGTTCGCCTTGTCCGCCTCGATGGCCATTGCGGCCGACCCGATCAAGATCGGCGTGTCGGGCCCGTTCACCGGCGGCTCGTCGTCGATGGGCGTATCCATGCGTGACGGCGTGCGTCTGGCCGCTGCGGAAATCAACAAGTCGGGCGGCGTGCTCGGCCGTCAGATCCAGTTGGTCGAGCGCGACGAAGAAGCCAAGAACGAGCGCGGCGTGCAGGTTGCGCAGGAACTGATCAACAAGGAAAAGGTGGTGGCCACCGTCGGTTACATCAACACCGGCGTGGCGCTCGCTTCGCAGCGTTTTTATCAGGATGCCAAAATTCCGGTGTTCAACAACGTGGCGACGGGCACGGTGATTACCGACCAGTTCAAGCCGCCTCAGTACCCGGACAATTACGTCTTCCGCAACTCGGCCAAGGACAGCATCCAGGCGCCGATGATCGTGGAAGAAGCCATCACGCGTCGCGGTTTCAAGAAACCCGCGATTCTGGCCGACTCGACCAACTACGGTCAGCTCGGACGTGAAGATCTGGAAAAAGCGCTCAAGGCCAAGGGCATTACGCCGGTCGCCGTCGAGAAGTTCAATATCAAGGACGTCGACATGACGGCCCAGTTGCTCAAGGCCAAGCAGGCCGGCGCCGACGTGATCCTCACGTACGGCATCGGACCGGAACTGGCACAGATCGCCAACGGCATGGGCAAGCTCGGCTGGAAGCTGCCGATCGTCGGTAGCTGGACGCTCGCCATGGCGAACTACATCGACAACTCGGGCGCGAACGGCGAAGGCGCACGTATGCCGCAGACGTTCATTCAGGAACCGAATACGCCGAAGCGCAAGGCCTTCATCGACGGCTATCTGGCCATGTTCAAGCCGAAGAACAACCGCATCGATTCGGCCGTCTCGGCAGCGCAAGGCTACGACTCGATCTACCTGCTGGCGGCTGCGATCAAGCAGGCGGGCAGCACGGACGGCCCGAAGGTGCGTGCAGCACTCGAAGACCTGAAGGCGCCGGTGGAAGGCGTGGTCACGACCTACGATCGTCCGTTCACGCATGACGATCACGACGCCATCACCGCCAACATTCCGGTGTTCGGCGAAGTGAAGGGCGGCCGTGTCGTGTATGCCTACGACACCGATCTGAAGGCGGGCAGCAAGGTCCGCGAAAAGTCGGCTTCCAAGTAAGCCTCATCCCCTCCCGGCGCTGCATCTTGCAGCCATGACGGGTGAACGACGGCGCGCGTCGCCCTCGCTCCGGGCCCCTGACATGGGGGTGTCGGGGCGGGGCTCGCGCGCTGTCTTCACACCACCGTTGCCCGCCGCCGGCACTCGGGACCGGCGTGCGGCGCACGCATCGAATGCCTCCCGAGCATCGCTCGTAGGCTCGCACTCGCGAGAGAGGACCGCATGACCATCCTGATTCAACTCATCTACAGCGGTATCGCGCTGGGGATGATCTACGCCGTGATCGCCTTCGGTTACCAACTGACGTTCGCGACGTCCGGCACCCTGAACTTTGGCCAGGGCGAAGCGCTGATGCTTGGCGCACTGGTCGGCCTGACGCTGGTCGACACCCTCGGGCTGAACTATTGGCTGATGATTCCCATCGTCTGTCTGTTCGGCCTCGTCCAAGGCGCATTCGTCGAGCGCATCGGCGTGAAACCTGCGTTACGCATCAAGTCGGAATTCGGCTGGATCATGTCCACCATTGCGCTGGGCATCATCTTCAAGAACGTCGCGGAAAACCTGTGGGGTCGCGACGACCTCAAGTTTCCGTCGCCGTTGCCCGAGGCGCCGATCAGCCTGCTGGGCGCGAACGTGCTGCCGATGGAACTGCTCGTCGTCGTGGGCGCATTGCTCATGATGGCCGCCGTGGAGTTCTTCAACCGTCGTTCGATCTACGGCAAGGCCGTGGTCGCGACCGCGAACGATCGCGACGCCGCAGGGCTCATGGGCATCAACACCAGTCTGGTGATCACGTTCTCGTACGCGTTGTCGTCGATGGCTGCCGCCTTTGCGGGCGTGCTCGTGGCGCCGCTCACGCTGACGGGTGCCACGATGGGCGCCGTGCTCGGCCTGAAGGCATTCGCTGTGGCGATCATCGGCGGTCTGTCTAGCGGTATGGGCGTGCTCGTGGGCGGCGTGATCCTCGGTGTCGCCGAGACCACGACTGCGTTCTACATCTCCACCGGCTACAAAGACGTGCCGGGTCTCGTATTGCTGCTGCTCGTGCTGGCCGTGAAGCCGGCAGGCCTGTTCGGCAAGACCGCCATCAAGAAGGTGTAACCATGACCGCACAGACCTCCTCTGCACGTGGGGCCGGTGATCTCGGCGGCCTGCGCGTCACGACGAAGCTCGCCGCCGTGCTCGGCATCGTCGCGCTGTTCGGCTTTCCTCTCGCCGTCGGCAACCCGTATTACATCCACATGATCGAGACGATCATGATCTACGCGATCCTGCTCTTCGGGCTGGACATCGTCGTGGGTTACACGGGGCAGGTGTCGCTCGGCCACGCTGGCCTGTTCGGCATCGGCGCTTATGTCGCGGGTGTGTTTTTCGCCAAGCTCGGCCTCTCGCTCTGGCTGGCGCTCCCGGCCGCCATTCTGGTGACGGCTGCCTTCGGTGCAGTGCTGGCGTTGCCCGCATTGCGCGTGATCGGCCCTTATCTGGCGATGGTCACGCTGGCGTTCGGCACCATCATCCAGATTCTCATCAACGAGATGGATTTTCTGACGTCCGGGCCGTTGGGCATCAAGCTCACGAAGCCGGTCATCGGCGGTCATCCGATCGATGAGACCGAGTACTACTGGATCGTGGCCGTGCTGCTGTTGCTGAGCATGCTCGTCGCCCACCGCATTCTGAAGTCGCACCTCGGCCGCGCGTTCGAAGCCTTGCGCGATTCGCCGGTGGCGTCGGACTGTATGGGCGTTTCGGTGTATCGCTACAAGGTGTATGCGTTCGTGATCAGCGCAGGGTTCGCGGGACTCGCGGGCAGCCTCTACGCTTACTCGGAGCAGTACATCTCGCCGAACACGTACAACTTCGAGCTCACGATTCTGTTCCTGCTCGCCGTGATCATGGGCGGACGCAAGACACGCAGCGGCTCGTTGCTGGGCGCGGCGATCATCGTGTTGCTGCCGCAGTTGCTCGACGACATCAACATCTTCCGTATCGTGGCCTCGCTGATTGCCGTGGTCACGACCATCGCGGCGGTCACGGCGGTGGTGCGCGGGCGGACCACGCTCGCGAAAGCGGCAGTGCCCGTCATCGGCACGGTCGCACTCGCCGGCGTGACCTGGTGGCGCGACAGCATCACCGACTGGCGTCTGACGATCTTCGGTCTGATGATCCTTTTCGTCGTGTACTACCTGCCGGACGGCATCATCGGCTTCCTGCGCTCGCGCGTGCTGAACCGTCGCCGCGCGCATACGGTCTCGGCCACGCAAGTGGACGAATCGGTCGCCGGTAACAGCGATCCGGTGCTGGCTGCCGCCGCTGCGGGGCCGGACGAGTTGCTGAAGGTGCGTCAGTTGCTGATGCAGTTCGACGGCCTGAAGGCACTCAATCAGGTGGATCTGACGGTCAAGCGCGGCACGATTCACGGTCTGATCGGCCCGAACGGCTCAGGCAAGAGCACGATGATGAACGTGCTCACCGGCATCTATGTGCCGACCGCCGGCACGATCGAGTTCGCCGGGCAGTCGCTGGCCGGGCGCACGTCGTCCGACATCGCACTCTCCGGCGTGGCGCGCACGTTCCAGAACGTGCAGCTCTTTGGGGAAATGACAGCACTGGAGAACGTGCTGGTCGGCCTGCACCACACGTTCGGCTCGACGCTGCTCGACGTCTCCCTGCGTCTGCCGCGATACAAGCGCGAAGAAGATGGCGCGCGTGCCCGTGCGATGCGACTGCTGGAATTCGTGGGGCTGGCGTCGCTCGCCGACGAGGAGGCGCGCAACCTGCCATACGGCAAGCAGCGTCTGCTCGAAATTGCCCGCGCGCTGGCGCTCGATCCGCGTCTGTTGCTGCTCGACGAGCCGGCTGCCGGTCTCACGGCCCCCGACATTCGCGAACTGCTCGCCATCATTCGCAAGATTCGTGATCACGGCATTACGGTGATTCTGATCGAGCACCACATGGACGTGGTGATGAGCACCTGCCAGACGGTGTCGGTGCTGGACTTCGGGCAGAAGATTGCCGAAGGCCTGCCCGCGCAGATTCAGGCCGACGAAAAGGTGATCGAGGCGTATCTGGGCGGTTCATCGACCACGCACTGACGCCACACGACGGACAGACGAACCAACGGAACCCCTATGCTTTCCATTCGTAATCTGCAAGCCGGCTACGGCAAGGTGCAGGTGCTGCACGGCATCGATATCGACGTGCCGGGCGGTCAGGTCGTCACGCTCATCGGCTCGAACGGTGCGGGCAAGACGACCACCATGCGTGCCGTGTCCGGCATGATCAAGCCGACCTCCGGTGAAATCACGCTCGGCGAAAAGCGCATCGACGGGCTCGACTCGCATCGCATCGCAAAACTGGGTCTGGCGCATTCGCCGGAAGGACGCCGTGTATTCGCCACCATGTCGGTGACGGACAATCTCCGGCTGGGCGCGTTTCCTCGCCTGACGGGGAGCCGCCCGCGCGGCGATGTGGCAGCCGATCTGGACCGCGCCATGGACCTGTTCCCGCGCCTGAAAGAGCGGCGAAATCAGTTGGCCGGCACGCTCTCCGGCGGAGAGCAGCAAATGCTGGCGATGGCGCGTGCCGTTATGCTGCGTCCCGACATCGTGTTGCTCGACGAGCCGTCGATGGGGCTGGCGCCGATTCTGGTCGACGAGGTTTTCCGCATCATCAGCAACCTGAAGGCCGAAGGCGTCACGATGCTGCTCGTGGAGCAGTTCGCCGCTGCGGCGCTGGCGGTGGCCGACTACGGCTATGTGCTGGAGAACGGCAGCATTTCCGTGCACGGTCCGGCGGAAAATCTGCGTAACGACGACAAGGTGCGCGCGGCGTATCTGGGCGGCAGTCACTGAAATCCTGTGCGATCTCAGTGAGTGTCCGATGAAACACAAAGGGCAGCCATTCGGCTGCCCTTTGTGTTTTCGTAGCGCGTTGACCGAGTGACAGGTGACGCGTCAGCGGTTCACATCCACCACGACGCGCCCATGAATCTCGCCTTTCACGATGCGCTGGCTGATGCCGATGGCATCCGCCAGACCCACATCGTGCGAGATGCCACCGAGCTTCTGCGGTTCCAGATCGCGCGCGAGCCGCTGCCAGGCTTCCTCACGCAATTCGCGCGGGGCCATCACGCTATCGATGCCGTGCAACGTCACACCGCGCAGAATGAACGGCGCCATGTTCGCCGGAAAGTCCATGCCCTGGGCGAGACCGCAGGCCGTTGCCACGCCGCCGTATCGCAACTGCGCAATCGCATTGACGAGCGTGTGCGAGCCGACCGAGTCGACAACTGCTGCCCAGCGTTCCTTTTGCAGTGGCTTGCCCGGGTCCGACAACAGGGTGCGGTCGATGACTTCCGCTGCCCCCAGCGCTTCCAGATACTCCGCCTCATGCAGCTTGCCGGTCGATGCCACCACGCGATAACCGAGCGAGCTGAGCAACGCGATGGCCACCGAGCCTACGCCGCCGGAGGCGCCGGTGACGAGCACGTCGCCGTGATGAGGCGCCACGCCGCTGCGCTCCAGCGCCATCACCGACAGCATGGCGGTGTAACCGGCGGTGCCGATGATCATGGCGTCGCGCGGCGAGAAGCGTTCCGGCAGGCGCACGAGCCAGTCGCCGCGCAGGCGCGCTTTCTGGGCGAGGCACCCCCAGTGAGTCTCGCCGACACCGTAACCGTTGAGCACTACGCGGTCGCCCTTGCGCCACGCGGGGTGAGACGATTCGAGCACGGTGCCTGCGCCGTCGATACCGGCGACCATCGGCCACGTGCGCACGACCGGGGCGCGGCCGGTGATGGCGAGGCCGTCCTTGTAATTGATGGTGGAGTAGTCGACGGCGACGAGCACATCGCCGTCGGCGGGCAGTGCATCGTCCGGCAATTCGGTCACGGCAGCGTGCGTGGCGCCGTCGGACCGCGTCAACAAGATGGCCTTGAACATGCCTTGAAGTCTCCGAAGCGGATGGGTCGACGGGGGCAGACATCATTGCCGCTGCCCCGGTCATGGCAAGCGCGAGTGGTTACGATGCCGCACCAAAGGTATCGGCAATCACTTGCTGAATGGCCTCGCGCGTCTCCTGTGTCAGGACGTCGATCAACTGCGCTGCCGGCAGGGCGCGCGCCAGCGGTGCCGCCTGACCGGCCCATTGTGCCGCATAGCCGCTGTCCTTGTGTGCCTTGGCGGCGGCGTTCAGTGACTTGCCGGCGTCGTAGGTGATGGGATAGTCGGGGATAGTGGGCCTGTCCGCGACTTGTTCCAACGCCCAGAAACGATTGGCGAGCCCGCGCGCGGGACGCCCCGAGATGGCGCGGATGAGCGCCGTGCGCGGCGGCTGCCCGCTGAGCAACGTGTCTCGGTAGGCGGCGTCCGCGCCGGACTCCGGGCAGGTGACGAACGCGGTGCCCATTTGTGCCGCCTGCGCGCCGAGGGCGAGCACGGCGGCGATACCTGCGCCGTCCATGATGCCGCCTGTCGCAATGATCGGCAGCGAGGTGCGCGCGGCCAGCCGACGCACGAGCGCGAAGGTGCCGAGTTGTTCGTCTTCGCTCGGTTGGCGGTCGCCCTCGTCGCTAAAGCGTCCGCGATGACCACCGGCCTCCCAGCCTTGCGCGACGATGGCGTCGATCCCGGCGGCTTCGATGGCTTCGGCCTCGGCTTCATTCGTCGCCGAGGCGAAGAGCACGATCCCGGCCGCCTTCAGCGCATCGATCCAGGCCTGTCGCGGCAAGCCGAAATGAAAGCTGACGACGGCCGGGCGCTCCTCGAGGAACATCTCGTACATCGCCACGTCCTCGACGAAGCTCAGGTAAATCTCGCGCAGGGATGCGGGCGGCGTGGCCTCGAAGCGTGCGAACTCCGGCGCGAGATAGTCGAGCCAGGCTGCCTCACGTGCAGCATCGGCACGGGCTGGCACGTGGGTAAAGACGTTGACGTTGAAGGGATGGGAGGTCAGCGCGCGCGTTTGCCGGATGACGTTGCGTGCAGCGGCAGCGTCCATGTTGCCGACGGCGAGCGAGCCGAGCCCGCCCGCGTTGGACACGGCGGCGGCCAGCGCCGGTGTCGAGGCGACGGCCATTGGCGCCTGCACGATCGGCGTGGACATGCCCAGACGTTGCGTGATGCGAGCCGTCATGACGTCGCCCCGCTCAGAAGGTGGTAGCGAGTTCGCGCAGCGTGTCGAACGTCTCGTGCAATTCTGTGCGTAGCACACCGACGAGTTCTGCGGCTGGCAACGCACGCGCCAGCGGTGCTGCCTGACCGGCCCACTGCGCGGCGTAATCGCTGTTGCCTTTGGCCTTGGCGGCGGCGTTGAGGGCCTTGCCGGCGTCGTAGGTGACCGGATAGGCGGGCAGGTCGGGGCGCTCTGCTGTTTGCTCGATGGCGTAAAGACGATTGACGAAGCCGCGTGCGGGGCGTCCGGAAATGGCGCGAATCAGCGCCGTGCGCGGCGGGTTCGGGCCGGCGAGACGTTCACGGTACGCGGCGTCGGCCGACGACTCAGGGCACGCGACGAATGCCGTGCCGAGTTGCGCGGCCTGAGCGCCGAGGGCCAGCACGGCGGCGATACCTGCGCCGTCCATGATGCCGCCGGCGGCGATGACGGGCACCGACGTATGCGTGACGATGAGGCGCACTAGCGCGAGCGTGCCGAGTTGCTCGTCGTCCGTGGGCACGCGGTCGCCGAGATCCTCGAAGCATCCCCGATGGCCGCCGGCTTCATAGCCCTGCGCGACGATGGCATCGATCCCGGCCGCTTCAATGGCTTTGGCTTCGGCCAGATTCGTCGCCGTCGCGAACAGCGTGATGCCGGCGGCGTGCAGCGCGTCGATCTTGTCTTGCGACGGCAGCCCGAAATGGAAGCTGACGACGTCGGGTCGTTCCTCCAGCAGCATCGTGTACATCGCATCGTCTGCCACGAAGCTCTTGTAGATCTCGCTCAGCGTTGCGGGCGGGGTGGCCTCGAAGCGGGCGAATTCCGGCGCGAGGTACGCAAGCCACGCAGCGTCGCGTGCGGTATCGAGTTTGGCCGGCGCGTGGCAGAAGACGTTGACGTTGAATGGCTTGCGCGTGAGGGCGCGCGTCTCGTGAATGACTTTGCGGGCGGCGTCGGCACTGACGGCCGCGACACCGACCGAGCCTAGCCCGCCGGCGTTGGAGACGGCGGCAGCCAGCGCCGGTGTGGAGGTGCCGGCCATCGGCGCCTGAATGATCGGAGTCAGCAGACCCAGTCGTTCGATCAGCGCACGATTGCGGGATTGGGAAGCGTTGGAGCTAGGCATGACGATCTGCACCTATGAGTGTTCAATGGGGGGAACAACGGCAGTCACAGCAGGCGGTATGTTCACTATGGCATACGCCCGGCGCGACAAAAGATACCACTGAAATACATCTTTATGCCAGACACCCCGGCATCGTCATGGGCTTCGGTTCATTCGGACGAGCCTTGTCCGTGACGCTGGCTGTCGTCCGCTTCGTCGTCTCTGCCCATCAGGTCGGCCGCACGTGAGCGCTGCATGTCCGCCCGACGGAAGTAACCGATAACGGTCGCAACGCTGGTGTGCCCGGTCATCGTCATCGTTTCCGCGAGCGGGACTTGCGCGAGCGCGGCCTCGGTCACGAAACCTGCGCGCAACGAGTGTGCGGAGAAATCGCCCTCCAGGCCGGCGAGCGCACATCGGTCTCGCACGATGTCTCGTACCGCCGCCTCGGAGAGTGGTTCGCCGAGGTGCCCGCCACGCCTGACACGGCGGAAGATCGGGCCGGTTTCGATGCCGGAGGCCGAGAGCCAGTCGGTGAGGGCAGCGGCGGCTACACCCGTGACCGGCTTCTCGTTCTCAGGGAGATCCGCACCCTGCTGATTCGTTTTCGACCATGTCAGCGTGTAGACGTAATGCTCCGGCCCGCTGCGCCGCACGTTCTCGCACGTCGCCCGTACGACTTCCGAGCGACGACGTCCCCCGCTGGCCCAAGCGAACAGCAGCAATGCCCGGTCGCGCTTGCCGCGCAGCGAGTCGTCGCAGGTTGCCAGCAGCGCCCGCAGCGGTTCGCGCGTGAGGGCGTCTTTCTTGGCGGTGCGTACGCCGCGTTTTGCATAAGCGCGCCGCGTTTTCGCGAGCAGTTCGCGCACGGCGGGTTCCGCGCAGGGATTCGGCAGGTCTCGCGATGTATGCAGCTTGGCGATGACGCTGATCCGGTGCAGCAGCGTGGCGAGCGCTGGTGGCCCCAGCCGGGCTTTGAGACCCTGCGAGACCAGCGCGGCATCGAGGGCTTCCGGCATTTCGGTCGTCAGGCCGTGCTTGCCCTGACGCTGCGCATGATCGACCACGAATTGCACGATCGCTGCGGGCGGCAAGGGCGCGACGAGCGCTTCGCCATAGCGCAGGCGATACCAGCCCATCCAGTAGCGCATGGCCGATTGATAACTTTGACGCGTATTGACCGAGTCGCCTTCTCGGGCAAGCGCCTGTGCGGCTTCACGCGCATCGGCGTCGAGCGTTGCGGGGTTCAGCAGCGCGGGCAGGCCCTTACCAGACGGCTTTTTCACTGCGGCGCCAACGCCGGATTCGGATGCCGTAGGGGCGTGAGATGTAATTTTCTTACAGAACATATGATTTACTATGTAATATGTAGTAAATATAACGTATGTGATAAATAAGTTACGATAATCTTCCATTATCGTGGGTTATTTGGCAATGCCGCTGAATTCAGGGAGTCCTGCGCAATGACTACGTCTCAAACCTCGAAATCCGTCACGCCCACGCCATCGCCCCGGCAAGGTGGCCGAGGTATTTCGGAGCACGACGTCTGGACGGCCGCCGACACGCTGCTGATGGCGGGCCAGCGCCCGACCATCGAACGCATTCGTCAGCAATTGGGGCGAGGTTCGCCAAATACGGTCAGCCCGTATCTGGATGCCTGGTTTGCGGGATTGGGGGCGCGCTTGCAGGGCGCGGGCGACGGCATTGCCGGTGTGCCGGAAGGTATCGAGATGCCGGAGTCGGTGGCGCGCGCGGCGCTGGGCTTGTGGACGTTGGCGCTGGAGGAAGGCCGAGCGGCGCTTGCTGAGGAGGCCGCAGCCCGACGTGCCGTGCTGGAAGCTCGCGAAGCCGAGCTGTTGGCAGACCGAGAGGCGCTGGAGCAGGCGCGCGCCGTTTTGCACGAGCGGATCGCTTCGGCGGAAACGGCAGCGGCTGATGCGCGTCAGGCGAGGGATGAGGCGCAAGCGCAGGCCCGGCGTGCCGAAGCCTTGTTGATCGATGCCCAGGCGGATGCGGTTGCGTCGCGTCAGGCGCTTTCCGCCGCCCGCGATGCGACGCAAGCGTTGCAGGACGAACACGCAGCGCATCGCGCCGAGTGGGACGCCGAGCGTAGCAGACTCGCCGAACGTGCGGATGCGAACGAGCGTCGTCTGATGCTGGAATTGGACGCCGCACGCGAGTCCATCAAATCGTTGCAGCAGGAACGCAAGCAGTCGCAGCGGCAGTTGCAGGAAACCGAAGCGGCGCTCGCCGCAATGACCGAAGCGCAACATGAAATGCGCTCGGCCAAAGCGTTGCAGGACGTTGTGGTCGCGCGATTGCGTGAGCAGATCAGCGCGCAGGAAGCGTTGACGGCGACGTATCAGTCGATGCTGTCGGCGCCGCCTGCATCGACGGCCTCTGCGGGGCGTAGCGTGCCGTCGGGGCCGAAGCGTCGGGTCAGTAGTGGCGTTACGCCGTCAGCATCGGTGCTGCGACGCGGGCGTCGAGCCTGACAGCGCTTGTCCACCGCCGTTGCGGGTGGCGCTTCGTGCTCGATTGACCGAAGGTGAACACCCCGGTCGATCCTGCAACCATCACTTGCCGGAGGTTTGCGCCAGCGCCGGCGTGCCAGATTCCCAGCCGCCGCCAAGTGCCCGGAACGTTGCCACGGCTGCGCGGGCGTTATCGGCCTGTGCGCGGGCATCGGCATCACGCACCGCCAGCAACTGGCGGTCCGCATCGAGCACTTCATACAAGCTGACGGTCCCGCCGGTATAGGCTTCCTGAGCGCTGTCGCGCGCGCGCGTTTGTGCGTCGACCGCGCTCGCCAGATCCTTGCGTTGCTGTTCCAGCTCCACCAGTGTGACGATGGCGTTCTCCACGTCCTCCGTCGCATGCAGCATCGACAGGCGATATTCCGCCAACGCTTGTGCATTGGCGCCTCGCGCCTGTTCGACTTCGGCGTCGATGCGTCCGAAATCGAACAGACGCCAACGCAGACCGAGCGCGGCGAGCGGCTGGAAGGTGGCTACGCTCGGTACGCGTCCGCCAGCCAGTGTGTCGAAGCCGAGCACGCCTGACAGCGACAGCTTCGGGTAGTACTCGGCCAGCGACGCGCCGATGCGTTCGTTCGATGCCGCCAGTTTCCGCTCGGCGGCGATGACGTCCGGGCGGCGGCGCAGCAGATCGGCGGGGGCGCTGGCGTCGCCGATGGCGGGGATCGTCAGCGGGCGTGCCTTCAGATCGTCATCCTGTGTATTGAGGCTCATGCGGCGGGCGTAGGTGCCCGGCGCTGCACCCATCAGCACGTCCAGCCGGTTCAACTGCGTCTCTCGTTCGATGCGCAAGGGTGGCAACGTCGTACGTGCCTGAGCCAGCAGCGCCTCGGATTGGGCCAGTTCCCGGACCGTTGCCAGTCCGTCTTTCAGGCGCAGGCGCACGATTTCCATCAGCCGTGCATCGGTGTCGATCTGATCCTGCGCGATGGCCAGACGCCGTTGCGCCGCTCGCACACGAAAATAGGCATCGGCCGCTTCGGCCACGATGCTCACACGAACACCGTCGCGCTGCGCTTGCGCTGCCTGCGCCAAGGCCCCGGCGGCTTGCGCCGAGCGTTGTAGGCCACCGAACAGATCCAGCTCCCAACTGGCGCCCGCACCAATGTCGTAGATCGTCATATTGCGGTTATAGCCGGGGATGTTTCGCGCCACCACGCCCAATGGCCCCTCCAGCGACTGATGTTCGCGCGTGACGCTGCCGTCGAGCGTGACGGATGGTAATCGTTGCGCCCCGGCCTCACGGGCTTGTGCCCGGGCTTGCGTCACGCGGGCCATCGCGGCCTGCAAATCCAGATTCTGTGCGAGCGCCTGCTCGACGATGCCCGTCAGGACGGGGTCGTGAAAACTCGTCCACCACGTATCCAGTGAAAGCGGTTTGTCCGCCGTCGCGCGACCAGCGTCGCGCTGCGACAACAGAGCGCCGCCTTCGAAATGGGCGGGTAAATCTGCCTTCGGGGCGACGTAATCGGGCCCGACGGCGCAGCCTGCCAGTGCGCTGACAGTCAATGCCAGCAAGGCATTGCGCAGGATCGGGGAGGTCGTGCCGGGGATCGTCAGCGAGGTTGCGTTCATGGAATTTAACGAGTTACTTGCAATATGATAGTTGCAACTCTATACTCACTTCCATTATGAAAGCAACCCCTGTGTTGCGAGTTTCGACATTCCCTGTTTTCACCCTTAGAGCGAAGAAGGATCCATCCATGACATCCCCGAGCACTCCCGCCCAGAACGCCAGTCAGTCGGGCGGCCCTCCCAAGCGTGGTGGATTCCCGCGCCGTCTTGTCGTGCGCGGCGCATTGGTCGTCGCGGCGATTGCCGCGCTGGGTTACGGGACTTACTGGTGGACGACGGCACGCTATTTCGAGTCGACGGACGATGCCTATGTTGGCGGCGACGTCACCGTGCTGGGGCCGAAGGTGCCGGGTTACATCGCGCAGGTGTTGGTGACGGACAATCAGGCGGTGCACGCTGGCGACGTGCTCGTGCGGCTGGACGATCGTGATTACCGCGCAGCACTGGCGAAGGCGGAGGGCGCCGTTGCCGCGCAGCAGGCGCTACTGGCAAATCTGGACGCCACCGCCAAATTGCAGACGGCGGTCATCGCGCAGGCCCGGGCGAGTGTCGTGGCCGTGACGGCCGATGCCCGCCGTGCGCATGACGATCAGGTGCGTTATCAGGATCTCGTTGCGAAATCGGCGGTGTCGGTGCAAAGCGCCCAGAAGGCGGATGCCGATTACAAGCAGATCGCAGCGAATCGTGAGCGGGCCGAAGCCGGCGCGGTCGCTGCCGAGCGCCAACTGGATGTGATCGCCACGCAGAAGCAGCAGGCGCAAGCGGCGCTGGCACAGGCGGTCGCCGAGCGTGACATCGCCAAACTCAATCTCGAATATACGGTGCTGCGCGCCCCGGTCGACGGCACCGTCGGCAATCGACGCGCACGCGCCGGGGCTTATGCGCAGGCGGGAACGCAATTGCTCGCGGTCGTGCCGGCGCATGGGTTGTGGGTCGACGCGAACTTCAAGGAAGGGCAGGTCGCGCACTTGCGTCCGGGCATGCCGGTGAAGATCGAAGCCGATGTGCTGCCGGGCCGGGTCTTCCATGGCCGGGTCGCGAGTCTGGCCCCGGCGACGGGGGCGCAGTTCAGTGTGCTGCCGCCGGAGAATGCGACGGGCAACTTCACCAAGATCGTCCAGCGTGTGCCGGTACGGGTGCTGCTCGATGAGGCGGACGGTCGTCTGGGCACGCTGCGCCCCGGTCTGTCGGTGACGGCGGAGATCGATGCGCGGGGTGACGGTAACGTCGACGGCGGCAAGCCGGGCACGCCGTCCGCGGCCAAGGTGGCGGCAAGATGAGCGCCGCACAAGCCGGCGCGGCGCAACCGGCACAACCGTTCCCCGCCGGCGGGCAAGGCGAGGCCGGCGCGAAGCCCGCGCATTCTGCGAACGACGAACGTCGGGGCGTTGCGCCGCCGCCGACCGGCGGGGGCTTCTCGGCGGATTCGATGTCCACGCCGGCCAAGGTGATCGCGTTCGCGACGATGGTCGTCGGGATGTTCATTGCGCTGCTCGACATTCAGATCGTGTCGGCGTCGCTTCGCGATATCGGTGGCGGCCTGTCCGCCGGTGCTGACGAAACCGCGTGGGTGCAGACAAGCTACCTGATCGCCGAGATCATCGTGATCCCGCTCTCGGGCTGGCTCTCGCGCGTGATGTCGACGCGCTGGATCTTCGCCGCCTCTGCGGCCGGGTTCACGCTGGCCAGTCTGCTGTGCGGCGCTGCGTGGAACATCCAGAGCATGATCGCGTTCCGCGCGTTGCAGGGGTTTCTCGGCGGCTCGATGATTCCGCTCGTCTTCACCACGGCGTTTGCGTTCTTCAGTGGCCCGCAACGTGTCGTGGCGGCGGCGGTGATCGGCGGACTCTCGTCGCTGGCGCCAACGCTGGGCCCGACCATCGGCGGCTGGATCACCGATAACTATTCGTGGCACTGGCTGTTCTTCATCAACATCGTGCCCGGCATCTTCGTGACGGTGACCGTGCCGCTGATGGTGCGCATCGACCGTCCCGATTTTTCGTTGCTGCGCGGGGCTGATTATCTCGGCATGGCGTTGATGGCGGTGAGTCTGGGGTGTCTGGAATACACCTTGGAAGAGGGGCCGCGCTGGGACTGGTTCGGTGACGATACGATTCGTACGACCGCCTGGCTGGCCGGGCTGTGCGGCGTGGCGTTCATCTGGCGAAGTCTGGTGTATGCGCAACCCATCGTCGACTTGCGCGCCCTCAAGCAGCGAAACTTTGCGCTTGGGTGCTTCTTCTCGTTCGCCACGGGGATCGGGATTTTCGCGACGATTTACCTCACGCCGCTATTCCTGGGGCGGGTGCGCGGATTCTCGGCATTTGAAATCGGGATGGCCGTTTTCTCGACGGGCATTTTCCAGTTGCTGTCGATTCCGGTCTATACGATGCTCGCCAACCGTGTCGATCTGCGCATTCTGATGATGGTCGGTATCGGTGGATTCGGGCTGTCGATGTGGCAGTTTGCACCGATCACGCACGACTGGGGGACGGCTCAACTGATGCTGCCGCAGGCGTTGCGCGGCGCGGCGCAACAGTTCGCGGTGGCGCCGATCGTGACATTGACGTTGGGTAGCCTGCCGCCTGCGCGGCTGCGTCTGGCGTCGGGGCTGTTCAATCTGATGCGGAATCTGGGCGGCGCCATCGGCATTGCCGTCTGTACGACCGTGCTCAACGATCGCACGAACCTGCATTTCTTCCGCCTGGCGGAAAACATGGGGGTGGGCAATCCGGCCGTCGGTCAATGGCTGGCCGGAGTAGGGGCGCGGATGAGCGCGGCGGGGCTCGATGTCGTCGACGCGCAGACTGAGGCGCTCCGTCAGCTCTGGCTGTTGACGCTACGCGAGGCGCAGACCATCACGTTCGGCGACATCTTCGCCGGGTTGGGGCTTATTTTCCTTGGCGTGACGTTGATGGTGCCGCTCATGCGAAAGGTTGCACCTCCCAAAGCGCCTAGTGCGGATGCACATTGAGGGGGTGGCAGTGGAATTCACTTTAGAGAAATAACGTTGTAAACGACGAATAAGTCATTGATTTTCAATGCGCCTATTCGTCGGGCACCAAGCGCAACCTCGGTATCCGGGGCGATATCGACACCGACCGGCTTGCTCGTCGGTGTCGACGCGCTTATGCTCACTTGCATGGTAATAGGCAGGGTTTGTCGTTCATGGCATCCCGGAACGGAGGAAACCTCATGCACCGAAAGACATTTCGCGATATGCAATGCCCCATCGCCCGCAGCCTTGAGCGTGTGGGCGAATGGTGGAGCATTCTGATTCTGCGCGAAGCCGGCTATGGCACCACGCGCTTCGACGACTTTCAGCGTCGGCTGGACATCGCGCCGAACATGCTGACACGTCGACTGAATGCGCTGGTGGAGGAAGGTTTGCTGGCGCGGCGTCAGTACTGCGACCGTCCGCCGCGTTTCGAATATGTGCTGACGGATGCCGGGCGCGATTTCCGTCCTGTGCTGTGGGCGTTGTTGGCCTGGGGCAACCGGCATTTCGCGCCGGAGGGCATCGCGGCCCAACTGGTGGACCGCGAGACAGGCGAGGTCGTGGAACCGGTGGTCGTCGATGCCGTGACCGGTGTGCGTCTGGACCCGAAGCGTCACGTGCCGACTGCCGGGCCGGTAGCAAACGAAAGCATGCGGGCGAGACTTGCGCGTGCCGCAGAATTTGCCGCGACGCAGTCGTTGACGGCAGATGATGCGTCGGTAAATCAGGCTAAGGATGTTTCTGAGGAGACGTCGGTTAGTCGTTGATTTTTATCGGGAGTTTTTTCCGTTCGGTGGAGTGATGCCGGTTGGGTTTGTCATCAGCTCCTGGCCGAGCGCTTCGGCCGCTGCCGCCAGTCCATTCAGTATTCGCTCGGCCACACGTGCCGGAAAGCCCGGCGGCAGTCGGGCTTCGATTGTCTCGATGACCTGAGCGGTTCTCCCTACGATCTCCTCGATGAGTTTCGCGCCGGATCGTCCGTTCTCTGTCGTGATGCCGTATCTTGTCGCGAGGCTTAGCCAGTGCCGCAGGTGGATGGTCGTCATTTTCCAGTGAGCGCTTTTGCCGCGAATGGCCATCGCCATCGCAACCCGGTTCGGCGAAGTCTGTGAGGGGCCGTCGCCGAGGACGGGATATGCGGAAAGCACGTCGTAGAGTGGCGTCAGCTCGACCTTGCCGCCCGGGCGGATGAAGACGCTGAAGTTTTTGGCGTGTCCATCAGGGGCACGAAGCATCCAGAAGAGCAGTTGGGCGAGAAAGAACCGGCGGCGATCACGCGCGGGATGTAGCGAATTGCCAAGGACATCCATGACGGCATCGATGCCCGGTCCCCCTTCATTTTCGTATTTGAGGTGCGGGGGCGTGCCTGTTGCCTGGCACATGTCCTCCTGTGGCAGACGCAGCAGCCACGGCCGATCGTCATGCGGATCGCGTCCAACCCAGCGTCGGTCGAAACGCGCTACGGATAGCGCCTTCATGTCATCGAACACGACGGGCTCGCATGCCGCAACCGGGAGCCCATACGCTTCGATAATTTGCGCACACAGCCATTCGTTCTCGATCGAGTCGCGCCAGTCCATCTTCATGTGGCCAACCATACCGATGGGTAATTTGAGGATGTGCGTCGTGGGCGTGGCGTTGTGAGGCAGGCACCACCGACCAGTAATGATGTGCTTGAGCAGCGCGGTTTTCTCTTGTGCGCCAGCGATGGAGATGCGGAAGTCGTCGGGCGCTTCGTCCTGCGGTGCACCGCGCATCGTCGGCGGCAGAAGGGTTCCACGCAGAATGTCGGCTATCTCTGTGTCGTTGAGTGGCGTTGCCTGGATGGTCTCGATATCGTCCGGTGTCATGCTGTCCGGCAGAATTTGCAGGGCGCCTGCGCAATCCCGGCCCACCTCGGCCAGCATCGTGAATGCGTCGGTCGTGGCGAGTCGGTAGCGTCTGGCGACCCGTTCCCGAATCGCTTTGCTGTCCGGCAGCAGGTTCTCGAAATAGGCCGATACGACCTCACCGCGCTGCGGCGCGTTGCCGGGAAGAAATCCAAGCGACTGCGAGATCGGGCGGCCTTCGTCCGATTCGACCCAACTGTCGGCGTACTGCAACTGATCGCGGCCGTTGGGGCTAACGCTCCATGTGCCGACGAAAGTACCGTTCATCCATAAACCAAGCCTGTGGCGACGAGGCTGTCCGTGTCCTGCCGTTGCCATTACCATTCCTTATCTGTCGAAATCCTGCCTGCCGGCGATAGCGGGGTGGATTGTGCTGAGGGAGGTTCTGCCACAGCGTCATCGGGGACTTTGCGCAAAATCATCTCGACGCCAAGAATATTGAGCAACTGGAGAAGGCGGTCTGCGCTGACCTTATCGGCGTTGCGTTCCAGCGCGGAGATGGTTTGCTGAGTAACGCCCAGTCGGGTGGCAACTTCCGACTGCTTCAATCCCGTTTGCTTGCGAAACGCCTGAAGTAGTTCGGTGAGTTCGGACGAGGAGCGAACGGCAAAGTTGCTCATACAAATCCTAGTTTGTTTTTCAATAAACAAATTCTAGGTTGTTTTTTGCGGAATGCAAGCGGGATGCTGTAATGAAATACAAATCATGATTTGTATTTGAAAAAAACAAACCATGATTTGTATGTGAAGAGGCGATGCAGGAGAGGAAACGTGGGCGTCAGGCGATCAGGCCATCACCGGCGCGCCGGGAATGCCCGGCAGGTTGGCGAGCAGGCGTGCGAAGGCGTCGCTCGTGAGCGGCTTGCCCAGCAGGAAGCCTTGTAGTTCATCGCAGTCGAGCGTTTTGAGGGCTTCGCGCTGCGATGCGGTTTCGACCCCTTCGGCCACCACATCCATATCCAGCGAGTGCGCCAGTGCGATGATCGCGGAGACGACCGCGCTGCCTTCACGTCCGCACGTGTCGAGGCCGTTGGTAAAGAAGCGGTCCATCTTCAGTTGCTTGACGCGAAAGCGCTGCAAGTACGCCAGACTCGAATATCCCGTGCCGAAGTCGTCGATGGCGACCTCGAAGCCATGCTCCTGAAACGCCCGGATCACGTCGATGGTGTGCTGCGCATCGAACATCGCCACCGTCTCCGTGATTTCGAACATCAGCCGTGAGCAGGCGATGTCGGCGTCGCGCACGATCTCCAGAATGTTCTCGACCAGCAGCGACTGCGCCATCTGACGCGGCGACAGATTGATTGCGACCTTGACCGGCGGCAGTCCCGCAGCGTCCCATTCCCGGATGTGCCGGCACGTTTCGCGCACGACCCAATAGCCGATTTGCACGATCTGGCCGGTGCGCTCGGCCACCGGGATGAAATCCGCCGGCTGCAATTCGCCGAACGTCGGATGCGACAGGCGCAGCAGCGCTTCGGCGCCGGCCAGTGCCTCCGTGTCACCCCGATATTTCGGCTGGAAGTTCAGCGAAAAGTACTGCTCGCTCTCGGCGTCGTGCAGCGCCTGCTGGATCTCCCAGGTGCGCTGTGCGGCGGCATTCATGCGCGGCTCGAAATAGCGGAAGATACCGCGCCCGGCCCGCTTGGCCTCGTACATGGCCGTGTCGGCGTGCTTGAGCAGCAGATCGATGCTGTCGCCGTCGTCCGGGAACAGCGCCACGCCGATGCTGGGCATCACGTGCAGCGACTGATTGCCGACCTTCAGTCCGTCGCGCATGTCGTCGAGCAGACGTTGCGCCACGCGGCCCGCGACCTCCGGCGACGACAGCGAGCCGAGCAGAACCACGAATTCGTCGCCGCCCAGCCGCGCTACCACGTCGTCGCCGTTCACGTTCTTGCGCAGTCGTTTGGCGAAGGCGCGCAGCACGTCGTCGCCGACATTGTGGCCGAGCGAATCGTTGATGGTCTTGAAGCCGTCGAGGTCCATGAACAGCACGGCGAAACGGCGCTGATCACGACGGGAGTTGATCAGCATGCGCGCGGCGGCGTCGTGCAACGCGCGACGGTTGGGCAGATCGGTCAGGGCGTCATAAGTCGCCATGCGTGCGATCTGCGTATTGAGTTGCAGGACGGAACTGGCCAGAAAGCTGGTGCGGGCGTCCAGGCGGGAGACGAGCAGGGTGGTGACCAGAATCAGGAAGGTAAAGAGGCTGACGGTCGTCACCAGCCACGACGAACTGACGCCGTTGGCCGCCCCGCATACCGCGCCGGCCGAGAAGGTCGCGGCGGACATGCCGGTGTAGTGCATCGCCGTGATGGCCAGTCCCATGACGACGGCCGCACCCACTCGCTTGGCCATCACGTAGCGCAGACTGCCGTCGCGCAAGGTGCGGGCGATCCAGAGCGCCGCCGTGGCTGCGGCAATTGCGATGAGGATCGAGGCGATGAAAAGCACCGGATCGTAACTGATGTCCGGATCCATCTTCATGGCAGCCATGCCGGAGTAGTGCATGGCTGCGATGCCGAGTCCCAGCAGGACGCCGGCGCAGCCCAGGCGCCAGCGGGTGAACGGTTCGCTTGCCACGAGCCACAGCGCGGCCCAGGAAATCACGATCGCGATGCCGAGCGACGCCGCCGTGATCGCCGGGTCGTAGCCCAGCGGCAGCGTGGCGTTCGATGCCAGAGGCGACCATGAGGGTGACAGCGACAGGGCGAGCATGCCGATGAAGTGCATCGACCAGATCCCGATGCCCATGGCGGTCGCGCCCACGGCGAGCCATGCGTGGCGCATGCCACGATGGGTCATGAGATAGATGCGACCTGAAAGATCGAGCGCCGTAAACGACGCCAGGACTGCCACGGCTAGCGAAAGCGCAACGAGCCAACCACTGTACGAACTGGACATATGAAAACCGACCGAAAAGTCCCGCTTAACTGGTTATCGGCACACCGGGCCAATAGTTGAGGATTGCGGTGGAATATTTCCGAGAGCTCAGGCATCGGCTCGCTTGCGCGTCAGTCGTCTCGACGGGTATCGAAGGGGCCCGGATCGATGGGAGTCGATCCGCGTCGATGCTCGACAGTGCCGATGCCATGGTGAATAATCCGTCCATACCCGCCCCGGTCTGCGTCGTCTGCGGTGACCGGCGGCAACCGATGCCAACCGGAGTCAACACTGCGTTAGCGTCGTGTACCAACGTGCCGGAGGCAACCCCTCGGGGGCTTCGACGCCGGCTGTGAATCGGTGACACGACAGGGGCGAAATACAGCAGCCCTAGATTTTGCCTGATTTCCGTAGGATTTCCTCTCACTGAGTGCAATCTTGGTGGCCAACTTGCCCGCAGGAGCCGTGATATGCGCATTCGCATGGGGCTGTTGCAAGTGCTGGTGGTATGTGGGATCGGGGTCACGCTGGCGTGGCCTGTGATCGCGGCGACATCCGAAGACTCGCCGTCGTCGGGGGCCGCAGTCTCGGTAGACGGGACGCAGTCTGCCGAGACTGCGGCGGCGCCAGCCAGCGCCAGCGATCCGCAAGACGGCGTCGAGCTCCGTTTCATGGATCGCCCGGTCGTGACGTTTCGCGGTGTGCTCGGTGGCGCCACACCTGATGTGCGCGCCGCGCGAGCCCGGTCGGTGCTCGACAGCCTGTCCGGGCGCGTCTTCGATTCGCCGGTCGACGTATTGCATGCATCGCTCGGGGGTGTCTCCGGCGTGGCGTTCCGCCTTCAGGACCGGATTCTCTTTGCGTTGACGGCCGACGACCTCGCGCCCGGCGATCCGCGCTCGCTCGACGCCGTGGCCGCCGACGTCCAGAAGAACCTCCAGGTTGCGTTCGCCGCCAGACGGCAGCAACTCCATTGGCCGACGATCCTGCGCGGCATCGCGCTCAGTGCGCTGGGGGCCGTCGTTCTTGTCATTCTGGTGATCACGGTCGGGCGCACCCGCGCGCGACTCGAGGCATGGCTGCAGGGGGCGTTGGAGAAGCGTGTCCTGAAGCGAACGGCGCGCACTTTCGACTGGACGGGCTCGGCCTTCCATCTGGTGCATCAGATCGTGCAGATCGGCGCCGTGTGCGTCGCACTGGCGCTCGCCTATCTCTACCTGATCTTCATGTTGATGCAGTTCCCCGCCAGTCAGCCCATGGCGGGACGCATGTCCGATTTCCTCTGGTCGCTGGTCGACAAGTTCGGGCTCGGCGTGGCGGGGGCCATCCCCGGCATTCTGACCGTCATCGTCATCTTCCTGCTCACGCGCGCGCTGCAAAGCCTCGTCAACAATATCTTCGACGCCGTACAGAACGGACGCCTCACCATCCCCGGCATGCACCCCGAGACGGCCGGCGCCACGCGGCGTGTCGTGTCGGTGGTGGTGTGGGGGCTGGCGCTGACCTTCGCCTATCCGTACATGCCAGGCGCGCAGAGCGACGTCTTCAAGGGCCTCTCGGTCTTGCTGGGCCTGATGGTCACGCTGGGGTCGAGCGGTATCGTCAATCAGTTGATGAGCGGGATGATCGTGATTTACAGCCGGTCGTTGAAGAAGGGCGATCTCGTGTCGATCGGCGACGCGACGGGCGTCGTGGTCGGGGTCGATGCCCTGTCGGTGAAGCTCGTCAACATGGCGCAGGAAGAGCTGACGATTCCCAACGCGGTCGTGGTGGCGTCGACCGTGCGCAATTTCTCGGCAAAGGGCCACGGCGGAGGTGTCGCCATCAGCACCACGCTGACGATCGGGTACGACACGCCGTGGCGTCAGGTGCACGCCATGCTGATCGAGGCCGCCTTGCAGACGCCGCAAGTCGTCGCGCAGCCTGCCCCGTACGTGCTGCAACGTGCGTTGTCCGATTTCTATGTCGAGTATGAGATTTTCGCCACCTTGCGTGATCCGTCGACCCGCTTTGCCGCGATTTCGGCGTTGCACGAAGGGATTCAGGACGTGTTCAACCGCTACGGCGTGCAGATCATGTCGCCGCATTTCGAAGAGCAACCGCATTCGCCGCTGACGATCCGGCCGGAGCATTGGTACCCGGCCCCTGCCCAGGCACCGGAAGATGGGACTGTGCCATCGGCATCGGCGCAAGGATCTCCGCCATCGCCTGCATCAGGAGCCGGTCATGCCCGTTAAGTCGTTGATGAAAAAGACAAGTTCGGCAGATGTCACGATCTCCGGCGCACCCTCTGCGTCGGCGGCCGTCGCATCACCCCCGGCGCTGGCTATCCCGCCCGTTCCGTTCGAAGCGCGCGTGGCCGCCGGCCGCCGCCTGCGGGAGAAAACGCCCCGCAGCAGTCATTCCCACCTCGGCAACATCGACCGCGACATCGTCGAACTGCTACGTACCAGTAGCGAGGGCCGCGTGGCGGCGCTCGTGCCGTTGCGCTACGGGC
This sequence comes from Pandoraea sp. LA3, assembly GCF_022696215.1. Taxonomy (NCBI): domain Bacteria; kingdom Pseudomonadati; phylum Pseudomonadota; class Betaproteobacteria; order Burkholderiales; family Burkholderiaceae; genus Pandoraea; species Pandoraea sp. LA3. The sequence goes on along the minus strand of NZ_PTPY01000038.1, from coordinate 509,055 downwards.
GCATGCTGGCGTCGCCGTTCGCGTTCTATCGGGGCAGCGCCATCGTGCAGGCCCACGATCTGGCGGGCACGCCAAGCAGCGGTCTGACGATGCAGATCTGCGGGGATTGCCATCTCGCGAACTTCGGCGGCTTTGCGACGCCCGAGCGCACCCTGATTTTCGATCTCAACGATTTCGACGAAACGGCCCCGGGGCCGTGGGAGTGGGACCTCAAACGCTTGTGCGCCAGTCTGGTGCTGGCGGCGCGGCAGTTCGGCTTCGGCGACACCCTGGGGGTGGAGATGGTCCGGGCGGCCGTCGATGCTTACGCGCGACGCCTGGACGAGTACGCCCACATGCCGACGATCGAGCTGTGGCACGAGCAGATCACCTTCGAGCGCATGCTGGAAATGGCCGGTACGGACCGGGTGCGCGAAGGGGTGAAGCGGGGCATCGCCCGTGCGTCCGGCCGCACGCATGAGAATGTGCTGCCCAAGTTTGCCCAGCAGGTTGGCGATCGCTGGCAGATTCGCGATACGCCGCCCACCGTCTTCCATGTCCATGGCGCGACGACCTTGTTCGGCCCGGAGGACGACTGGCTCGGTCTGGGGGACTGGCGCACGCTGTTCACCCCCGTCTATAAGAGCTACCTCAGCTCGTTACCCCCTGATCGTGCCCGCATGCTCGAGAGTTACACGCAACAGGATCTGGCATTCAAGGTCGTGGGTGTCGGCAGCGTCGGCACCCGCTGTCTGGTGCTGATGATGATGGATACGCACGATCAGCCGCTGTTCCTGCAATTCAAAGAAGCGTCGAAGTCGGTGGTCTCGCGTTTCTTCAGGAATGTGACGCCCAGGCACGACGGACGTCGCGTGGTCGAAGGCCAGCGGCTGATGCAGGCGGCGTCCGATGCTTTCCTCGGCTGGGGCACGGGCCCGTTTGGCCGGGCGATCTACGGACGTCAACTGCGGGACATGAAGATCTCCGCGCAGTTCGAGCTGTTCCGTGCCGATGGCTTCCGCGAATACGCAAGCCTGTGCGGCTGGGTGCTGGCTCGCGCCCATGCCAAGGCGGGCGGGTGCGCTGCGGAATTGGTCGGCTATGTCGGCAAGGGCATCCGGCTTGGCGAGGCGCTGATCCATTACGCGACGGATTATGCCGATCAGGTCGAGCGCGATTACGAGGTGTTTCGTAAAGCCTGCCGCGACGGGCAACTCGAAGCGCGTACCGACGCCGACATGGCCGCCGACTTCATGGCGTGACGGTGTCACCTTTGCCAGGGAGGGCGCGCAAGGATGCCGATGCATCGGTTGCAGGCACGCATTTCAGTCGCGGTGAGTACAGCGGTGCGTTGGGTGTCGCGCACGCCGACGCTGATTGTCTGGAGCGGCGTCGGGATTTCCGTGCTCCTGACGGCGGTCGCCGTGGCGCTGCTTTACGAGGGACGTCTGCTGGTGCTCGCGCGCGCGGCGGACAACCAGCGCAACATTGCCGAGGTGATGGAGCGCGACCTCGAACTCAACTTCCATGTCTACGAGCTTTCGCTCGACGCGGTCGTGAAGCTGCTCGCGCGGCCTGACGTCGAGGCGCTCACGCCTACGTTGCGCCGCGAACTGATCTTCGAGCGGGCCGGGGCGTCGCGTTACATCGGCTCGCTGGTGGTGCTCGATCCCGCCGGAAACATCGTCATCGACGCCGAAAGCGAATCGCCGCGCCCGTTCAACTTCTCGGATCGGGATTACTTCAAGGTGCATCGCGATAACCCTGCGGTGGGGTTGTTCGTCAGCGGCTTCCTTCAGTCGAGACTTCGTGCCAATGCGCCGACGATGGTGCTGAGTCGCCGGATCACGCGTCCGGACGGCTCGTTCGGCGGGGTGGTGTCGCTCGCGGTGGATACCGAGTACTTTCGCCATCTCTTCGACCACATCGAGGTCGGGCGCGACGGCGTGATCCTGCTATTAGGCAAGGACGGCGCGATTCTCATGCGCAAGCCGTTCGACGCCAGCGTGATCGGTCTCACGATGGCGCAGACCGGGCGTTACGAAGCACTGCCGCCGGGGCGTGATGACCACAAGATTTACCCCATCCGCTTTCTCGGTCGCGACAGTCTGATGTCGCGACGCTTTCTGAGTAATGTGCCGTTGACGTTGATCGTCGTGACGTCCAGCGACGAGACGCTGGCGCCATGGCACAAGCGCGTGATCGAATTCGGCGGACTGTTTCTGCTGCTCAACATCGGGTTCGTCATCACCTCGACGCTGCTGGCCGCCCAGCTGCGGCGGCGCTTGCGAGCCGAGCGAGAACTGAGTCTGCTGGCCCGGACCGACGGCCTGACGGGCCTCTCGAACCGTCGCTCGCTCGACAAGATTCTCGCCAGGGAGTGGCGGCGCATGCGTCGCGCGGGACATCCGATGGCGGTGGCGTTCGTCGATATCGACTGGTTCAAGCGATACAACGACACGCATGGCCACCAGGCGGGCGACGCGGCGCTCGCCGCGGTGGCCGGGGCGATTGGCGGGGCGCTGCAACGACCGTCCGACGCCGCCGGGCGCTACGGCGGCGAGGAGTTCATCGCGGTGCTCCCGGACACGGATGCGCTGGGCGCACAGCGGGTTGCGGAGGGCATTCGTCTGGCTGTCGACCGGTTGAACCTCGCGCACACTTCAAGCGACTTCGGCCATGTGACGGTGAGCGTGGGTGTCGCGAGTCGCACCCCGCAGGGCGGGGAGACGGTCGATGTCCTCGTCAAGGCGGCGGACGAAGCGCTTTACCGGGCGAAGGAGACCGGGCGCAATCGCGTCATCGTGGCGTCTGACGCAGACACGGCTGCTTAGCGGCGTATTTCCGAAATAACCCGTGCCGCCGCCGTGCGGCAGTTCGGTGCGGGCTCCGATCTGTAGGAATTGTCCGATTCTCTGGCGATGGCAGACGCAATCGTCGCGCGCGCTCCCCTGTTTTTCCTCATCCCCCCAGTTCCCAATGGACCTCAGAAGACGACGCCAAGTCGTTGATTGGTAGGTAAATTTTCATAAAAAAACGTCATTCACCAATGGGGCGAGGCATTTTGCCAGCGTCCGCCTACACGTCTTTCAGATTCCGCCGATTCGCCGAATGAAACCGGCTCTCTACAATCGTTTTCAACAAGTCCGGTGCGAGTCTCAATAGCACGGATTGCAGCCAAGGAGTCTGTCATGGCGAAGCGTATCCCCCCGTCGCCAACGTTGCCCGCAACGCGCAAGGCGGCGCACGACAAAGCGAAGTATGCGTCGGAGCATCAGCAGCACGCGTTGACGCACGAAGACGGAGACGCCGAGACGAGCGGTGCCCCAGCCTCGGCCACGCAGGCCTCGGAGGACACAGGCAAGGCGCAGACGCACGAGGCCAAACAGTCGTCCGAGCGTGAAGCGCAAGCGGCTCGGGCGCACGATCAGCGTGATCCGAAATGGTTGGGTGCATCGGCACCGAAGGGGCGTGCGACAGCGGGTAGCAGGACGGATTCGACTGGGGATGCCGGCGGTCACGGGTATGCGCCCGAGATCGCGCACGGTGAAGAGAGCGGTTATGGGCCTGCGGATGCCGCGCCCGGTGCGCATCCGAGGTTTGGTCGGCAAAGTGCCTACGGGCCACACGACGACTATGCAGGTACCGGACGAAATGCGTCGGATGCCGCACCGCAGCTAAAGAGTCCATCGAAGGCGCGTCGAGTCGAGTGGCCGGAAGGCACGGTCGGGGCGCAGGAGATCGAGAACGTTGATGACATAGCGGGCGAAGCCGGTCTGGCATCAGGGAGTCGGGGCCGTAGCGATGAGGGTGGCAGTGTCGGGAGCAGGGAACGAGGACATGCGAGCGCAGGCGCAGAAGGCCAGTCGCAAGAGACGACAAAGGTTTCGGTGCAAGCCCGCTCGCGTGACTCGTCAAGATCCGACCCGGCCATTCACGACGACATCCGCAAGACGTTGTCCGCTGCCGTCGATCTCGATGTCTCTCACGTCGAGGTGACCGTCACGTCCGGTCTGGTCTTGCTCACCGGCTTCGTGCCGGAGCGTTGGATGCAGCATGTGGTGCAAACGGAGGTGTCGAAGGTCGAGGGCGTGCTCGGCGTCGATAACCGCTTGCACGAGAGACGGATAGAAGCGATGAGCCGGCCCGGCGAAAGTCAGACAGGGCACAAGATTTGATGTCGTACGCACGGGACAGGCGTAACGACGCGTTGCGAGAAAACGGTTAACGCGAATCGCAAAAGGATACCCGGCATTGGCGATGCGACATGCATCGGCGGTGCGGGTCACAGGGCAAGACCGAGCATCTCCGGGCGAGGGGATGTATCACCTAAAACTCGGTTGTCGTATGGGCGCCGCACATCGGAATGTGCAGGAGGTGACGCCCCGAAGCAGCAATGCTGGCGATGCGACGACTCATTTCGGGAGGTCGAAAATGAAACAATCCAATCTGCTCAAGCTCGTCATGGCGGGCGCACTTGCAACGACGGGGATTGCCGCTCATGCACTCGATCAGGGCGGGATCATCAAGATTGCCGATAACGCCAGCGCCAGCAGCGTGATGAGCGATACCGGCCGCAAGATCGACGATTCGGCGCTGACGGCGAAGGTCAAGGCCGAACTGCTCGCGAAGAAGGACGTGCCGTCGACCAAGGTTCACGTCACCACCCGTCACGGTGTGGTGCATCTCACGGGTTCGGTGCCGCAGTCGGCACAGAAGACCCTCGTCGAGGATACGGTCAAGGGCGTGGACGGTGTCGTCGACGTCAAGAACGATCTGAAGGTATCGGCCAAGTAACGGCCGGCACATGGTATGCGGTCGATCGTCGACCGAAGTCGACCGCAACGCCAAAGTTTGCAGAACGCAGCGTCATCACGCCGGTATCGACGGTGCCACCGCATCGTACTGATAGCACGTGATGGCGCGTAGAGACCGCACTCTCGCCCTGTCGGCGACGCGCCATCCGATGACATCGATGACAACGATGTCGCTGGATAGCAGGTGTCCCGACGTCATCAGCGAAGGAGGAAGGAATCATGACTATGCAATCCGGCCGGGGCCAGATGCCCCAATCAGGTCAATCAGGTCAATCGGGTGCCCGCATTGTCGGCGCGTCACACAAGCTGCCCGATGGTCCGGGCCCGTCGGTGATGGCTGCCGACACGCTCGACGCCGAAGACGTGGTGAACCCCTCGGGCGAAAGCCTCGGGAAGGTCAAGCACATCATGCTCGACGTCCAGCGCGGCACGGTGGCCTATGCCGTGTTGTCGTTCGGCGGCTTTCTCGGGATGGGTGACAAGCTGTTCGCCATTCCCTGGCATGCCTTGCAGCTCGACGTGGAGAACAAGCGCTTCATTCTCGACATCGACAAGGACGCCCTCAAGAAGGCGCCGGGCTTCGACAAGGACCACTGGCCGAGTATGGCCGACATGCATTGGGCCGAGCAGGTGCATACGTATTACACCGTCGACCCTTATTGGCATTGAGCCAGACGAGGACTTGCTCATGCCGAGCCAGATTCGCCATACCGAAATTCGCCGGCTGACGCAGGCCCCCCGCCTGTATGCCCACCTGCCTGAGCCCTTCGACCCGGGCAAACCGCCGGGGACACCGCCGCCGAAGTCGCCTCCCGACGAGAGCGACCCGACGCCGATGCCTCCACCCGACCGACCGCTCGATCCGCCAGTGGAAGAGCCGCCACTCCGGCCCCCTGGCAAATACGTCCGATAGGTACGTCGCGGTCGTCGGGTCATGGGGCATCGATTGGCAAGTGTCATCGAGGGCCATGCACCGTCGGCTCGGCAAGGGAGGAAAGTCATGCTTGGCACCATTTTGTTGATTGTTCTGATTTTGTTGTTGGTTGGCGCGTTACCCGCCTGGCCGCATAGCCGGGGATGGGGTTACTACCCGTCAGGGGGTATCGGGCTGATCGTGCTGATTGTGGTGTTGCTCGTGGTGATGGGGCATATCTGACCCCGCACAAGGAGAACCCGTCATGCCGTATCGACAGACACATGAATTGCCGGCCAGCGTGAAAGACCACCTGCCGGCGCACGCTCAGGAGATCTATCTCAAGGCATTCAATTCCGCCTGGGACGAATACAAGGATCCCGGAGAGCGGCGCGGTCATGAATCGCGCGAGGAGACGGCGCACAAAGTGGCATGGAGCGCTGTGAAACAAACCTATGAAAAGGATGACAAGTCCGGTCAGTGGCATTCGAAGAAGCACCATTGACCGACGTTCCGGGGCGCACGGCCGACCACGCCGCAGCGCCCCGCAGACCCCCAATACGATTGCATTCGGTTCCCGCAACCGGAGCGCAACCGTAGCTTGCCGGCCCACCCACTGGGCCGGTTTTTTTTGCTCGGCGCTGTCCTGAAGCGTTGCCCGTCCGGGCATTGATTGTCGCAATATTGCGGTGCGGTGAAATACTTGTCGAATCGGTGCAAATTGCGCGTAATTGTGACGTTTTGATGATGTTGCGTTGCAGTATTGCGCCTGCACGAATTGCAGGGTTGGCGTAAAATCGGCGTCTTTGGACGGACGTGCACCCCGTGCCGCCGCCCGACAAACTTCGCCAGTCCCCCACTGGCTGCCCTGATCGAATTCCCATGAGTGCCCCCCAAATCCTCCCCGCCGAGGCGTCCGAAGCCTTGCCGTCATCGTCCATTCCCGTGTGGTTGTCGTTCGTGGCGCTCGCCATGGGCGGTTTCGGTATCGGGACCGGTGAGTTCGTGATCATGGGCTTGTTGCCTGACGTCGCCAAAGGTCTGGACATCACCATTCCGCAGGCGGGGCACGCGATCAGCACGTATGCGCTGGGTGTCGTCATCGGTGCACCGGTGCTGGCGGTGCTTGGCGTGCGTCTGCCGCGTCGCGCTTTTCTGATTGCGTTGATGGCGATGTTTGCCGTCGGCAACTTCGCGAGCGCCATGGCGCCGGGCTACATCTCGCTCATCATTCTGCGATTCCTGAGCGGTCTGCCGCACGGCACTTACTTCGGTGTGGCGGCGCTGGTCGGGGCATCGCTCGTGCCGCCGCATCGCCGCGTTCACGCGGTAGGCCAGGTGATGCTGGGGCTGACGCTCGCGACGCTCTTCGGTGTGCCGATTGCGGCCGGTCTCGGTCAGTGGCTCGGCTGGCGCGCCGCGTTCGTCATGGTCGGCGTGATTGGTGCTTTGACGGCGTTGCTCGTCTGGCGCTGGATTCCGGACGCTCCCGCGCCACACGGCGCCAGCCCGCTGCGCGAACTGGGTGCGCTGCGCAATTCGCAGGTCTGGCTCACGCTGGGCATCGGGGCGATCGGCTTCGGCGGTATGTTTGCCGTATTCAGTTACATCAAGCCGACGCTCATGCAGGTCGCGGGCGTGCCCGAAACGTGGGTGCCGTTCTATCTCGCGCTCTTCGGTGTCGGCATGGTGGGCGGCACGATCGTGGGGCCGCGTCTGGTGGCCGCCGCGTCGCTCATGCGCGCCATTGGCGGCACGCTGATCTGGTCGGCACTGTTGCTGGTCGCTTTCACGTTCACGTCGGCGAACCCGTGGCTGGCTGGCGCCAACGTGCTGGCCATCGGCACGATCATCATCATCGGCCCGGCGTTGCAGATTCGCTTGATGGACGTGGCCGGCGAAGCACAAACGCTCGCGGCGGCGCTCAATCATTCGGCGTTCAATATGGCCAATGCCGCCGGCGCGTGGCTCGGCGGCCTGGCCATCAGCGCGGGTTACGGCTGGACGTCGACCGGTTGGGTCGGTGCCTTGCTGTCCTGCGCAGGCATGGTCATGTTCTTCTGGGCGCGGCACGACGCGCGCCGGAAAGCCCGATAACACATCCCCTGCATCGCCAGCATGGCGATGAACGCGAGCGGATACGCCCACCAGATACCGGTGAGTCCGGCGATCCGCTCGAACATCCACGCGGCAGGCACTTCGATGCCCAGCAGTCCGATCATGCCAAGCAGCGTCGGCACCCACACCTTGCGGCTCGCCCGCATCGCACCGGTCAGGATGGCCGTGGTGCCCATCACCAGCACACTCCACGCCACGATGTAGAGCAGGTGCGTGGCCAGTGTCCGCACGTCGGGATCGGTCAGGAACCCATGCAGGATCGTGGGGGCAATCAGATAGACCAGGATGACGAGCGTGCCGGTCAGTCCGAGATTGCACAGCAGGCCGGTGCATACGATGGCGCCGATGCGTTCGCTGCGTCCCGCGCCGATGGCGTGTGCGCAGAGGATCGATGCGGTGATGCCCAGCGTCATGACCGGAAGCTGCAACCAGCTCATCACTTGCGTAACGGCCCCATACGCCGCCGTCGCATTCGCCCCGTGGCGATTGATCATGCTGAGCAGCGCCATTTCCGCCATGGCCATCGTCAGCATCTGAATGGCGGTCGGGACACCGATGTGCAAGATGCCGCGAGCGAGCGCCGGATGCCATCGCAGGGCATGCCAAAGCTCGCGATTGGGCGCGAGCGGATGGCCTTTGCGTCGCCAGTACATCCCCATCCAGATCAGCGCAACCGTGAACGCGAGCAGCGTCGAGGCCACGGCACTTCCCACGCCGAGCGCCGGGAAGGGCCCCCAGCCAAAGATGAACGCCGGTGTCAGAACCAGTGAGAGCAGCGTGGCGATGAGCAAGGCGAAGAGCGGCGAGAGGGCGTCGCCCGTGCCACGGCTCATCGATGTCGTCAGCCAGAGCAGGAACACGATAGGCATGCCGATGAGCATGCCGCGTGCGTATAACGTGGCGGCATCGAACACGGGTTCCGGGGTGCCGAACGCTTGCATGAGCGGCGTGGCGAACATGCCGCCGAGCACGCTGATGACGACGCCCGCACCGAACATCATCACGAGCGCCGTGCCCGCAATGTGGCGCACGCGAATCAGATCCTTTGCCCCCCACGCCTGACCGATCATCACCGTCGCACCGGCCGACAAGCCGATCACGATCGAGAGAAGAAAGAAGAAGACGGGGAAGAACGCGGAGACGGCTGCGATGGCATCGGTGCCGATCAGGTGCCCGAGGTAAATGCCATCGACCGTGCCGGCGAGCGACTGAAGCGCGTTGGTCAGCATCATCGGCACGGCGATGAGCAACCAGGTTTTCCAGAGCGGCCTGGGCGGCTGTGGCGGTTGAGCGGGGGCTGCGGTGGATGGCGTCATGATTCCTTTTCCTTGGTGAACGCGGTGAATGAAAACGACAGGCAAAGCGGGGCCCATCCGGGACGGCGGTCCGCCCGGTGAGTCGTAAAATCAAAGGGTTAGCGGGGCTGGCGCAAGATCGTCAGGGCGTGAGTGTCCGAGCGCTTCAGGGCGTCCTGAAGCGCTGCGGTCGACGAAGACGTTGCGTCGTCCTCGTCCCTTATGCCTGGGTGAACTTGCGCGCGGGTCGTGCGCGCCCGGTGTGGCTTATGGTGTCGCGTCGGTCAGATCGCCCGTGGACGTGAGACGCATAAGGTGCGAACGCACGTCTTCAGGCCATTCGGCGATGCGGGTCTCAAGCGCTCCGAAGTCGCTCGCAAAGAGGGCGCGAGACGCTTCTTCGAATTGCGGCAGATCGCCGGCGATCGTCGACATGAAGCTGTACGCGCGCTCCTGGGCGCGGCGCAGCATGTCGCGCTCGGCGTTGGCGCGGCGCGCCTCGTCGATGAGTTTGCGCAAGGCGACGGAGGCGCCGCCCCGTTGCTCGGCGAGCCAGTCCCAATGACGCGGGAGCAGGGTGACCTCGCGGGCGACGACCCCGAGCTTTGGACGGCCGCGGCCTTTGGGGGCGTCGTCGGATTCGGGCGCTGCGTCCGGGGTGACGGCCTCCGGAGCGGGATATCGCGTCCGGATGTCGGCGGCGGTACCCCGCACGTCGACGTCGCGTGTGTCGCCCGTCAGGTTGTCGAAGATGATGACGGACGCGTTAGGGTCGGCGAGCATCGCCTGCTGGAAAGCGATGGCGGCGTCGGCAAGCGAACCGGCGGCAATGCGGCGCTTGTCGCGAAAGACGGTGTAACCCAGCGAGGAATGTGTCACGGCAGACTCCGGTAACGATGACGTAGTGTCGATACCGGCGAATAATACCCGGGTGTTATTTGAATTGCAATATTATCCGGGTATTAATTTTGATAGGTGCGTCAATCAGGTCGGCGAGACCCATGGCGCATTCGGGGGCGAGGGATCAGGCCGTCAGCGCCACACCGCCGTTCAGGCGTTCGAGCACGGTCGCGCGCACGGCATTCGGCGCATCGTCGAGTAATGCGGGCCAGTCGGCTTGCGCATCGCGCACCGTCTCGCGTGCGATTGTCATTAGTCGGCCGACCCGCAGCAGCCCCGCGCCCTTGAGCAGCGCTTCGAGCGCCGGCCAATCGAAGGCACGCAGCGTTTTGTCGATGGCGCGGTTCACACCGTAGTGCGATGGCGGCACGTCCTGGAAAAACGCAGCGACGCACACCGGATCGTAGACCGGTGCTAATTGCGGTGTCTGTGCATCGGGATAAATCAGCGCCCAGTTCTTGAGATGGGCGTCGGTGTTGCCGAGCAGGATGAACGCGATCAGGCGGCGCAGAAATTCGCGCACATCGCGTACCGGCTGTCCCGACAGTTGATCGAGCACGCGCAGCATGGTGGTGTAGTCGATATCGAGGCCACGCCCGTATTTGCTGCGTGGCGGGTATTGCAGCACCTGCGCGAATTCTTCCATATGGAGGCGTCGCCCATCCGGCAGACGGTCAAAACGCGGCACCGCGAGAATGTGCTCGAACGGCACCTGCTCCGGCAGATCGGCATCGTGGCGAGAGATGATTTCGGCCTGCGCGCAATCGAGCCCCAGCGCTCCGCACAGCCGGTAGCCCGTGAATTCGTTCTCGACGAGATCGGGGTGGCGCGTAGTCGGCAACTTGAGGATGACCGAGCCTGCCCGGCCCCGGCGCTTCACGATGTAGCGGCGCCCGTCGCGGATCGCGGAGAACTTCGTCACGACACCGGGCAGCGACGCGGCGTCTTCCACCGGCGTATCGACGAAGCCCGGTTCGACCATTTCGAGGCCCAGCGCCGTATGCCAGCGGTGCACGACATCGGGCACGCCTTCGCGCGCGGGCACGGGTTCGACTTCGAGTGCGCCCATCAGGTCGTGCCCGGCGGCGGCGAGCAGTTCGAATTCGTCGTCGGGACTGCAATGACGTTCGGCCGCGAGACGTTCGCGATTGTGGCCTTCCGGCAGAAGGTTCTCGAAGTACACCGGCCAGCGGCCGTCGGTTCGAACGAGACGCACGTCCTGCGGTGACGCCAGAATTTCGCGCGTCGCCGTTTCGTTGGCGCCGCGATAGGCGAGCGAAAGCACAGGCCGCCGGGCGTCGGCGATGTAGTCCTCGTCGAACGACATCCGGAGAATGTCGCCGTACTGCGAGAGATAGCCGATGGGGCGGCGTGTCCCGTCAGGCTGATGCAGATACGCGCGTAAGTATTTGATATTCATGGCGAGAGTCCCTGTCGGTCGGTGCGGTCGGTGGCGCTGCGCAAGTGGCGATGTGCCCTGGACGCGGCGCTATCGACCGAGCGTTTCGACGATGGAAGGCGGGGCGGACACACCGCTCGGCTGCGCCAGGAACTTGCCGCCGGAGCGAAGGAAGGCTTCCACCTCCTGTTGAAGGCCGGCGGGCACGAGCATGGGCTCGAGGCCGAGGGCGCGTGCCATTTCAAGCAGTGTCGACAGACGCGGGTCGAGTGCGCCGGACTCCATTTTCTGCACGGTCATGCGAGACAGCCCGGCGCGATCAGCCAGCTCGGCCTGCGTCAGTCCGGCGTCTTTGCGTGCCGCAATCAGGGGTTCCATAAAGCTCATGATGATGCGCTTTTTGTGAGAAATGATGCTTTATATTAGCATTTCTCAGGCGCGGTATTGCTGAAATGCTAATTTAAATTAGCTTTTACGGGAAAATGCCAATAAAAATAAACATTAATCGTCGCGGCTCGCGTGGACTTTGCCGCGCGAGGCTTTGACACGTGAACGGACCTGCTTGGCGTCTTTGCGACGCACCTGACTGGCCAGCGTGGGACGCGTGGCCACGCGACGCCGCGGCGCGACGGCGGCGGCATCGACCAGCGCTTGCAGACGGGCAAGCGCGTCGGCGCGATTGAGTTCCTGCGAGCGATGCTGCTGCGCTTTGATGACGATCACGCCGTCCTGCGTGATGCGGTGATCGAGACGGGAAAGCAGACGTGTCTTGACCTCGTCGGGGAGCGACGAGCGCATTACGTCGAAGCGAAGGTGAATGGCGCTGGAGACCTTGTTGACATTCTGCCCGCCCGCGCCTTGTGCGCGCATGGCGGTCAGTTCGATCTCTTCGGGGGCAATGAGAATGCGACGGTTCATGGGCGCAAGCATAACGTTCTCGCCATGTCGTCCACAAGCATGCGGGTGTGCCGGGGGAGGGACGGCGCCGGCTTGCGTCTCCGGCGCCGTAGAAGTCAGGGGATCGATGGAGGATTGAGGTTGCGTCTCAATGAGGCGCCGGCACTACGACGAACTGGACGGTGGTGCCGGAGTACACCGGCTGATACCACGTCGAGCCGCAGCGCTGATAGGCGACGTTATTGACCACGGTACCGACGCAACTGGGCGGTAGCGACGCCACGGTCGAGCCGATGATGGCGGCAGATACGCCAATCGTCACGGCTGCGGCGACCGGGTCATACCATCCTCCACCCCAGCCCCAATAAGGCGGTGGCGGTGGCGGTGGTGGAGGGGGTGGGGGCGGGGGAGGATGTGGCCCTGGCCCCGGCGGTGGTCCCGGTGGATGTGGCCCCGGCCCTGGCCCCGGTCCGGGAGGTGGTCCCGGGGGATGGGGATCCGGTCCGGGTCCCGGCCCGGGCGGTGGTCCGGGTGGGTGCGGCCCGGGACCGGGATTCGGCGAAGGACTTGGTCCGGGCCCGGGGTTCGGGTGCGGGCCCGGGCCGGGTTGTGGTCCCGGCCCCGGCGGCTGCCCACCGGCGTGGGATTGCCCGCCGCCATTTGGCGGGCCAGCGGTATTGGCATGCGCCGGCATGCCGCCTCGTGTGGCGCCGCTCAGATTGCCCTGATGGGACGCGCCGCCCCCCTGAAAGCTGCCGCCGTGGAAACCGCCGCCACCGCCGTGAAGGCTGGTGCGCGCACCGCCGCGAAAACCGAAGCCATGGCTGGCCGTCGACGTCAGCACAAGTACCGCAGCGGCGGCCAGACAGGTGGCACGGGCCACGGCAGCGATGCGTGGTTTGCGCGAATCGGCTGTGGCCGTTGGGCGTGAGGTCGTTCGCATCATCGCTGACCTCCCGTCACAGGCTCGTCCTGCGTTGCGGCTGACGGCGGGCGCATTTCGATGCGTTGCGCGCCTGCCGGTACGGTGTAGGTGAATGTGCCCGCAGGGAAGGTCGGGTTCACATTCCAGCGGTAATTCACCGAGTGCCGGGGGCGCGACGGTTGCGACGTATCCGTGATGACGAAGCGGCACGGCAGCGGCCGCGAGCCGGCGCTGATCCACAATTCCCAATCGACATCGGGTTGCTGATATGCGTAGTGGTTGCACCATTCGCCACCGACCCGGTCAAGCCCGATAAACAGTGCCGAGCGCAATTGCGCCGCATCGTCGGGATCCATTCCCCAATAGAAAAGATCCGCGAGCGGCATGCCGACGTGGTACTTCTCATCGATATCGCGAATCAATGCATCGATGGTCGGTGGCGCGCCAACCTGACTGTAAAAACGTTTGCCCTGCGACTGCTCGTAAAGCGTGAAGGTTTTGCCGTCGTATACGAAGCCACGATGGCGCGCCTGTCCGCTGACCACGGCACGCACTTTATCGGGGCGTTGAACGGAAAGCGCAGTGTGATGCAGGAAGCCGATGTTTTGTCCGGTGCTCAACACGGCATCCGTGACGGTATCGGCATCGACATGAAAGCGTTTGAGCGAACGCAGATAACGACTCATTTTCGTGAGCGCATCGACCGCCCCTTGCTGCATTTCCGGCATCGCCTGAACCGGTGTCGAGCTGTCTGATCCGGGCGCCTGCGCCAGCACGGGCGCGGCCCCAAGCAGAGCTCCGGTCAGCAGGGTGAGCGCAACGGCGAGGGGGAGGTGCTGCCGGGAAGCCCGGCGAGAGTCGGGGAAAGGCACTGTGTGACCTCATTCGAATGTTGAAATTGAACGGGACGACAACGACGTGCTGGCACGACACCGGCAAAGCAATGCCTGTGCGGCATTGGACGGGGGGCATTGAATCAGGATAGTGATTCGGATTGCAAACTGTCAAGATTCGAAAAGATCATCCGAATGGATTAAGAATTACTTGAAACTCGTAAGTATTTTTGTAACAAGGTGTATCCGGTTTTCCGTTCTCGGTGAATCTATCGCAGCCGGAGTTGACGAGAAGTACTGATCTACATCAAATCGCGATACTTATTTTCCCCATAATTCGGGAATTCGGCGTTCATGTATGGAAAATTCCGGGTAATTTAAATTACAAGAATAGATTGCGATATTTGGCATGCAATTCAGAACGAACTTGCAGCTTTGAATTATTTTGTTACTATCCGATGGAAACGTACGGGTTTCTACGTGGTCGGGAATTCCCGTTGTTTTAGTTCGGATAATTAACTAATTTGCGATCCCGGATGCGGGAATCGCATTCTTCGATAACAAAAGGACTCACCATGAAGCTCGCGAACGCCATGATGTTGGCAGGTCTGCTGTCGTTGGGAACGGTGGTTCATGCGCAGGATGCGGCACGTCCGGCGCCAATCGTTGCAGGTGGCGTTGTCGAATATCGCACAACCTTGCTCGGCGTCGACGTGAAGAATCGCAGTATCAAAGTCGCGGACGAACAGGGCAAACCGGTGACGTTTCTGGTTGGCCCGGCGGTGCAGAACTTCGAGCAACTGCGTAAGGGTGACAAGATCATCGTCGCGTACGAGCGTTCCGTCGCGATTTCCGTGGCGCCGGGAGACGGCATTCGCAGCCGTGTCGTGACCGAAGGCGCAAATCGCGCCGCACCGGGGGAGAAGCCTGCTGCCGACGCCGCACGCAATCTGAAGGTGGTGGCCACGGTGCAGCGCATCGATCGCAAGTCGAATGTCGTCACGCTGCGCGGCCCGCAGCGCACTGTCGACGTCAACGTCGAAGATCCGAAATTGCTGGAAGGCGTGAAGGTCGGCGACGCCGTCACGGTGAATTACACCGAAGCCGTTGCGATTGCCGTGACGCCCGATCCGTCGGCCAAGCGCACGTCGAAGCCGCGAGTCCCGCCGGTTCCGGCATCGGCACCGAAGCCCTGAGTATCGTCTGACGGCTGCGGCGCGCTGCCCGCAGCCGTCATGACTGCATGACTGTCGTCAACGTGGTGTTGTCGGTGCGCCACCCGGCGCATCGGCGCACAACGTCCCCCCTGATACGGCAAGCACCCGGAGATCGCCATGGCACGGTCCGCCTTGAAGTTCGACGATGCAACCTATGCTGCCTTGCTTGGTGCCGCACGCGATGCGGACGCAGCACACCCTCACAACAATCCCGCCTTCCTCGATGCGTTCCTGGCGGACGCATGGAAAGCCGCGCACCGCATTTACGGGGCGCAAACCTATCTGCGTTTCATGGCGCAGTCGGGCGTCACGCGCCGTCCGAGCGCCGGTACGGTGCAAAAGGCCATCGTTCGCGCGCGCGCAATGTTTGAAACGCCCGCCATTCCCGCCTTTGGCGCAATGTCGGGGGTCGGCGGCGCGGTCTGGGCGCAGCAACTGGAGCAGAATCTGGCGCGGGCCATGACGTTGCTCGACGCCATGCCCGAGAGTCATCATGCGCTCGGTGATGGCGCCGATGTGGCGGACGCCATGCAGCGAGTCCACCATCTCGAGCGGGAAAATCTGGAGCTACGTGCGCGTCTTGCGCAGATGACGGTGGCCGCAGCCTACGCTCGGGAAGCCTTGGGCGAGACGTTGACCGGTTTCACGCCGCATGCCATGTCGCAGGCGAACAACCTCGGCCGTCACGGCGTTTGACGCGCCAGTGATGTCGGCGCCGATGATGGCGGCGCATCGGTAGCAGGCGACGGCGCAGGCGTTCCGTCGTCGTCCTTACCGCCCGCCTTGGCGATCACGGAAAAGCCGAACGCGTTGAAGCCGTCTGCGCTGCGCGCCCACACCGTCCCGCCGTGCATTTCGGCAATCGCCTTCACGATCGCCAGTCCCAGCCCATGATTCTCGCGACTGTTCGTGCGCGACGCCTCCGCCCGGTAGAACCGGTCGAACAGGTGCTTGAGCACGTCCGGCGGGATCGGTGCCCCCGGGTTGACGACTTCGATATGCACTTGCCGCGCGTCGTCCGGTTTCGGCGAGATACGTACGTCGATGTTGGCGCCCGGCGCGCAATGCTCCACGGCGTTCATGACCAGATTGGCCAGCGCACGGCCGAACAACGCCTTGTTGACGTGTGCGAACGCGCTGCCGTGCAGACGCGCACTGACCTGCGCCTCCTCCAGCGGAATCTCCAGAAACTCCAGCGTATGCGCCGCCTCGCTGCCAAGCGACACGGCAGTGAGGCCCGTGGCGCGTTCGCCCTGATCGGCGCGCGACAGGAACAGCATGTCGTTGATGATGGTGCGCATGCGCCCCAGTTCTTCGAGGTTCGATTGCAGCAAGACACGCAGTTCCTCGACCGGCCGGTCGCGGGTGAGCGCGACTTCCGTCTGCCCGATCAGGATGGTGACCGGCGTGCGTAGCTCGTGCGCCACGTCGGCGTTGAACGATTCAAGTCGCTCGTAAGCGCTGTCGAGCCGGGCCAGCGCACCGTTGAACGAGTGCGCCAGATCGTCGAGTTCGACGGGCAACGAGCGGGTCACGAGGCGCTGCTTCCGGTTGTCGGGCCGAATTTCGGACGCTTCGCGCGTGAGCCGCCGCAACGGCGACAGGCCGAGACGCGTGACGGAGAAGGTCAGCAGCAGCACGCCGAGTGCGCCCAGCCCCGAGAGCGCGGCAAGACTCAGGCCGAAGGCCCGCAACGTCTGCTCGTTGGGGGCGTAGCTCGCGGCAACTTGCAGGGCGACGGCAGGACGCGTGCCATACGGCGGCAGAATCTCGCGCGTGGTCAGCATGTCGTCGCCGCCGTTGTCGGGGCTTAGCCGTACGTACCCGTTGGACAGTCGCTTGACGAACATGCCGCCCACGGGCGTGCCGAACGTGTATCGCGGGTCGTCGCTGGTGACCGAATAGGTCGTGGTGCCGTCGCGCGGGGTCATGTCGCTCAGTTTCTCCCGCACGATCTGCCACTTCTCGGGGGTGCCGCCGTGATAGACGATGATGTGGGCGATCTGCGCACGGTCGTCGAGCGACTCGCGCAGGTGACGCTCCAGTTGCACGCGTAACACCAGATACAGCGCCGCACCCACGAGCGCGAACACCGACAGCGCCACAACGGCGAACATGGCGGCAAGGCGGCGGGAGATCGAGTGTTTCACGGTAGCGTTCGGGCGCGGGTTCGCGTGGGCGGGCTTACAGCTTACGCCTCGCGAACCTCCAGCACATAGCCCATGCCGCGCACGGTATGCAGCAGCTTGGTGGTGAAGGGGCCGTCGAGTTTGGCGCGCAGGCGCTTGATGGCGGTCTCGACGACGTTCGTGTGGCTATCGAAGTTGACGTCCCAGACCAGTTCGGTAATGGCCGTCTTCGAGAGAATATCGCCCTGACGGCGCGCCAGCACCGACAGCAACTGGAATTCCTTGGCGGTGAGGTCGAGACGGTGACCGTCGCGCGTGGCGCGGCGTCCGATGAGATCGACGAACAGGTCGCCGACCGAGATCAGTGTGGACTCCTGCACCCGCGTACGGCGGGCGAGGGCGTGCAGGCGCTCGACGAGTTCGATGAAGGAAAACGGCTTCGTCAGGTAATCGTCGGCCCCTTCGCGCAGGCCGCGCACCCGGTCGTTCACGTGATCGCGCGCCGTGAGCATGATGACCGGCGTCGACTTGCGCTCGCGCAACGACCCCAGCACGGCGAAGCCATCGCGTTTGGGCAGCATGACGTCCAGCACGATCACGTCATAGTCGAACTCCAGCGCCAGATGCGTACCTTCCTCGCCATCGAGCGCCACGTCGACCACCCAGCCTTGCTCGGTCAGGCCGGCGCGCAGATAGTCCACTACCTTTTGTTCGTCTTCAACGATCAGTACTTTCATGTCGTCCCCTCATCTTTGCGCATTATACGAGTCAGATGGAGCGTCGGCCGACGAGGCGGAAGCGGTCTCGGACGGTTGCCATCCGCCACCCAGCGCCTTGACCAACGCGACCGACAGCACGAGTTGCTGGCCACGAATCTGTACGTCCTGACGCTCGCTCGCGAGCGCCGCCTGCTGCGCCGTAATCACGCTCAGGTAGGCCGTCAGGCCGCCGGAGTAGCGGTCGTTGGCGAGGCTGAGCAGACGTTCGGCGTCGACGACGGCCGCGCGAGATTCCCGTGCGGCAGCGTCCAGCACCGACAAGCCGGTCACGCCGTCCTGTACCTGCTGGAACGCGGTGAGCACCGTCTGGCGGTAGTTCGCCTCGACGCCGCGATAGCCGGCGCTGGCGAAGTCGACGTTGGCCTGACGCCGTCCGCCGTCGAAGATGGCCTGCGACGCGAGCGTGCCCAGCGTCCACAACAAGCTCGGTGCGGAGAGCAGATTGGCGAACTCGGTGCTTTGCCAGCCAATGCCCGGATTGAGCATCAGGCTGGGGAAGAACGCGGCCTTTGCCACGCCGATCTGCGCGTTCGCGGCGGCCATGCTGCGTTCGGCCGAGGCGACATCGGGGCGTCGTTGCAGGATGTCGCTCGGCACACCCAGCGGAATCGGCGGCAACGCCTTCGGCAGCGGCCCTTCGGCCACGGAGAACGCCGGGGCGGGAACGCCGACGAGTGCGGCAATCGCATGCTCGTACTGATCGCGCTGCTGGTGCAGCAAGCGCGCCTGCACGCGCGTCGAATCGAGCTGGGATTGCTGCTGGAGCACGTCGAGGCCCGAGACCGCGCCCAGGTCGTGCTGAGCGCTTACGTAGTCGAGTGCCTTCTGCTGCAACAGGACCGACTGGTCGAGCACCTTGATCTCGGCATCCAGCGCACGCAGCTGAAAGTACGCGGTCGCCAGTTGCGTCGTGAGCACCAGACGCGCGTTCGCCAGATCGTCGCCCGCCTGTTCGGCAGACGCCTGCGCGCCCTCGACCTGACGCCGGATGCGCCCGAACAGGTCGGTGTCGTAACTGACGCCGAGACCCAACTGCACGTTGTTCTGCACCGTCGACATGCTGCTCGACGAATAGCTCGTCACCGGCCGGTTCGCCGAAATGCGCTGGCGTGCCAGCCCGAAGGACGCATCGACTTCCGGCAACCGTTGCGCGGAGATGCCGGAGAGCGTCGCCTGTGCCTGATCGTAGTGCGCGACGGCAGCGGCGAGCGTCTGGTTCTGCGCGAGGGCCTGGGTTTCAAGTGCATCGAGCGCCGGTTCCTGGAACGCCTTCCACCAGTCGGGCTGCAACGCTGCGTGCGACGGTTGCGCGAGCTTCCAGAAACCGTCCGTTTTCCAGTCGGCGGGCGTCGAGACCTCCGGGCGGTGATAGTCCGGGCCGACCGCACAGGCGCCGAGCAGGACGCAAAGCGCGGCCGTGGCAAGCCGTGTCGCGCCACGTCGCGCGCGGCGCACGATCGGACGCCCTGGCGTGCGGACTTCCGGACGAATGGCCGGGCTCACGACTGATCCCCCTGCGGCTTCGCGTTGCTGCTCTTGGGCTTGCCCCCCGAACCCCCTTTCACGGCGAGCGCCTTGGCCTGCACATGATCGCCGTCGTCGATGGAGTCGCTCGGGTTGACGATGACATGGTCGGTCGGCGACACGCCGTCGGCCAGTTCCAGCGACTGCCCGAGATCCTTGGCGATCACGATTTTTTGCAGATGCACCACGCCGTGATCGTCGACGACCGCCACGCGGGGGCCTTCGGCACGGAACAGCAGGGCGTTGGCCGGCACACTCAGGTGCGCCTGCACGGCGCTCGGCAAGGCCAGTTGCACGTAGGCGCCGGGGCGCAGTTTGCCGTCGGGATTGGGCAGGGCGGCTTCGATTTGCAGCGAGCGCGTCGTCACGTCGATCGCGCCCGACACATGGGTGATCTTGCCCTGGAAGTGCTGGCCCGGCAGTTCGGCCTGCGTGACGATGACCGGCTGGCCGACGGCCACGCCTTGCGCATACGCCTGCGGCACCTGCACGTAGACGCGCAGCGGATCGGTCTGCGCCAGCGAGAACAGCGCCTGACTGCTGCCGCTGCCTGCGGCGATCAGGTCGCCGATGTCGACATTGCGCTGTGTGATCACACCGTCGAACGGGGCGACGATTCGCTTGAACGACTCCAGTTGCTGAAGCCGCTTGACGTTGGCGTCGGCGGCGGCAAGGTTCGCTACGCCCTGCGTGTACGTGCTCTGACGCTCGTCGAGCTCCTGTTGCGAGACGGCGTCGCGCTGACGCAGTTGCTGCCAGCGATCGAGCGACGACTTGGCGAGGCCGAGGCTGGCGCTGATCTGATTGCGCTGTGCGATGGCCTGCGCGAGTTCCTGATCGATTTCCGGCGTATCGAGGTCGGCGAGCAACTGGCCCTGCTTCACCCGCGCGCCAATGTCGACGTAACGGTGCAGCAGATAGCCCGTCGCCCGGGCGTAGATCGGCGACTCGACGGCGCCGCGCAGCGTGGCGGGCAGCAGCGTTTCGCTGGCTTCGGTGGCCTGCGGCGTGACCACGCTCACGTACTGCTTTGCGTTTTGTGCGGTCACATCGGCGACGTCGCGGCGTTGCAGCGCGTTGGAGATGGTGGTGCGTGCCGCGCCGGCGACCAGCAGCAGGGCGACGATGATCAGCGCGATCTTGGCGCGCCGGAATTCGCCGTGACGCGGGGGCAACTGCCGGCCGTCGGCAGGATCGTGCTCGGGAATGGCCAGTTCGGCGTGATGTTTCTCGGTCATGTCGTTCAACCCGTCAAATCTTGATATCTGGTAGGTGAGGCGATGGTTTTTGCGCCTCGGGCACTTGGGGCCGCGCTATCTCGTTCGATGCGCTCGTTGCACGCGATACGATTGGCGCGGCCAGCGCGATCGTTAGTGTCCTGTGCTGTCATGGCTCTCGCCTTGCGCCGGTGCCGATGTGCCGCCCGCTCGCCGCGCCTTGCGGCGCGCCAGTCGCGTATGAACGCCCGCGAAGACCAGCGGCACGAAGAAGAGCGTCGAGACCGTAGCGAACATCAGCCCGCCGATCACGGCACGCCCCAGCGGCGCGTTCTGTTCGGCGCCTTCGCCGAGGCCCAGCGCCATCGGCACCATCCCGATAATCATGGCCAGCGCGGTCATCAGCACCGGACGAATCCGGCTGGCGCCCGCTTCCAGCGCGGCCTTGAGCGGCGCCATGCCGGCCTCCATGCGCTGCCGTGCGAAGGCCACCACGAGAATACTGTTGGCGGTGGCGACCCCCATGGTCATGATGGCGCCGGTCAGCGCCGGTACCGAGAGTCGCGTGCCGGACAGGAACAGCATCCAGACGATGCCGGCGAGGGCGGCGGGCAGGGCGCTCACGATGATGAGCGGATCGACCCACGACTGGAAATTCACCACGATCAGCAGGTAGACCAGCACGATGGCCATCGCCACGCCGATACCCAGCCCCAGATACGAGCTTTGCATCGTGCTGACCTGACCGCGTACGACGATCTGGCTGCCGCGCGGCAGATCCTTGCGCGCCTGCGTCACGAGCTTGTCGATGTCGCTCGCCACGCTGCCCAGATCCCGGCCTTCCACGCTCACGAAGATGTCGATGACCGGGCGGATGTTGTAGTGACTCACCACGGCAAAGCGCTGCGTCGGCTCAACCTTCACGAAGTTGGCGAGCAACTGGGGCTGGCCGTTATTGGCCGTGCCTGCGACCGGCAGACGCAGCAGATCGTCCATCGAACTGATGCGGTACTGCGGCGACTGCACCGACAGGCTGTACTCCACGCCGTTCTGTTCGTTGAACCAGAAGCCCGGCGACGTCTGCGAGCTGCCCGAGAGCGAGATCAGCACGTTCTGCGCGACGGCATTGGCGTTCAGGTTCAACTGCTGCAACCGCGTGCGATCCATGTCGAGGTGAATCGTCGGCGAGTTCACCCGTTGCTGGATGTGTGTGTCGACCGTGCCCGGCACCTGACGCACCTGCTTGAGCAGCTTGGTCGCCACATCGAAGTTCGCCAGTTGCTGGTTGCCGCTGATCTGAATGTCGATGGCGGCGGGCAGGCCGAAATTGAGAATCTGCGTGACGATGTCCGCCGGCTGGAAGAAGAACTCCACGCCCGGGAAGCGTTGCGGCAGCACGGCGCGCAGCTTGTCGATGTAACTGGCGCTCGGATGATGGTCCGGCGTCAGCGCGATCTGGATTTCACCGTCGAGCGTGCCGATCGTCCCGGAGTTGCTATAGGAGAGGTTGATACCACTGTAGGGCAGGCCGAGGTTGTCCAGGATGGTTTCGAGTTCGTTCGCCGGAACCACTTCGCGCACGACCTTCTCGACTTCGTCGGCCAGACGCGCCGTTTCCTCGATACGCGTGCCGGTCGGCGCCCGCATGTGCATGCGGATGTTGCCCGCATCGACCGACGGGAAGAAGTCTGCGCCCAGCGCGAACACCAGCCCCATCGACAGCACGCAGAACGCCAGGAAGCCCGTGGCGAAGACCCGGCGGCGGACGAGCAGCGTGGACAGCACCACGATGTACGCGCCGCGCATGCGCTCGAAGCCGGCATCGAAGCGCAGATAGATGCGACGGAACATGCCGGGTCTGGCGTTCGGATCGCTCGGATGGGCGTGGCCCATGAGCAGCATGGCCAGCGTGGGCACCAGCGTACGCGAGAGCACGTACGACGCGAGCATGGCGAACACCACGGCCTCGGCCAGCGGCACGAACAGGTAGCGCGCCACGCCGGTCAGGAAGAACATCGGCACGAAGACGATACAGATACACAGCGTCGAGACGAGCGCGGGGACGGCGATTTCCCCCGCCCCGTCGAGAATCGCCTGATGCAGCGGCGTGCCCATGTGTAAATGCCGCTCGATGTTCTCGATGGTCACCGTCGCGTCGTCGACCAGAATCCCCACCGCGAGCGCCAGTCCGCCTAGCGTCATGATGTTGATCGTCTGGCCGAGCGCATGCAGCGCGAGCAGCGAGGAGAGGATCGAGAGCGGAATCGAGATGGCGATGATGCAGGTGCTGCGCCAGTTGCCGAGAAACAGCAGGATCATGGCGGCCGTGAGCGCGGCGGCGATCAGCGCTTCGTGAATCACGCCCTGCACGGCGGCCTTCACGAACACCGACTGGTCGAACAGCGCCGAGATATGCAGGTCGGCAGGCAAGGCCGCCCGGGCTTCGGGCAACAGCGCCTTGAGTGAATCGACGACGGACAGCGTAGAGGCATCGCCGGTCTTCATGATCGACATGAGCACGCCGCGCTGGCCGTTTTGCCGCACGATGTTCGTCTGCGGCGAGAAGCCCGTGCGCACGTGCGCTACTTCACGAAGATAGGTCGTGGCGCCGGCCACGGTGCGCACCGGAATGTTGTTCAGCCCTTCGACCGTCGGCGGGGAACCGTTCATGTCGACGGTGTACTCGCGCGGCCCGATCTTGGCGGTACCCGTGGGCAGGATCAGGTTCTGGGCGTTGACGGCGGCGACCACGTCCTGCGCCGTGAGGCCCTTGGCGAGCAGGGCGCGCGTGTCGATGTCGACCGAGATCAGACGTGTCTTGCCGCCATACGGGTACGGCACGGCCGCCCCCGGAATCGTGACGAGCTGGGGACGCAGGAAGTTGAGCGCGGTGTCGTTGAGTGCCGGCTCCGACAGGCTCGGGCTCGACAGACCCAGTTGCATGACCGGGATCGACGAGGCCGAATAGCTGATGACCAGTGGCGGCGTGGCCCCCGGCGGCATCTGCTTGACCTGCGCCTGTTCGACGGCGACGACCTGCGCGATGGCCGTCTGAATGTTGGCCGTCGGTTGCAGGAAGATCTTGATGATGCCGATGCCGGGCAACGATTGCGACTCGATGTGCTCGATGTTGTTGACGGTGGTCGTCAACCCGCGTTCGTTGCCGGAGATCATCCGGTCGGCAATGTCCTGTGCGGACAACCCGTTATAGGTCCAGATGATGCTGATGACCGGGATGTTGATTTCCGGCAGCACGTCCACGGGCGTGCGCAGGAGCGCGAGCGGCGTGGCGAGCAGAATCAGAATGGCCATCACGATGAACGTGTAAGGCCGTTTGAGCGCAACGTTGACAATCCACATGATTCAGACGCGCTCGGGCGCAGTCGCAGGCGTACGGAACAAGGGCCGTCCGGTGAATGCGCACGCGGGCGCCACCGGTACCGGAAGGAACGCCGCCATGTTATGGGCGCGCCACCAACGCCAAAATGGCGCGAATATGGCGAAATTGACAGAATTGATGCGGCCGCCCGCAAACCCGCGCCGCACAAGGGCCCGGTAGCGGAGATGTCGATGGGAGTGGCATATTACGGTGTGTTGCGTTATAAAGTTGACACACCAAAAGTCACTGTCCGATAGCCTTCGGTCGGTTTGCCGACCGGATTTGGCCCTCGTCAGCGGCAAGAACTCAAGTCCCAAGCAGGAAAGCAATGATCGAACGTCCGATTTCTCGCCCCGCCTCTGCTCCCGAGCCTGCCCCCGAACCTCAACCCGTTTCCGGCACCGTCACCCGTAGCGCCATCTTCCTCGTCGCCACCGTTCGCGACGACGACGCCGCACACGCCGCGGTTCGCAACTGGTGTGCCGATGCCGCCGCGTATGTCCGCTCGGTCGGCAAGCGCGTGCCGAGCGGCAATCTGTCGTGCGTAGTCGGTTTCAGCGACAACGCCTGGGATCGCCTGTTCGGCGACCCGCGCCCGGCGGAGCTGCATCCGTTCCGCGAATTCGGTGCCGGCAAGCGTCACGCCCCGGCCACCCCAGGCGATCTGTTGCTGCACATCCGCGCAGAGCAGATGGACCTGTGCTTCGACCTCGCCACGCTCATGCTGAACAAGCTGGGCGACGCCGTGACCGTCGTCGACGAGGTTCACGGCTTCCGCTATTTCGACATGCGCGCGATGATCGGTTTCGTCGACGGCACCGAGAACCCCGAGGGCCAGGAAGCGCTCGATTTCACGGTAATGGGCGACGAAGACCCCGACTTCGCCGGTGGCAGCTATGTGCTGGTGCAGAAGTACCTGCACGACATGACGGGCTGGAATGCGTTGCCGGTGGAGGTGCAGGAGCGCATCATCGGCCGCACCAAGTTCTCGGACGTCGAGCTCGACGAGGACGTCAAGCCGAGCAATTCGCACAGCGCGCTCACCACGCTTGAAGTCGACGGCAAGGAAGTGAAGATCCTGCGCGACAACATGCCGTTCGGCCGCCCCGGCTCGGGCGAGTTCGGCACGTTCTTCATTGGCTACGCGCGCTCGCCGTGGCCCATCGAGCAGATGCTGGAGAACATGTTCGTCGGCAAGCCGCCCGGTAACTACGATCGCTTGCTGGACTTCAGCACGGCGGTGACCGGCGGGCTGTTCTTCGTGCCCTCGGCCTCACTGCTGGAATCGTTGGCCGAGCGTGAACCGGTGGCGGCCGCGGCCGGCGCCGGTCAGGTTATCAAGACGTTGATCGACGCACAGCCTTCCAGCGTGCAGGTCCTCGACGCTCAGGCTTCTCATCAGGCAAGCCCCGCACCCGCGGATGGCTCGCTGCAAATCGGATCGCTCAAAGGAGTTTCTCAGGCATGAATAACCTGCATCGCGAACTGGCCCCCATTTCGAGCGCCGCGTGGGCGCAGATCGAAGAAGAGGTGGCCCGCACATTCAAGCGTACGGTGGCCGCCCGTCGTGTGGTCGACGTGAAAGGCCCGGGCGGTCTGGCGCTCGCGGGCGTCGGCACCGGTCATCAGACGTCCATCGATGCGCCGCTCGACGGCGTGGGCGCACGTCAGCGCGAAGTGAAGCCGCTCGTGGCGCTGCGTGTGCCGTTCGAGCTGTCGCGCGAAGCCATCGACGATGTCGAGCGCGGCGCGAACGACTCCGACTGGCAACCGGCCAAGGACGCCGCGATCAAGCTGGCGTATGCCGAAGACCGTGCCATTTTCGACGGCTATGAAGCGGCCCGCATCACGGGCGTGCGTCAGGGCACGTCGAACCCGGTGCTGCCGTTGCCCGACAACATCGCCGATTACCCGACCGTAATCGCCAAGGCGCTCGAACAACTGCGTCTGGAAGGTGTCGACGGTCCGTACAGCGTGTTGCTGGGTGCCGATGCCTACACGGCCGTGGCAGAAGCGAACGATCAGGGCTACCCGATTCTGGAGCACATCGGCCATATCGTGAGCGGCGAGATCATCTGGGCGCCGGCGATCGATGGCGGTTGTATCGTCTCGACGCGCGGTGGCGACTACGAGATGCACATCGGCCAGGACGTCTCCATCGGCTACCTCGATCACACGGCCACGACGGTTCGTCTGTATCTGGAAGAGACCTTCACCTTCCTGATGCTCACGGCCGAGGCAGGGGTGTCGGTCGGCAACGCCAAGCCCGCGGGCGTCAAGAAGAAAGCGAAGTAATTCGTTGAGGTCAATGCGCCAAGGCATTGACCCAAAAGAAAAACGGCTGAGACGGAAGTCACCGTGCTCAGCCGTTTTTCGTTGTGCTTTGTCGATCAGTTGGCGGCGGGCGACGACGCTGCCGGAGCTGTTGAGTGGGCTTCGGCAGGTGTACCGCCATTAGCGGACGCCGCATCCGTCGGCTTCTCGATGATGACGCGACGGTTATCGCGCGCAATGACCTTCATCGGCAGGCCGAGCGTCTCCAGTACCGTGAACTTCTCCGGATCGACCAGCGCGAGCGCCTTCGGATCGGCCATCCAGACATCCACGAACTTCTCCAGCGTGGGCACCCAGCTATCCGGCGCTTGCGAGATGCCGAACTCAAGCTCGTCCTGCACCGCGACCATGATCATCGGCTGACGCAGGTAATAGGGCATCGTGTGATCGAGCGTGCCGACCGAGTAGAACGGCGTGTCCGGCCCCAGTCGGTCCATTTCCGCGCGCACGGCCGGCACCAGATCCACACCCGAGCTGGCGCGTCCGAACGCTTCGTGACCCGATCCACCGATCATCGCGAAAGCCAGCCACGTGCCGGCGAAGGCGATCAGCGCCTGTTTGGTACTGCGCGTGCTCAGCCAGCGCGTGATGCCGATGCCGATCAGACCGACCACGCTCGCCGCATACAGGTAATACGTGAACGCGCGATAGGCCTCGACCGGGTTACGGCTGTCGGAATGATGCGAGAGGAACACGAGGCCCGTGACGATCGTCGCCACGAACAGCACGACGGACACGATCAGGTGCTTGCGCAGCGACTCGCGGGTCATGCCGGCGAGTCCGAGACCGAACAGCATGGCGATGGCCGGCACGATCGGCAGCACGTACGAAATCAGCTTCGAGTGCGAGAGCGAGAAGAAGCAGAAGATGAAGACGGCCCAGACCGTGATCATCAGCACCGGACGGAAGCCGTTCGCCTGACGCGGCATGGCACGCGAGCCGGCGAAGGCGCGCGGGATCATCGACAGCCACGGCAGGAAACCGACGATCAGCACCGGCACGAAGTACCAGAGGGCGCCCGGGCGGTTGTGGTCCGGCTTCAGGAAGCG
Source organism: Pandoraea sp. LA3 (assembly GCF_022696215.1). Lineage (NCBI taxonomy): Bacteria > Pseudomonadati > Pseudomonadota > Betaproteobacteria > Burkholderiales > Burkholderiaceae > Pandoraea > Pandoraea sp. LA3. Next base: position 481,351 of record NZ_PTPY01000038.1, on the reverse strand, counting down.
GTTGAAGTGCTCGTTGATGAAGAAAAATTCGAAGAACGACGGATTGCGCGACATCACAGCGGCGAACCATGGCACGGTGACGGCGAGCATCACGATCAGGCCGCTCACGAGATGCAGGCGCTTCCACAAGGCCCAGTCGCGTGCAATCAGGGTGTAGATCACGAGCACGGCACCGGGCAGCACGACGCCGATCAGGCCCTTGCTCAGGATCGACAGCCCCATCGCGGCCCAGCACAACCACATCCAGTTACGCGTCTGGGTGTCGGTGAGGCCGGGGCGCTGCGCAAGCAGCAGCGAGCACAGGACCAGCGTCATCATGAACGACAGTCCCATGTCGAGCACGTTGAAGTGACCGAGCAGGCTCCACAGCGGCGCGCTTGCCAGTGCAAGCGCGGCGAAGAAGCCCGCCCGGGCGCTGAACACACGACGGCCGGTATAACCCACGAGCAGCACGCCGCCGAAGCCGGTCAGCGCCGTCCACAGACGCGCCTGCCAGTCACCGAGACCGAAGACCATGAACGTGAGTGCGTTCATCCAGGTCTGGAACGGCGGCTTCTCGAAATACAGATATCCGTTGTAGCGCGGTGTGACCCAGTCGCCCGTGACCAGCATTTCGCGGGCCATTTCGGCGTAGCGGCCTTCGTCGCTGGAGATCAGGTGGCGCAGATTCAGCACGCCGAACCAGACCAGCGCGAACACGATCAGCAGCCACAGCAGGGCCGTCGGAGAAATCGGCCAGGGCTCTAACCCGGCGTCACGTTGAGGACGTGTGGACATGAATGCGAAGCTTCCGTCTTGATGGATGAAGTGATGAGGCAGTTAACTTTTGTGAGCGCCGGGAGACTGTAACCCCTGAGCCCCCCGCGTGGGCTCGGTGGTCCCATTGGCCGGGTGATGTGTGCTTTGGGAGTGCTGCGGATTGTCTGGATTGGGAAGCGCGACATGGACATGCAGGCCGCGAGGCGCTGACGCGCTGGCGTCCGTCAACTGGACCTGTCCGCCGAGCCGGTCGACGATGGCCCGCACGATCGCAAGGCCCAGTCCGGTGCCTTCGCCGCCGTGATCGCGGGATTCGCGATGATCGGTGGCGCGGTAGAACGCGTCGAACACGCGCTCACGCTTGTCGGCATCGATGCCGGGACCGGAGTCGATCACGTCGATGATCACATCGCTCGCGGTCGACGACAGACGCACCGATACCGTGCCGCCCGCCGGGGTATAACGCACGGCATTGCCGACGATATTGCCCAGCAGCGTGACGATGTCGCGTTTCGCGCCGGCGACACGCAGGCCGGACCGTCCTGGCGGGTTCGTGGCGGTATTCGATGTCGCGTCGACCAGATCGAGCACGATCTGCTTTCTGTCGGCGAGCACGAATACGTCTTCCAGCGCTTCATGCACGGCGGGCAGCAGCATCAGCGGCGGGGCGGGCACGATCGGGGCGCTCTGGGCTCTCGCAAGCGTGAGCAACTGTTCGATCAGGGTTCGGGTGCGTCGCAAACCGCTCTTGAGCTTGGTCAGACGGTTCCGCGTTTCCGCGTCGAGCCCTGCGGGTTCGAGTGCGCGGTCGAGGTTCTCCGACTGAATCACCAGTGCGGTAACGGGCGAGCGCAATTCATGCGCGGCGTCGGCGACGAACCGGCGTTGTTCGTCGAGTGCCTTGTCGAGGCGGGACAGCAGACGGTTGATCGACACGATGAACGGCTCGATCTCGGTCGGCGCCCCTTGCGTATCGAGTCCACGCAGATCGGTATCGCGCCGTTTGTCGACTTCGGCAGCCAGTTGCTGCACCGGACGCCATGCGCGGCGAACCGTCCAGACAATGGCGGCGATGAGCAGCGGCACGAACACGACGAACGGTAGTGCGGTGCGCAAACCGCTATTACGTGCGATCTCGTTGCGACCCTCGGTCGGTTGCGCGACGACGATACGCAGTTCCGGTCCAATGGTGCGCACGAAAGCGCGCCAGGTATGGTCGCCGGTGTTGACGGTGTGAAAGCCGTCGGACAGCGTTACCGGAAACGTGCCGCCGAGGCGTTGCACCGTCAGACGGTAGTCGTGATCCTGAATCGGCAGGCCGTGCATGGCGCTGTCGGCACCCGCGAGATTGCGTGTATCGACGAGGGCGGCGAGTTGCAGTAGTTGGTCGTCCTGAAACCGGTAGGCTTCACGAAACGCCGCCGCATAGGAGACGAAACCGGCAACGATGGCCAGCCCCAGCGCGCAGGCCGAGAGCGTGACCACCAGTCGCGACTGCAAGGAACGCATCATGCCTTGGGCACCAGCCAGCCCGCGCCACGGATGTTACGAATGACGTCTGCCCCGAGCTTCTTGCGAATGGAGTGGATCAGGAAGTCGATCATGTTGCTCTCGATCTCTTCACCCCAGCCGTACAGGCGGTGTTCGAGGGCATCGCGAGACAGGATCGTACCCGGGCGAAGCATCAACGCATGCAGCAGTGCGTATTCGCGTGCCGACAGCACGCAACTGTTCTCCCCGTACGTTGCCTGATGGGTCGCCGGGTCGAGCGCGAGCGCGCCGTTGGTCAGCACCGGCACGGCCACACCGGCATGACGCCGGATCACCGCACGCATGCGGGCAAGCAGCTCGCCCACTTCAAACGGCTTCACGACGAAGTCGTCGGCACCGAGATCGAGGCCCTGAATGATGTCTTCGGCGCCGTCGCGGGCCGTGACAACGATGATCGGTGTACGCCCGCCCGCCCCACGATGGGCACGCAGGACCTCCCAGCCGTCTCGCCCCGGCAGGCCGAGGTCGAGCAGCATCAGGTCGTAGGCATGGGCGGCGAGGGCGGCCAGCGCGGCATCGCCGTCACGACACCAGTCGGCCGCATAAGAGGCGTCCTTGAGCGCCTGCATCATGGCCTCGCCGATCATGGAGTCGTCTTCTACGAGCAATATCCGCATGGTTTTCCGTACGCATTCTGGCGTGGCCAAGTCAGCCTACGCCTAAATCTTGCCGACCACGGAGGACGGCACGGGCGCACGATAGCGCGCGAAACTTAGGAGACACTTAGTGCGTGCGAGCGTCCGCTGGCGCGACTATGCCACGTAAAGTTATAAACAATCAATGACTTAGCGGCGATTTTTCAAGTGATGTTGCGTTTCGATGATTTAGGTGCCTCGGATGAAAACGGGGCCGCAGGATCGCACGCCGACCCACTTCGAGGGATTTCCCAGCCTCGGCGCTTGGGACGAGAGCCGGGCCGCAGGCGCCGAGTGCTTTCAGGAGGAGGCGCGAGCCGGTGGCGAGAGCGTGCGGGATACGTCCTGCAAGACGTCGATGAGCGCGAGTGCGGCGGCACTCGGTGCGTGGCCATGCAATACGCCGACGGTCGGTGCGACGTGCGAAAACCGCAGACCGAAATCATGCAACGACGCCCCCAGCGGTGAGCGCGCCACGCCCAGACGTGACGCCAGGAACAGGCAAGGCATTGCCTGCGCCGTGCTGGCGTTGGTCATGAGCGTGACGGACTCCATGATGACGCGCGGCAACGGCAGCCCCTGATGCGCGAATTCGGTATCGATGGCACGGCGCATCGGCGTGCCCGGAGGCGGCACGATCCATGGGTAGCGCGCAGCGTCGGCCCAGTCCGGCGACGGATGCGAGACGAGCGGGTGGTGGCGAGCGCCAAAGACACGAACGTCGTCGTCATAAAGCGGCACGACCCCGAAGCCCGCATTCATCGCGGTTTCGTCCAGTCGGCAGATGAGCAGATCGATCTCGTGCCATTGCGCGCGGGGCAGCAGGCGATCGAGCGTCTCTTCGAGCAAGTTGATGCGCAGCGCCGGGCCGGTGCGTTCGAGCCGGGCGAGCGTCTGGGGCATCAGCACGCTCGCCATCCCGGGAAGAATGCCGACGTTGACGGGCTTGGCCAGCCCGTCGCGCAACGCCTGCATGGCAGGCGCCACGCCCGCGAGGTCGGTCAGCATGCGCTCCGCGCGTTCCAGCAGTGCATCGCCATAGGGCGTTGGCGTAACGCGCCGCGTGGTGCGTTCGAACAGCGCGACGCCCAGCGCCTGTTCGATCTCGCGTAACCACTTGGACAGCGCCGGCTGGGTAATCGCTGCCGCCTCCGCCGTCCGGGCAAAACTGCGTGTGCGGCCCAGCCACCGGAGTGTCTCAAGGTCACGAATGCGCAGCTTGCGCAGCACGGCCGGGATCTGACGGGCGAGGGGCCCGGCGTCCGGGCTTGGGGAGGGGCGTGCTTCGGTCATGGCTAAGGGGGCGAGGGACTCCATCGGTGCATAGACTCGGCGATGCCGCGCTATTGATGTCATTTTGGTAATGAATATAGCGTGACTTTTCATCGATGTGTACTGAGTCCTGCCAAATAATGAGACTCCCATCCGGTAGCCGACGCGTCGCACGACGTTGGCGCCTTCTCAGGAGCGAGACGCATGACATCCCACAAGCCTTCGTCCCCCGCCACACCTAACGAGGACGTGATCTCCACGCCATCATCTGGCCCGAACCCGTCGCGGCGGGGCTTCCTGAAGCAGGCCGGTGCGGCGGTCGCGTCGGCAGGACTGACGTCTTCGGCCTTGGCGGCGCCGACGTCCAGCCACCGTGAACCGCATGTCGACGACGGTTACACGATGCCGCAGGAAGCGCCTGCCACGCCGCCCAAGGGTTACAACATCCTGTTCATCCTGACGGATCAGGAGCGGCACTTCGACAAGTGGCCGTTCCCGGTGCCAGGCCGGGAGCGCTTGCGCCGCGAGGGCGTGACGTTCATGAATCACCAGATCGCCGCTTGCGTTTGCTCGCCATCGCGCTCCGTTGTGTATACCGGGCAGCACATTCAGCACACGCGCGTATTCGATAACTGCGGCATTCCGTGGCAGCCGGACATGTCGACCGACCTTCGCACCATCGGTCACATGATGCGGGACGCGGGGTATTACGCCGCCTATCTCGGCAAATGGCATCTGAGCGGCAAGCTGCATCAGAACCACACGCCCTACGACACCCCGACGCAGGCGTACAACGCGCTGTTCAAGTCGTATGGGTTCGACGACTACTTCGGCGTGGGCGACCTGATCGGACGCGTGCGTGGCGGCTACACCTACGACGGCCTGACGACATCGTCGGCGGTGTCGTGGCTGCGCGGACGCGGTGCCCAACTGGCGAGCGAGCACAAACCGTGGTTCATGGCGGTCAACCTCGTCAATCCGCACGACGCCATGTTCCTGAACACCGACCCCGCAGGCGTCGACACGCAGAACGCCAACGGGCCGACGCTGGGCAACGCCCGTCCCCCGAAGAATGCGATTTACGACGCACACTGGAATGTGCCGCTCGCCGCCACGCGCAAGCAGGCCTACGATGCGCCGGGGCGTCCGGCCGCGCACGGTGTCTATAACGCCGCCGAGGGCGTGCTGGTCGGCGACTATCCGCTGGACGACGCGCGGCTCCAGGTCTATCAGGACTATTACTTCAACTGCATTCGCGATTGCGACACGCACGTGGTGAAGCTGCTCGACACGTTGCGCGAACTGGGCATCGACAAGAACACCATCGTGGTGATGAGTGCGGATCACGGCGACCATGTCGGTGCGCACAAGCTCGTCGGGAAGGGGCCGACGGCCTACCGCGAGCAGAACCACGTGCCGCTCGTCATTCGTCACCCGGCCTATCCGGGCGGGAAGCAGTGCGCGGCCCTCAGTTCGCATCTGGACATCACGCCCACGCTGCTCGGATTGACGGGGTTAGACGCCGCAGGCGTTGCCCGGGTGGCCGGCGACGCGGCACATGGACACGACCTGACGCCGTTGCTGCGACGCCCCGAGCGGCAGGCCGTCGACGCGTTGCGCCCGGCGGCACTCTTCAATTACGCGATGCTGCTGTACTACGACAGCGAGTGGCTGGCACAGGAGTATGCGACGTTGCGTCAGAAAGGCGTGCCGATCGAGGAGATTCATCGGCGGTTGATTGCGCGTCAACCCGACTTCCGGCATCGCGGCATGATCCGCAGCGTTTTCGACGGACGTTACCGCTTCTCGCGCTATTTCTCTCCCGAGCAGTTCAACCGGCCCACGTCGCTCGAAACGCTTTTCGCCAGTAACGACGTGGAGCTTTACGACTTGCACGCCGATCCGACTGAGTCGCGCAATCTCGCGCTGGCGCCGCGCGCCAATGGCGCCTTGCTGCTTGCGATGAACGCGCTGCTCAACGACCGGCTCGATGCGGAAGTGGGCGACGACCGGCCCGACATTCTGCCGATCCGCGACGGCCGGGTGCATTTCACGTTCGAGAAGGCGACCGGCTGATTCAATAAGGCGTTGATGGCGTGATGCCGCCCGGCAAGCCAATGACGTTGGCAGGCCAGGGGGCATCGGTGGTACGCTCGTGCGACTGTGCGGCGGCTCGCCGCACGCGCCTGCGTCGTGCTATCCGCTTCTTCCTTCGCCATGAAAAAACGTCAATTCCTCGCCGGTGCCGTGGCACTGGGCGCATCGGTGCCTGTGCTCGCCAAGCCGGGCGTATCGGGTGTATCGGGGCCTTCTGCGGGGGCGTCGTCCGGCCCGGTGTCGACGCCGCTCGTCACGATTTCCGGTGCGATCGAGCGCCACAATCGCGGCCCCGTCGATCCGGCACTGGATCAGCTGTTCCACAAGCAACTGGTGCAATTCGATGCGGGATATGCGCTCGACTTCGCCATGCTCACGCGCATGTCCGCCCAGACGATCCGCCCGACGCTCGAATACGACGCCAAGCCGCATACGTTGCGTGGCCCGCGTCTGGCCGACGTGCTTATACAGGCGGGGGCGCCGTCGAACCCGGCGACGCAGGTGCTGCTGCGCGCCATTGACGGCTACGTCGTGGCAACCACACTGGGGCAAGTGCGTGAGTACCGCTTCCTGCTCGCCACGCATCTCGATGACAAGCCGCTCGCGCTGGGCGGACTCGGACCGTTGTGGGCGGTGTATGACCCGGCCGCGATTCCCGCACTGGCGGGCAAACCGCTCAAGGAGCGGTTCACCCTTTGCCCGTGGGGCGTTTATCACATTCAGGTCAACGCGGTGTCCTGAGCGGCGACCGCTCAGCGCGACGTCGGGCGGCCCGGCAGCGACGGGGCCAGCGGCGGGGGATCGATGGGCTGGAACGGGCTCATTCGCCCCGGCAGTTTGACGGGCTCCAGTTCGTCGACGTCTTCATGCAGGATTCGGCGGATTTCCAGAATGGCCTGCGGCGTTTCCTGCACGCTGTGGCCGGCCACGATCACCCGCTCGGACTCGGCGCCTGCGAGATGCGCGCTGGTGTAGGGCACCACGCCGTCGCTCGACGCTTCGAGCGGCCCCTGCGCACTACGTCGCGCAATGATCGAGTGGTACTGCACCGCCGGCGATATCTTCAGCCCGGCGGCGGCCATCACGTACGGATCGTTGTCGCGCAACTGATCGATGCTGTTGGGCACGTAACGTGTCTTGCCCTCGGACGGGTTGTCCTCCGAGCCGGTCGCGTAGTGCAGCACGTCGTCGATGCTCGAGAGCAGGGTGACGGGGAGTTTGATGAGGTTCGAGACCCACCGTCCGAGCCGGTTACGGGCGAACGGCGTGCCGCGATGCGGCGCGGCAATGAAGATGGCCCGCTCGAATTGCGGTACCGGCCGGAAGTCGAACAGCGGGTCGAGCCGGTCGCGGGCGCGATCGATCTGTTCATCGTCCAGGTGATACTGGCTCTGGAATGTCTCCCACAAATCGTCATCGGAGCTGGAGACCATCAACCGGGCGATCACGCCGCCCATGCTGTGCCCGATGATCACGGCGTTATGCGACGCCGCTGACAGGCCGTCCGGATCGAAGTTTTTCAGCGTGGCCGCGAATGCGTTGCGAATGGCCATCGCGTTCACGAGGATCGGTGAATTCGTCGGGTAATAAACCTGCCAGACCTGAAAATGCTCGCGCAGCGTGGCGTCGCCCTGAATCTCGTTGGCCAGGTTCACCCAGGCTTCGGGGCTGCTCGCCAGACCGTGCAGCATCAGGATCACGCGGCGTCCCGGATCGAACGGCTGCATCAGATAGATGTGGGGACGCACGATGCCCCGGTCGCGCCCGAACAGGGTGCGCAGCGATTGTTCTGCAAAACCGGAGCGCGCCAGCCAAAGACCGTAACCGGCGGTGAAGTTGCCCGCGAGCGGCACCAACTGATGGTTGAGCTCGACCGACGTCTGCCGGTAGGGGTCGTAGACGACCAGCGTGGCGACCTGTGTCGTGAGCACCTCTTCGAGGGTCGTGCCGTTAAAGCGCAGCAACAGCGTGAGCGAGGGCGAGGGCATCTCACTGAAGACGGGGCCGGCGTTGGGATCGGTAGCACGCCGGAAGTCGCGTGACGCGCGGCTCTCACGGGTGCTCAGGCCACCGCGCGAACCGCTGTCGTCGTTGTCGTAATCCGGCCCCGTCGCAGCATCGCCGCGTGGCGTCGGGCTGCGGGTGGTCGCGGAGAGTGCATCGGCGGCGGACTTCTCGTCGAGCACGGCAACGAGTTCTGCGCCGAAGCCGTCGCGTCGGTACGGGCTGCGCAGCCCCGCGAACGATAGCGTCGAGGCGGGTAGCACTTCGCGCGGCTGAGTACGGTTCCCGGCGAATCGCACGCTGCTGGTATCCACCGGCAACGTCCACCCGGCAATTTTGTCGCTGCCCGTTTGCTGCACCCGGCGGAAAAGGGCGACGGCGAAGTTCTGCACGGCATAGTTGTAGTAGTCGCGGACCTGCGTCTGCCGGTCCTCGAACGCGCGCTCGCTCGACGGGCGGTCGCTGTAGAACAGGTACGCATACGAGTAGCGCGCGGTGCGCAACCACAGGTCGAACTGTGCGTCATTCCATTGCTTGTCGCCGGGGGACGTTTGCGCGATGGCGAGTTGCATCGAGATCTCTGCCATTGCCGCCAGTCGCCGGTCGACATCGATTTCCTTGGCGCGGCCCAGGGCATCGATACAGTCGAGCGACGTTTTGGCGCAGGTCGTCTCGTCCAGTCCGGCCACCCGGATCGTCTGGTCGGTCGAGGCACTGAGCTTGCCTGTGGACAGAATGTCACCGCGCTTCATGGCGATGTACTGCTCCGGGCCGAGGGAGCGGACTTCCACCATCGCGCAGCCCGAGAGGACCGTCAGCCAGAGGACGGCGGCCAGCGCACCGGCACGACGAAGCCCCGATTGCGTGCGAGCGGACATCACGGCTTCACCGTCGGATCGTCGCCCGGCACGCCCTGACGGATGCGTGTCGAGAAGTCCGGTGCGTCGCCGGCGGCCAGCGCCCGCTGCACGAAATTACCGCGCTCATAGAGCTGGGCGTAGGTGAAGCCGGGCGTCAGACCGCCCTGATCGTAGGCGTATTCGGCAAAGTAGCCGGACAGCAGCAGGCGGTAGTCGAGGGGTAATCCGGGCGCGATGAGCCGTGCGATCTCGAAGACGATGGTGGTGCAGTTGCTCGTAAGCGTGTTGTACCAGGCTGGCTCGCTGCGCAGTTCGCGCGCGCGTGCCAGATAGCCCAGAAACACCTCGCGTAGTGCTTTCGGCGGAATGTTCAGCCGGTAGAGGTAGGTCGTCTCGCCGCGCACGTTGCTGCGCACACGCAGGATGTCGCGCTCGTCGGCGGCGACCAGCGTCGCTTCGAAGTCCTTGAAGAATCCGCCGACAGCCGAGAACTTCTGCCCCTGCTTCTTGCGGATCTCGATGGAAAACACTACGCGCTTGCCGTCCGAAAAGCCAAACGAGACGAGCGTGTGCGCAATCGCGGGGCCCATCCAGTATGAGAGGACCAGATCGGCGCTGACGAGCTTGTCAAGGTCGTATTCGCGGGTTTCCCACCGGGGGGTGAAGTCGGTTTCGGTGCGCCATTCGAAATTGCGCACGTTGTGCAGTGTGACGCGCGAGCCGTCGATCTGTGAATCGAGCAGTTGTGCCACGTCGGCAGCCCAGTTGCGGTCGTTGGACGGCCGGATCGTTTGCCACCACCCGATGAGCAGAATCGCCGCGATCAGAAAGCCCAGCGGCCAGCCCCGGAGCGGCACGCCGGCGCGCACGCGCAGCAGTGCAACGAGGGCCGCGACACCGAGCAACACCCACAGCGCGATGACGAGATAGCGCACGAGCGCCGGGCCGGGGCAGCGGTAGACGAGGGCCATGGCCCCCCAGGCGCAGACGCCCAGCACGAGCAGGGCAAGAAAGGCGCGCAGCACGTACACGTACCACGCGATGTGATGGCCGGCGAGCGCGTCGCCGGCGTGGGATTGCAGATGCACCATGATTCGCAGAGTTCGATCCGGGGTGGCCGCCGGTCAATGTTTCAGCCATATGGCAGGTCCGATCGCCATGCGACCGGGCTACGGTATCGATAGCCGCTCGGCCCAACCCGTGCGACGCACCCCCCATTTTTTCCTGTTCAGCGTCGAAGAATACCAGCAGACCGGCCTCAAGGACTTCCAACGATTTACCTGCGTCGAGCGCGGAAGGTCTGGAGGTCGTCTGCATGAACGGCACTTCGGTGTAGAAGCGCTGAAGTCTCAGGCAGGCCGCGCCGGGCGCAACGGACGTTACAATGCCTGCCCCATCGGCCGGATTTCAGGCCCCACGGTTAAGGAGACGTCATGAGGCTCAGGTGTTGAGGCGGCCCGGGAAGGCGCTTGCGGCGGCGGTATCCCCATCATTCGCGACAAAGCGGCAGGGAATCGCGCGTGCGCTCGCATGGGGCGTGGCGCTCGTCGGCGTCGCGGTGGCGCTGAGCGCCTGTACGACGCGCCCGTTTCAGCCTGCGCCACCGCTTTACACGCTGTGGGCGAAGCCCGGTGTCGATGTGCCGGGCGTGCGAAGCGCGATGCTGGCCTGCGGATTTCCCGATGCGGCACACGTCGAGCCGAAGGACATGACGCTCAACGACTATGCCGGCGCGCAACGCTGCATGATCGACCGGGGCTTTCGCTATCAGGACCGCCGAATCGTCTGCACGGATTTCCCGCGTCTGCCCGCGTGCGCCGGTTTGCCGCGAGGCAAGACGTTCGGCACGGACCCGGATGTCGATCCGTCGACACTAGCCTCGACATCCTCTGCACAGACGGTTCAGCCGGCCTATACGTACTGGACACGTCCCGGCGACGACATCGCAGCAGTGAAGCGGGAGATGACGGCCTGCGGCTACACGGAATTGAACATGCCGTCAGACGTCATGCCGCTCAACGACGTTGCCGCCGCGCAGTTGTGCATGCTCGACAAAGGGTTCCGGTACGGTTGGCCCTCGCAGGCGCTGCTCTGCAAATCGACACCTTCGCTGCCGGCCTGTCGTGGCAAGGCGATCAATGTACAGCGTTGCTGTGCGCCTCCGACGCCGGCCGGACAAAAGTGACGAAGTGTCACGTCGTCACTTGGCGGCGGACGTCGCCTGATCCGTAGGTCCTGACGGCGCATTGGCGTCGGTAGGTGCAGGCGACCCGGTCTGCCCCAGCGCGTCGTCCGACCACCCGCCACCGAGGTCGCCGATGAGCGACGCAGCGGCCAGTAACCGCGATTCCTGCACATTCAATGCGTTTTGCCGCGTGGTGAGTTGCGTCGTCTGTGCGGTGACGACGGTCGTGTAATCCACCGTACCCGCCTGATACTCGCTCATTGCGATGCGGGCGCCTTCCGTCGAGTCGCGCACCGCTTCGTCGAGCGTCTGCGCCTGCTGTTCGAGGATGCGCAGCGATGCCAGATCGTTCTCCACACCCTGCAATGCCGTGAGGACGGTGCCCCGGTAATTCGCCACGGCCGCGTCGTAGGCAGCGCGCGCGGCATCGACCTTGGCGCTTCTTGCGCCACCGTCGAAAATCGTCTCCGACGCGCTCGCGCCGAGCGACCACACGTAATTGGCAATCTTGAACAACCCTGCGACGGGGGCGGCGGACAGCCCGTCCGTGAGCGACAGCGTGATGTTCGGGTAGTAGGCGGCGAGTGCAACACCGATGGCCGCGTTCTGTGCGGCCATCTGCCGCTCGGCCGTTGCGATGTCCGGGCGCCGCTGAAGCAGTGTCGACGGCAAGGCGATGGGCACGTCGGGCAGGCGCGGCAACGCAGTGCTGTGCGGGATCGTCAGCGATTCCGGATTGCGTCCGACGAGCACGGCGATGGCATGGGCATACTGCGCCCGCGAGATGCCGAGCGCGATCAGACTGGCGCGGGCGTTTTCCAGTTGCGTGCGCGCCGTAATGATGTCGGACGGCGGCACCGTTCCTGCCCGGTCCTGGGCAGCCACGACCCGAAGGTACTCCGTGTAGGCGGCGACGGTTTGCGTCAGCAGATCGATGTTCGCGTCGGTGATGCGCAAGTCGATGACGGCGTTGGCGAGCGCGATCTGCTCGGACAGCGTCGCGTTGGCCAGCGTGGCCTGACTGGCCTGCGCGGTGGCGCTGCTTTGCTCGATGGAGCGCCGCACCTGCCCCCAGATGTCCGGCGCCCAGCTCACGCTGGCTTCGGTCGCGGCCGAGCTCACGATGTTCGCGCCGTTGCGCGAGGCCAGCGCCGCGGACGTGCTGGCGCCGCCGCTGCTGCCGCGCGAGCGGCTGGCCGAGGCGTCGATGCCGAGCGTCGGGAACAGCCCCGCGCGCGCCTGACGGACTTCGGCGAGCGCCTGCTGATAGTTGGCGTAGCTTTGTCGCACGGTCTGGTTGGAGACTTCGACCTGCGGCTCCAGCGTGTCGAGCAGCGGATCGTGGAAGGCCGTCCACCATTGGCCTTTCGGGCCTTCGGCGTCGGGACGCGCTTGCGTCCAGCCCGCCAGTTCGGTGTAGTGGGTCGGCATATCGACGAGCGGGCGCTGGTAGTCCGGGCCGACAGCGCAGCCGGCCAGTGACGCGAGCCCGACCAGCATGGCGGCGCAGGCCAGCGACACCCGCGTCGGGGATTGACGCTTACGGGGCGAAGTGCGTGAAGTGCGTGAAGCGCGTGAAGTGCAGGAAGTGCGCGCAATATGCGTCAGGGGCATGCGATATGCCTTTGCGAACCAACTCATGATCGAACCTCCGGGCCGGGATCGCGATGCCAGGGCAGGCGCGTGGACCAGCGTGCGAGCCGCGCGCGCAGGCGGTCCAGATACAGATAGATGACGGGCGTTGTGTAAAGCGTGAACACCTGACTCAGGAGCAGGCCGCCCATGACCGTGACGCCGAGCGGCTGGCGCAACGACGCCCCCTGACCCAGCGCGATGGCAAGCGGTACGGCGCCGAGCACGGCGGCGAACGTCGTCATCATGATGGGGCGCAACCGCACGACCGCCGCTTCGTGAATGGCCTGCTTGGCGGGCATGCCTTCCCGGCGCTGTAATTGAATGGCGACGTCGACCATCATGATGCCGTTCTTCTTGACGATGCCGATGAGCAGAATCATGCCGATCAGCGCGATGACGGAGAACGGCGTGCCGAAGATCAGCAGGGCGAGCGTGGCGCCGATGCCCGCCGACGGCAACGTCGAAAGAATGGTCAGCGGGTGAATCGTGTTCTCGTACAGCACGCCCAGCACGATGTACACCACACCGAGTGCCGCGAGGATGAGCAGCGGCACCGTGCCCATCGACTGCGAAAACGCCTGTGCCGCGCCCGCGAACGCGCCGTGGATGGAGGCGGGCATGCCGATGGCGCGCGCGGCGTCGTCGATGGCGACCTGCGCCTGACTCAGTGAGCCCCCCGCCGGGAGATTGAACGACACGGTGGCCGCGACCATGCCGCCTTGATGGTTGACCTGCGTGGCCGTGTGCCGCGCCGTGAAGCTCGCGAGCGCGGTAAGCGGCACCATCGTCTCCGCGGCCGTGCTGTCCGCGCTTCCGCTGGAGTTGCCTCCCCGGCTGTTCGAGATCGCGTTGTTCTGCTGGTTGGCCACGGCATTGGCGTTGAGCGCATTGGTGCCCGAGGCCGCAGTCTTCGCGCTCGCGCCGCTGACAGTCTTGCCGGACATCTGCGTCTGCCCCGTGCCGCTGGCGTTGCCCGCCGCAGTGCTCAGGTAGATCTGATCGAGCGAGTTCGGATACTGCCAATACTCGGGCGACACTTCCATGACGACGAAGTACTGATTGATCGGGTTGTAAATCGTGGAAACGGTGCGCTGCCCGAAGGCGTCATACAGCACGTTATCGATCTGGTTCGGTTGCAGGTTGAAGCGTGCGGCGGTCTGACGATGCATGTTCACGTACATCTGCAAACCGTTCTGCTGAAGATCGGTATTCACGTCGAGCACCGTCTGCCGATGCTTGCTCAACTCGGTCACGAGCTTCGGCACCCACTGATACAGCGCCTGTGCATCGTCGCTCGTCAACGTGTACTGGTATTCGGCCGCCGACTGTCGTCCGCCGATGCGCAAGTCCTGCTGCGCCTGCAAGAACAGGCGCGCGCCGGAGACGCCATTGAGCTTGGGCCGCAGCCGGTTGACCACTGCTGCCGCCGACAGGTGTCGCTCGGCGAGCGGCTTGAGTTGCACGAACACCGTGGCGGAGTTGAGTGAACGTCCGCCGGTGAAACCCGCCACGGAGGCCACGGCGGGGTCGGTCTGGACGATGGTCTGCAACTGTTCCAGCTTCTGGCGCATGGCCGGGAACGAGATGCTCTGGTCAGCCATGATCTGACCGATCAGAATGCCGGTGTCCTGCTCCGGGAAGAAGGTGGCGGGCAGCAGCCGGAACAGGAAGAGATTGCCGACGAGCAGGCCCAGCATCACCAGACCGACGAGACCGGCATGGTCGAGCACTGCCGTAAGCGAGCGCGCGTAGGCATCGCGAAAGCGGTCGAACTGGCGGCCGATCCATGTCGACCACCGGGCCTGCGAGACGGCCGACTCGCGGGTGAGCACATAGGCGCACAGCGTCGGCGTGACCGTGAGCGAGATCACCATGGAGATCAGGATCGCGATCGACAGGGTGACGGCAAATTCGTGGAACAGCAGGCCGACGATGCCCGGCATGAGCAGGATCGGCAGGAAGACGGCGATCAGCGACAGGCTCATCGACAGCACGGTGAAGCCCACTTCACCTGCGCCTTGCAGGGCGGCTTCCTTCGGGGGGACGCCAAGTTCCAGATGACGCACGATGTTTTCCATGACGACAACCGCATCGTCGACGACAAAGCCTGTCCCGATGGTCAGCGCCATGAGCGAGAGGTTATCCAGACTGTAGCCGAGCAGGTACATCGGCCCGAAGGTGCCGATGATCGACAGCGGCAGGACGACGGCCGGGATCAGCGTCGAGTTCGCCGAGCGGAGGAACACGAACACCACGCCGATCACGAGCAGCACCGCCAGCACCAGCGTGCGTTCCGTGTCGCCCAGCGACGCCTCGACCGAGACCGAGCGGTCCAGCGCCACGTTGACCTTGATGTCGTGCGGCAGCGTGGCTTCGACCAGCGGCAGGATCTTGCGAATCTGCGACACGGTCCTGACGACATTGCTGCCCGGCGACGGATAGACGATCACCAGCACCGCAGGGCGGTTGTTGAAGAGCCCGGCATTGCGGATGTTCTCGTTGCTGTCGCGCACGAGCGCCACGTCGCGCAGCATCACCGGCGCGCCGTTGCGATAGGCGACGACGAGATCCTTGTAACCGTCGGCCTTGCCGATCTGGTCGTTCGAGGTGACCTGAAAGCGCTGATCGCCCTGATCCAGATGGCCTTTGGCGCTGTTCGCGTTGGCGGAGGACAGGGCAGCGCGCACGTCCTCCAGTCCGATTCCGTAGCTGTTGAGCTCGCCCGGCTGTAATTCGACCCGTACCGACGGCAATGCACCGCCGCCCACCGTGATCTGGCCGACGCCGTCCACCTGGGAGAGTTGCTGAAGGATGACGGAGTCGGCCGAATCGTAGAGCTGTGCGGTCGTGAGCGTGGCGGACGTCAGGGCAATGACCATGACCGGCGTGTCGGCCGGGTTGAATTTGCGGTAGCTCGGATTGCTGCGCAGCGTGCTCGGCAAGTCCGCTCTTGCGGCCTGAATCGCGGCTTCGACATCGCGCGCTGCACCCTCGATATCGCGCTTCAGGCCGAAGACGACCGGAATCGAGACCGAGCCGACGGTGCTCGTCGAGGTCAGTTCGGTCACGTCGGCGATCACTCCGAGTCGGCGTTCCAGCGGTTCGGCAACGGTGGACGCCATGATCTCGGGGCTCGCGCCCGCCATGCTCGCCTGCACGGCGATCACCGGGAAGGCGACGTTGGGCAGCGGCGCCACGGGCAGCCGCAGGTACGCCAGACAACCTGAAATCAGCACCGCAACGGCCAGCAACGTGGTCGCGACCGGGCGCTTGATGAACAGGGCCGAAAGGTTCACGGCTGGTCTCCCGCATTCCCCGGGTCTTGCGCACCCTCCGGCTTGTCCGAGGCGCCCGGGCGGCCGGCGGCTTGCTGCCTGCGCCGCGCCCGGCGCTCACGCACGCGTGCCGCGAGCCGGTCGAAATACAGATAGATGACGGGCGTGGTGAACAGCGTGAGCAACTGGCTGAGCGTGAGGCCGCCGATGATCGCGAGCCCCAGCGGACGCCGCAGTTCCGAGCCGGTGCCCGAGCCGAGCAGCATGGGCAGCGCACCGAGCATGGCCGCGAGCGTCGTCATCAGAATCGGCCGGAAGCGCAGCAGCGACGCCTCGAAAATGGCCTCGCGCGGTGGCTTATGCTGCGAGCGCTCGGCGTCGAGGGCGAAGTCGACCATCATGATCGCGTTCTTCTTGACGATGCCGATGAGCAGCACGATGCCGATGATGCCGATGACGTCGAGATCGCTTCCGGTGAGCATCAGCGCGAGCAGGGCGCCGATACCGGCCGAGGGAAGGGTCGACAGGATGGTGACCGGATGGATGAAGCTCTCGTACAGCACGCCCAGCACGATATAGACAGCCACGAGCGCGGCCACCAGCAGATAGACCTCGCTCGAGAGCGAATCCTCGAACGCCTGCGCCGCGCCCTGAAACGACGATGCCACCGACGGCGGCAAATGCACCGCCTGCTCGGCGCTGCGGATTGCCTTGACGGCGCTGGAGAGTGAGGCGTCCGGCGCCAGATTGAATGACACCGTCACTGCCGGGAATTGCTGCAAATGGCTGATCGCCAGCGGCGTGCGCACCACCTTGAGTTGCGCGATGGCCGAGAGCGGCACCTGACCGCTCGCACTCGTCTGGCTCGGTAGATAGAGGGTGCCCAGCGACTGGATCGTGTTCAGCGAGTCGGGCTTGGCAACAAGAATCACCCGATATTGTGCCGACTGCTGGAAGATCGTCGACACGATGCGCTGGCCGAGCGCGTCGTACAGGGCATTGTCGATGGTCGCGGGCGTAATGCCGTATCGCGCCGCCAGTTGACGGTTCACTTCCACCTGAATCGACAGGCCGCTGGTGTCGAGATCGCTCGCTACGTCGGTAATCGACGAGATCTGCTTCAGCCGGGCGATGAGCGGTGGCACGTACTGCGCGAGCGTCGCCTGATCGGGGCCGCGCAGTACGAACTTGTACTGGTTGGGCGAGACCGTGGTGTCGAGCGTCAGATCCTGCGCGGGCTGCACGTAAAGCTTGATGCCGGGCACCTTCGCCGTGGCTTGCTGGATGCGGCGGCCGACCTCGGCGGCAGTCTCCGAGCGGTCGTCGTGCGCCTTCAGGTTGATGAGGAAGCGGCCGTTGTTGAGCGTGGTGTTGATGCCGTCGATGCCGACGTACGACGTGATCGAGGTGACATCGGGGTCTTGCAGCACGACGTCGGCCAGCGCGGTCTGCCGCTTGACCATCGCCGCATACGAGACCGAGTTGT
This sequence comes from Pandoraea sp. LA3, assembly GCF_022696215.1. Taxonomy (NCBI): domain Bacteria; kingdom Pseudomonadati; phylum Pseudomonadota; class Betaproteobacteria; order Burkholderiales; family Burkholderiaceae; genus Pandoraea; species Pandoraea sp. LA3. The sequence continues at coordinate 463,592 of NZ_PTPY01000038.1, read as the reverse complement.
CCGCGACGGTGATGCCTTGCAGCACGCCGACGTCCTGCACGGGGAACAACCCCTTCGGAATCACGATGTAGAGCACGACGGTGAGCACCACTGTGCCGATGGCAACCATCAGGGTCAGAAACTGGTGGTCGAGTACCCATCGCAGGCCACGCTCGTAGGCGGCGAGCGTCTTGTCGAAAATCCGTTCGCTCACCCGCTCGAAACGGCTGGGGTGCCGTGCCTCCTGCGCGCGCAGGATTCGGGCGCAGAGCATCGGCACGACGGTGAGCGAGACGATCGCCGAGATGACGATGGTGACGGCGAGCGTGACGGCGAACTCGCCGAACAACCGCCCGATGACCCCACCCATGAAGAGTAGCGGGATCAGCACGGCGATCAGCGAAATCGTGAGCGACATGATCGTGAAGCCGATCTGACCGGCCCCGGCCAGCGCGGCTTCCAGCGGCGCCATACCGGCTTCGAGGTAACGCACCACGTTCTCGATCATGACGATGGAGTCATCCACCACGAACCCGGTCGCGATGATGAGCGCCATGAGCGAGAGATTGTCGATGGAATACCCCAGCTCGTACATCACCGCCAGCGTGGCGATCAGCGACACCGGCACCGAGATGCTCGGAATGATGGTCGCGGGCACGTTGCGCAGGAAAACGAAGATGACGGCGACCACGAGCACCACCGCGAGCACGAGTTCGAAGGCGGCGTCGCTCACCGATGCGCGGATCACGCCCGTGCTGTCGGAGACCACGCTGACTTTCATGCCGGCGGGCAGCGTCGCTTCGAGTTGCGGCAGCGCCCGCTTGATCTGATCCACGGTGGCAATGACGTTCGCCCCCGGCTGACGCTGGACGTTCAGCACGATGGCCGGCGTCTTGTTGAACCATGCGCCACGTTCGACGTCCTGTGCGGCTTTCGCCACGTGTGCGACGTCACGCAGATAGACAGGATTACCGTTCTGATAGGCGATGACGGTATCCAGATAATCCTGTGGATCGGTGATCTGGTCGTTGGCGTCGAGCGTGTAGTCGAGTTCCGGACCGTCGAAATTGCCCTTCGGCTGACTGACGTTCACGTTGGCGAGCAAGGTGCGCAGGTCGTCCAGATTCAGACCGTAGGCGGCGAGCTTCTGCGGATCGGCTTCCACACGCACCGCCGGGACATTGCCGCCCGCCAGCGTGACTACGCCCACGCCCGCGACCTGCGAGATCTTGGCGGCGAGGCGGTTGTTGGCGGCGTCCTGAAGCTGGGTGAGCGACAGGGATGAGGACGTGACGGCCAGCGTCATGATCGGCTGATCCGCCGGGTTGACCTTGGCGTAGGTCGGCGGTGCGGGGAGTCCGCTGGGGAGCAGACTGTTCGCGGCGTTGATCGCCTGCTGCACGTTCTGCTGCGCGACGTCGAGATTGAGCGCCAGATCGAATTGCAGCGTAATGACGGACGACCCTTCGGCGCTGTACGAAATCATCTGCTGCAAACCGGGGATCTGCCCGAGTTGCACTTCGAGGGGGGCCGTAACCGTGGTCGCCATCACGGAAGGGCTGGCGCCGGGGTAGAACGTCTGGACCTGAATCGTCGGATAGTCGACGCTCGGCAGCGACGACACGGGCAGCACCCGCACCGCCACGAGCCCGACGAGGACGAGCGCGATCATCAGCAGCCAGGTCGCCACCGGACGCAGGATGAAAAGTCGCGAGAAATTCATGAGCGCGTGCCTTGGAGCGTCGGATCAGGCCAGATGGCTCGCCGTGGGCGGCTCATCGGGACGAGGGGCTGGTGGCGGCCGATGCGCCGGAGGCGTCGGCGTTCCTATGTCGCCCCTGACGTCCCTCATGCGCCCCGGCAGGTTCGCTGGCCGCCGCGCTGCTTGCCGCGACCGGCAAGGCAATGTGCGCGCCGTCGCTCAGTCGATCCATCCCGTCGGTGACGACCGTCTCACCGGCGTTGAGGCCACTCGTGACCACCGTGTGCTTCCCGTCGCTCGGTCCGATGGTGACCTTGCGCAACGATGCCGTCTTCTGCGCCGTGACGACATACACGAAATCCCCCGGCGCGCCGCTTTGCACTGCGGGTGTGGGCACGAGCATGGCGTGATCGAGCGTGTCGACAAGCAGCTTCACGTTGACGAACTCTTGCGGGAAGAGCACTTCGTCGTCGTTGGCGAATCGGGCGCGCAGGGTGACGGTCCCGGTCGCCGTCGCCATCTGGTTGCTTACTGCGTAGAGCGTGCCGGTGGCGAGTTGCTCGGTGTTGTCGCTCGAATAGACGGTGACCGCCAGCGGTGTCCCGGTGCGGTAGCGTTTCATCACCGCCGGCAGGGCATTCTGGGCGACGGTGAACTCCACGGTTGTCGGTTTGACGCTGGTGATGACCGCGATGCCGGTTGTACTGGTGGTGCTCACGTAGTTGCCGGGATCGACGAGGCGCAAGCCCACGCGGCCCGAGACGGGCGCTGTGATCCGACAGTAGGTCAGGTCGAGTTCGAACTGCTTGATGTTGGCCAGATCGGCCTTCACGGCGGCTTCGTCCTGCGCCACGGTGAACTGCTGATCGGCGTACGTCTGCTCGGCAATCGCCCGCTGCTCGTGCAGTTGCGTGTAGCGCGCGAGATCGGCCTTGGCCTGAGCGAGGGCCGCCCGGTCCTTGGCGAGTTGTGCCTGTGCCTGTTCCTTGCTGATTTCGTATTGACGCGGATCGATCTGTGCGAGGAACTGGCCCTGTTTGACGTCTTGCCCTTCCTGATAACCGACCTGCGTGAGGTAGCCGCTAAGCTGCGGCAGGACCGTGACGGTGGCTTCGGGCGTGACCGTGCCGAGCGAGGTGATCGTGACCGGCATGCTGCCGTAAGTCACTTGTGCGACGGAGACGATTTGCGGGGCGACATTGCGTCGTGCGGCTGGCCGGTGCAGCAGGTGCCATGCGATCCACGCCACGACCATCAGGATGAAGATGCCGATCCAAAGCGCCGTGCGCCGCCGCTTCGGGGGCGCCGGTTGCTGAGGTGACACTGCGGTGTTGGACGTTTGCTCCATGGCTGCCTCCGCCTGATGATTTGCCGGGATATCGAGCCGATTCCCGGACGGGGAGGCCACGTTTATCAGTCTAGCGACGAGGGCGTCGGACTTGGTATCAGGCGGGGGTGGCCGAGGTTACGGCGTGTTACGCGCGGCCTGGCGAAACGGGCGACGGTGCGCATGACGAAGCGGACATCGCGCGCGACGCGCCTGATGCTCGTCCGAGAACGTCGAAATGCAAAAAACGGGGTGAAATCGCTGGAAAATCGTCGCGAAAGCGCCGAATTTGCGGATTGGGGAAGGGGCAAATACGCCGGACGGAGAGGCAGGAGGAGGGCCGTGATCCGGCGATTCTCCCCCTGTTACATCGTGTTACCGCAGCGCCGCCGGTAAGCGGCTGGAAGGCATTGCGTCCTTCGTGCCGGGTGGCGACGAACCGCCCGGGCGGGGCTCAGACCGGCTGACGACCGGACGTTCGGCGCGGCACGATGCGTTTGGCAATGCGCCCGAGCGCACGTACTTGTTGCGCGATCACCCCGATGCCATAACGGCGCGAACGGCCTTCCGGTGCAGGCAACTGGTCGCGAATGCCGGTCGGCTCGACGGTGCGCTCCCACGACGCCGTGCGGAACAGCATGTCCCACCACGGGAACAGCACCCCGAAGTTGCAGCCGTAGCGCGTGCCTTCATGTCCGTAGCCGATGGCGTGGTGGCGACGGTGGAATGTCGGGCTCACGATCAGGCGTTCGAGCACCGGACCATACGGCAGACGGGCATTCACGTGCTGCACGCTTTGCAGGAAGTTACCCACCGCCACGAGCACCACATACTGCGCGGGTTGCACGCCGATGAAGAGGGCGATGGCCGCGAAGAACCCGGCTTGCAGGATGTCGTCGAGGAAGTGATTCCGGTCGTCGGACCACAGCGACATCTGCTGCTGGCTGTGATGCACGGCATGCAGCTCCCACCAGACGCCGAAACGATGTTGCCAGCGGTGATACCAGTAACCGGCGAAGTCGAGCACTGTCAGGTACATCAGGAACGACACGATCGGCTGATCCGTCACCCCGGGGTACAAGCCATCGAGATCGACGCTCGGCAGCCCATGGATCACCATCTGGCTCTGCAACTCGTTAAAGACCGGTTGCAACACCACGAAGAACAGCAGATTCAGAATGCCGAGCTTGGCGATCCAGGTGTAGATGACGTCCGAGCGAACCTGTTTGCGGTCCTGCCACTGTTCGAGCGGACGCAGGGCTTCGAGCGGACGCAACAGCACGTACGTCAGGCCGACCTGCAAGACGCCGATGATCACGAGATAGAGGGCGTCGTAGATATCATCGTCGTAGCCCATCAGGTTGAAGTGGAACAGCAGCGGCTGCACCACATCGACGTAGATGAGCGTCTGGGCAGCGGAAATGCCGCTATCGACGAAATTGATGGCTTCCTGAATCATCTGTCGGCCCTGTCAGTCCGGGTTCGGCGAGAGAACCGGGGCGCGCTCGGCAAAATAGATGCCGTGCGGCGACCGGTTGACGGCGATGGTATCGACCAGTTTGCGCGTGGTCAGGTCGATTACGCCCACGTGGCGCGCAAATCGGAACGTTACCCAAAGATAGCGTTTATCTGCGGACAATTCCATATCGTCCGGCCCCGGCATCAGACCGGTGATGTCGGCCACCTTGGTCAGCGTTTCGTAATCGATGATGCTGATGGTGCTCTCGACCCGGTTGCTCACGGCAATGTGGCGGCCATCGGAGAGCGAGCGGAAGTTGTGCGCGCCGCGTCCCGTCTGAATGCGCTTGACGACTTTCTGCGTGCGCCAGTCGACTACTGCGACGTCGTCCTCGCCAGTCATGCCAACGAGCAGATACTTGTCGCCCGGCGTCATCCACAGACCGGCCGGCGTCTTGCCCACCGGCATGCGCCATTTGACGGTCTGCGTCGGCAGATCGATCGCGACCAGTTCGCCCGAATCCTGCAACGTGACGAAGACCGTCTTGCTGTCGGACGAGAACGTCATGTGGCTCGGCGTCTTGGCCAGCGGGATACGCTTGGCCACCGTGACGTTTTCACCGTCGTAGTGATACAGATCGACGCGATCGAGGCGCAGTGCCGCGGTGACGAACCATTTGCGGTCGGGCGAGAAGCCCAACTGATAAGGATCGTCGATGTCGGCGACCTGACGCTGGAACTTGCCCGTGTTCGGATCGAGGAACATCAGGCTGTTCGAGACCGAGTTGGCCACGATCAGCGAGCGTTTGTCGGGCGTGATCATCAGGTGATGCGGCTCTTTGCCCGTGGGCATGGTGCCGACGACCTTGTGCGTCGCCTGATCGATCAGCGAGAGTTGCGCGGCTCCGGAGTCGAGCACGATGACCGTGCCGGCGTGAGCGGACGAAACTGCCAGGGGGAGCGTAGCGGCAACCAGCATCGACAGCACCGTGCGCTGGGAGGCAGCGCGGGCACGGCTGGCAAGCCAGGAAAGCGTGGAGGGCTTGAGGGGCTTGAAGGAGAACACCATGAATGCCTAGGGTGGGGCGAAAAACGGCGACGTTCGCCGGTCGGCCGGAATGTCCGGCCTGGACACCTGCTTAACGTCGATTCTCACGTTAAACGCGCCAGACACCCCATCCGTTGACAAGAAAATGGGACGAATTCCTATGTCGCGCAGTCCACGTCAGGTGGCCTGACGGTCTTCGGTCACGGCGTCATCCCATTGCGCCAGCAACTGCAGGGCTTCCCGTGTCCAGTCGAGCCATCCCTGCTCGTAACGCACCCCCAACCGGAGGATGTGACGCTGTAGCGCGGCCTCACGGGTCAGCGGCCTACCGGTTTCATCTGCCGGAAAATCCCGGGCCTCGATAGCCTGATACGCCGCCAGTTTCTGCGCATGGAGCGCCGAGCGGCGCTGCAATTCGGGCACCAGACCGAGCGGGCCGATGGCGGCGTCGGCCCGCAACCGGACCATGAGGTCGTCGCGCAGATCGGCAGGTTCCGTGGTCGTGGCCACCCAGGCGAGCAACTCGTCCCGCCCGGCGTCGAGCACCCGATAGACACGTTTGCGTGTGCGACCGCCGTCCGGAGCGGCCGCCGAGTCGATCCATCCAGCCGTCTCCATGCGCGCCAGTTCGCGGTAGATTTGCTGGTGCGTGGCGTGCCAGAAGAAGCCGATGGACTTGTCGAACCGGCGCGCCAGGTCGTATCCCGAGGAGGGCTTTTCCAGCAGCGAGGTCATCAGGGCGTGGGCGAGCGGCATGCCCGCTAGTCTAGGGACTCTAATCGCACTATGCAACGTGTTGCATAGTCGCTCGCGCGCTTAGAATCGTCGAACTATGCAACCGGTTGCATAACCGGAACAAGACCAACCTATAAGAGACCCCACGGCACCCCGCCGAACGATGAGAGAGACGACGATGAGCGGCTATCCCCACCTGATGCAGCCCCTGGATCTGGGCTTTACCACGCTGCGCAACCGCGTGCTCATGGGCTCGATGCACGTCGGGCTCGAAGAAGCCCGTAACGGCTTCGCCCGTATGGCCGAGTTCTACGCCGAGCGCGCCCGCGGCGGTGTGGCGCTGATGGTGACGGGCGGGATTGCGCCGAACGAGGCGGGGCGTCCGTACGCCGGTGGGGCGAAGCTCAGTACCGAAGACGAGGCCGACAAGCACCGTGTGGTGACCGAGGCGGTACACGCGGCGGGCGGCAAGATCGCCATGCAGATACTGCACTTCGGTCGTTACGCCTACCATCCCGATCTCGTGGCGCCCAGCGCCCTGCAGGCGCCCATCACGCCGGCCAAACCGCGCGAACTCACCGCCGATGAGGTCGAAGCGACCATCGAGGACTTTGTGAATTGCGCTGCGCTGGCGCAGCGCGCCGGGTACGACGGCGTGGAAATCATGGGGTCCGAGGGGTATCTGATCAATGAATTCATTGCCGCCCGGACCAACCATCGCACGGATGGCTGGGGCGGCAGCTTCGAGCATCGCATGCGTTTTCCGGTGGAGATCGTGCGACGGGTGCGTGAGCGCGTCGGGCGCGAATTCATCATCATCTATCGACTGTCGATGCTCGATCTGGTCGAAGGCGGCTCGACGTTCGACGAAGTCGTGAAGCTCGCGCGTGCCGTCGAAGCGGCCGGTGCGACGCTGATCAACACCGGCATTGGCTGGCACGAGGCCCGTATCCCGACGATTGCCACGAGCGTGCCGCGCGCGGCGTTCGCGTGGGTGACCGGCAAGCTCAAAGGGCACGTCGGCATTCCGCTCATCACGACGAACCGCATCAACACGCCCGACGTCGCCGAGCGAATCCTGGCAGACGGCGAAGCCGACATGGTGTCGATGGCGCGTCCGCTGCTGGCCGATCCCGAATTCGTGAACAAGGCTGCCGCCAATCGTGCCGAGCACATCAACACTTGCATCGGCTGTAATCAAGCCTGTCTCGACCATACCTTCAGCGGCAAGATCACGTCGTGTCTGGTCAATCCGCGCGCCTGTCACGAGACGGAACTGCGCATCGAGCCGGCCGGACGCCAGCGTCGTGTGGCGGTCGTGGGCGCCGGGCCTGCCGGTCTGGCCGCCGCGACGGTCGCTGCCCGGCGCGGCCACGACGTCACCCTGATCGAAGCGGAGGCAGAGATCGGTGGTCAGTTCAATATGGCCAAGCGCATTCCCGGCAAGGAGGAGTTCTTCGAGACGCTGCGGTACTTCCGTCATGAGCTTGCCGCGACCGGGGTAACGGTCCAGTTGAACACGCGCGCGACGGTCGACTCGATCATCGCCGGCGGCTACGACGATGTCGTGCTGGCCACCGGTGTCGTGCCGCGCACGCCCGCTATCGACGGCATCGACCATCCGAAGGTCCTGAGCTATATCGATGTCCTGCGCGGCGGTGCCGCTGTCGGCAAGACGGTCGCCGTGATCGGCGCGGGCGGCATTGGCTTCGACATTGCCGAGTTCCTCACGCAGTCGGGGGAAAGCGCCACGCTGGTACCCGAGAAGTTCTATGCGGAATGGGGCATCGATCCGTCTTACGCACACGCCGGTGGCCTATGCCCCCCGGTGCCGGAGACGTCCCCGCGCAAGGTCTATCTCATGCAACGCAAGACCTCGAAGGTCGGTGATGGGCTGGGCAAGACCACGGGGTGGATCCATCGCACGTCGCTCAAGCATCGTGGCGTCGAGATGATTCCTGGCGTGACGTATCGCCGGATCGACGACGAGGGCCTGCACGTCACGATTGACGATGCGCCGCATGTTTTGTCCGTTGACAACGTAGTTTTGTGCACAGGGCAGGAACCGCTTAGGGAACTGGCCCAGGGGGTGCAGGACGCCGGTGTGCGCGTGCATGTCATTGGTGGGGCCGACGTGGCGGCGGAACTCGATGCGAAGCGTGCCATCAAGCAAGGTACCGAGGTGGCGATCGACCTATAAGTTTAGGGAGCCACGCGGGGGGCGGCATATCGTTGTGCGACAATGACGCCTCGCGAATCCCGCCTGCGGAAGGCGGTTTTGCGATGCCAAGCGTATGTGCCAAGTGCCGGGCACGACGTTTCCGCGGCAAGCTGCGGAGTGCCGCCGTCACGGTGTTTGCCGTCACGGCCTCAGTGGGAGTCTCTACCGTGTGGCCGACGGTGCCATCGTCAATGAAGCGCAAGTTACTTTCGGCCGGTTCGCTGACCGGCCGTCTCCGATTGCAGAACCTCGCCGTCGTCTGCGCTGTCGTCATCCTTTGCAGTGGTCTGCTGACCTGGGCCTGGGGCGCGTACCGGCAGGCGAGCGATGCCGCGCTTGCGCTCGATGCGTTGCGCGCCACGTTGCTGGCGATGGAAAAGGCGTCCGCCGAACGCGGTCCGGCCAATGCGGTGCTGGGCGCGGATCTCCCACTTCCCGATGCCTCGGTCACTGCGTTGCGCAATGCCCGCGAAGCGACTAATGCACGTCTCCAGGAATTACTCGTGGCGCTGTCTTCCGACGCGTGCCATCAGTGCGCAGGCAGCTTGCGCACGATCGAGCGGGCGCGGCTCGATCTTGCTGCCGCGAGTGCCAACGTCGATCAACTGGTGCAGCGACCGCGTGAGATGCGCAGCGACGCGGCCGTACGTGACGCCGTTGACCGCATGATCCGTGTCATCGCCGACTTCACGCCGGTAGCCTCGTCGCGCATCGACATCGTGTCGCAAGGAGCGCCCGGCGCACTGCATTACGTCATCCTTGCCCGGCTCGCAGCCGAACTGCGCGAGTACGCCGGCCAACTCGGGTCGCACTTCACCGCTGCACTGACGACCCGCCAGACCCTCACCGAAGCCGACCAGCGCACCATCGAACGCACGCTCGGTCGCATCGATCAGCTTCGCGACATGATCTCGGCGCGCGTGATCGAACCGCCGGAACTCGGTCCCGCCACGCTCAATGCCCTGAACACGAAATACTTCAGCGGCGGTCTGCATTACGTGGCGACGGTGCGTACGCTGGCTGCGCAGCCGCAACCGCCGTCGCTTACGACGGCCGAGTTTGCCAGCCGCTACGTACCGACGATGAGCGCCATCACCGATTTTCGCGACGCCATGTTGATGCGGGCACAGCGCAAGGTTGAAGCGCAACGCTCGCAGGCGCTTCGGTGGTTGTGGTTCACGGCGGTGGGCGAAGGGCTTCTGGTGCTCGTAATCGTTGTAGTCATGCGCAACTTCCGACGTACCGTGGTGCTGCCGTTCGAGGCCGCCACGCGTTTCGTCGACGCACTCGCGAGAGGCAATCTGGACGCCTCCGTCCCGGGCGACGGCTTACCCATGAAGCACCCGCAAGTGATATCCGTATTCGATGCGCTACGTGTGCTGCGGCTCAATGCCGTGGAGTTGGTGCAATTGCGTCGGGAGCGCGCGCGGCTGCTGGGCGAACTGGAGCTGAGCGCGGACACGGACCCGCTGACCCGCCTCATGAACTGGCGCGCCTTCGAGCGTCAGGCGCAAGCGTTGTGTTCGGTGGCTGCGCCGGGCCATATCGCGCTGATCAAGTTCGATATCGACAACTTCACGCAGATCAACGCGGCGTGGGGACATAAGACGGGCGACGACGTGCTGCGTCGCGTGGGTGCGGTATGTCTGAATACCTGTCAGCCGGGAGACGTCGTGGCCCGGCTTGGCGCAGACGCGTTCGTCATCCTCGCACGCGTGCTTGACGAGTCGCGCGCCCGGCAGTTCGCAGAGCTGCTGCGCGGGCGCATCGAAGCGACGGCATTGAAGTTACCCAACGAAGAAGTGCTGCCGCTCACCGCGAGCTTCGGGATTGCGATGGCAGAGTCTGTGACGTTCGACGCGGATGGCGCACCCACGAGCGAGCCCACGAACGTGTCTGCATTGCTCAGTCAGGCGGAGCGTCAACTGCACGCCGCACGACAGGCGCGACGTCACGCCATCGATTAAGGCGTGGGGCGCCACCGACTTGCGCGCCCCAGCGCCTTTCATTCCCGGGCGTCTCGATCCATGGCGCCGGTCGAACTCATCAGACTGCTTAATCCGATCGCCCCGATCACCTCGATCAAGCCCAACGCGGCGTCGCCGTGCCCAACGCCAGCGCGGGCAGTGCCCAGTCGACGGGCGTGCCGACAATCGACATCGGTGTCGCGATGCGGCGCACCGGCCCCCACGAGGTGTCCTCGATGCGTGGCGAAAGATCGTCTGACGTTTCGGCACTCAGAGGGGGCGGGCCGTCGTCCGGTGTGCGCTGTGTCACGAGCAGGCCTGCGGTACGGGCGAGCGAAGCGCGCACGGTAGCGCCGACGCCTCGTGTCTGACGCAGCGCCAGCCCATGGACAGCGGCGGCGGCCATCAGATACCCCGTGGCATAGTCGATCCCTTGTCCGGGCAACGGCACGGGCCGGTCGGTACCCGATGCGCGCATGCCGGCGTCGGCGATACCCGAACTCATCTGCAAGAGACTGTCGAAGCCGCGCCGAGCGTGCCACGGTCCTTGCCAGCCATAGGCGTCGAGTGAGACGTCGATGAGTGCCGGATTGAGTTCACGGCGACGGGCGGCGCCGAGGCCAAGCGCTTCCAGCGCGTCGGGACGATAGCCGTGCACGACGATATCGGCGTCACGCAGCAAGGCTTCCAGCGTTGCGCGTCCTTCGGTCGACTTCAGGTCGAGCCGCGCACAGCGCTTGCCGAGCACGACCTCCGGGACCGTGCCGGGTTCGTCCCAGTCGGGCGGGTCGATGCGCAACACCTGCGCGCCGAACCCTGCCAGAAAGCGCGTCGCGGTCGGACCGGCGAGAATACGCGTCAGATCGAGCACGCGAACGCCGCTCAGCGGACGTTCCCGCAACGGCTTCCAGTCGCTCGCGCGGACGCCGGCATCGAACGTCTCCCAGTGCAACAGCGGCTCGGCGGCGACCGCGATGCCTTGCGGATGATCCTGCCATTGAGTCAGCGTGCGCATGGCCGCTGCGCATCCGCCCTGAGCGACGACAGCCGCTTCCAGTGCGTCGGCCGTCCACTTGGCGACAGCATGGGCGACGGCATCACGTTGCGCATCCACACCGAGCACGGCCAACGCAGCCGCACGATGATGCGGCGCATTGGTATGCAGACGGATCCAGCCGTCGGCCGCCCGATAGTCGCCTGCGATCGGATCCCACATCGGGGGCGACGACCAGCCCTGCGCGCGCAACGATGTCTGAAACCAGAACGAGGCCAGTCGCCGGTCGACGTTGACCTGCGGCAAGCTCACACCGGCTTGCAACCCGTAATCGCCCGCAGCGCCGGTGGTGAGTCCGGCCACGGCGAGGGTCGCCGTCGCGATGGCGGCGGTGGCGAAATCCGTGTAGGGAAAGACGCACGGCAGGGCGCCATGGCCGCTGATCGTGACATTGACGTCGGGAGACGCCTGAGCGCTGACGGCACGACGCATCTCGTGCAGATAGGCGGCGACACCGCTCGCGTCGTCGCGCAGCGCAACGGGGGAAGCGCGACGTGGGGAAAGCTCGTGATGCATGGGAAGTCCTCGAACAATTCGATACGTGGCATCGCAATGAGTCGCGATGCAAGACTGCCGGCGCATTGAAGCTTAAGCCCATGGATTTTATTGTCAATATTGATTAACTTAATCAATCTGTTGGCATCGCATTCGCACCGGATTCCCTCGATCACGATGAACTACTTCACCGCCGCCCAAGCCGCCGAGCGTCTCGGCGTTTCGCTTCAGACCCTTTACGCCTATGTGAGCCGGGGGCTGTTGCACGCCGAACCCGGCAAGACACACCGCGAGCGTCGCTACCGTGCGGCGGACGTCGAACGGCTCGCCGCGCAGCGCACGCGCGGACGCAAGCCGAAAGAGGTGGCGAAAGCCGCGCTCGACTGGGGAATGCCGGTGCTTGAATCGGCCATTACATTGATCGAAGACGGTCGTTGTTACTACCGGGGACGAGACGCATTGGCGATGGCGGAAACGGCGTCGGTCGAAGCGACGGCCGCGTGGTTGTGGCAATGCGATGAGACGTCGGCGTTTGCTGTCGACGCAGGCGACAGCGTCCGGAAGATGGCGCGGGACTGGCCGGTGATGCTGCTCGAACGCTACCGCGACACGCGCGCAGAAGTCGCATTGCTCCCCACATTTACCGTGGTGAGCGACGACGCTGCCACCGCGATCTGGCAGCGCGACCCCTTACGTGTCGCACAGGGCAGTGCGGCGTTGCTGCGCGCCATGACGGCGTGTCTGCTGGGCACGCTTCCCAGCAGCGCCCCGATCCACGAACAGTGCACGGACGCCTGGGGGGTGAAAGATGCCGAGGGCGCGGATCTCATCCGCATGGCGCTGGTGCTTTGCGCCGACCACGAACTGAACGCTTCGAGTTTCACGGCGCGCTGTGTCGCATCGACGGGCGCGAGCCTGCGCGCGGCGATCATTGCCGGCCTGTCCGCGCTCACCGGCGGACGGCACGGCGGCACGACGGCGCGTAACGAAGCGATGTGGGAAGAAGTCGGCGAAACCGATGTGGCGAACCGCATGCGCGAGCGTCTCGCACGCGGGGAGAAGCTTCCCGGTTTCGGGCATCACCTTTACCCGGCGGGGGACGTGCGGGCGAGTGCGATGCTCGCGCGGGTGCTGCCCGCGCATCCCGCCTGGCAGACGATGATCGACGCCGCCGATGCGCTCGTCGGACAGCGGCCGTCGCTCGACTTCGCGCTGGTGGCGGTGCGTCGTCACCTCGGGTTACCGCTCGGCGCCGCCTTCGGCCTGTTCGCGCTGGGGCGCACCATCGGCTGGATTGCGCACGCGAGAGAGCAGCGCGAGAGCACGCAACTGATCCGCCCGCGCGCGGCGTACGTCGGGGTGAGGCCAGAGGCGGTCGCGCCGGACTGACTGGCCGTCCGGGCGCGCACGCTTCGTTACCCGTTGGCGCGTCGGCTGAACACTGCGCGGTCCCCAGCCCAGACAAGTACCATCGTCGCGCCCATCAACGGGAAGACGCAACCGAGCGCCACCATGCCGAACGTCCAGCCGCGCATCGGCGCACGCGACTGCGCGCGCGCCGGTGCGCCCAGCGAACGGGCCGGACGTCGCATCCACCACATGACGGCGCCAGTGACCGCCATGGCGAACAAGCCCATCGAGATCAACGCGCACAACCACTGGTTGGCCACGCCGAAGTAACGGCCCATGTGCAACGCCGTGCCGTACGACACGGCCTGTGCCACGGCGCCATAAGCGTTGTAGTCGATATCGCGCAGCACGCGGCCGCTGTACTGATCGATGTGGATCGTGCGCTCGGCCTTCGGATCGGCGGGGAAGTACGACACGGTGTAGACGCCGTCCGGACGCTTCGGCACGACGAGGCTGTAGCCGCTCTCGACGCCGAGGCGCGAGGCAATCGTCATCACGTCGTCGATCGGCAGCGCCCCCTGTGCGCGCAGCGCAGCCGGCGTCAGTCCGCCTCGGGCTGCACCGCCATGGCCCGCGTGTTCCGCATGTTCGTCGCTATTGCCTTGCGCGCTGTGTGCGCTTTTCGGGCTTTGCGGACCTTGCGTGCCGTGGGCGTCACGCGCGGCGTGCGTCATGCCTTGCATGCCGTCCATGTTCGCCATGCCGGGCATGTCGGCCATATCGTGAGCCGCAGGCGGCGCCGATTCCGGCACGGTCGTGTTGCCAACGGCCCATGGAATTTGCGCGATGGGCAGATCGTCCATCTTCATCGGCTGGGTGGGTACCTGCGAGCGCACGGGTGCTTCGCCCCAGACGCCGGGCGGCGAGCCCATGCCGACCTTGGACGTCAGCACCTTGAACTGTGCGCCCCAGGAGCCGGACCACGGCAGCCCCGAGAGCACGAACGCCAGTCCCCCAGCCGCGAGCCACAGGCCCGCCACGCCGTGCAGATTGCGCAGCAGCGGGCGTCCCCGCAGTTGCAGACGCGGACGTACCGCGTTTGCCCACGTGGCACCGGCGCGCGGCCACCACAGGGCGAGGCCGGTGACGAGCATGACGAGTGTCCAGCATCCCGCCAGTTCCATGAGCAACTCACCCGGCTTGCCGAGCATGAGCGAGCGATGCAGCGCCCGTGCCTGCGCCATGAGTCTGTGTTCGACGCTCAGCGTGCCGAGCACCGCGCCCGTGTAAGGATTCAGATAGACGCTCTCGCGCTCACCGTTCGGCAGACGGAAGATGAACTCCGCGCTGCGCGCCGGATCGCGATTGACTTCGACCGAGCTGATTTGCGACCCGGCGGGCAGGGAAGCTGCCGCGCGTTCCATCAACGTCTGCTGGGCGATGCGCGGCGCGTCGGAGGTGGCGACGACGAACCGGTCGTGGTACAGCCACGGCTCGATTTGCGGCTGGAAGACGTACAGGGTGCCGGTCACGGCCAGCACCATCAGCCACGGCATGACGAAGAGACCGGCATAGAAGTGCCAGCGCCAGAGCGTGCGGTACTGCCCGGCGGCGGACGCCGGTTGCGCTTCACGCGCGTGGGAATAAGGGATCTGCATCTTGCGACGATTCTGTCTCGTGTCGCCGCTGTCGGGCGGCGGCGTGCGCAGGCCGCCGACGCGAGCGTCTGGCGGGCAATGAGCGCATAGGGGAAACGACGCCTTCACCGGCAATAGTGGCAACGGCGAGGCATCGGACTGAACGCGAGATCAGGAAAGGGCAGGCGGCGCGCGCGCAGGCGGCGTGTAGGCGAACTGAGGGGTAGACGGCAGCGTGCGTGCCACCGGTCCGGCACGGGCAATCCACGCGAAGGACACCGCGCCGGTCAGCGCAGGCATGACCAGCGGCGGATGATTGGCGAGCAACGAGCAGTAGCCGCAGATGTCGCCCTGCGTCTCATGGGCCGAATGGTCGGCATGGGACATCTGCGGCGTATGCGACAAGCGAGACGCAGAGGCCTCACCGTCATGCATGTGATTCGATGTGGCCGCGAGCGTCGGTACGGTGCGCGCTGCGCCATCGACGGTGCAAAACGCAACATCCAGCAACCGCGCCTGTTCCGCCCGATGCGCCGCGAGCACCTGACTGACGACGGGCATGCACACGGCGAGCCACATGGCGGCGAGGCCGAGCCATGCTGTCAGTCGTGTGCGGGAGGTCAGTGACATGCGTCGAAGCGGAAAGCCGGGTAGGGGCCGAAGCAATGACCGCGGATGAAAGCACCCGCGAAAGCCGGAATGCTATCACGCGATACGTCACAGCATGCCCGCCGTCAGTGCCTTGAGCGTGGCGGCGGCGCGTGTCGAGCAGTCCAGTTTGCGGAAGATGCTTTCGACATGGGTGCGCACCGTGCTTGGGCTGAGCGCCAGGGCGCGTGCGGCTTCCTTGTTGCTCAAGCCTGCGCTGATTTGACGCAGCACGTCGAGTTCGCGCGGCGAGAGCAACGGGTTCGCGCTCGCGGTGGCGGCCCGTGGCGGCACGGTCCGTCCCTGGGCCGTCGCGACGATGGCCGTCACGATATCGGGATCGAACTTCCCGGCGCCAGCGTCTCGTTCGATGATCGCCACGGCCTCGTCGAAGGCATGGGCTTGCCGCCACGGACGCGCCGCCAGCAACGCCTCGAATGCCACCGAGGTGGCGAGAATGCGCTGCGGCGTGGTCAGCGCGGGTCCGGCGACGCCCCGGAAGTAGCCGCTGCCGTCGAGCCGCTCATAGGCATACGACGCCAGCTCCGCTGCCGAGCGCAGCCCCTCGATCTGCTTGGCGGCGCGTGCGCTCCAGTACGGCACGAGACGGACCTTCTCCCACTGATCGGCGGACAGCTTGCCGTCCGTCTCCCACAGCCGGTTCGGCAGTGCGGCACGACCGAT
Source organism: Pandoraea sp. LA3 (assembly GCF_022696215.1). Lineage (NCBI taxonomy): Bacteria > Pseudomonadati > Pseudomonadota > Betaproteobacteria > Burkholderiales > Burkholderiaceae > Pandoraea > Pandoraea sp. LA3. The sequence continues at coordinate 447,287 of NZ_PTPY01000038.1, read as the reverse complement.
GCCATGCAGCAGTGCCGCCGCGTGCAGTTGGGTTTGCGTATCGGCGTCGAGCGAAAGGCTTTGCGCGGTGCGCGAGGCGAGATCCGCCGTGCGGCGCGAGAAACCGGCGAGCCACGGCAGCTTCAGTTCGGTGACGTCGGCCAGCAGCGACAGTGCAACATCGGCATGGCCGCCGGGTTGCGCGAGCTGCCACGTGCGGGTGTCGAGGTCTGCGGAGGGTGCGTCATGGGGATCGACGGCATCGAGACCGTCCAGCCAATGATCCGCGTGGCGCAACGCGGTATCCACCAGCCGGGCGGGATACTTGGCGTCCGACTGGCTGCGCAGGAAGGCGAGGGCGTTCTCGCGTCCGTGAGCCCGCGAGAGGATTTCCAGATCGCTCGCGACATTGACGAAGAACACCGTTTCGGGAATCGCATCGCCCGCGTGACCCGTGGGCATGCCTTTGCCATCGAAGCGCTCGAAGACGTTGCGCAAGGCGTCGACCACGCGCGTGGGCATGCCCATCGTGGCGGCGACATCGCCCGACACTTCGCAGTGAATCAGGGCCAACGGCACAATGAGCGACTGGGTTTGTGCGGAGAGTGGCGGGAGGGTCTGCGCCATCATCGCTTCGCGCGCAGCGACGTCGTCGCCGAGCAACTCGGCAAATCCGCCGGCGTTGGCCGTGCAACCTGACCAGCGCAGCAAGGCGGTAGCACGGGCGTGATTCTGCGCGTCGAGGTCGGCGCCGCACGCCTGCGCGAGCCACCCGGCGAGGCAGGCAGCACGGCGGGAGTGGTCCGTCGAGCGGCCCATGCTGAGATCGCCGATGAAAGCGAGCGCGAGAATCGCGTCGGTGAGGCCGGCGGAACTGAGAGGCATGTTAGGCGCGGAGGATGGCAAGCGGAGGGTTAGCTGACGGTCGGAAGCGTTCAATGAAGACGGGGCAGGCGGTGGTCGTTGGCACCGCAATCGGTCATTACCTGCGGGTCATCGGTCGATCATCCGATACCGCGAGATTTGCCGGACGACGACACTGGCAACCAGTCGAGGCCAACCCAACGGCCCGATCTGACCGAATCCCGCTCGGATCGCACGCCAACCCGTTCGCGTCGATGCCGGACCTACCCCGAATCAAGGAGCTTTCGATGAACCGCCATTCTACTCTCGCCGCCATGCTGTTGAGCGCTGGACTTCTGGGTGCTGCCGCTGCGCAGGCCGCAACCGCCGCAGCGGCTGATGCCGCCCCTGCCGTCGTGATCGTGCACGGCGCTTTCGCCGACGGCTCCGACTGGGCCAAGGTCGTCGGCATCCTTCAGGACAAGGGCGTCAAGGTCACGGCGGTACAGAATCCGCTCGACTCCCTCGCGGGAGACGTCGCCGCCGCCACGCGCGCCATCGACAACCAACCGGGCAAGGTCGTACTGGTGGGTCATTCGTGGGGCGGGGCCGTCATTACCGAAGCCGGTAAGGACGACAAGGTGGCAAGCCTCGTATACGTCTCTGCCTTCGCGCCGGACGCCGGTCAGTCCGTCGAAACGCTCTCGAAGGACCTGCCGAAAGCCCCCGGCATCGACCATATCGTGGCCGACGCCAGCGGCTGGCTGAGCCTGCCGCCGGCCGATGTCGCCAAGTATTTCGCGCAGGACGTGCCGGCCAAACAGGCCCGCGTGATGGCGGCGACGCAAGGTCCGATCAAGGGCGCGGCGTTCGGCGACAAGCTGAGCGTGGCGTCGTGGCACCAGAAGCCGTCGTGGTTCGTCATCAGCCAGAATGACCGCATGATCAACCCGGAAGCACAGCGCATCATGGCCCGCCAGATCGGCGCGAAGGTGACCGAGCTGCCGACGAGCCACGTGCCGCAGCAGTCGCGTCCGGCCGACGTCGCCAAGGTCATTCTGGATGCCCTCGCCAGCGTCAAGTAAGTCAATGTCATGACGAGCAGACGTCGATGACGGGACGGCCGCGCGGCGCGAAGCGGCCGTCCCGTCAGTAAATCCCGGGATTTTTGAATCGCTCTGTGTCACTTGTCCGGGCAGATACATTCGGACATAAATGACGTTGAACTCACCGATATAACTACGGGTACGCGCTCCGGCACTCTCCGGCAAAGATCGAACCGATCTCGGAAATGTGTACGGAGCCACCCCCGGCGCACACGCCGGAATATCACTCAGAGAGGTCAATCGTCATGTCGGATCCGGTCAATCTTCGCCGTCGTCGTCTTCTTGGCACCACGCTCGCGGGCGTTACCCTCGCGGAACTCGGGTTATCGCAACTGGCCAATGCCGCAACGTCAAACGCTGCGTCCGGTTCGGTCGGCGGACACACGTCGTTCGAAGCGATTCGTCAGATCGACGCAGGCGACCTGAATGTCGGCTATGCCGAAGCCGGTCCCCGTGACGGCAAGGTCGTGATCCTTCTGCATGGCTGGCCGTACGACATCTACAGCTATGTGGATGTGGCGCCGTTGCTTGCCGCCGCGGGGTATCGCGTCATCGTGCCGTATCTGCGCGGCTACGGCACGACCCGCCTGCGCTCGGCCACCGCGCCGCGCAACGGTCAGCAGGCGGTGGTTGCCGCCGACGTCATCGCGTTGATGGACGCTTTGAAGATCGATCAGGCCATTCTCGGCGGTTACGACTGGGGCGCGCGTACGGCGAACATCGTCGCTGCCCTGTGGCCCGAGCGCGTCAAGGCGATGGTCTCAGTGAGCGGATATCTCATCGGCAGTCAGGCGGGCAATGCCGTGCCGCTGCCGCCGCAGGCCGAATTGCAATGGTGGTATCAGTTCTATTTCGCCACCGAGCGTGGCGCAAAGGGCTACGCCGCCAACACCGACGCGTTCAACAAGCTGATCTGGCAACTGGCCTCGCCGAAATGGCAGTTCGACGACGCGACCTATGCCCGCTCGGCCGCTGCGTTCCACAACCCGGACCACGTGGATATCGTGATTCACAACTATCGCTGGCGTCTGGGATTGGTGCAGGGCGAGGCGCGCTTCGACGCACTGGAGCAACGTCTGGCCACCGCGCCGACGATTGCCGTGCCGACGATCACGATGGAAGGCGATGCGAACGGTGCACCGCATCCGGCCCCGGCGGCTTATGCGAAGAAGTTCACGGGCAAGTACCGGCACATCGACGTCGGTGGCGGCATCGGTCACAACCTGCCCCAGGAAGCGCCGAAGGCGTTCGCCGACGCGATCCTGGAAGTCGTCTCACTGTAAGAGATGCATTGTGGGTGCCGACCGCACCGTCCGCGACGGACGCGGCGGTCGGGCCGCCATGCTCAGGTGCGCCACTGTTGCAGCGCGAAGTCGTTGCGAATCAGCCGGCCGCCGAGCAGGAACCGTTTGACGCCATCGAGGAGCTGAATCCCCGATGGCGGAATCGCGTCGACCGGATAGTTGGCGATCGGATGCGAAATCCTGATCGTCTCGATGGGAATCCCACTCGTACGCTGGTGGAAATCGAAGTAGGCGGCCGGGTCGCGCGTGATGTCGGCGAGCGCCGAGCGTCGCGCACGGTTCCATGCGGCAGGCAGATCCGGCGCCCGATTCAGCAGATCGTTCGACGCCACGATGACCGACGAGCCGAGCAGTTCGGGATGCTGCGTCGCTTTGTCGATGACGGGATAGCCTTGGGCGGCGAGCGTCGGCCCGAGGTCCGATTGCGCGGCATAGGCACCGATGGCGCCGTGTTCGAGGGCGGCGCCTGCGTCGCGTCCGAGCATGTGAACGACGCGTACACGGCCGTTGAGCCCTGCGTTGTCGAGGACACCGAGCAGATAACGGTGGATGTACGAGCCCAGCGGCACACCGACGGTCTTGCCCTCCAGCGCTTTCACATTCGCCACGCCGCCGCGCGGCGTCAGCAGCCAGGCGGCCAGCCCGATCTCTTCGAAACCGATCAAGCGCGCCTTGAGCCCCTGTGAGCGGGCGACGACCGCAGGGGTGTCGCCGTATATGCCGACGTCGAGCGTGCCGGAGAAGAACGCTTCGTTCAGGTCGGGACCGTTCGAGAACATGTCGAAGCGGACGTTGGTGAAGCCCAGCGGCGCCAGCTCTCGCAGCAGATAGCCACGATCGAGGGCGTAGCCCGTCGGGGCGGCAGGCGCCCGCGCCGGGCCGATCACGCCGAAGCGCAGTGTCTTGCCGTTGCCCGTCGCGGCGCGAACGCCGCTGCCTGCGAGCAGCAGACCGCCCGCTGCGACACCCTTGAGGAGCGCGCGGCGGGTGCGGGATATATCGAGTCGTGTGTTTTTCGTCATCAATGTGCCTTCGTCAACAATACATAACTGGCGTCGAGCGACGCGGTGGAGTGCCGGCCCGGTCCCCAGCCGACGGCGTCGCGATAGCTGCCCCAGGTGGCATCGCGTAGCACTTGCGCGTCTTCTGCGTTGGCCGGGCGGTCCGCTTGCGGGGCCACGAAGAGGGCGTCTTCGGGGCAGTAGAGTTCGCACATGAAGCAGGTCTGGCAGTCGTCCTGCCGGGCGATGCGCGGAATGCCGCCCGCTACCGTCTCGAAGACGTTGGTCGGGCAGGCGCGAACGCAGATGTTGCAACCGGTGCAGCGGGCTTCGTTGACGATTTCGATCACGCGGCAACTCCTTGCAACACAAGCTTCTGTGACGCGCGGACGGCGACCGGATGCTTGCGCACCCATACCTCGTCGAGCCCACCGCTCAGCAGCCGGTGGTGCTGCGTGTCGTCCGTCGCGGTGTACTCCACGCGTCGGTGCATGCCGCGCGTCTCGGTGCGTTGCTGCGCGCTGCGGTACATCCAGCGTGCCGTGGCGAGCATGGCGGCCGCTTCGCGCGCCCGCACGGCTTCCTGCGCGTTGCGCACCGGGGCACTGGCCCGCAGGCGGGCCCACAAAGCGTCAAGCCGTCCCAGCGAATCGTCCAGCAGTTCGGCGCTGCGCCACCAGTTGCGCTCGAACGGGAACACTTCGTCCTGCACCGCGCGAATGACCTGCGCGCTGTCGATGTCCGCATGCCCGGCGGTCTCTTGCAGCGCTACGCCCCCCGTGTGGTACAGCGACGCGGAGGTCGCGCGTCGGTGGTGTTTCGCAAACGTCGCGGCCCCGGCGCCGGCCCAGAAGCCGGACGACATGGCCCACGCTGCGTTATGGCTACCACCGCCGGTGAAGCCGCCGCAGATCAGTTCGCGCGTGGCGGCGTCGCCCGCTGCGTAAAGACCGGGGACCGACGTGGCGCAGTCGTCGCCGGTGACGTTCAGCCCCCCGGTGCCGCGCACGGTGCCTTCCAGGCGCAGCGTCACGGGAAAATGTTGCGTGAAGGGATCGATACCGAGCCGGTCGAACGGCAGGAAAAAGTTCGGCTGGGCGGTGCGCATCCATGCGCGAACCTGTTCGTCGGCCTGATCCAGACAGCCGAACACCTTGCCGGTGGACAACTCACGCGCGATGACGCCGCGCCCACGCGCCGAACCCGCGCCTTCGATCTTCTGGCCGTCTTCGTCGTAGAACGTCGCCCATTTGTAGAACATCGACTTGGTGACCGACGCGAACGCCGGTCCCAGACCGTAGGCGTTCGAAAACTCCATGCCCGACAGTTCGGCACCGGCTTCGGCAGCCATCAACTGGCCGTCGCCGGTGAGCACGTTGCAGCCGAGGGCGCGACTCAGAAACGCGCAGCCGCCCGTGGCGATGACCACTGCACCGGCACGTACCTGCCACGTCTCGCCGGTCTGGCGATTGACGCCGGTCGCCCCGGCGACGGCGCCCTCGTCGTCGACCAGCAGTTCAAGAACCGGGCTGTGATCGAGAATGCGCGCGCCGCTTTCCTTCACGCGTTTGCGCATCAGCCGCATGTACTCCGGCCCTTGCACGGATGTGCGTTGCGACGCACCGAACTCGTCGACCGGGAACGGATACCCCCAGTCGGCCAGTTGCTGCACGTTGTCCCATGTCTGGTCGAGCACGCGGTCCATCCATTCGTGTTCGGCAAGGCGTCCGCCCATCTCGAAGCGGCTTGCCTTGGCGCGCTCGCGTGTCTGGCCGTCGTCGGGCACATACCAGACAGCCGTCCCGGAAGGCGCCGTCGCCCCGGACGTGCCGCAATAGCCCTTGTCAACCAGGAGTACCCTGGCGCCTTTCGCGGCCGCGCTGATCGCAGCCCACGTGCCGGCGGGGCCGCCGCCGATGATGAGCACGTCCACGTCGTGACGTTTTCCCGCGAAGGCGTCGATTGCCTTGCGTCGTGTCGTTTCCTGCGTCATTTCCATTCGCTCCCGAGTCGAATTTCCATATGCCGATTCATTGCTAGGACGGTGGGCGAAACACGGTACGGTTCACGATTCCGCCCGATCCCGTTGTGTCTTCCCCCAAAACAAAACCTACGGTGCTATGCAGGCCATGCAGTCATCTACCGCGCCTTCTCCCGCATCTGCTGCGGGCTATGCCAATACCGGGCAGGACATTGCCGCTCAGGCGGCATCTCATCTGCCGTTGCGCTCCCATGGGCGCGATCTCTCCGTGCGTCAGCGCGAGATCGTCTGGACAGCCTTTCGCAATAACGCCGCCTTGCAAACGTGGTCCGACGATGTCCTTGGCGCGTTGATCGAGGCAGGCCACTTGCAGACGTATCCCGACGGCACGCTCATCTACGCAGCGGGCGATCCGTGTCCGGACATTCACGTCATCCTCTCGGGCGTGCTCGAATGGGAGTGGACCAGCCCCGACGGCGGGCGCGCCGTCGAAGACTTCATTCCCCCCGGCGAAGTCGCGAACTTCATCGCGGTCCTTACCGGCGAGACATCGGTTCACCATCAGCGCGCTCGCGGACTGACTCGTCTGTTTCATATTCCCGCTCAGGCGCTCAACGCCCAGTTCGCACTTGATCCGACGCTTACCGCGTCGTTGCTGCGACTGATCGCCGCCCGGGCGCGCGGTCTGCACGACCGCCTCGGCCGGCACAGCCTCATGTCCTTCCGTGCCCGGCTCGCGTACCAGTTGCTCGCGTTGGCACGGCGCTACGGCGTGCAGGACACACAAGACACGCAGGGCATCACCCTGAACCTGCGGCTGTCGCAGGAAGACCTGGCGGCCTTGCTGATGGCCTCACGGCAGTACCTGAACCGGGAGTTCCGCTGGTTTCTCGACCGGCAACTCGTCCGGGTCCATTACGGCCGGATTACGTTGCTGGACATGGAGGCGCTGCGGGCGATCAGCGAGGGCAGGGAGGCCGGGGCCTGACCGACGCGACAGGGTCATTGTGGAAGCAGGCGGGGAGCGCGATCTGTCGTCTACCCGACAGTGTTTCGCGTGATTTCTTCTACCTAAAGCGCGGGATCAGCTATAAGGCACCGCCCCGGTGCCGGGGAGCGCTTCGTGAGGCGGCGCAATCGGTGCATCTCGCCCCAATACCGGTCGCCGTTCGTGTCGTGCGCAAAAGCTTCGGATTGCTGTGCAGCGAGCGAGTTGAGAATCGATACATTGGTTTCGCAGGCATGAAAAACCAGAAGATTCTGTGACCGAGACATTCCATGAAAAAGACAGCACTGAGCCCTCGCGATACCCGTCTTGCCACGCATAGCCCCGACGCGGGATCTACGTCGGCTGGCGCATCGACCACGCAGCACCCTACGCCCACGGCGCCATCGAAGGACGGCCGTCTGGCTGGCCTGAAAAAGCGCCTGACAAGCGGGCTATCCTCCTCGGCGAAAAGCGCGGGGCCGCGTCAGATCGTGCTGCCGCAAAAGAAGTTCGGCGACGGCAGCGTGCGTCCGGATCGTCTCGTGGCGACAGCATTGCCCGCTTCCGGCATGACGTTGCCGGACGGCACGGCAGTCAAGGGGAATCACTTCGGCCCGCCGCAGTTCGTGATGCCGAACGCCATGGGCAACGAGCCGCATACCGATAGCCATATGCATCCGACCAACTACGTTCAGCAAGGGCTCATGCCCCGCCAGATGCTGACGATGATGGACGAGATCGGGATTCGGTCGACGACGATGATGAAGATTCCGACGTCGCTGCAAATTCTGGAAGACAACCGGCAGGCCATCAATCCGTCGGCGTTCGTGCGTGAAGGCGGTACGAGCGCGGTGGGCGGTCACGACCATGGCAGCGATGCGCTGCACGATTGCGGCCTGGAGTCTTACTACGTGCCGAAGGACATTCAGGCGCGCGAAATGGCGCGTAACGGCGGCAAGCCGCTGTCCATCGACGATTTCAAGAAGAATCCGGGGCTGATCGACGAGATCGTCCAGCGCGGCGAGCTGTATCTCGATACGGCGGTGAACAGCCATCTGGCCAGCGAGATTGCCAAGGCGGGCCTGACCGATGCCGAGCGCAGTCGACTCGATCCGATGATTACCGGGATGAATCTCGGCGATCTGCGTGGCGGCACCAAGCTGCTCACGGAGCTGTACCACAACAAGGGGACGTTCACCGGCATTGGCGAAATCACGGTCCACAAGGAACTCGTCGAGGACATGTATGCCGGGCAGCGCGGGCAGTCCAACACGCAAAATCGCGGTAATGGGCTGAAGGGGCTGACGAATCTGCTGGAGATGGCCGGGGTGGTCGGCATGCCGGTCGTGCTGCACTGCGACATCGACAATCTGCACGCACAGATTGCCGACGCACAGCACGAGCATGCGCCGGACCGTGCGCCGGCGAACTTTGAAGGCCTGCGTCAGTTGTTCTCGGATCCGCGCCTCAAGGACACCAACATCATCTGGGCGCACGGCGGCGGTCTTGGCCGGTTCGTGCAGCAAGGCAAGCAGCATCTGGACTTGCTCACGGACTTGCTAGCGAAGTGCCCGAACGTGTTCATCGACATCTCGTGGAGCGAAGTCGCGAAGCAGATCAACAATCCCGAGACGAAGGCGGCGTGGGTCGAGTTCCTGGAGAAGAACAGCACGCGCATCTGCTTCGGCTCGGACACGCTTGCACCGGCCAGCACCGAAAAGTGGAACGAGACGAAGAAGATGTACACCGAGGTCCTGGGGCAGTTGTCGCCGCAAGCGCGCGAGAACATCCTGAACCACACCTACGAGAACGTCATCTCGGGATCGCGGGCCAAGGTGCGCGACTTCGAAGAGAAGGTGCTCACGCCTGCCTTCTACGAGAAGCACCTCATCAATCCGAACGCAGAGCAACCGCTGAGCGCCGCCACCGTGCGCGCCGAGGCGGAAGCCGCGCGTGCCGAGTGATCGCGCCGGGTCGTCGGTATCTCTGACGCTGTTTTTCCCCTGAAGTCTCCGCGACGCCTGTCGGGCGTCGCGGCGCAAGCCCTCATACGGAGGCAATCGTGAGTTTCGAACTGAGGAAGCCGGGCAGCAGCTTTCTGACCGGTCACACCGCTGCGCCGAGCGACAGCAAGTCTGCATCCCAGTCGGCGCCTGCCGTGGAGGGGAATACCCGCGAGAACTCGCCGTCGCTGTCGGGGCTAAGCGGCCTGAACGAACGGCGGCAAGCGACGCGAGCCACGCCAGACGACGCGGCGGCGCCCGGCAAGGGCAAAGGCGGCATGCGCGCGCAGTTGAGTCGCATCAAGTCGCAGATGCAGACGGGGGCTTACAAACACGGTTTCGGCATCTCGCAAACCAGCAAGTCGATTACCCCGTTTCACACGATCACCTCGTCGGCACGACCGAAGATGCAGAGTGTGGTGCGCAATGAAGGGCAGGACGCGCCCCCCGTGCCCCGAACGCTGGCAGCCCAGATGGCCGATGCCGCGCTGGCAGGCGCACGGCCGGAAGCGAAACCGAGCGGCGCGCTCGCGAAGCTGGATTCCCCGGCAGAGTTGTCGCGCGTGCTCGACCGGCATTTTCAGGGGACGCCCGCCGAGAAGCAGCGTCTGAGCGCTACGTTCGGCGAGATTCGTGAGACGGCACAACTAAGCCATGCGGAAACGGCCGTGCTGGCCAAGTCGCTGGCGCTCACGTTCCCGTCAGCCGACAAGGCTGTCGATGCCGTGAGTGGTCTGCGGGACTTGCACGTGATCGACGACATTCTTCATCCGTCACCCGACTTCCAGCGCGCGTCGCCGGCCAACAAGATGGGCTGGCAGTTTGCGGCGAAGCTGGCGAGCGTCGATGGCGGTCTCGGGTTGTCGCTGCTGCACAAGGTGACGTCTCACGGTGAAGGTGGCGATGGCCGACCTGCTGCACTGACCGAAGCGCAGGGCGGTCGGGTGCTGGCCTATCTGCGTGCGGCTTCCGAGGTGGCGCGTGCCAGCGGCAGCGACCGCGTGGACCCGGCGGCGATCTATGGACAAGGCGCGATCGCCACGGCCGTGCGCGCCGCGCGTGGCACAGGCGATGCCGAAGCCTGGCCCGGGCGCGCCGGGACGGCGACACCGGCAGGCGTCACCCTGACGCTGGCCGAAAAGGCGTTGCTCGCGTTGCACGACGAACTCGATCCCGCCGTTACCCAGCAGCACGGCTGTGCGTTTGCCGTCCAGATGGTGCGCGGGGGCATGGTGACCGACGCGCGGCGCAATGCCGACGGCACGCCCAGCGAATTCCATCGCGTGGAGTCGCGTGCCGCCAAGAGTTGCGGCAAGCACGTCGACCGTGCATTACGCAGTGGCGGCAGCGGGGCAAGCAACATGCTGACATCGTTGCTCAAGCGCTTTGGACTGCATCAGGGCAAGAGTCCTTATCACGCCTACAACGCCGTCATCTCACCGGACGGACGTAACGTCGGCTTCGGTCTGTCGCACAAGGGTGGCATCCATGAGGGACGCGCCGTCAAGGACATGATCGACGTGCTTGAGGACGCACTGAAGCAAAGCGGGGGTCCGGGGCGTCGCCCGTTGCTGGACGCAGACGGCAAGACGGCAACGTCGTCGCCGGACGATGCGACGCTTCGCGGTGTCGTCAGGCTCGCGCTGTTGCAGGCCGTCAAGGCGAATACGGTGCTGCTGCCGCGATACGCGCGTGGCGACGAACCGACGCCCCAGATGCGGGACGCCGCACGCGCCGGCGCACTGGGCATGATTCGTCAGGAGGCGAGCGGCAGCGCGGTGACCGGCGACGCGCTGGCGCAGCGCGTTGCCACGATGCTCGACGAGGAAGGCCGACGCATGACGCCCGCGGCCTTGTTGCAATGGGCGGGGGATGCCGGCGGTCCGGCGGACGAGGCCGCCATGGCGGCCCATGCGGGCAAGCCCTCCGGAACTGCACAGAAAGGACAACCCGACTGGACGATGTTCGCGCAGGGCTACGGCCTTGCGGCGCACAACGCGTTGCCGGGCGTCGACACGCCCTCAATGAAGGGGGCAACACGAGAAGACGTCGCCAAGGTGCTGTCCGATATGGTGCGCGGCGAGGAGCTTGGCTCTGGCTTCTCGATGACCAACGGAGGATTCACGCAAGGCACCACGCGCGGCGTCTCCGAAATCATCTCCGGCATTCTCACCGCCGGTACCGGCTCGGTGCGCATCGATCTGGGCGGCGGGCGCAAGCGCTACGTGACGTTCGAGTCGGGTGTTGGCACGGACCGCAGCTACCTCCGCATGGGCGTTGCGACGGTAAAGCAGGGGCAAGGCGGCGCAGGCGGCTCGATTGGTCCGCGCCTCGCGGCCACTGAGGAGTTCAAGGTGTCGGCTTCGGCAGGTGCGGATCTTCAGCAGGCGTATGAAGACGTGCATTACGAAGGTGCGGTCTTCGGCTTCCCGCGCCATCTCTCGGGCGGCGTGGGCGGCGACCGTGATCTGGCGGAGCAGAAGGCGAAGCTCGTGGCGTTGTTGCTGGACGTGGCCGGTGGCGGCAATGCCGGCAATGACGGCAGCGGGGCACTCCCGCGCCCCGGCAACAAAGAAGATCAGGGCTCGCTGGTCAAGTCGGCGTATCAGGCCTTCGGCGACCGGATCTCGGTCGGACGCTTCGAGATCACCGGCCCGACACACACCACGACCGGCAGCGTGAACGGCGGCGTCGGGCTGACGGCCGGTCAGTTCAGCGTCGGTCCCAATCTGCGGCTGTCCGGCCAGATGAAGATCGGCGCGACGAACTACCGGGATCTCTCCGGCACGTTGCAGACAGTGAAGACGGCCGACGCCCACACGTTCAAAGCCAGTGTGGACGGCACGGTGGCAACCTTCAGCGGTCTTGTCACCGATCATCTGGCGCAGGCCACGGCCGGGGCGGCGACTCACGCGATCGGCGAGCATGTATCGGCGTTCTCACAATTGGTGGCAGGCCGCGTCGGCGCCGGTTCGGCGGACTTCTTCAAATGTGGCGAGACCCGTGCGACCAACCGCATTCTGGTCGACGGCAAGCAACTGCCCACGAGCTGCGCGGTGACGACGTACAACGATCCGGCGTCGTTCGTGGGTGCGCTGTCGGCCGACTTTCAGGGGTTTGCGGATGACAAGTCGAAGAAGTTCTTTGGGGCGCGCCACGCCAAGACGCCAGACGCCTCCGTGGCGACCGAAAAGCAGGTGCTCGGCGAGTTCGCAGGGGAAGTGCTCGCGCAACGCGACCTCACCGCCGCGCCGCAACTGTATTGGGAGTGGGGCGCCCACGTCGACACCGTGAACCTGCTGTCGGCAGACGTCAGCCTGTCGCGACAATTGAACGACACGCCACGGGTTGCCGAAGCCGAGCGCGACATGCACCGCATTCACCACGACCCCGCTTATCGCGAAGGGCGCTTCATCATCAACTCGAACGTCCGGTCGACGAGCGATACGAAGGGGCTCAATGGGCTGCTGGGCATGACGCACAACGTGGAAAACCGCGTCAGCGAACAATCCTTGCGATTCAGTTGACGGGGTGTCGGGATGAGGGCGACGGCCACGCTCAGAATATGAGCGTGGCCGTCGCCATGAAGGTCTTCGTGCTCTTGAGGCGATTGGTCGCGGTAACGGTGGGCACCCACCGTGCCGAGAGCGACAACGGGTGTTTGCCGTCGAGCCGGGTGTCGTACGTGACGATCGGCCCCAGCGCGAAGTCGTGTCCGCGGAATCCGTTCAACCGGTCGGCCGTGGGGCCGCTGTCGCTGCCCAACTGCTGGGTCGTTCCAATGACCAGCCCGACGCCCAGCCCGTTCGAAAACTTCTTAAGCCCCATGACGTCGAGAGTAAATAGCGGGGCGTTCTGATAATCCGTGGCGGTATTGCGGGTATAGAACTGCACCCCGGCGATCACGTCGAACTCCAGATCGTAGGCTGGCACGAACTTGGTGTAGGCGACTTGGGGGATGAATGTCCAGTTGTTCAGGCTGGGGTTCGCGAGGGCATTGGGATCGTAGCGTCCGGTCGGTGCCCAGATCGCCACCGAGAACGATATGTGGTCGGTCTTCGAGAAGTGATAACCCGCGATGATCGGCGTGAAGGTGATGTCGAACAGATTCGAGGCGTTCTGCGACGTGCTTGCGCTGCCGCCCCGGGCACCGCTGAGTGTGGCGGTCGTCTTCGTCCAGAGATATGGCAGGGTGAAGCTCGACGCGAAATTCCATGCCCCCGTGCCGGTATTCCACGTCTTCATCAGGGTGGCGAGGGTGAACGACAGTTCACCGTCCAGCCCCAGCGATGTCTTGCCTGCAATCGGCACCTGACGGCTGCCGCCGATACTTCCATCGAAATAGATTTCTGCCACGTTGACTGCCCAGATCGGTTCCGGGGAAACAACGCCCGCATTGGGTTGCACCCCCGTGCCGCTGACCGGACGCCCAAGCGCGCCTTCCGTCGCGCTGGCCGGCGGGGTGGTGGCCGTGACGATGACCACAAGTGCGGCGCTGAGCGTCAGTGACGACCGCAGGCGAGCGCCTGTAACGTCGGATGGTCGGCGCGATGGCGACATATCGATGATCTCAAGCGTCATTGGCGAACGTCATTGGCGTTTCGTCCACCGGCAAACCAGCGGAAGTAGGGGTTGTCGCCGTCCAGTTGCATGGCGAGTGACATCTGGCGTGCCCAGGTGTCACGATCGCCATCCAGCGCTGCCAGCGACGCCCCGTAGAACGCCCGCAATGCGCCTCGCGAGCGAACGAGTTCATCGTTGAGCGCATCGTCGGCGCCAACCACGGGCGGATCGCTCTGCAAGGCCAGTAGATGACGCAGCGTTGGCGCAAACGCCTCGCGCCCGACCCAAGGTGCATATTCGATGCCGGGGCGATCGTCGGTCACCGGCGCGATGTCTTCTACGTAATAGGCAAGCCCGGAGCGATCGGTGATCCACGTCGCCAGCAATGCCCCTGCCGAGTCGATGCCGACCTCGCTGAGTGCCTGGGCAACACCCGGTTGCGTGAAACGCTGACGAATCGACCTGGCGTCCAGCACCAGGGGGGACGATCCACCGACCAGCAGCATCTCGTGCAATTCGGTGGTCCAGAGGCTGGCGTGCGGGAACACCGCGATGAAGCTGGCGATGAGCGCTTTCGTCTCGGCTTCGTTCTGCGTGGGCAATGGCAGCCATTGCGCCACGACACCGCCGTCGCGCAACCGCGACGACGCGAGCCGGTAGAAATCGGTGGAGTAGAGATTGGCGACGCCCGCCGCGCTGGGTGGCGGTGGTTCGAGCGTAATCAGATCGTAGCGGTCTTGGCTACGTAGCAATTCACGGCGTCCGTCGCGCACCCGAATGTCCATGCGCTTGTCGTCGGCCACGGCGTAGTTGCCTTTGAAATGCGACGACGCCCGCACCACGGCCGGCAGCAGTTCGGCGCTCACGCGTTGCGTCAGCCCCGGATATTGCAGCAAGGCCCCGGCCGTAATGCCGGTGCCCAGCCCGATGACCAGCGCGCTTTGCGGCGATGTCCGTCCGACCACGAGCGGTAGTAGCGCCTGAAGCCGCATGTAGCGCAACGATGTCATGGCGTCCCCCGAGTTCGATACGCCCTGAATGTAGAGACGGTCGAACCGGTGAGTGCCCGACGACTGACGTAGTACCGCGACTGTCGCCCCGCGGCTTTCCTCATAGAACCGTAGCTCGCCGCCGCGCGCTTCGGTGAGGAGCGTGGCGAGGCGTTGGGGCGGTGTCGCCATCGTTGCCACACCTAGCAATGCGCTCAGCGCGATGACCGTCCAACGTGCCACGCCTCCTGCGCCGGTGCCACCCCAGATGGCGACCAACGCAATAACGCATGCCGTGCCTGCCAGTACGCCGAGCGTTCGTACCAGACCAAGCGACGGTACCAGCCAGAAGCCCGTGACCAGCGAGCCCACAATGCCGCCCGCGGTGTTCAGCGCGACGACGCGTCCGACACCCCGTCCGACATATCCGGCATCGACCGCCAGTCGCAGTACGTACGGGAAAGCCGCGCCCAACAGCAGCGTGGGAACGAAGACGATGCCGAGGCCCGCGACCAGAAAGCGGGCGCACATCGCGAGCGTGGTGCTCTGCGTCGCCGCATAAACGATGCTCGCCAGTCCGGCCTGCGCATTGAAGATCCAGTCGCCGAGTCCGTAGAGGGTGACGACAGCGGCGACGCCCGCGCCCACGATTAACGTCGCAAAGACACCCCAGGGATCTCTCGACCGCTCCACACGGTGTGACACGAGCGCGCTGCCCAGCGTCAGGCCACACAGATAGGTCGCCAGCACGATGGCGAAAGCGAACGCGCGCGTGCTCACGAACTGAACGATGGCCTGTGACCACATCACTTCATAACCGAGCGCCACGCCACCGGCCGCGGCGTAGAGCCAAACGGCCAGCGCACCGCGACGTCGCGCCACCAAGGCTTCGCTGGCGGCTGGCAGAACGTCGCTCTCGATCCTGAGCGGCGTGAACGGCAATGTCGCCGATGCACGGCGCGAGGCGACGATCGCCGCCACGGCGAGCAGCACATTCACTGCGGCTGCGGTAAACGCGGCCCCCTGAATGCCGAGCGATGGAATCAGCCAGAACGGCACGGCCAGCACGCCAATGACCGCGCCAATGGTGTTGGCCGCATAGAGTCGCGCGCCGACACGCCCGATATGGCCTTCGATGGCGCCGCGCGAGCGCATGAGTACCGGAAGTGTGCCGCCCATGAAGACGGCGGGTAGTCCCGCGAGCAGGAAAGGCAGCGCCCAGGCGACGATCCCGAGATGCGTTTCGAGCCAGACAAACGGTGCAGCCGCGTGGGGAAGGATCAGGGTGCTGGCGATGGCGCTCAACGCAACGGCGGCTTCGAGCACAGCATAAAGCCGCATGGGATTGACGACGGCATCGGCGCGGCGTCCGAAATACCAGCCGCCGTAGGCCAGTCCGCCGAAGAAGGCGCTGATGGCAATCGACACGGCATGCACTTCCACGCCCACGACGATCGAGAGTTGCCGGATCCACAGCATCTGAAAAACGAGGGCCGATGCACCCGAGAGCGCCAGCAGTAGTGCAGGCCAGGCGATCGACGGCGCCGTGGTCACGGCCGGGGCTGTGGCGTCATGACGACGCTGGCGCGACGCTGATGTGCCCCCTACGCCGGTCAGGGCAACGGTTTTCCTCGTCATTGCGACGCTGCCGATGTGGCAGGAAACACCGTCGCCCAGTCGTCCCGCATGCTCACGATGGTCCAGCCCCGGGCGACGGCGGCGTCCCACGCCCGGTCGAGCGTGCCGATCTTCGACTTGCGGTCGTAGGCGAACTCGCGCACTGCATCGTCGTGATGCACGAGCAGCGCCAGATGGGGGCCATTCCCGGTGGTCGTGTATTCGAGCATTTGAAGATCGCCGTCGGAGTTACCGAACGCAAGAATGGGTTTGCGGCCGATACGCCGATAGATGCCGACGGGTTTGCCGGGGCCATCGTCGACGAAGTCGATCTTCGGCAAGCGAACGAGTTGCCCCTGCGCTTCGCGGCTGTCGTACTTCACGCCTTCATCGGTGCCGACGACCTGTTCTGGCGGCACGCCATAGATGCGCTCGACCCACGCTCGCATGAACTGCGTCGTTCCCCCGGAGACGATGTAGGTCTTGAAGCCGTTCTCACGCAGGTAAGCGAGCAATTCGAGCTGCGGCTGGAACACCAGTGAGGGATAGGGGCGATGCAGCGTGGGGTGCCGGGCCGAGGCGAGCCATGCATCGATGCGCTTGTCGTAGTCCTCGACGCTCATGCCGCTGTTCGCCTGCGCGAGCAATTGCAGCAGCGGCTTTTTCTGTGCGCTGAGTGCCGCCGTATCGCCGGCCATCAGAGCGCGGAATGCCGGGTTGCGCTTCCATTCAGGGTGCGACGCCGCCTGTGCCTTCACCTGATCGATCATGAAGATCAACTGGAAGTACAGCGGCTGTTCGCTCCACAACGTGCCATCGTTATCGAACACGGCGATGCGCTCGACGGGCGCGACATAATTCGGCGATCCTTCACGGGTGACCTCGGACACAAAGCGCACGATCGTCTGCTTTGCAGCGGTGTCTCGCCATGAGGGCAGGGCGTCGACGACCTTCGTCGCAGACGTCGTCGGTGGTGTGGCTGACAGCGGATTCGGTGCGCTCGGGCCCGACGCTGTGGTGCAAGCGGTGAGCGAAATGACCAGCGCAGCGAGCAAGACGGTGAGCGTGTCGCGCAGAGCGAATCTCTTCATCCCTCATCCTCGTTTGTCGTGATGATTCGTGATGATGACTTCAAGGGTAAGCGCACGAAGCGCACGAAACGTCAATGCGATGGTGCGTTGTTGGACGCGAGCGTGTTCTGTGCGGCGCGCCGTGCCGCCTGCCAGGCGCTTTCGTCCATGACGAGGCGAAAGCCCAGATGCGACATGCTGTTGAAGGGATCTGTTCCGCGGCGTGCGCTCGGGCGATAGCTCAGGCAATACGTCTCGTTGCACAGGAACGAGCCGCCTCGCGTGACGCGCTTGGGCGCCTGTACCGGAACGCCGGGGTCAGCCGGATCCCACGAGTCGGCGGGGCCGGTCGGGTTGTCGGCGAGCTTGCTCACGGCGGCCTCGCGCCGGAACTGGTCAGCGCGGTACCAGTCGGCAACCCATTGCCATGCATTGCCTGTCATGTCGGACAGGCCGTAACCGTTTGGCGGGAAGGTGCCTACCGGGCTCGTGCCGACGGCGCCACCGGCTTTCGGATTGACGACCGGGAACGGCTGAGGTTGTCCGCCTTCCCAGACATTGGCCATCTGTTTGCCGTTCGGCGCGAAGGTCTCGCCCCACGCGTAAGTCGCCTGTTCGAGGCCACCGCGCGCGGCAAACTCCCACTCGGCTTCCGTCGGAAGACGTTTGCCGGCCCACTTCGCATACGCCTGAGCGTCCTCGTACGAGACCTGTACGACCGGATGGTTGTCCTTGCCCGCGAGCGTACTGCCCGGTCCGTTCGGATGGCGCCAGTCGGCGCCGGGTACGAAGCGCCACCAGCGAGAATAGTCCTGCAATGGCACCGGTTTGTCGGTGCCGACGAACACCATGGCGCCGGCCACCAGCGCACTCTCGGGCGGGCGTGGCGTGCCCGGCGGCAATTGCACCCGGAGCGTCTCCCAATCGGGTTTGCGCTCGGCGGTCGTGACGTAGCCGGTCGCGTCGACGAAACGACGGAACTGCGCGTTCGTGACGTGGTGTTCGTCCATCCAGAAGCCATGCACGCGTGCGGGGTGCGCAGGCTTTTCGTTGGCTTGCGCCATGCGGCTGTCACTGCCCATCAGGAACTGCCCACCGGGAATCCAGGCCATGCCTTCAGGGCCACGGATGCCATCACCGATAACGATCCTGGTGTCCTGTTGACGGGGTGCGTCGCTACGCGTCATCGCCCATGACATCGCGCCGCCGACCGCGACGGAGATACCGAGGGCGGCACCGGCCCACCACATGAACTTGCGGCGATCGCCGGACGGTGCCGTCGCGGCGATGCGCGTTGACGTGCCGGTCGAAGTGTCTTGATGCGTGATCCGTTTGCGTCGTGACATGTCCCGAAACTCCCGTCCCGTGCATTTGGCACTCGCATGTTCCGTTCGATGACGAAAGTCATGCGAATCACCAGCCTCAGAATTGGGTTCAAGACTATTATTTAATTCAATTAAACACAATTGAATTTTCAGGGATTTGGTGATTATGTTTTGATATTTGTTTTGCTTATTTTGGAAAAGTAAATTAAATAATCATTGGTTGGTTATTCAGATAATTTTAATTACGTCCATGGAAATCAGGACTGACCCGGCGGGAGATAGCATTGCCCGGTGAACCGGGTGCCATTCCATTGAATGTTCAGCGGCATGGCGGGATCCTTGCAGACGAGTGTCACCAAGGTGCCGAACCGGTCGACGTGCATGGATATCTGTTCGCCGGCGGAAATGCCGAACAATCCGGAGTACTGATTCTCGCAACGGGCGGCGTCGTTTCCATCCTTGTTCGTCAGGCCGGTGACGCACCATGCCACGTTGATCGTGTAGCCGCACTTGTTGGTCAGCCCGGTTTCGACGGCATACCAGCCGACGTAACCTTTGGCGCCGCGTGGAATGCGAACCTGATCGACGCAACCGCTGATGGCCGGTGTCGTCTTGCGTCCAGCGAGGCCGCTGGGGGTGCTGCCGCCGGCATTGCCAGCGCTCGCCGCGCCGCTGTATCCGCCGGACGGTTGCGCCGAAGGCATTGCCGCACCCGAGGGAGAGCCGCCTGGCGACCCTGACGCTGCCTGAAGCGCCGTGGCGACGGCCTGATACTGCGCGGCGTTGCGTCCGCCGCCACTCGCGACGCCTTGTGCCGCAGCCCCAAGCAGCCCGGCCACGAAAGAGATCACACCCGAGCTGTCGCTGTCGCTTGACGTGCTGGCACGGCTACGTACGCCGTTGCTGTAGGTCGCCACCAGCGTGCCGTCCGCCTTGCTGTCCGTGCCTTCGAAAATCCTGCCGTTGACGAATTGACCCGCCCGCACGGAGCCGTCCGACGCGAAGGTGATGATGCCCGTGCCGTGGAAGGTGTTGTTCTGCCATTCGCCGCGATACGTGTTGCCGTTGGGCTCAATCTGGAATCCCTGGCCGGTGATCTGGCCATCGACGTTATCGCCTTCATACCGTTTGCCGTCCGCCCAGATGTAGACGCCTTTGCCCGTGCGTTTGCCGGCAATGAAGTCGCCCTCGTAGGTGTCGCCGTTCGTCCAGAAGAATTTGCCTTTTCCGGTGCGGGCATCGTCGACGAAGGGCCCCTCGTAGCGATTGCCGCCGGCCCACGTGTAGGTGCCGGTCCCGGTTCGCACGCCGTTCGTCAGCGTGCCTTCCAGCCGCTGATCGAACACGCCGTTCCGGAACCACTCCTCTGTGCCCTGACCGTTGGCAATGCCGTTCTTGCACGGCCCCGTCCACGTTGCCGTCCAGGTGACCTCGGGATTGGCGGGGTCGTTCGACCAGACCTTGCATCCGGTGTTGGTGACGACCCATGCGCCATCGGCGGCGTACGCGCCCCCCGTGGCAAATAGCATGCTGATGAGACTGGCCTTGCAGATGACAGACCGCGTGCGGCGACAGGCCGCGAGTCCATGTGCCATGATTTCCCCCTGTTCATTGTTTGAATCTGTTTGGATCGAAAGATAAGCGACGATGCCGCCGCGCGGCATCATTCATTTGGGGGATAGGCAGGCGCCCTTGATTTTTGTTGCGGCAACTGTTTGACTCCCATATTCCCTGCATGGATGACAGCTATGATGATTCGCCCCCTCATGCAATGCCTGGCGACGTTGATGTTGAGCGTGACGCTTCCGGTCGCCGCTGCCGAGCCGCCCACCGCCACAATGGCTGCCGATATCGATCAGACACTCACGCGCTGCCTTGACGCGTCCGACAAGCAGTCCACCGGCGGGCAGGACGAATGCATCGTCGACGCCACGCACGCGTGGGACGCCCGCCTCAACGCGAGTTATCGGACATTGCAGGACGAATTGCCGGCGTCGTCGAGACCGGCGTTGCTGGCCGCGCAGCGCGCATGGCTTGCCAGCCGGGATGCGGATCTGGCGCTCATCGGCGCGGTCTACGCGACCACGCGCGGCACGATGTATGCCCCAATGAACGCGAACGATGTGATGATGCTGACCAAACGCCGGGCACAGACGCTCACGCGCTATGCCGCGGATCTTGGGTATGCGGCCTCGGGAGAGGTCCCGCCGCTCGCGGCCAAAGCGGTGAAGTCGTCAGAGATTGATTCGGCCGCTCGCCGCGTCAAGCGTCGTTTGCCAACGTCGTCCCGAAATATCGTGCGGACGTCGAACGAAAGATGGCGGGCATTCGTGAGCGCGGAACAGGGACTAATCGCGGCGGTTTGTCCGTCAGGAAAATCGGCGGCCGGTAAAGCATGCCGTAAAGCGCAGGCGAACAGCGAACCGGCCGCGCGTCTGGCGCTGCTCAAAGGGCTGGACGGGTTGATCGGCGCGCAATGACTGCCGTGCCGGAGATGACGTGAGCGCCGGGATCGGCGCTCCGCCACAAACGCTCAGTCGCTGCGTCGCACGCGTACCAGCAGCCACGCCATGACCGCGGTGACGACCGCCGTGGCGACTACGGCTTTCCAAACGGAACGTGTCGCCGCCCAGGTGCCGACGGCGACACCGGCAAAGACGAAGATCGCGACCCATTCGAGCGCTTTGTCCAGCGTGTTGGGCGTTCGGTACCGAGGCTTGTTCGCCGTCGGCTGACGATTCGACGTTGCGGCACGGGCGCGTGGCGCGCATGCGGGAAACGCCGCTATGAGCGCCTGACTCGGCCACGGATTGACGTCCGCGCGAGGATTGCCGGTGCCGGTCGCTCGCCAGACGGCATCGCTATCGGCAGCGCGCTTCAGGTCGTCGACTTCCTTGGCGAGGGCGTCCGGCAGATGGGTTCCGTGATCGACCGTGGCCACCTGCTCAAGCTCGGTCGTCAGCCATCCGGTGGCGTCGGTCACATCGGGCAGGCCGCTCGTGCGAACGAGGACAAAGCCGCCATAAGCGCTCGAAATGTAGTCGACGAAGGCATCGAAGATCGGGCGATAGCGTTCGCCGAGCACTTGAATGACATTGTCGCGCCGTCGGGCTGCGCGTTCGAGGGCGAGCGACCGGGTGGTGACCAGATAGGGATAACGAGCGTCTTTTTCGTCGGGAGAAGACGATTCCAGAAACTCCTCGATTTCGACCGCGTCGTCGTCGGGATCGAAGTCATCGATGACGTAGGCGAAGTGAATATCTTCGGCAGAAAACAGCACCCGCCAGAACAGCGGGAGATAGGCGTTCGCTTCCAGCGACGGGCCATCGGCGGAAAAATACGTCTTCAGTTCGCCCTTACGGCCCTCCGGCATGCGCGGCCACGGCGGACTCTCGAGAAAGACAGGATGTGACATTTCTTGAGCCTTCAGCTGAGTTGGTCGGTGCATCGTGACTTGGCACGCCAAAACACTTAAGACCCAACCGGGCGAGCCGGGGAAATTCTGGCTTAAATACGCATCTTTGTCATCCTTTCGACGATGTGGCGCATATCGGTCATGTTGCTGTGCGTCAAACGGCGTGCGTGACGACGAAATGCTTCACACCGATACGCTGCTCGGCAAACGCCGCTTCACAGTACTGAAGGTATAGCTGCCACGTGCGGATAAAGGTGTCGTCGAAACCTTGCGCGCGCACGGCATCGAGTTGGGCTTCGAAGGCCGCATTCCAGTGTTGCAGCGTTCTCGCGTAATCCAACCCGAAGCTCAGCGTCTCGGTCACGTTCAGGCCGCACGCCTGCGCAGCGCTGATGAATCGCTCCGCGCTTGGCAGCATGCCGCCCGGGAAGATGAACTCGCGGATGAAGTCGCTCGACAGGCGGTACGCCGCGAAAGCGTTGTCGTCGATGGTGATCGACTGGATGAGCGCGCGGCCACCGGGCATCAGGCGATATTTGAGCGTGTCGAAGAACGTTGGCCAGTACGCTTCCCCCACGGCTTCGAACATTTCGATGGAGACGATGGCGGTGAATTGCCCGTGCACGTCTCGGTAGTCGGTCAGCGACACCTGCGCGAGATCCGCGAGGCCCGCCGCATCGATACGCGCCTTGGCCAGGGTGTATTGCGCACGTGAGATGGTCACGCCATGAACGCTGATGCCGAGGCGCGCGGCGTGCAGTGCGAAACCGCCCCAGCCGCAGCCGATCTCCAGCACGCGGTCGCCAGGACGCAACTCAAGCGTGTCGATGATGCGCTGGTACTTCGCATGCTGGGCGGCCGCCAGCGAGCGGTTGGCATCGCCTTCAAACAGTCCGCTCGAATACGTCCACGTCGAGTCCAGCCATAGGCCGTAAAAGTCATTGCCGATGTCGTAGTGCGCATGAATGTTGCGTCGGCTGCCGGTGCGGGTGTTGCGGCGCAGGCAATGCCGCAGGTGATACCAGACGCGCGCGAGTGGCGAGCCGGTGACGGTGTCGGAGACCCATGACAGGTTGCGCACCGCCAGGCGAAGCAGCGTCACGAGATCGGGCGAGTCGACCCACCCCATGCGGTAGGCCTCGGCAAAGCCGATGTCGCCGGACTGCAAGATGCGACGGCAGGCACGCCAGTCATGGACCTGTAATGTGGCGCCCGGTTGCGCATGCGGATCGCCGAAGAGATGACGGGTGCCATCGGGCGCGACGAGCGTCAGATGCCCCACACGAATGCGACGCAGGAGCGCGAGAAATCCTCTTGCGCTGAGCGGCACGACAGCGTGGGGCGAGAGCAGACGAAGCGGAATCATGAGCGAATCTCCCGGTCGGAGGGGGCAGTGGGGTTCGGTGACGTTGCAGACAAGGACGGCGGGGTCTTGCCGAAGAACGGCACGCCTTTGCACCAGAGGCGCAGGGCTTGCCAGTGAATCCGCAGCACGACGTTGATCGCATTGAGCGGCTGGGCGATGACCGCACGCATCACGCGTTTGCCGGTAAAGGGTTCGGCCTGCATGGCGATGGCGGTGCGCAGGCGGATCGCGTCGCCGACCCGGTAATCGATGGTGACCGACCACAACGTGCCCTCACGCCGGATACGAAACTCGTACTGCCCCTCGACATCGCAGAACGGGGAGACGTGGAACGCCTTGCGGCACACCAGCCGGGTATCGCCACGAATCGGTCCGTGATCCTCGGTCCCCAGTAGATACCCGTGATGCTGGCCAAAGGTATTGCGCACGTCGGCATACAGCGCGCGCAACTGGCCTTCGCGGTCATGGCAGTACCAGAAGCTCACCGGGTTAAAGGCATACCCCGCCATGCGCGGTACGGTCTGCAACCAGATCGTGCCGTCCGCGGGGATGCCGGCTTCGGCCAGCCGTGCCCGGATCCACGGCAGCAACGCACTGCCGTCATGCGGGCCGTAATCCGACGATTTCAGGCTCAGGGCGCGCCATCGATCCCATGCGAACCAGGCCGTTCGCGACGTTTCGGTCTGGTCGAGATCACACGCGACCTGAAACATCGGATAGACGAAGGCATGACCGACCGGATGCAACCGCTCGTGCATCACGTGGCCGCGTAGCAGCCAGACGGCAGGTGTGCGGGCGTCGACGTCTGCGGTCATAGCTTTGCCCACGGCGGCAACACGCCGAAGTCGTCGGCGACACGCAGCGCCGACTTGAGGCCGTCTTCATGAAACCCGTAGCCGGTCCAGGCCCCGGCGAACCAGGTGCGATGACGACCTTGCAGTGCGGGCAGATGCGATTGCGCGTCCACGGCGGCCAGATCGAGCAGCGGGTGATCGTAGGCGTAGCGTCCTAATACGGTGTGCGGTGCAGGTTCGTTGACCGGGTTAAGCGTGACGATGACCGGCGAGCGGAACGGTAGCGCCTGAAGCTGGTTGATCAGGTAGCTGACACATACAGGCTGCTCGGCATGCCGGGCGTGGCTCGTCTGACTGACGTAATTCCATGCCGACCAGACGCGGCGCCGCACGGGCAGCAGCTTCGGGTCGGTGTGAAGCACCGCCATGTTGGGCTGGCAGCGGATCGCGCCAAGCACCTTGCGCTCGTCCGGCGACGCATCGTCGAGCAGTCGCAGGTTGTCGGGGGCATGACCGGCGAGCACGACCGCGTCGAAGCGCTCCTGCAAACCGTTCCCGTACACGAGGATCACGCCGTCACGTTCACGGCGCACCTGACGCACCGGTGTGCGCAGGCGAACGTCGTCGAGCGTTGCCGTGATGCGTCGCACATACTCCCGTCCGCCGCCCTCGACCGTTTTCCACTGCGGACGGTGGCGGATCTGAAGTAGCGCGTGGTTCAGACAGAACCGCAGGAACGTGGCAGCGGGAAATTGCAGGATGTCCGCCGCGCGGCTCGACCAGATGGCGGCGGCCATCGGCAGCAGATAGTGATGCTGAAAGGGCTGGCCGTAGCCGTTCGCCATCAGGAGGTCACCGACGGACTGACGCTCGCGCATGGCGCTTTGCAGATGTTGCTCGGCGCTCGCATTGAAGCGCAGCACGTCGCGCAGCATGCCCAGAAAGCTTGGCGAGTAGAGATTGCTGCGCTGCGCGAAAACCGTGTTCAGATTGGTGCCGGCCCATTCCAGCAGACCGCCATCGACCGATACCGAGAACGACATCTCGCTCGCGTTGGCGCGTACGCCGAGTTCGTCGAACAAGGCGATCAGATTGGGATAGGTCCGATCGTTGAAGACCAGAAAACCGGTGTCGACCGGGGCGGTGACACCGTCTAGCGTGACGTCGACGGTATTCGTGTGCCCGCCCGCGTAACTGCTCGACTCGAACACCGTGACGCGATGCTTGCGGGCGAGGAAGTAGGCGGTGGCGAGTCCTGCAATGCCTGCGCCGACGACCGCGACGCGCTGCCCGGGGGCCCTCGGCATGTCAGTGGTGGTCATTGCGGCCTCGCATCGGGAAAGGAAGCATCGGTGGTGTCCGTGGTGTCGGAACCCCGGGACAGGCCACGTGCGAGGTGCTTTTCGAACAGGTAATGGCCGACGCCCCATTCGCGACCGTTTGCATAGCCGAACAGTTCGGCGACGGCCATGTAGAACATGCGCCAGCGCTGGAATTGAATGCGCGCTTTCGTGCCGTAGCCGTCCTGAAGCATCGGCAGGGTTTGCGGACGTGACGCGTCGAGTGATTGCAGCCAGTCGTTGGCCGTGCGGGCGTAATGCCGGCCGTCAAGCCACCATAGGTTGGCGATGCGCAGATCGTCCTGAAAGTACAGCAGCAGATCGGCGCTCGGCATGGTGCCGCCGGTGAAGAAGTGCCGCGACATCCAGTCGCTGCCATCGTCGTTACGGAAGTGATAGGCGACGTGGTGGTGAGCGAAGATGTGTACGAACAGCTTGCCGTCGTCATGGAGCCAGCGGGCGATCTTGGCGAGCAGTGCGCCGTAGTTCTTCATGTGCTCGAACATTTCGATGGACAGAACGCGGTCGAAGCCGGCGGCCACGTCGCCATCGAATTCGAAGTCGGCGACGTTGCCCGTCACCACGCGCAGATTCCGGATGCCACGCCGCGCCGCTGCGGCTTCGATAAAGCGGCGCTGGCCGTGCGAGTTCGAGAGCCCGACGATCTGGGCGGACGGAAAGCGCGCGGCCAGCCAAAGCGATAGCGATCCCCAGCCGCAGCCGAGATCGAGAATGCGCTGGCCGTCCCGAATGCCGGCACGCTCGGCGTAGAGCGCGAGCATGGCTTGCTCGGCTTGCGCCAACGACTCGTTGCCGGTGGGGTAATAGCAGCAGGAGTACTTCATTGCCGGGCCGAGGTGTTCCGCGAAGAATTCGCTCGGCACCTCGTAGTGCTGCGTGTTGGCGGCCTGCGTTTCGACGGCGATCGGGCTGGCACGCAACTCCTCGACCAGGGTGGCGAGCGATGCCGCGGCACGGCGGGCGTCGTGCGCATGGGCTTCGTGCAGACGCTGTCGCATCAGGGCCCGCATGCCTGCGCGCAGGACGAGGTCCGGCACGAGGCCCAACTCGCACAGACGAATCAGGCCGGTCTCGTGTGGAACGGGCAGGCCGGTGGTCGGCGGTGGTGAGAGCGAGGTGGTCATGGGGCGGACTCGGGGTGTGGTATTCGGCATCAGGAAGATGAAGAAGATGAGGACGCTGACGACGAGGAGGCCATCTTCTTCGGCGGCCAGGGGATGAGGACGCTGGTGGTTTGTCGGTAAGTCCGGTAAGCGGGACGCGACTGCATCAGATGGGCTTCGAGCAGGGGAATGCCCGAGACCTTGAGGAGCAGCCATGCCATGAGCAGCGGGGGAAACAGCGTCAGCCACGCGGCGGGTGTGCCGGGGGTGCCGATCGCCAGCGCCAAATACGCGCACCAGTGCAGGCATTCGAAGAAGTAGTTGGGATGACGCGAATATCGCCACCAGCCGGTCTGACAGACCTGTCCGCGGTGTTGGCTGTCAGCGGCAAATCGCCTTAATTGCCGGTCGGCCGACGCTTCGCCGGCGACCGCCGCCAGCCAGATGAGCGTGGCAATGGCGATCGCGACAAGCGACGGCGGCTTCGGATTGAATGCCGGTATGAAAAACGCGATGGCAAGCAACATCGCGATCACACCCTGCAACTGAAAGAACCAGAAGAGGTTGCGCCCGGCGGCGTCGGCCCATTGCTCGCGGAACTTGCGGTAACGGGCGTCTTCCGGCTTGCCGTAGTTGCGGCGCCAGAGATGCACGGCGAGCCGCAGCCCCCAAAGGCCGCCAGCCACGCCCACGAACGTCCGGTTGAGCGAGTCGCCAGTACCCGCGCAAGCTGCCAGTACCGCGACACCGCCCAGCGCACCCGCCCAAACCGGGTCGACCATCCCGGCGTTTTGCGTGCGCCATTGATAGACCCAGGCGGCACTGAGCGCGAGACTCATTCCGACAAACGCGATAGCGGTAACGACGGCGATGCTCATGCGGACTCCGTAGGCGGATTCGGGGAGCGTTCGGGAGGTGATATCGCGCTATACGGACGGCACAGGCTATCGGATGCACGATCCGGTGAAATTTTTCGGGGCAGGATGAAAAAAGGGCTGTCCGGGGAGTGGACAGCCCTGTCGGGGCGGGATATGCGAGGACTGCCAGACGATCAGGCGGCCATGCGATCAGACGATAGCGGCCCTCAGGCCGGGCGAACGGCCCCTGTGGCGACCACCGGCCCCGTCGGCTGGCCGGTAGGCGATCCCCCCGGCGGTTCGATGGACACGGCGAGCACGGCATTGCTGTTGATCTGCGCGAGGATTTCCGGCGGCAGCGTCATCGAAGCGGGCTGATCGGCGGCAAAGACGCCGAGCGGGATCGGCTTGGCATCCTTGGGAATCAGCCAGAGCTCCGTCGCCTTGCCGGCATCGATCGTCGGTTTGACGGCGGGCACGACGACCATGCT
Source organism: Pandoraea sp. LA3 (assembly GCF_022696215.1). Lineage (NCBI taxonomy): Bacteria > Pseudomonadati > Pseudomonadota > Betaproteobacteria > Burkholderiales > Burkholderiaceae > Pandoraea > Pandoraea sp. LA3. The sequence goes on along the minus strand of NZ_PTPY01000038.1, from coordinate 419,131 downwards.
GGACCGGCGCGTGTCGACCGTCGCCGTCCAGTGGGCGACGCCATCCTGCCGGGCGAGCGTTGCTACCAGATAAGCGCTGGTCGCGGCCGGTGCCGGGCCACCCGGTTTCGTACGTTCGGTCAGCGTATTGACGTTGACGGCGACCAGCACGAGCGTCGCCACGCTCGCACCGATGCCCAGCCAGCGCCACAGATTCAGGCTGTCCCAGAGCGACGCCGGGGTGGCCGGCTTCGCCCCTGCATTGGCGGGGAAACCGAGGTCGCGCTGAATCCGCAGCCATACGCGGGGGGCAGGGGTGACGGGGGACACATCGTCGACGAGCGGGGCGATGCGTTGCTGCCACTGGTCGAGGCTCGTCCGGATCTGCGGGGAGGTGCTGGCAGCCTGTTCCAGCTCGCGACGCTCGGCAGCATCCAGTACGCCGAGCGCATATTCCGCGCAGCGCAGATCGTCGTCTTGGTTGGCGGGTGTATTCATCGGTCGAGGCACACCTTCAACTGCATCAGGCTGCGCCGGATCCAGCTTTTCAAGGTTCCCAGGGGAACGCTCAGGCGGTTCGCCAGTTCACTGTACGACGCACCGCTGAAGAACGCTTCGCGCACGACACCGCGCTGTTGCGGCTCAAGTCCCTGCATGCATTGTTCGAGACGCCGGCGTTCCTCGCTGGCTTCGGCAAGTGCTGCGGGTGTGGGGTCTTCGGATGGGATGGCGAGGGCATCCGATTCGTCGAGCGCGCCTTCGCGATGCTCTCGCAGGCGGTCGATGGTGCGGTTGCGCGCCGTCGCGACAAGCCACGTCATGGCGTTGCCGCGGGCGGGATCGAAGGCCTCCGCCCGTCGCCATATGTTGACGAACACTTCCTGGAGCAGATCCTCCGCTTCGGCACGGTCGCGAACCATGCGAAGAATCACGCCGAACAGGCGGGAGGACGTTGTCCGGTAAAGCTCGGCGAACGCCTCGCGATCCGCCTGACCGACGGCAGCCAAAAGGCCATTGAGTGTCTGGTCCGGCGTGCCGGAGCCTGGGGTACGGGCAGTGTCGTCTGCCAGACCGATACGGCTTGCAGGACGTTTGAGGCGTTCGCTTTCGGGCATGTCGCTCATGCGGGCGAGGCCCCTGTGAGGGCCATAGCGTTGACGTTCCGCGCAATATAACACCCCCGGTGCGCAATGGCGCAAGGGGCGTGATGGAAACGGGCTGGCGGTCGTCATGTGGCGGCATCCGGACGGAGGGTATGCTGACCAATACGGATGAGAACGTCATTCGGATGCACTCGGGAATCGGGCTTGTATCCACTGGATCACGGTCATCATTCACTGCGGAATCAATGGTTTACCCGATGGCCGTGGCGCGGTGGCAAGGTATGCCGTATCCCTGTGATTTCATGTGAGTTGCAAATGCAACTACTGGATGGCATCATCGCTGCGAGTTAATTGCAAATGCAATCGATGGCGGATTTGCGCCCGAGCTTGGGTTGGCAAACCGCTATCGGGGCCTTCCGTAACGATCCAACGATTGGACTTTCCCCATGACAATTCAGCTTTATGGCTTCTGGCGGTCGAATGCCGCGTTCCGCGTCAAAGTGGCGCTGGCGCTAAAGAAACTCCCGTACGAGGAGATCGAGGTGGACATTCTGGCGGGGCACCAGTTCGACACTGGTTATGCAGAAGTGAACGCCGAGCGTGTCGTACCGACCCTGGTCCACGACGGCCACCGTGTCTTTCAGTCGCTGGCGATCATGGAGTACCTCGACGAAATCCATCCCACGCCGCGATTGATGCCGGAGAGTGCCAAAGACCGGGCGTATGCACGGGCCATCGCTCTGGTGTCGGTGGCCGATTCGCATCCGCTCGTCACACCGCGCGTGCGCAAGCATCTCGCGCAGGCCTACGACGCGGATCTTGCCGCGATCGAGGCATGGTGTGCGCATTGGGGCAGGGAAGGGCTGGCGACCTATGAGCGGATGCTGACAGAGCGTCCGGCGACGCCGTTCGCTCTGGGATCTGCGCCGACGCTGGCAGACATCTGCATCGCCGGTCAGAAGATCATTGCCGATCTATATAAGGTCGACGTGAACGCGTATCCCCGGGTGGCCGAGCTAACGAAGCGTTGCTTCGACATGCCGGAATTTGCGGAGGCGCATCCGATGCGGCAACCCGGGTTCAGGGCCGTGTCGCTTTAAGCTTCGGCGGTGGGGGCTGTGAAGAAACGTTCGCGCATTTCTTCCAGCCCTAGCGATGCGAGCACGCTTTCCAGACGTTCCGCCGGGCGGCGGCGTGGCAGGTTCTTGTATTGGGCGATGATCAGTTCGTTCTTCATCGAATGCTCCCAGCCCACGAGTTCCGTCACGCTGACCTGATAGCCATGCGCTTCGAGTTGCAGACAGCGCAGCACGTTGGTGACCTGACTGCCGAATTCGCGCGTGTGCAGCGGATGGCGCCAGATTTCCGTCAACGGATTGCCGCCGAGCTGCTGGCCCTTGTGCTTGCGCAGCACGGCGGCCACTTCCGCCTGACAGCACGGCACGAGCACGATGTGCCGCGCCTGTTTCGCAAGGGCGAAGCGAATGGCGTCGTCCGTAGCGGTGTTACAGGCGTGCAGGGCGGTGACGACATCGACCGTTTCGGGCAGCGCTGGCGACGTGATCGAATCGGCGACGGACAGGTTCAGGAACGACATGCCGGGAAAGCCGAGGCGTTCGGCCAGGGCGCGCGACGTCTTGACCAGTTCTTCACGGGTTTCGATGCCGAAGATGTGCGAATCGTCGGCCAGCGCCTTGACGAACAGGTCGTAAAGAATGAAGCCCAGATAGGATTTGCCCGCCCCGTGGTCGACCAGCGTCAGTCGGCCTTTCTCGGTTTTGACTTCCTGGAGCAGCGGTTCGATGAATTGAAACAGGTGATAGACCTGCTTCAGTTTGCGCCGGCTGTCCTGATTCATCTTGCCGTCGCGCGTCAGGATATGGAGTTCCTTGAGCAGTTCGACGGACTGGCCGGGGCGGATTTCGTGGGTATTCGACATGGGGAAACGGGGGTAAGCAGCGGGAGGGTGGACCTCCCGGAAACCGCTAGTTTACCGAAAAGCGAGGAAGTGCTCCGGATCCCACGTGCCCGGCCGAGGCGTACGGGTGACGAGACAGTCGCAGGCGGATCTGTCTCGTCATATTACCCACTTCTCGCGAGTGTGCGCCGTCAGTCGGCTTGGGCCAGTTGAAAGACATTGCCTTCGGGGTCTTCGCCGTCGCACATGAGAAGCGGGAATCCGTCGAATCGCTTGAGTTCGCGCATGCGCACCCCGGCGTTGATCATCTGCTCACGTAGCTCAGGAAGGCCCGAGACGATCGAGAAGACGATCTTGGCATTTGACTGCGTACTCGTCGACGGGGGCTGATGTCGATACGCCTGACCGACGAGATGCAGCGCGAGTTGGATCCCGCCGGCGTCGAGAACGACCCATTCGGCTGCGATTTCTTCGACGACGGGGAGGTCGAAATGCTTCTGATAGAACGACTTGAGCAACTCGACGTCGCGAACATACAGAATCAATCTCGACATTTGCATGGGCATGTTGATTGTCAAATCCTCGGAAGCGTCATGCGGAACCCCCGCAATTGGGTGCAACGTCAGCGCGAATCATAAGAGGCCGGCACGCCACACGAAGACAAATCGGGAAGGGCGTGCACGGCATACAGGATGAGTGATTGTAGGAAAAGTTTAACGCAACGCGCAACGTCTCTTTGACTTCGTTTTATGAGGTGTGAATTCGTACTCCTAGGGAACTTTTTCCGTCTTCCGGGAAAAATTTATTTTTTTCCCGGTAGTCGATTTTTATTTTTCCAAGGAGACCTTTGTGAAGCGAGTGTTTTCACGTTGTATGACCGTCACGGCGTTGTGTGCTGGATCGGTGCTGTGCATGTCGGCCAATGCGTCGGCGCAAACGCCGGCAGCGGCAAAAACCGAAGTCTGCAATTCACCGTGGGCTGCCACGACGACGTATGACGTCGACAATGCCGTCAGCTACAACGGACGCAATTACACGGCCGTTGTCAGAAGTCAGGGAAGTGTGCCGGCGATGACCAGCGGCGTTGGAAACGGTGGGCAGCCCTGGCTGGCCGGGGCGGCATGCAAGCCGCCGAAACTGACGGCCGACGACCTCGATCACGATGGCCATTTTTCCCCTGCGACGCTGCAATTCCTGAAGGACAAGACCGGCCTGGACGGCGAGCAGTGGGACAACATCATGAAGTTGATCAACAAGCCGGAGCAGGATTCGTTGCAATGGACCAAGGTGTATGGCTATTGCGAAGACATTCAGGACGATCGCGGTGTGACGATCGGGTTTTTCGGCGCTACGACCGGCGGCCCGAACGACGGTGATCCGGATGCGCCGTTGCTGTTCAAGAATTTCGACGAGGCCAGCGGTGCCGAGGTGCCGTCGGTCGAGGGTGGGCTGGCGCGGATCGGGGCGTCGGGAACGATGGTCGGGCCGATTTTGAAGATTGCTGACGGCACCCCGGCGTTTTGCGCGAGCGTTGGCGCGCTGCAAAGTAACGAAGCCTGGCGCGAGGCGATGTGGCGCACGTTTTACGACGTCTACATCCAGCTCAGCCAGCGCGAGGCGCAAAGCCGCGGGTTCAGCAGCGCTTTGACGCTTGGCTCGTTTCTGGATACGGCCTTGAATCAAGGGGCCGACGGTGGCAAGAACTCGCTGATAGGCTTGCTGTCGCGCGTTCCGACGTCTACTGATGAGAAAGCATTCATGGCGAGTTTCCATGCGGAACGGGCGAAGGTTGTGAATACGCAGCATTTCAACAAGTCGCCGAATGGAACCAACCGCGTCAAGCAATGGAGCACGTTGATGACTGAGGGGCTTTCCAGCCTTAAGAATTGCGATGCGGATGTCGTCAAAGCGACGTCCTGGACGATGAAGTAAGCCGGCCATGGGGGCGTCGTCGGGCTGCGCAGTCAATTCCCTTGACGGAATGATTGTGCTTCGAGGCGATGACGACTGATTGGCGGTTGGTATTCCGATCCGGTGTTCGGGACCCGTGGACACTGGATCGGGCAGGGAACTTGCGAGGCTGTCACCTATACTTTTTGAGTGGGCTCGGCGGCGTCATGTCGACGCGATCATGCTCACCGGACGTCGCGGATGATGATTCCCGCGCGGTCATTCACAGGCTTTGTTTCTTTTCTATGAGGAGAACGTCATGGCCCGCAAGTACATCGACTGCCGGGAATATCCCAGCGAAACGAATTGCTCCGTAGCGCTGTGCGCAGATTCCGAAAGCGAGTTGCTGGAGGCGGCTGTGCAGCACGCAGTGACAGTGCACAAGCACACCGACTCGCCGGAACTGCGCTCACAACTGAAGACACTGTTCCACGACGGCACGCCGCCGCTGGATGTGCAGCGCGAAGGGTGATTTTTGAGGCTTTGGGGGCACATCCAATATTCGCATAATGTACATTATGTTAAATTTAAAATACGAAAGTAATCTCCCTGTTGATGTAAGTCATTGATCTGAATGCTTTAATTGATATTTGCCGTTGAGCGATTCGATGTGCGCACTCTGCGTTGGCTTGCCCGCCTGAATCAACGACACTGCTTCGCATTTGCTGTTCCGTAAATCGCTTTGAGATAGCCTCCATCTTCCGCGCGGCTCTTTCGCCGCGGAAGCACCTCAATTCTTCCGATACCTCCATAACATAAATTTTTGGTAGAAAGATCCAAAAATAGTGCTGATGGCATACATGATTTTAGCGTCGGGGCCAATCACGGACCTTCTCGCGTTTGAGTTTACGGCTTGAATTATTGACGCTGCTGCACTCTCTGGGGTCGTCACATTGATAGTGGCGTTGCCACTTCTTCGGTGAGAATCTACGTCTCTCCCCGAGAACTCTCGAATTTTGCTATCGATTCTGGATGAGTTGACAATGTTTGTGGCAACGCCGCCCAAGTGAATGCAAGTCACGCCGACCGGAAGCTGCATCAACTCCATTTCCATACGAAGTGATTCAGTAAATCCTCGCACTGCAAATTTGCTGGCGCTGTACGCCGCTTGTGTAGGCGATGAAACAATTCCCAATATGCTGGAAAGATTTATGATGTGAGCCTCACCGGATGCAATCAGGTGTGGTAGGAAGTAGTGAACTCCATGCGCCATTCCCCAGAAGTTAACGCGCATTAGCCACTCCATGTCGTCAAGATTCAATGTCGTCACAGGGGATATCAAGGCGACACCAGCATTGTTGAAAAGAAGATGTATTTTTCCGAACTTTTCTATCGAATTGCTTGCCCACAAGGCAACATCATCTCGATTCCCCATGTCAACTAGCTGGGTTTCTACTGTGACACCCAATCGCTCGCATTCCAACGCTGTTTGCCGCAGTCCAGCAGGGTCGATGTCTGACAACGTAAGGTGGCAACCCATGTTTGCGAGCTCAACGGCAAGCGCCCGACCAATACCAGAGGCAGCTCCAGAAATGGCTGCGACTTTATGTCTGAAGGTTTTCATTGCTAACGTATGAGACTAAAAAGAGACTGAAAACTGTTGCTAGTTGCGCGGAACGACTCTACGTGCCGCGTAAAAGGGGATCGACATATTTGACGAGGTGGTCGCTTGCCTAACGGAAGATTCACAACACGAGTAATCCCCGCTGCGACTTCCGTAAGATCTGCTTCAGTGAGCTGAAGGATGGTCCACCCTTCTATGGCTTGGCAGGTTGCCGGATATGGGCCATTTTCATACGCCGCAGAAATGCCGGAGCCCGTGGTTGCGCACTGAGGACACTGGCATCGTATTTTTGGAGCACACGCTTCAGCGCGGCCCAACTCTATCTGTCCAGCGTTATGCGCGATGACATCGATACTACCGGTTTCGCGCAGCACTTGTGCTACGGCAGCCGTGACTGACTCGTTGAATAGAACGCAAGTTCGACCGTGCGTAAGTCCCGCGCAGTTGCCCTTGACCATTGCGCAATTTCGGCCAGGTGCGATGCGTTGCGCCCGGAACATGAATGCGACGGTTCAGAGCACTTTCTACAAAGGCATGCCAATAGTCCCCGATAGCCCGACCCGGATACACGACAACGCCTGAGCGCGGACGACGGCACAAATTTTGCATGGTCGACTGCATCGAGTGCTCGTCATGGGCTGGGAGCTCGCCGCAATGTCGAACTTGCCGTCGCACAACCGTGTTTCCGATGTAGATTCTCCCGCGGCACCCAATATGGCGTCTGATGCGGTGTCTGATTCACGCATCTCCGTGGCGCCGCCGCGTATTTACGCGCTGATGGCAAGATCGCTCCCCTCCTCCGAGGATTGGCGCTTGCTGGTGGAGCGTGTCCGTTCCCTCGGATTTTCTCGAATCCTTATCGATGAAGCGGCATGTTCGAATGCGCTGCCGGGTTATCTCAACGTCTCCCACCTAAGCGGCCTCGCCACCGATGTCGTGATTCACGCCGAGCCGGGGCATGGTTTAGCCGGTCCGGTCACCGTCAATGACACCGGCGCCCGAAAGGACGACCTCCTCCCCGACCCACGCCATGGTTCGCCTGACGCGATGTCTCGTACGGGACTCTTGCCGGATTCGACTCACAACACCCTCGGCCTGACGGCGTCGAAATCCAGCATCGCGGATGCGCTCGCAGCGCGCGTCTTGAAGCTGGCGGAGCAAGGCGTCGATGGCTTTTGCCTGCGCCATCTGGACACGCGACCGATCCGCGCATGGCAACGTCTGCTGAACGATGTTCAGCGCCAATTCCCGGCACTTCAGTGGTTCGGTTGGACACCGGGGCTTCGGCGCGACCAAATGATCGCTGTCGCCAAGGCGGGCTTCGACGGCGTTTTCTTATCTTCATGTTGGTGGGACATGCGTGCGTCGTGGCTTTACGGGGAGCACGCCGATCTCGCAGGTGTTACATGGCGGATCGCGCTCGCAGGCGATCCATTTGACGCGTCCGACGAGCTCGTCGCGCGTAGCCACAACGTCCTAGAGTGCGCGCGTGCACTGCAATTGGCATTCGAGCTGGGTGACGGAATTCTGATGCCGGCCGGCATGGAGTTCGGGCATGCGCATGCGGCCGGCAAACTGCCTGAGCTTGGGTCATCAGGGCACCCCGAGTCGAACGGCGAGGCGGTTCCGCGCTCTCATGAGATCGATTTCCGTCAAATCATCGAAGCCGGCAACCGGCGGCTGGTCGCGAGTGCACGACCGTCAGCGAACCGTCATTCTGATATGCGGATGGCGGGGACTTCCCCATCTGTGTTGCGGTGTCTATCCGGTGGTGACGCCGATATTGCGCTACTGACGCAGGAGATTCCCGGCGTAGCGCTGCGTCGCGTGGTGGCCGTCAATCGCAGTCTCACCCGAGCGGCTACGCTGCCGATGTCGGCGTGCGCAAACGCCGACCATGTGAGACTCACGCCGTTAGACATGCGTGGCAATGCGATGGGCACGCCGGAAACGCTCACGCATGTCACGCTTTCGCCCGGCGAAGTTCGCATCTGGCAAGCCGAAACGGATCGCGCTGTGTCGCGCCATGTCTGGCCGAAAGCGAAGATGGGAGCCCCAGGCGAGCAGGACCGGCGAGCGGTACGCGAGGCGGCGAGTGAGTCGCGCGTAGTGATCGAGGCGGTGGCGCCGTCGCTCGATGAAGGGCGTTTCGCCGTGCGCGCGGTCGTGAGCGAAAGCGTTTCGGTCAGCGCCGACATCTTTACCGACGGACACGCTTCGCCGAGTGCTGTTCTCCGGTGGCGCGCGCTCGATTCGACTGTCTGGCGAGAGACGCCCATGTCGCCTACAGGAAACGACCGCTGGCATGCAGAATTTCGTCCCACCCGTTTAGGTAGACATGAGTTCAAGGTCGAGGCCTGGCGCGACCCATATCTCAACTGGTGTAGCGAAGTCGCGAAGAAGCTCGACGCCGGTCAGCCGGTCGAACTCGAGATACAGGAAGGCATTGAGTGCATACGCCAGATCGCGGCTCAGGCGCCTACGGCGCGCGGGCGAAAGGACATCGAAAGGCTCGCGCAGCATGCCGAGTCGCAAGCCCCTGCCCTCGCCTATGCCGCGTTGAGTTCGCCGGCCGCATACGAGGCCGTTGCCGCCGCGCGCTACCGGCCATTCCTCGCGACGTCATCTGTGGTGGCGCTCGACGTGGAACCGGTCGAGGCGGCGTTCGCCAGCTGGTATGAGCTGTTTCCGCGTTCGCAAAGCGGCGATGCCGCAAGGCACGGCACGTTCGACGACGTCATCCGGCGCTTACCCGCGATTGCAGAAATGGGCTTCGACGTGCTCTACATGCCGCCCATCCACCCCATCGGGCAGACGCACCGCAAGGGCAGGAACAATCGGCTAGATGCCCAGCCCGGAGATCCCGGCAGTCCCTATGCGATCGGCGACGCTACGGGCGGGCACGATGCCATTCATCCGGCGCTCGGCACCTTCGATGACTTCCGGCGTCTTCGCGACGCCGCGCGAGAGCACGGTCTGCGCATCGCCCTCGACTTCGCCGTGCAATGCTCGCCCGATCATCCGTGGTTGCGCGAGCACCCGGGCTGGTTCGACTGGCGGGCGGACGGCTCACTGCGTTACGCGGAAAACCCACCCAAAAAGTACGAGGACATCGTCAACGTCGACTTCTATACGCCGGACGCCCTCCCCGCGCTATGGCTCGCGCTGCGCGACATCGTATTGTTCTGGATATCGGAAGGCATCGATCTCTTTCGTGTCGACAACCCGCACACCAAGCCGTTGCCCTTCTGGGAGTGGCTGATCGGCTCGGTGCGGGCGGCGCATCCGCGCACGGTCTTTCTTTCCGAGGCCTTCACGCGGCCGAAGCTCATGTATCGGCTGGCGAAGATCGGCTTCTCGCAGTCGTACACCTATTTCACCTGGCGGGAGACAAAGGACGAGATCACCGACTATCTGACGGCGCTTCAGCAGCCCGAGATCGCCGCGTGCTTCCGCCCACACTTCTTCGTCAATACGCCGGACATCAATCCTTACCATCTGCAACATGGCGGCCGCCCCGTGCATCTTGCGCGGGCGGCACTGGCCACGACGCTTTCGGGTTTGTGGGGAATGTACAGCGGTTTCGAGCTTTGCGAAGCGACCGCGCTGCCCGGGCGCGAAGAGTACCTCGACGCGGAGAAGTACGAGATCCGCGCCTGGGATTGGCAGCGTCCCGGCAACATCGTGAGGGAGATCACGGCGCTTAACCGCATCCGTCGCCAACATCCCGCCTTACAGACGCATCGCGGCGTGACGTTCCTCAACGCCGACAACCCGCACGTCCTGTATTTCGAGAAGGCCACCCCGACGCGCGCCGACGTCGTGCTCGTCGCGATCAACCTTGATGCCGGTCAAGCCCATGACGCCACGATAGAAATGCCGCTTTGGCGCTGGGGATTGCCTGATGACGCGCCCCTCGCCCTCGAGAATTTGCTCGACGGCACGCAATTCGAATGGCATGCGAAGCACCAGCGGGTCCATCTGCCGCCGCATGCCCCGTATGCGATCTGGTCGGTGCGACCGGCGCGCGCAGCAAACGCGAACGACGAATCCGGGGAGACCCCATGAAAAGAGAACCCCGACTCGGCATCGCCCCCCTTCGAGACGACCCGCACTGGTACAAGGACGCGGTTATCTATCAGTTGCACATCAAGTCGTTCTTCGACGCCAACGGCGACGGCATCGGCGACTTTGCCGGCCTGATCGAGAAGCTCGATTACATCGCCGAGCTGGGGGTCGATACGCTTTGGGTGCTGCCGTTCTACCCATCGCCGCGCCGTGACGACGGCTACGACATTGCCGAGTATCGCGGTGTGCATCCCGATTACGGGACGATTGCCGACGTGCGACGTCTCATCGCAGAAGCGCATGCGCGCGGCATTCGAGTGATCACCGAGTTGGTCATCAATCACACGTCGGATCAGCACCCGTGGTTCAAGCGGGCGTGTGCGGCACGGCCGGGGACTTCGCATCGCGACTATTACGTCTGGTCCGACACGGGCCGGGAATACGATGGCACACGCATCATCTTCGTCGACACGGAAGTCTCAAACTGGACGTGGGAGCCAAACGCAGGCGCGCATTACTGGCATCGTTTCTATTCCCATCAACCCGATCTGAACTTCGACAACCCACAGGTGCTGCGCTCGGTGCTGGGCGTCATGCACTTTTGGCTCGGGATGGGCGTGGATGGCCTGCGGCTCGATGCCGTGCCATATCTGGTCGAGCGAGAAGGCACCAGCAACGAGAATTTGCCGGAGACGCACGCGATTCTGAAGCGGATTCGTGCAGACCTCGACGCGAAGTATCGCAATCGGCTCCTCCTCGCCGAGGCCAATCAGTGGCCGGAAGACGTTCAGCAATATTTCGGCGCAGGCGACGAATGCCATATGGCGTTCCACTTCCCGCTAATGCCCCGCATGTACATGGCCATCGCGCGCGAAGATCGCTTTCCGATCACCGACATCCTGAGCCAGACGCCACAGATTCCCGACGCTTGCCAATGGGCCATCTTCCTGCGCAACCACGACGAACTGACGCTCGAAATGGTGACCGACAGCGAGCGCGACTATCTGTGGGAGGTCTATGCGTCCGACCGTCGGGCGCGGCTGAACCTGGGCATCCGTCGGCGGCTGGCGCCGTTGCTGGAACGCGACCGACGTCGCATCGAGCTCATGAACAGTCTGCTGCTGTCGATGCCCGGCACGCCGGTGATCTATTACGGCGACGAAATCGGCATGGGCGACAACATCCATCTTGGCGACCGCGACGGGGTGCGAACGCCGATGCAATGGTCGTACGACCGCAATGGCGGCTTCTCGCGCGCCGACCCCGAACTGCTCACGCTGCCTGCCATTCAGGGCGCGCTGTATGGGTACGAATCAGTGAACGTCGAGAGTCAGGCGCGTGATCCGCATTCATTGCTCAACTGGATGCGACGCCTGATCGCCACGCGCCGGTCAAGGCGCGCGTTCGGCCGGGGCGGCATCGAGTTTCTGCATCCGACCAACCGCAAGGTACTCGCCTACCTGCGCGAGTATGACGAAGAGCCCCCACTGCTGTGCGTTGCCAACCTCTCCCGGGCGTCGCAGGCCGTCGAGCTGGATCTGTCGCGTTACGCCGGACGCACGCCTGTAGAACTGCTCGGCGGCACAGCCTTCCCTGCCATCGGGCAACTGACCTATCTGCTGACGCTTCCGCCCTATGGCTTCTACTGGTTCGAACTGACCGAAGCGACGCAGGCGCCTCGCTGGAACGATGAGGCCAGCGAGCAACTGCCTGAGTTCACGACGTTCGTCTGGCGTGCGGGTGCGCCGCTGCTCGACGCGGCGACGTGCGAGGCGATCTCGAAGACCGTCCTGCCGCGTTATCTGCCGAGACGTCGGTGGTTCGCGGCAAAGAACGCCCGGCTGCGTGCCGCACGGCTTCGTTGTGCGACATCCATCTCCCCCGTCGACAGTATGAATGCCGACGACGTCCCGATCTGGCTCGGAGAAGTCGATGTGCAACTTGAGGTCGACGGCGGGCAGCAAACGCAAACATATCTGCTGCCACTCACCGTTGTCTGGGAGCATGCCGGCATGCGTCCGTTACCGATCCAACTGGCGCTGGCACGTGTTCGACGCGGCCGCCGCGTCGGTTTCCTGGTCGACGCTTTCGCCAGTGAGGCATTGGGGCCGGCGCTCGCATCTCTGATGCAGTCGAATGCCCGGATACCTGCACAACGCGCGCCGGGTACAGACGGCGAAGGCGATCTCGGCGTCTTCGAGTTCGAGAGCGCCGACGTTCTGGCCGACGAGCCGATCCCGCCGGGCGAAGCAACGCAGTGGATGGCCGTCGAGCAGACCAACAGTTCGCTGGCGATGGGCAATGCGCTGGCGCTCAAGCTGGTCCGTCAGGTCGTACCCGGGGTCCACCCCGAAGCGGAGATGCTGCGCCGTCTGAGCGAATGCGGCTTCGCCAACTCGCCCCAGTGGCTAGGGGAAGTCCGTCATTGCGATGCCGACGGCAATCCGCATACGCTTGCGATCCTGCAACGATTCGTCGGAAATCAGGGCAACGGCTGGGGTTGGGCTTACGACACGCTTTCGCGACTGATTGAAGCGCTCTCGCACGACGACGTCAGCGTCGGCGAAACCCGGGACGAAGCCGCGCCCTATCTTCAGTTCGCGACACAGATCGGAAAACGCCTCGGCGAAATGCATTTGGTCCTGGCACAGGACACCGGCGACGATGCTTTCTCGCCGGTCATCGCCGACAACGACATCCTGGCCCGCTGGATCACCTCCGCGCAGACGACGGTGTCGCAGGCGTTTTCGCTACTTGAAGCGCATACCGCCCCGGCGATGGCTGACGCGGACAGTGATTCACAAGCCGTTGCCATCGCGTCGCTTCTGGACAAACGCGACGCCATCATGGCGCTGATCCCCCGTCTGATCGAACAAGGGCGTGGCACGCTCTGCGAGCGTGTGCACGGCGACTTCCATCTCGGTCAGGTGCTCGTCACCCCAGGCGATGTCTTCATCATCGACTTCGAGGGCGAACCTGCCCGTGAGGTCGCGGTGAGGCGCGAGAAAGCCAGTCCGCTTCGTGACGTCGCGGGACTGCTGCGCTCACTGGACTATCTCGGCCGCTCGGTCGCCAGTTCGGAGGAACCGCTGCCGGCACCCATGCTCGCGCGTCGCGCGGCGCAGTTGCGCCGGGTGATGGCTGACGCAAGCGATGCGTTTCTTGAAGCTTATGGCAACGCCGTGGCTTATGGTGCGCCGCAACTGGCCGACACCTTTGCGCGCCGGGCGCTACTCGACGCGTTCCTGCTCGAGAAGGCGGCTTACGAGATTGCCTATGAGTGCGCCAACCGGCCCGCGTGGCTGTGGATGCCGCTTGCAGGTCTCGAAGCCCTCGTGGCGCGCCTGCTCGGTGAATCTGAGGACGATGCACGATGAGTCGCACTCAGCCGCGGGCCGTGTCCTCCGCTCAACCGCGTCAGCCGTTCGTTTCAGAAGCGGGTCACGACGACCGGCTGCCGACAATGTCACAGTCCGACATACAAGCGCTGATCGACGGCCATCATCCGGACCCGTTTTCTGTGCTGGGGCCACATCGGGATCATGACAGGTGGACGGTTCGGGCGTTTCTGCCGGGCGCGTTGGCCGTCGCCGTCGAGCCTGTGGCTGCGGACGATGCTCAGACCATTCCGATGCATCGCATCCACGCCGACGGCCTTTTCGCCGGGTCGCTGCCAACGCGTTCGGACGCCACTGACGATGCCCATGCCCCACCCGGCTATCGCCTGCACGTCGACTGGCCCGGAGCACGCCAGATCACCGCCGATCCTTACGCGTTCGGACTGCTGCTCGGCGACCTCGATCTTCACCTGCTGCGCGAGGGACGTCATTGGCACATCGGCGATTGTCTCGGCGCGCATCCCATGGCGGTTAACGATACTGCGGGCGTACGGTTTGCCGTGTGGGCGCCGAACGCAAGCCGCGTCTCCGTCGTGGGGGACTTCAACGGGTGGGACGGCCGTCGCCATGCGATGCGGCTGCGCCATGACGCGGGCGTCTGGGAGTTGTTCGTCCCGCATCTCACCGCCGACGAACGCTACAAGTTCGAAGTCCGCACGGCAAACGGTATCGTGCTGCCGCTGAAGGCCGATCCCCTCGCGCGTATGACCGAAGTGCCGCCGGCGACCGCGTCGCGCGTGGCGTCCGATGCGCCTTTCGTCTGGCACGACGACGTGTGGCTGGCCGAACGCGCTCGACGTGTTGCGCCCGAAGCACCGATCTCCATTTACGAGGTTCACGCCGGATCCTGGCTGCCACGGGAGGCCGACGGCTCATCGTCGTCGCATTGGGATGCCCTTGCCGACCGTCTGATTCCCTATGTGCACGCGATGGGCTTCACGCACATTGAATTCTTGCCCGTCACCGAGCATCCGTTCGCCGGCTCCTGGGGGTATCAGCCGCTGAGCCTCTATGCACCGACAGCGCGCTTCGGCGATCCGGCGGGACTGGCGCGCCTCGTCGACCGCGCGCATTGCGCGGGGCTTGGCGTCATTCTCGACTGGGTGCCCGCGCACTTTCCGTCCGACGTTCATGGGCTCGCGCATTTTGATGGCACAGCACTGTACGAACACGCCGATCCGCGTGAGGGCTTTCATCAGGACTGGAAGACAAGCGTCTACAACCTCGGGCGTCACGAAGTCGTCAACTTCCTGATCGGCAGCGCACTCGACTGGCTGCGCCGCTTTCATGTCGACGGCCTGCGTGTCGATGCGGTGGCTTCGATGCTCTATCGCGATTACAGCCGCCGCCCCGGGGAATGGGTGCCGAACCGGTATGGCGGGCGAGAGAATCTCGAAGCCATCGCTTTCTTGCAGGCATTGAGCGAGCGCGTCGCCGAAGCGTCGCCCGGGGCGGCGTTGTTTGCGGAGGAATCGACGGCATGGCCCGGCGTAAGCGCACCGGTGGCGCGCGGCGGGCTTGGCTTCGATTACAAGTGGAATATGGGCTGGATGAACGACACGCTCCGCTACATGGGGCGCGACCCCGTGTATCGCCGTCATCATCATGACGATCTGACTTTCGGGCTCGTGTATGCGTTCTCGGAGCATTTCGTGTTGCCGCTTTCCCATGACGAAGTCGTGCACGGCAAAGGCTCGTTGATCGGCCGCATGCCGGGCGACGACTGGCAAAAGCACGCCAATTTGCGCGCGTACCTCGGCTTTATGTGGACGCATCCCGGCAAGAAGCTGCTCTTCATGGGCGGCGAGTTCGCACAACGCTCAGAGTGGAATCACGACGTCCCGCTGCCTTGGTCTCAGCTCGACGACCCGGCGTGTCGCGGCGTTCAGCGCTGGGTGCGCGACCTGAACCGGTGCTACCGCGACCGGACAGCACTGCACCGGCTCGACGTCGATACGTCCGGCTTCGCATGGGTCATCGGCAACGACCGCGATAACAGTGTGCTGGCGTACCTGCGCTTTGGCGCTTCGCGTGAAGGGTTGCGCCCCGACGACGTCTGCCTTGTCGTCGTCAACCTCACACCGATTCCCCGGCATGACTATCGGATCGGGGTCCCCATGTCCGGTGGGTGGCGAGAGGTGCTGAACTCTGACGCCACATGCTACGGCGGTAGCGGCGTGGGCAACGGTGGTGAGATCTCGTCGCAAGGTATCACGTCGCACGGCTACGCCGAATCGTTGAATCTGACGTTGCCACCATTGGGCTGCCTTGTGCTGGCCCCGGAGAGATAACCGATGCCTCACTCGCACGTCGAACGGCTCGAACCCGGCCGCCCGTCGCCGCTCGGGGCGACATGGGATGGCCTGGGCGTCAATTTCGCGGTCTTCTCGGCCAACGCGCAGCGCATCGATCTGTGCCTCTTCGAGGAGCGTGGGCGTAAGGAGCTCAAGCGCCTGCCGCTGCCCGAATGTACCGACGAAATCTGGCATGGGTACCTGCCCGGCGCGGGGCCCGGGCTCGTCTATGGGTATCGTGCGCACGGTCCGTACGCGCCGGAGCAAGGACACCGTTTCAATCCCGCAAAGTTGCTTCTCGACCCTTACGCACGGGCGCTGGTCGGTAAGGCCCGGTGGTCCGACGCACTCTTCGGGTATCGGGTGTCCTCGCACAAAGCCGACCTGTCCATCGACCGCCGCGACAGTGCGCCGGCCATGCCCAAGGCCGTGGTGGTCGAGGCCCCCGATACGCTGCGTCACGACACGCGCCCGCACACCGCGTGGGACGACACCGTCATTCTCGAGGCGCACGTTCGCGGGCTGACCATGCAGATGGACGGCATGCGTCAGCCCGTTCGCGGCACGTTCGAGGCGCTGTCGTCGCCTCGTGTGATCGAGCACCTGCACCGCCTGGGTATCACGGCGGTCGAGTTGCTGCCGGTGCACGCCTTCCTGCATGACCGGATGCTGGTCGACCGTGGGCTGCGCAATTACTGGGGTTACAACACGCTCGCCTTTTTTGCCCCCGAAGCGTCCTATCTCGGCAACGGCGGTTCCGACGCCATGCGGCGCGCCGTTCGGGCACTGCACGCCGCCGGCATCGAAGTCATTCTGGATGTCGTCTATAACCACACATGCGAAGGCAACGAACTCGGACCCACGTTGTCCTGGCGAGGGCTGGACAACGCAAGCTACTACCGACTGGTACCGGGTGACGAACGCTACTTCATCAACGACACGGGCTGCGGGAACACCGTCAATTTGTCGCACCCTCGGGTGTTGCAGATGGTGATGGACTCGCTGCGCTACTGGGTCGAAACGATGCAGATCGATGGCTTCCGTTTTGATCTGGGCGTGACGCTGGGCCGCGAAGGCTACGGCTTCGACCCCGGCGCGGGCTTTTTCGATGCCATTGGTCAGGATCCGGTGCTCGCGCGCACCAAACTCATCTCCGAGCCCTGGGACATCGGACCGGACGGTTACCAATTGGGACAACATCCACCTGGATTCGCGGAGTGGAACGGTCAGTTCCGCGACACGGTGCGCCGCTTCTGGCGCGGCGACGACGGTATCCGCCCGGACATCGCCGAGCGGCTTCTTGGTTCAGCCGGATTGTTCGCGCGCCGCTGGCGCAAGCCGTGGGCGTCGCTCAACTTCGTCACCTCGCACGACGGCTTCACGCTGGCTGACCTGACGGCCTACTCGGAGCGTCACAACGAAGCGAACGGCGAGGACAACCGCGACGGCGCGGGCGAGAACTTCAGCGCCAACTGGGGCGAGGAAGGGCCGAGCGAGGATGCCCGGATCGTGGCGCTGCGCGAGCGCGTTCAACGCTCGTTGCTGCTCACGTTGCTGTTCGCCAGCGGCACGCCGATGCTGCTTGCCGGCGACGAATTCGGACGGACGCAAGGCGGCAACAACAACGCCTATTGCCAGGACAACGACACCTCCTGGCTCGACTGGCGCGCGGCAGCGCAGCCCGCTGGCGTCTCCATGACGGGCTTCGCAGCGCAGGCGATTGCATTGCGCCGTGAAATGCCATTGCTGCGCATTCTTCGTTTTTCCCACGAGCGCGAATGGGTGGCCAATGACTTCGAAACCATCTCCTGGTACGACGAGCGCGGGTTGCAACTGGCAGACGAAGACTGGCACAACACCAAGGGACGCGCGCTGGTGCTGCGGCGCGCCGCGAAGCGGGAGGATGGCGACATCGACATCGCCTTGCTGATGATGAATGCCGCCGATGTGCCGTTGTTGTTTCGCTGGCCGCCGCCCGGAGGCGACTGGCAGGTGCATCTCGATTCGGCAGATCCGGCACGCGCCGCGACGCCGCTCGACGGGGAAGGCGTACAGATTGAGGCGCATGCTGCGATGGTTGTCACCGGCCGCTGGCGTCACCATGACGACGCCGCGCAGGCCTGATACCAACGCACCTGCCCCGCTTCCGCCCGATCCTTCCCGTTTCCAACTGCGATCTCCGAACCTCCGATGACATCCACGTACGCTTTCCCGCTTCCTTTTGGCGCCGCCGCTCAGGTCGACGGCACCACACGCTTTCGTATCTGGGCACCGGACGTGAGCACCATGCAACTGGTCATTGAGAGCGAAGCGCCCGTGCCGATGCAGGCGGCCGACGGCGGTCATTTCGAGCTGACGGCGCCGTGTATCGCCGGGAGCCGGTACGCCTTTGTGCTGCCCGGCGGGCAGCGCGTACCTGACCCGGCGTCGCGCGCGCAGGACGGCGGTCCGCACGACATGAGCGTCGTGATCGATCCACGCGACTACGTTTGGCAAACCGCCGGGTGGCGCGCGCGGCCGTGGCATGAGACCGTCATCTATGAAGTGCACGCCGGGGCGCTCGGCGGCTATCGAGGCGTTCGGGCGCGTCTGCCTTATTTCTCGCAACTCGGCGTGAACGCCATCGAACTGATGCCGATCGGCACCTTCGAAGGCAAGCGCAACTGGGGCTACGACGGCGTGTTGCCTTTCGCCCCGGAGAGCGCTTATGGCATGGTGGACGAACTCAAAGCCCTCATCGACGCGGCGCACGCCGAGGACATGATGGTGTTCGTCGACGTCGTTTATAACCACTTCGGGCCGAGCGGCAACTATCTCGCAGCCTATGCTTCACCGTTCTTCGACGACACGAAGCACACGCCATGGGGACCCGCGCTGAATTTCGCCGAGCCCTGCGTGCGTCAGTATTTCATTCAGAACGCGTTGTACTGGCTCTTCGAGATGCGCGCGGACGGATTGCGGCTCGACGCGGTACACGCCATCGGCAACGATGACTTCGTGCAGACGCTCACCACCTGCGTGCATGACGAAATTGCGGCGCGGGAACCCGGGCGTCACGTTCACCTCATTTTCGAAAACGAACATAACGGGGCGAGCCTGCTCGCCAGAACGTCCGCTGCCCAATGGAACGACGACTTTCATAACGCGCTGCATGTGTTGCTGACCGGCGAGCGAGACGGCTATTACGCGGACTTCGCCGATGATCCGGCTGGACATCTGGCACGCGCGTTGGCGGAAGGCTTTGCATTTCAGGGGGAGCGGGTCGAGCGCTTGGGCAAACATCGCGGCGAGCCGAGCAGCTTCCTGGCGCCGACGTCGTTCGTCAGCTTTTTGCAGAACCACGATCAAGTGGGGAACCGTCCGTTCGGCGACCGCTTGACGGCGCTTGCCGATCCCGAGGCACTGCGTGCGGCTGTCGCGTTAATGCTGCTATGTCCGCAGATTCCCATGCTGTTCATGGGCGAGGAATGGGGAAGCGAAACGCCGTTCCTGTTCTTCACCGACTATCAGGGCGAGTTGGCGGACGCTGTTCGCAAAGGCCGCCGGGAAGAGTTTGCACGCCTCGGCGCGGCAACCGAAGCCGCCGTGCCCGATCCGAACGACCCCGAAACGTATGCGAAGTCATGCGTCTGGCCGGGCGAAGACGTGTCGGCCGACGCCAATGACTGGCTGGCGTGGTATCGCGGGTTGATCGAAATGCGGCGCACATGGATCGTGCCGGGCTTGCCCGGTGTGACAAGCGCCGGCGTAGACGTGCTGAACGCTCACGCGCTATGCGCCCGCTGGCGCCTCGGCAATGGCGCGTTGCTCATCATCCTGCTCAATTTCGGTGACCAGCATTGCGAACTAGACGCGACGACGCATTCGCCGACGGGCGTCACGCTTTGCCAGACGCCGGCGCATGCAGTCCACGACCTGTCGGCCGGCAGGCTGTGCGCCCACGCCTGCGTGGCGTGGCTGGAGGAACCTATATGAACACGACCGCCTCCATGCTGTCACCTCCGTCTCACGATGCCATGCAGACGCTCGCTCAGCGCGCCGGCCTTCTTGTGCGGTGGGACAATGCCGATGGCCAGACCCATACTGTATCGCTCGATGTGCTGCGCGCGTTGCTAGACGCGATGGGGCTGCGGTGCGGCAATGCCGCGCAGTGTCGCGACAGTCTGGCGTATCTCGATTCGCCGGCGTCCCTGTCTGACGACATACAGATCGTGACGCGCGTCGGCGTACCGGCGACGTTGCCCGCGCTGTCGCTCACCGCCGGGCGCAAGCGGTTGGCCTACCGCGTGCATCTGGAAACCGGAGGGGGCGTCGATGGCGTGACCGAGGTCGATCCGGAATCCGGAGCATCGCTGCTGGCCCCCATCGACGTGGCGGGATATCACCGCCTGGAATTGGGCAACAAAGTGTATTCAGTGATCGTCGCGCCGGCGCATGCCCACCGGCTGCCCCCTGACGCACGCGAATGGGGAATGAGCGTGCCGCTCTACGGACTGCGCCGCGAGGGCGATGGCGGTCTCGGACACTTCGGCGCGCTGGCCGACGCAGCGTCAGCCATCGCAGAGCACGGCGCGCAGGCTCTCGCTATCAGCCCCGCACATGCGATGTTCAGCGCGCGTCCTGCTCAGTACAGTCCCTATTCGCCGTCGAATCGCCAGTGGTACAACGTCGCTCATATCGACCCCGCCATGTTGTGTGGCGAAGCCGAGGCGCAGGAAGCGGCGCGACGGCTGCGGCTGGTGCCGGGCTACGCGCAGCGGGAGCGCCAGCGGTTGGTGAATTGGCCGGCAGCCTCCGTGGCACGCCTGCAAGTGCTGCGGCATTTGTACGACCGTCGCGAGCACTGGTTGTCTGCTCAGCAAGCCAGCGCTCTGAAGCGTTTTCGTCGGGACGGCCTCGACTCACTGGAGGCGCACGCGCGCTTCGAAATGCTCCACCAACGCCTGCATTCGACGCACGGCGACGACTGGCGACGCTGGCCCGTAGGTCTGCGGTCCCCCTGGGCGCCCCAGGCGGAGCGCATGGCTTACGAGCATGCGGACGACGTGGCGTTTCACGTCTTTCTGCAATGGCTGGCGCTGGACGGGCTTCGAAGCGCGCACAGGAATGCGCGTGACGAAGGCATGGAGATCGGGTTGATCGCGGACATGGCCGTTGGCGTCGACTCGACGGGAAGCGAGGCATGGGCCGACCCGGGACACATGCTCCAGGGCGTGTCGCTCGGTGCACCGCCGGACTTGTTCAATCGGGCAGGACAGGTCTGGGGACTGACGACCTTCTCACCGTGGGCCATGCATCAGCACGGCTACCGGCCGTTCATCGCGACGCTGCGCGCGGCGCTTGCGTTTGCCGGGGGCATACGCATCGACCATGTGCTCGGCCTGTCACGCCTTTGGGTATGCCCGGACGGCGCGCCGGCGACGGCTGGCGCGTATCTGCGGTATCCGCTTGACGCCTTGCTGGCGATCGTCGCGCTCGAATCGTCCCGTCATCGCGCGCTCATGGTCGGCGAGGATCTCGGGACAGTGCCCGGCGACTTTCGGGCGCGTGTCGCGACGCAGGGGGTACTGGGAACCGATGTCCTGTGGTTCGCGCGCAGCGCCCCGTCGCCCACGCAGTTGAAAAAAACACCGGCGTTTTTGGCCCCGTCCCAATGGCGAACGGACGCCGTCGCCACGACGAGTACCCATGATCTGCCGACATCTGTGGGATGGTGGACGGGACGCGACATCGCCTGGCGCGCCCGTCTGGCCCCCACGTCGATGGACGCGCGTCTCGCCCGACGGCAGCGCCGCGAGGATCGCACCGCGTTATGGCGCGCGATGAGTGCTGCGGGCGTCGTCAACGAAAGCGGTCACGCGGCTGCGCCTGCGGCATCGGCCGTCGCCGGTGAGGCATCTGCGCAGACGAAGAACGACGTTGCCAGAGCGCCTGGACGCGCACCGACGACGACACCGCTCGACGCCATCGTGAGCTTCGTGGCGCAATCGCCCTCCCCGCTGGTGCTGCTTCCCATCGCTGACGTGATCGGGGTAAAGGAAGCCGACAACCTGCCAGGGACGACGACCGAACATCCGAACTGGCGACGCCGCCTGAGCGCACCCGTCGAAGTGTTGCTCGGCACGCCGGACGTGGCATCGCGTATTGCCCGGTTTGCCCGTGTGCGGGCTGCCGTCGGCCGAAAGTGAACAGGCATTGAACCGGAGCCTTCATGACCCCGCTTGCTACGCTGCGTATCCAATTCAATGCCGATTACACGTTCGCCGACGCCATGCGGGACGTGCCTGCCTTCGCGAAGCTCGGCATCTCTCATCTTTACGCGTCGCCGGTCTGGACGGCTTCCCCAGCGTCCACGCACGGCTACGACGTCGTCGATCCGGGCACAGTTAGCGAAACGTTAGGCGGCGAAGCCGGACTGCGTCAGTTGCACGACCGCCTGAAGGCGCACGGCATGGGACTGATCGTGGACATCGTCCCCAACCACATGGGAAACGGCCAGCAGAACCGCTGGTGGCAGGATGTGCTGCGTCGCGGCAAGCAAAGCCCGTATGCGTCCTACTTCGACATCGACTGGGATGGCAATGCGGACGTCCCGGCTGGCAAGGTGCTGCTGCCGGTGCTGCCCGAGCCGCTTGCGGACATCCTGTTCCAGCGAAAGCTCTCCGTCGTACGAGGCGTAAGCGGACACGCGTCGCTCGCGTACGACGGAGCGCGCTGGCCTCTCGCGCCTGAGACGGTGGCGCTTGCCCAAGCCGCGCGCACCGCGCAGCATTGGCGGCTCGTGCTTGCCCGCCAGCACTTTCATCTGACGCATTGGTCGCTGGCACGCGACGCGCTGAACTGGCGGCGTTTCTTCGATATCACTTCGCTGGTGGCCGTGCGTGTCGAGCGTCCGGAAGTGTTCGACGCCGTCCATGGACTGCTGCTCCGCTTATTCGCCGATGGCGTGATCGACGGCGTTCGCGTCGATCATGTCGACGGCTTGAGCGATCCCGGCGCGTACTGCCGGCGGTTGCGCGCCGCGCTGCGCAAGTCCGGCGATGGCCGCGAGCCGTGGATCGTCGTCGAGAAGATTCTGATGGACGGCGAGCGTCTGGATACGCGTTGGGAAACCGATGGCACGACCGGCTACGACTTCATGAACGACGTCGGCGCGTTGCTGCACGATGGCGACGGTGCCGACGAACTTTGCGCCCTTTGGCGTAACACGACAGGCGATACCCAGACATTTGAAAAGCACGTGCGTGACGCGCGGTGGCAACTGATCGACGAGCGCTTTGGCAGTGAGATGAACCGGGTGACCAAGGCATTGACATCGCTGATCGCCGCCGACCCCGGCGGCCGCGCCCGTGATGCAGGCATCGCCAGTTTCAGACGCTGTGCCGGTGCATTGGCCGCATCGTTTCCCGTCTATCGCTGCTATCCAGACCCGTCGAATGCTGCCGACGCCCCGAATGACGTGCTGATGACGGCCATGGGCGGCGCAAAGCGGCGGCTGCATCCACTGGACCACACGGCGCTTGCGCAACTCGTGCAGTGGCTGACGCCGACCGAAGGCAATCCGCCGGGCTGGGGTGAATTACTGCGCGATCTCCAGATCCGCTTCGCGCAGCTTACCGCGCCATTGGCTGCGAAGGCGGTCGAAGATACGGCGGGATATCGCTGGGGCCGTCTACTGTCACGAAACGAGGTAGGCAGCCGTGCAGCCGAATTGTCGCTCCCGCTCGCCGATTTCCATCGGGCGAACACCCACCGGGCAAGTCACTGGCCCCGCGCCATGTTGTCGACGGCCACGCACGACCACAAGCGCGGCGAAGATGTCCGCGCGCGGTTGGCCGTGCTCTCCGAGATCCCGGCGCAATGGGCGGAAGCGGTCAGCGCGTGGCGGGCCGAAAACGAACGATTTCGGGAGTCGATGCTTGATGCACCCGACTCTGCGCATGAACTCATGCTCTATCAGACGCTTGCCGGCGCGTGGCCCTGTGCATGGCGTTCGACGCCCTCCGGGGCGCCTCTACATGCGTTCGTCGAACGCATCGCGCAGTGGCAGCGCAAGGCCGCTCGCGAAGCCGGTGTCCGAACCTCCTGGCTCGCACCCGACGCGGCCTATGAGGCGGCATGCGACGTCTTCCTCACACGCATCATGGGCGCGCAATCGTTTGTCGAGTCGATGCACGCGTTCGCCAACCGCATTGGGCCCGCTGGCGCATTGAACGGTCTGACGCAACTGTTCCTCCGCCTGACCTGCCCGGGCGTACCGGACACGTATCAGGCGAGTCTGCAATGGGACCAGACGCTGGTCGATCCCGACAACCGGCGTGCCGTCCATTTCGATGTCGAGATGTCAGGCGCGCCCGTGCCTGGCGCCGTACCCGACCGGCAACAGTGGCAATCACTGATGGATCGCTGGCGCGACGGTGACGTGAAATTCTCGCTCCTCTGCGCTTTGCTACATTGGCGCAAGCAGTTCGCTCCCGCCTTCACGCAGGGCGATTACGTCCCGCTCACCGCGCACGGTCCATGCGCGGCGCAGGTCGTAGCCTTTGCTCGCGTGCCCGCGCCAGCCGTCGGCAGCCCGATGGTCTGTGTTGCCACCCGGCATACCGCGCGTCACCTCGGAGCGCTGTCGGCGACCGCCAGTCCCGTGCCCCGAGTGCGGCCGCAGGACTGGCAGGACACCGCCGTCGACGTCAGCGTGTTGTCATGCGCGCCTGGCTGGCGAAGCCTGATCGACGGCGTTCGCGTTCGGAACACGAGCGACATGCTGCCACTCGCGGACATACTCGCCGCCCTGCCGGTAGCCCTGCTTGTCCCGGAGTGAGTGCCACGCGATCAATGTTGCTGATCGATCCACTCGCGCGCCATCGCCGCAGACTCGTCGAGCGCGGTTTGCTCATCGCTATGTATGTCGTCCTTCAACGTCTCGACCTCGTGATGACGGATCATGCCGTCGCCTGCTTGCACCACCGCGCGGCCACGGAAGCCGCCCCCCGGATGCGGCAACGCCGAACAGATGACACTGAAATTGCGATACCGAAATGTCAGAACAGCTGCCATATCAAGTTACGCGCCATGCGGCGCTTTCCTCCCGTGCAAAATGCCGGTGCTTCGAAATGGCCTCGACGAAGCCATCGAGCGTTTGCGCATCCGGCGTTGCGCAAAAGAATACGCCCGGATCGTCGTCGTCAGGCGTAATGCCGGCGGCGTCGAGCAATTGTCGTCCTGTGCCTATCGCCAATAGCGTTTTGCAGTGACGGAATTGATTACGGACGAAGTCCAGCGCATGCCCGTTCGCACATAACCTGTCTACCGCCGGATTGCCCGGGGCGATCACGACGGCGTCAAACAGGAAGCCGGGCTGGCTGTCGAGTGCCGCGTCCGCATCGATCGTGCCGCCATCGGCCGCGTCGCAAATACCGATGTGCTCACCCACGAGGCGAACGTCCGCATGTTCGACGCTCAACGATTCAGTCACGCCTCTCACGGCCTCGGCGTCGATGCCGTCGGCGACGAGCACGGCGATCTTCCGAGACGCGATGCCCGCATCGCTCGGGTGAGCCTCTAAAGCCAGCGCGGGCGAACGGTCGATTTCCGGGGCTGCCGGTGCGTCTGCGGCCGGCGGCATTGGGTCAGGCAGCGGCATGCCAAGCCCTCTGGCAATTTCGGCGGCCATCGGCTCCGACACATTGCGCAACATCGACAGCATACGACGTCGAATGCCCGGCACCGTGACGTGGCTTAGCTCGAAGCGAAAGGCGTCCGCGATATGGCGCTGACCGGCGGCGGACTGACTCTCGTAAAACAGCGTCGCCTGCTGGAAGTGTTCGGCGAACTTCGCAGGCTTGCCACGCATCTCAACGCCGTTCTCCGGCACAGGTTCGGGGAACGGGACATAGCCTGCGGCGCCGGTCTGGAACGGGCAACCGCCGCCCATCGAATTCGGATCGTAGGCCACTCGCCCGCGATGGATCGTCTGACGATGCATGCCGTCGCGCTGATGATTCTGCACGGGCGTGACCGGCGCATTGATCGGCAGTTCGTGGAAATTCGGCCCGCCCAGCCGCGTGATCTGTGTATCGAAGTATGAGTGGATACGTCCGGCGAGCAGCGGATCGTTGGTGAAATCGATGCCCGGCACGATATTGGCGACGCAGAACGCTGCCTGCTCCGTTTCCGCGAAGAAGTTGTCAGGATTCCGGTCGAGCACCATGCGGCCGATGGGCGTCACCGGAATCAACTCCTCGGGCACGATCTTCGTGGCGTCGAGCACGTCGAAGCTGAAGGTGTCGGCCTGAGCTTCGGTGAAGATCTGAACGCCCAGTTCCCACTCGGGATACTGACCGCTCTCGATGGCCTCCCACAGGTCGCGCCGATGAAAGTCCGGGTCGGCGCCGGATATCTTCACGGCTTCGTCCCAGACGAGGGAGTACGTACCGAAGCGCGGCGTCCAGTGAAACTTGACGAGTTTCGACTCGCCGCCTGCATTGACGAAGCGATAGGTATGCACGCCGAAGCCCTGCATCATCCGGAAGCTGCGCGGGATTGCGCGATCGGACATGAGCCAGATCATCATGTGCGTCGATTCAGGTGAGAGCGAGATGAAATCGTAGAACGTGTCGTGTGCCGACGCCGCCTGCGGCATGGCGTGATGCGGCTCGGGCTTCACGGCGTGAACGAGGTCGGGAAACTTCATCGCATCCTGAATGAAGAACACCGGCATGTTGTTGCCGACCAGATCCCAGTTGCCCTGATCGGTATAGAACTTGACGGCGAAACCTCGCACGTCGCGCGCCGTGTCTTTCGAGCCGCGCTCGCCTGCGACCGTCGAGAACCGCACGAAGACGGGCGTGCGCTTGCCTGCCTGCGCAAACGGCGCGGCGCAGGTCAGTTCTGCGAGCGCGTCGTATGACTCGAAATAGCCATGCGCGGCGGATCCTCGGGCATGTACGACCCGTTCCGGGATGCGCTCATGATCAAAGTGCGTGATCTTCTCGCGCAGCACGAAGTCCTTGAGCAGCGCTGGGCCACGCATGCCGCCGACGAGTGAGTTCTGATTATCCGCGACCGGCACGCCCTGATTGGTTGTGAGCGGGGTGCCCTCGGCGTCAGCGCGAACGCGTGTCAGATCGCCGCCCACAGCATTCACGCCGGATTTAGCGGGGCCGCCTGTTTTCTCCGTCGCGAGACGCTCACCGACCGTGCTGGCGTGCGCGTGATGCGATGGTGACTTTGCCGTCTGTCCAGGTTCTGGCGTCGCGGCCTCGATGCCATACTCGCTGGCCTTTTCGGTGTTGTAGGGTATGGCGTCGACAGTCTGGCCCAGCTCACGTGAACGTTTGACGCCCGGGTCTTTGCTGGGGCCGGGCGCTCCGGCCGGTGCGCCGTCGGACTGCCGGAATCCACTCTCCGTGGCAAAGGCATCGCCGGTCTTTTGCTTCGAAGGCGAACCGGATTGCGGGGTGGCGTGCGGTGTCTTTCGGCGAGTCATGAGTATCTCCTTGAATGCATCAATCCGCTCTGGCGACCGAGGTCGCGAGCTTGCTAGCCATCGTCAGGTGGCGTTGCAATATCGGTAAGGTGCTGCGCGCAAATGCCTTGAGTTCAGGGTCGCGGCCGGAATTGGCTTCTTGCTCGAACAAGCGCACGGCTTGTTGATGCGCGGCGGGACCTGCGGCTGCGACATAAGCGACATCGAATTCGCGGCCCCGCTTGTTGGTGAGCGTCTGCAATTCCGGATTGACCTCGGCCGCCGCAGGCACGCGAATGCCCTTTCGCGCGGCAATCTGCTGCAACTCGTTGCCGGCCTTCGTGTGGTCGGCGACCATCTGGCGGGCGAAATTTTTGACTTCGGTGCTGGACGAGCGCTCCAGCGCCAACTGGCTGGCCTGCACTTCGAGCATGCCGGCACGCCCTGCGGAATCGACGAACGACGCATCGACCCCACCCGGCACATGAGCCATCGTCTCGGCGTCTCGAGGCTTGCCCGGGTCTACCATGTCAGCACCCGCTGGCGTCGGTTCGCGCGGTGTAACCGGCGTCTGAGCGACGGCGAACATTGGCGTCACCAGCGCGAGTTCCGCCAGCACGCCATACCAACCCCAGTGACGGCGGTAGAAGCGGCCTTGACTACGATGTCTGATTTTCATGGGGAATCTCCTGAGAATCGTGGGACGGCGTAACTCATCCCCCAACAGCGGTGCCGCCATTGGGATGCAGCGTCTGCCCGGTCATGTAGCTGCCGTCGCGGCAGGCAAGCAGCACGTAGCTGGCGGCAAGCTCGTCCGGTTGCCCGGGACGCTTGAGCGGCGTGTTTGCGCCGAACTTCGCGACCTGATCTGCGCTGAAGGTCGACGGAATGAGCGGCGTCCAGATCGGCCCGGGTGCGACAGCATTTACATAGATGCCCTTCGGCGCAAGGTTGGCGGCCAGCGCCCGCGTGAACGACACAATGGCACCCTTGCTGGCGGAGTAATCGAGCAGCACCGGATTGCCCTGATAGGCGGTGACGGACGCGGTGTTGACGATGCGCGCCCCCGGCTTCATATGCGTGAGCGCGGCTTGCGTCATGAAGAACATGCCGAATACGTTCGTGCGAAAGGTCCGTGTCAACTGGTCTTCGGAGATTTCGGTCAGGTCTTCGCGAACGTGTTGCTCGCCCGCGTTGTTGACCAGCACGTCGAGACGGCCGAACGCCTTCACGGCTTTCTCAACCGCCTCACGCGCACGATCCCGATTCCCGATATCGGCCTCGATGGTCAGACACTTTCGCCCGGTCTTTTCGATCAGTTCGCGTGTCGTCGCAGCGTCCTCGGATTCCTTCAGGTAGACGATGGCGACATCCGCGCCCTCCTTCGCGAAGGCGATGGCAACGGCACGTCCGATGCCGCTGTCGCCGCCCGTCACGATGGCGGCTTTGTCGATCAGCTTGCCGCTGCCGACGTACTCCTTTGCGGTGTCCTGCGGCTTCGGCTCCATCTCGGCTTCTACGCCGGGTTGATGCGACTGCGTCTGCGGCGGTGGTGTCTTGGCTTGCGGGTTGGACGTCATAAGTCAGGCTCCTGATGCGTTACGGGTTGTGTGGGCGCAAGCGGCGAAAAGTCGCGCCATTCGCCGCCTTCCCAGACGCCCTCGGTATGCTGGATGTCATCGGCCCCGGCATTGCGAAGGACCGTCATGGCCGAGTCGGCTGTTTGTTCGGTCACGTGGGCGGCGAGAATGACGCCGGCGTCGCGGGCGTCATACGCCTGGGCCTGGGCGCGTCGCTGGCGCATGCGTGACAGTGCGCCGGCAAGTGCGCCAACGTAGGCGCCGACCAGGGCGCCGATGAGGGGAATGGGCCACCACTGGACGCCGAAGCGATAGATCGTCACGCCAATGCCGCCGCCGACGATCAGACCGCCCACGAGACCCAGCACTGCGCCGAATCCGCCGGGACGTGCCCCCGGATCGGCATGCATGTCACCGCCGATCGGAAAGCGGGCATGCTGTCCGGCGGGGTTGAGGAAGAAGATCGAAACGTCATCCGTTCTGAAATGACGCGCGTAAAGGCGGCGAGCGACGTCACCCGCCTGCTCAAACGTGTCGAAACGCCCCGCCACAATGGTTGCCATCTCGTACCTCCGGAAGACAGTCGGCCGATGAGACGGTCACATCAACTTGCCGAGTTCCTTCGAGACGGACGCCGGCGACTTGTACTCGATGTCCGGAATGTGCTGAAGCGTGTCGAGTACCTTGCGGTCCGCATGCTGATCGCGAGCGCAGGACAGCAGCTCGGCCTTGCTGCACGGATAGTCCATACCTTTGAGCGCCTTTTGCACGTCAACGGGACTCGGCGGCTGATTGTGCCCGGTCTGATGTCCGCCCTTGTCGTGCGTGGCGCGGTCGCCTTCATGCGAGCGCGTGCGGCTCAGTTCGTGACCGGTGTGCTGCGGGTGATGAGACGTCATGGTGTCGGCTCCTTGCGGTGGCTAGGTTTCAGAATCGATCGGCGGCAGCGGGAAACGCGGAAATGGCCGCTACGTCAACCAAAGGGATGCAAGTCGCGTTCCATGCCATCACAGGTAGTTCGTCAGGTAAACGATCCGGACGCGCGGAAGGATGGCAACCCGCTAACGGGCTTCGCACGGCGGGTGGGAAGCGCATGAAGGAGGTTGGACGATGAGACGTGGCGTGAGTCGCGTCGGTTCGTGACGCGTTGCCCGGCCTTTTGTCCAAAGCTTTGTAAGAAAGCCCCGTGATCCATGGCGACGAGCAAGCTTGCTGCGCACGCTCACCCAGCGCGTTACTTCTCCCAGCGACTGGCAATGCTCTCCCATGTCTCGCGCATGGACGAACGTGCAACGCCGACCGCTTCACTATCCCCACGCAGCAACGCACCGGTGTAATTCCGGAACATCTCCATCGTCATGTGCGGCGGAATCGGCGGGACGTTCGGGTCGGTCACGACATCGAGCACGACCGGGCGGTCCGCCGTGAATGCTTCGTGCCACGCGGCGCTCAGATTGGCCGGATCTTCGACCCGAATTCCGACCAGCCCCAGTTGCCGGGCATATGCCGCGTAATCGAACGGCGGCAGTGACTGCGAGACCGCAAAACGCGGATCGCCCTCCTGCGCGCGTTGCTCCCAGGTCACTTCGTTCAGGTCGCCATTGTTGAGCACCAGCACCGCAAGACGTGGATCGTCCCACGTCTGCCAGAGGGCCGAGAGCGTGATCAATTCGTTGATGCCGTTCATTTGCATCGCGCCGTCGCCTTCGAGTGCGACCACGACACGCGACGGATGGGCCATCTTCGCCGCCAGCGCATAAGGCATGGCCGCCCCCATCGACGCAAGACCGCCTGACAGTGAACCCATCATGCCGTCGCGAAGTTGCACGTCGCGTGCGTACCAGTTAGCGGCGGTGCCCGAGTCGGCGGTGACGATGGCGTTGTCCGGCAACTGGCGTGACAATTCGCGAAACACGCGCTGAGGATTGATCGGTCGTGCGTCGGAGGCCGCCCGGCGGTCCATGACACGCCACCATCGCGCGACCCGCTCCTGAATCCGTTGGCGCCAGTCGTCGTTCTGACGGACATGGAGTCGCGGCAGCAAGGCATCGAGCGTGGCGCGGGCATCGCCGACCATCGCGACCTCCATCGGATAACGCAGGCTAAGCATGCGCGGGTCGATGTCGATCTGTACGCCGCGCGCTTGCCCCTCTTCCGGTAAAAATTCCGCATATGGAAAGCCCGAGCCGATCATCAGCAACGTGTCGCACTCGTTCATCAACTCCCAACTCGGCTGCGTACCTAGCAGGCCGATCGCACCGGTCACCCACGGCAATGTGTCGGGAATGACGCTCTTGCCAAGCAGAGCCTTGGCCACGCCGGCTTCAAGCCGGTTCGCCACTTCGATGACTCGCGCCCCGGCGCCGAGCGCACCGGCACCAACGAGCATCGCCACGCGATCGCCCGAGTTGAGCACTTCAGCGGCGGCGTCGAGTTCGTCGTCAGACGGCACGATATGGCGTGGCGGCAGGCGCACGCCGTCACGAATGGCGCCACTGCGCACCGTGCCGTGAACGCGTGGCGGGACGTCGACGGCGGGAAGGTCCTGCACGTCGTTAGGCACGATGATGCACGTCACCGCGCGTTGGTCATGGGCAATGCGAAACGCGCGGTCGATGACGTGTCGCGCCTGCGCAGGCGTGACGATTTCCTGCACGTACTCATGGGCGACGTCCTTGAACAGGGCGTGAAGATCGACCTCCTGCTGGAAGTCGCCGCCGAGCGACGCACGCTTTTGCTGACCGACAATGGCCACGACCGGCTGATGGTCGGCCTTCGCGTCGTACAAACCGTTAAGCAGGTGAATCGCCCCCGGTCCGGAAGTCGCGAGGCAGACGCCCGTCTCACCCGTGAACTTCGCGTGGGCGCAGGCCATGAATGCGGCCATCTCCTCGTGTCGCACCTGCACGAATGCCGGGTCGTTGTCCGACCGGCCGAACGCGCCCACGATGCCGTTGATACCGTCCCCTGGATAGCCGAAGACCCGTTGCACGCCCCAAAGCCGAAGCCGCTCAAGCAGAAAATCCCCCACGCTCTGTGTCATGACGATGTGCTCCCTGTAAAACCATCGTCGCCGCAAGGTTCATGCCGTGTCCGATGTGGTCTTCGGTAAGGCGGTCCCGGCGTTTGCCATCCAGCTTAGCGAAGCGCGATTGGGTAATTTTCACAGGAAACTTGAAAAAATGGCACGCCGCGCTCGTGGGTCATGGTGAAGTGAGCGTCAGAATTTGACGGACCAATGCCCGTATGTCGACGGGTTTGGGGACGTAGGCCCGGAAGCCTGCAGAATAAGCGTGACGCCGTTGGGCTGCGTCCGCGTGAGCGGTCACGGCCACCACTGGCACAGCGCCGCGCGTTCCGAAGTGCTCGCTGAGTTGCTGCACCAGCCAGAAGCCGTCGCCCTGCGGCATGGCAAGGTCGGACAGCACGATGGTCGGCGACTCATCCTGCATGGCCGCCAGTCCATCGCGGCCATTGACTGCCTCCCGGACTTGCGCGCCAAGCGTACGTAACGCCGCCGCCAGGCTCTCGCGCGACGGACCGTCATCGTCGACAAGAAGGATGCGCTGGCCTTCGAGCACCGTGACCGGCGACAGTATTGGGGTAGGCGCTTCGACACAAAGGCCTGCCGCGACTTTCCCCTCAACCGGCAACCGTACGGTGAAGCGGCTGCCCATGCCGACGCCACGGCTCGACACCTCGACACTGCCCCCATGAAGCTCGGCAATGTGGCGCACAATCGACAAGCCAAGCCCCAGTCCCCGGCGCGGAGACACTGGCGCATCGGACTCCCGCCGGAACGCATCGAAGACATGCGGCAGGAATTCGGCGGCGATCCCTTGCCCGGTGTCGGTCACCGAAAGCCGCAGCCAGTGGGGCTCCTGTTCGAGCGACACCTTCACCTGTCCGCCATCCGGCGTGAACTTAATGGCATTCGAGACGAGGTTGGTAAGCATCTGGCGCAACCGCTCGTTGTCGCCGAGCAGCAGTCGTGTGGTAGCCGGTGTGCTTGAGCTCAGCGTAATGCCTTCTGCCGACGCAGTCGTCTGCATCGTCACGGTGACGTCGTGCACGATGCGTTCTATGTCGTGCAAGGCGCGATCCAGACGAAGCTTGCCTGTGGCCAGCGACGACGCGTCGAGAATGTCGTCGACCATATGCGCCAACGAGCGGGCGCTGCGGTCAATGGCGTCAATAGCCTGCGACTGCATAGGTTGTCCCGACGGATGGCGCAGCACTTCGACCCATCCGTAGATGGCGTTTAACGGAGTCCGCAATTCGTGGGACACCGTGGCCAGCAGTTCGTCTTTCATGCGATTGGACGTGTCGGCCTGATCGCGTTCGTCGCGTGCCCCGCGCAGGGATTGGCGTATGCGGCGGTTATCGAGGTGTTTGGTGCCTTCGTCGCGCAACAGGACCGTGGCGCCGACGCACTCACCGTTCTCATCCAGCAGTGGCGCGCAGGAGAAGGTGGCGCGAAACGGCTTGCCGTCGCCGCGCACGCACACGACGTCGACCACCGAAGCCGCCGCGGCATCGAGCTTCGCAGTGAACCTAAGCGGATGATGTCTTAGCCAGTGCCTGGCGATGAATCGTCCGACCGGCGTGCCGATAGCATCAGCCTCAGGAACACCGAACATCTTCGCAGCCGCCGGATTCCACTGCGTGACGCGAAGGTCTCGGTCAACGCTCACAATCGCAGCGGGGACAGCATTAAGCACACGCTCGTCACGGATATGGGAACCGGCGGGCCGAAAGCGTTTTGCGAGGATCGATACCCAGCGTCCGGCACGAAAGTTGCTTTTCACGATGGCCACCGCAATGATTGGGGATTCCGCACATGACACAACGTTATCCGCCTGAACGCTGGGAAACATCGAAATGGCTCGTGATCTCTCCTCACCTCGACGACGCGGTTTTCAGTTGTGGACGCCTGATGGCTTCCGCGCCGGGCACGGTCGTCGTTACCGTCTTTGCGGGCGTGCCGCCCGATGGCGCCCCAGCCCCGCCGTGGGATCAAGCGGCCGGATTCGCTTCGGGGTATAAAGCGATGCAGGCGCGCCATCTCGAAGATCTGTGCGCACTCGACAAGCTTGGGGCCGAATCGGTCTGGCTGCCGTTTCTCGACCGTCAATATGTTGATGCAGACACGCCGCAGGCGATTAGGCCCGCTTTGCGCGAAATCCTGGACAAATACCCGGAACGCCGTGTGCTGGCCCCGCTGGGCCTGTTTCACAGTGACCACGCGCTGGTGTTCGATGCGGTGTGGAGCCTGATGCACGAGCAGGCCCACGCGCTCGCTGGCGATATGGCCGAAGCCGAGACGAGCCCCCCGGAGCTTGGCCGGTGGTGGTTCTACGAAGACATACCTTACCGCCGGCTGCCCGGGCTCGTCGCTGCGCGAATTATGGCGTGGCGAGCACAAGGCTACAGCGCACGGCACGCGGATCCGGTCGTGCCGGACATCGCGTGCGGCGCCTGTGCCGTCGATAAAGTCGAGGCATTGCAGGCCTACGAGAGCCAACTGGGTCTGCTGGATTCTGAGGCGCTGGTCGATTTGAATACTTCCGAGAGTTATTGGCAACTGCAATGGTCTCCTGTCCCGCTTTAAGTGCGTCTCCTGCACGTATGACAGCGCGACGCGATCCGCGTCTCACGGTAGTGGTCTTATCGTACCGTCGGCCGTTTGATCTGCGTCGAACGTTACGGCGGCTGGTGTCGTTGCCGGAACGTCCGGCGATTGTCGTCGTCGACAACGGATCCGGCCCTGCGTTGGCCGGCATGGTCCGGGAGCAGTTCCCTAACGTCACGCTGCTCCGCTCGGCGGAGAATCTCGGTGCCTGCGCGCGTAACATCGGCGTGCGTCTTGCCGGAACGCCCTATGTCGCCTTCTGCGACGACGACACCTGGTGGGAGCCCGGTTCGCTGTGCCTCGCCGCCGACTGCCTAGACAAGCACACGCACATCGGCGCAATGACGGCACGCGTACTTGTAGGTGTCGAGCGCCGCGAAGACGATACCAGTCGACGCATGCGCCGCAGTCCACTGGACAGGTTTCCGCGTCAACCCGGATCGACCATTCTCGGCATGCTTGCCGGGGCGACGGTGTTTCGAAAATCCGCCTTTGTCTCGGCGGGCGGCTACCATCCGAATTTCTTCCTCGGGGGCGAAGAATCCTTGCTGGCGCTAGACATCGCTTCGCGTGGCTGGACGCTCGTATACAGCGACCAGTTGACGGTGCACCATTACCCTTCCTTCGTACGTGACGCGCCGGCACGGCGTGCCACGCTTGCCCGCAACGCCATATGGACCGCGTGGCTACGCTTTCCGCTCAGCGCAGCGTTGCGGCAAACCTGGCGTCTTGCGCCGACGGTCTGGCGAGAAGCCGGCGGCATGGCAGGTTGGGCACGGACCCTCAAAGGCCTGCCGTGGACGATGCGTGAGCGCGTCGTCATTCCAAAGCGAGTGGAAGCGATGCGCCGCTGCGTGGAGGCGGAAGACGCCGAATCCGCAGATTCCATTTCCGCAACGTGACGTCCGCCGTCGATCATCGATGACGCGGCGTTGGGCCGTCGTCCTTCTCTGTCGGCTCAGCCAGCCGGCTATACAACGTCTTCAGACTGATGTTGAGCATTTCGGCTGCCCTCGCCTTTACACCGCCACATCGCTCCAGCGTGCCCAGAATCAACTTCCGGTCCATGTCTTCGAGCGGTGTATCGAGCGGGACCGTGACGCTGGCGTCGTTGACCATGGCGTCGTCCAGCTCGGCAAGGATCGGCGGCGGCAGCGTTTCGATCACGTCGCCATCGTTCAGAATGCGCGCGCGGTGCACAAGATTGCGTAACTCGCGCACATTGCCCGGCCAGTCGTACGCGCCAAGCGCGTCGAGCGTTTCATCGCTGAACCTCATCTGCCGACCATCCGTTTCCGTCAACGACGTGAGGAACGATTTCGCTAGCATGGGAATGTCGCCGCCTCGCTCACGCAACGGCGGGAGCGTCACGGGGAAAACATTCAGACGGTGATAGAGATCGAGACGGAAACGACCGTCGGCCACAGCAGCTTCGGGATTGATGTTGGTCGCCGCGATAATGCGAACGTCGACATTGATTTCCTGGGTAGAACCGAGACGAGTCAGTTTGCCCGTCTCCAGCACCCGCAGTAATTTGACCTGCGACTCCGGCGGCATCTCGGTCACTTCGTCGAGAAACAGCGTGCCGCCGTCCGCGCGCTCGAAGAACCCTTTGTGTTGGCGTTCCGCCCCCGTAAAGCTGCCGCGATCATGTCCGAACATTTCGCTCTCGACCAGATTCGCCGCAATTGCGCCGCAGTTCACTGCGATGAATGGCCCTTTGCGTCGCAAGCTGAGGTCATGAACGGTTTGCGCAGCCAACTCCTTGCCGGTGCCCGATTCGCCCATCAGAAACACCGACGCCTCGCTCGGTGCGACACGGCCGATGGCCCGATAAACCTCCTGCATCGGCGGCGAATTGCCGAGCATGCGGCCGAAACGCCCGAGTTGCTGCAATTGCGTGCGCAGCGCGAGAATCTCGCTGCGAAGTTCGTCTGTACGGGGCACTCGCGCAAGAATGCCGTTAAGACGTTGCATATTGACCGGTTTGACCAGGTAGTCTGCGGCGCCCCTGCGTAACGCGTCGATGGCGGTTTCGAGGCTCGCGTGGCCTGTCATCAGCACGACCTCTACGCTGGCGGCCTGCGGAAAATCGCTTAACAGGTCCATGCCGCTGCCATCCGGGAGCATGAGGTCGGCAAGGATCAGATCGGGCACCCGTGTCGTCGAGCGTTCTCGCGCCTGTGCCAGCGTGGACACGGCGTCACAGTGCAATTGCTGGGACTGCACCAGCGCGCAAAGCATGTCGCGCGTGTCTCTGTCGTCCTCGACGATGAGAATGTATGGCATTGCTCAGCCCCTGTAGGTTCGCAACCGTCGCAATGGT
Organism: Pandoraea sp. LA3; assembly: GCF_022696215.1. Lineage (NCBI taxonomy): Bacteria > Pseudomonadati > Pseudomonadota > Betaproteobacteria > Burkholderiales > Burkholderiaceae > Pandoraea > Pandoraea sp. LA3. The sequence continues at coordinate 381,852 of NZ_PTPY01000038.1, read as the reverse complement.
CAGACAGCCTGGAGATTCGCTGGTTGCCTGACGGCCATGCAATGTGACTATCCGAAAGTTGTCAGGGACCCAAACAATCAATCCGTTGCTGCGTTCGATACGTTACCCTTTATAGATCGAAAAACGGCGAGCGTCTGTCAGCGCCGTCTTACAGATCCGGCTTTCACCGGACATTGCCGTCGGGGCAATCAGGGAGTGAGGCATGGCAGTGCTTGAAGAAATCCGCACGCGACTCGGAGGGGATTCGCCGGGCGTAATGGAACTGCGTGCCAGAATTGAACGGTTTGCCGGCGTACCGGCCAGCGTGCTCATCGTTGGTGAAAGCGGCAGCGGCAAGGAAGTCGTCGCGCGTTCCCTTCATGACGTGGGTCCACGTCGCTTGTCCCCCTTTATTGCCCTCAATTGCGCCGCTATTCCGCAGGAGTTGGCGGAATCCCAGTTGTTCGGCCACGAACGTGGCAGTTTCACTGGCGCGGTGACTCAGCACACCGGCTTCTTCGAAGCGGCGTCCGGCGGCACGTTGTTTCTCGATGAAATCCAGGACATGCCGATGGCCTTGCAGGTCAAGTTGCTGCGCGCACTGGAGACCCGCACGGTGGTACGCGTTGGCGGCTACGAGCCGGTAAGCTTCGACACTCGCATCATTGCCGCAACGCATGCCAGTCCTGGACGCGCCGTGCGGGAGGGATGCCTGCGAGAAGATCTGCTCTTCCGCCTCGCAGCGTTCACGCTGTACGTGCCGCCACTGCGACGGCGCGAGAACGACGTGCTCGCACTCGCACAAACGCATGTCGACCGGCTCAATGCGTCCGGCGGCACAGGCAAACGCCTTACGCCGCAATCGTTGACGGTGCTTCGTCGTCATTCCTGGCCCGGCAACGTGCGTGAGTTGCACAACACTATCGAGCGCGCCTTCATCATGGCCGACGTCGACCTCGATCTACAACCATTGCCCGTGCCGAAGCAACGCGAGGAAGTCCTCGACGGGGCACTCAGTATTCCGATCGGCGCGACCCTGGCGCAGGCGCAGCAAGCATTCATCGCTGCGTCGCTTCGTTATTTCGACGGCGACAAGCCGCGCACGGCGAAGGCGCTCGGCATTAGTCTCAAGACGCTCTACAACCGGCTAGCGCTGATGGAGGACGTCGCTGCACCATCGAGCGTCATCTGATGCGTCACGTGTGCGCTGACGCATCGCGTCGGCGAGCCCATCCGATCAGGTAAGCCCGTTATTTCTTCCTGCCCTTGCTCGCAGTCGTCTGCGGTTGACTTTGCTGCTGCTTTTGCTTGCCTGTTGGCTGGCGTTTTCCTGCATCGTCTGATTTGCCGGGCTTTCCGGATTTGGCGGATTTAGCCGGTTCGGTGGCACCTTTCTTTGCGCTGCCACTGGCACCGCCCTTGGCTGACTGCGGTCTGTCGGGCGTCGGTGTGGCCGTTTCGGACGCTTCGTCTACCGTCACCGTCTCGGCAGTGCTGATGGGTTTCAGGCCTGTCGTGTTGATTTCATAGAACGGCTGGCAAAAACGCAGGCCGGCGGTTTCGCGAATCGAATAGCCCTCGTAGTGCGTCGGGGTGACGTAAAAATGGGTCATGTCGTGATCGAAGACGATCTTGACCTTGCTGCTGCGACTGGCCGACGCCTCGTAATAGAGACGACCACCCGGCAACCAATACCGGTCGTTCTTATGAAAGCTGAACGACTTTCTGCCGCCCGCATAAATCTGCTTAACAACTTCGGCGAGCCAACCGGGTGGCACGATTACGCGAATGCCGTCGCTCGCCTTGCCACCAAGCCGATCGAGTTCGGTCACGGCAGTGACAGCCTTTTCGTTGAAATCGAGGTCGTTGCAGCGGGTGTCTTCGGTTCTCGTGTCGAACACGAGATTTGATTTCAGCGAGGACTTGAGGGGCGTCTGAACCTCCCGGATCATTTTGGGGTTCAGTTCGCCGCGGTTGATGGACGTAAAGAGCTTCTCCCAAATCAACTCGTAATTGCGAGGGTCGCTTACGGTGGCATCCAGCAACAACCCATTGCGGGCACCGCCCGCTTCACTGGCAGTCGAGCCACTACTTTTGGTCTGCGTATGATGCAATCGACCCTTGAACTCTTCGCCTTTGCCTACATACATGGCCTTCTGGTCCCAGCCGACGCCATCGACGTTGTACTCGAGGTCCCCTCCTCCTGACCACGGCCCGATGTTCCTGAATTCCTTCGTCGGCTGGGCGTAAGCGGCCGTCAGACTTTCTGAAATGGGTTTGCTGGCATCCGCCGTCTTGTTCTTCGAAGCTTTCTCCTGGCAACGTTCATAGGCGCCTTTCGCCCCCTTACTCAACTTGTCCAACTGGGTGAGATAGGTGGCCAAATCCGCGTCGCGAGGATCCGTGAAGACTTTGTGCGTATCCGGGCGCCCGCCCGCACCCCCCAGGCGTACACCGTGAATCACGCTGGCGTGCCGATTCAGATCGTGTCGGATTTGATGAAGTTGGTGCTCAAGATGGACCATGACAGCCGCGCCGTCATCGTCTTTGCCCAACAAGTTTCCGTAATAGCCGTTGATCGTCAGACTCAGTTCGCTCAGGCGGTTGTACATACGTTGCAGGTCGCTACGGTTGGTGCCGGTGAATCCCTTGACATCTTTGGCAAGCGATCCGACGTCATGAATGCCAGGCTGGCGCATCAGCTTGGCGATACCTTCGCGTCCCAAACCGTCCGCGCGTTCGATCGCAGTGTAGTTTTCCGCGTCCCGGGCACCCGGGTCGGCACCGCGCCGCAATAGAATGCGAATCATCTCTTCATCGGCCGTATCGGCCTCCACGGCCGCGTGAAGAGCCGTCTTGCCGCTGGCGGCATCGATCGTCTGGACACTGACCCCGCCCGAGTCCAGCATCTGCTGAACCGCACGGCGATTGCCCGCCCTCACCTGCTTGATCAGCAGCGCGCTGGCCGTCAGGTCGCCGAGTGTTTCAACCGGTGTGTCGAACTTGCCGGCCGGCTTGTCAATCTTGGCGTAGGTATAGAGATAACCCTGGTGCTGCTCAGCCCCCGGGTCCTCATGCGAGGTGACCGTGCTGTCGTTTGCCTGTAGCCATTCACCGTCCACGCTTTGCTGCATCCATGCCCGGTAATGGCCCTGTTCGCGCGAACCTGTGTGCATGACTACGCCCGTGAGTCGATAGCGAAACTGAGACGTGTCGTCTCTCGGCGCACCAATCGTGAAGGTCGGCGGCATGAAGAAGGGCTTGTCGAGGCGACGCAAGCCGCCACTGTCCTGAACACTACGGTTCAGCACAAAGACCAGTACATCGGGCAAATACAGCAACGTGTGTTTCTCTGTTACGGCCGAGAGTGCGTGGTACGCGCCGTCCTGCCGCACTTTGGGGCGATTGGCTTTGTCGTAGGACGTTGTGACGCCGTCGTGGAAGCGCTTCGCCAGAAACTGTTCGAGCGTGTCGAAATGGACGATGTCGATAGGGATCGAGTTGGCCGGCGCCATGCGCTCCGTACTCTTGCGATTCGTGTACTCGGCAGGTCCTTTAGGCCGCTCGCCGGTCCAATCGTGGCGGTCGCGCGCTTCGAAGCTGCGCTCGCGCTGCGCGTGGATTTGATCTTTGCCACGAATCGCCAGGTTGAGTAGGCGTAACAGCAATTCAGTCGCATCCTCCTGACCCGTATCGCTTGCCACAAGTTCGTGCTTGAGCAGCAATGCGCGCATTGTCGCGATACGTTCCGCTTCGATGGCGGTGTCGCCGCCTTTCGCGATATCGTCAGCCAACGTCAGGATCGGCCCCAGAACGGGATGTTTGCTGCGACTGGCGAACACACTTTGCAGTGGCCCGCTGATCATTTGCAGCGCAACGTTCATGAAGCAATCGCTTCCGCTCGCGTTGGGCAGGCCGAGGCGGGCCTTGCTTGGCTTTCCCTCGGGCACATCGCTGCGCGTCGCACTGCCCGATACCTCCTCGCTCGTATGCTCATCGCCGAGATCGCGTCGCACGATCTCCGGCTTTTTGTCTTGCAGCGATGTGTCGGGGGCAAGCGGCAAGAGACCGGCGCTGCGGTACGTGTAGAGATAACCGGTATCGATGTTCTCCGGCACCGGGCGCGGTTCGGACGGCTTGGCGTCGTCCCGTGTCAACCATCCACTTTTCGTCAGACGCGCTGCCGTATAGTGTCCGCCGGATAAGCTGCCGTGCTGCACGACATAGGCCTGAAGCTCGAATCGCTCCCAACGAGGGGCGGTCGGTGTTCCGCTTCGCAGCACCAGATCCTGCGGCATGTCGAAGCGTCGGTTGATACGTTGCTGGCCCCCATCCGGCCCAACGCGAAAACGATGCAGATGGAAAGTCAGCACCGGTGGCAACGTGACGAATCTCCGCTGGACGGATACCGCGCCGACACGGTGGACTTCGCCACCGACCCGGATGGCATAGTGATTCTTGGCATCGAACTCGGTGGCCACACTGCCGGCACCGAACTCGTGATAGAGAAAGTCGTGGAAGCTCACGTATTGGTCGAGATCGACGCCGATCATCGATGTGCGCGTGGTTTGACGGGCTTTCCTGTCAGTATAGGTTTGCAGTTGTTCAGCGTCGCCGGTGTACGCCGCGTCGCGCACGGACTTGGCATATTCCCGCTGTTCTTCGACCGCCACCTGATCTTGCGCGTCCAACGTCAACTCCAGCAGATGCTGAAGCACCTCGGAGGCATCTTCCTGCGCACTCTTGCTCGGGACGACGCGGCCCCTCCTTCCCACCTGAATCCCGTACAAGTGCTCACGCAGCGTCCCAATCGTCGCTTGCGGCACATTCGCACCGCCGGCATTGACCTGCTGGATGACGGCCCACAGCTCATCCTGAACATCGTGATGCTGTGCCCAGCGCCTTACCGCCGGATCGAATCGATCTCGGTAGCCGGCGCCGATCAAATGGATCAGCGCGTTGAGGAAGCAGTCGTTTGCACGGTTCTCGATCCCAGTCGGCGTTTCGCGTTGGATAACGCCTTGCCGGACTTGACGCTGGACGATGACGGAGCCGTTCTCTCGCCCGGGATTCACCTCGCCAGCGCCATTGCCCGTGTACGCGAGGGCCGCAGCGCCCATCGCATCGGCTTCGCGTTCGAGCGCGGGATCGTCGTTGATCATCGCGTCGCCCGACTGCATCGTCGGCGCTACCCGCCCCTGTTTTTGCTGCACCACGTGCCACGCCTCGTGCGGCAGATGCTGCTCCTGCCCCGCGCCAAGGAAAATGCGATTGCCCTGTGCGTAAGCGTGCGCGTCGAGTCGATTCGGATGGGGCGAATTACGATGCACTTCGACATCGTCCATCGACATACCGGAAAGCGCTTCGATGCCCGCCTTCAATTGCAGTGGCAGGACTTTGCCGTTATGCGGTGCGGGGGCATGGGATTTGGGTGCCTCAGGCGCTGCTGTGCTGGCGGATAACTGACTGACGAGCGCGGGTGACGGCGAGGCCGAACCGCGATCGAGTACGGCAGCCATGTCTTGATGCTGTCGGGTTCGCGGGCTGGCGTCGATGAGGCGATTCAGTGCACTGTGCTGCTGGTCGCGTGGACCATCGCCCGACGACGCGCCGATTTTCCGCTGCACCAGCGCTGTGGGGCGCTGGTCGAGCATTGCGTGCGCGGGAGGCTCGCGCCGAGCCTCTGTCGAGATGCCGACCTCGGCCGTCTGATCCGGAACCTGCTGGGCGAACTCCTGCATGTCGTCGGGGCGGCGTCGCCGCTAGGCAAGTGACGGCGAATCTTATCATGTGGGAATGAGGCGATTCTAAGCCAACCGCAGCAATGCAGGATGAGCATCCACCCGGAAAATGGCCACCGCACGCTTGAGCGACTGCACCTGATCCTCCAGTGACTGCGATGCGGCGGCCGCCTCTTCGACGAGAGCCGCGTTTTGCTGTGTCACCTCGTCCATCTGCGTGACGGCCCGCGCGATCTGATCGATGCCACCGCTCTGGGCTTCCGACGCGGCGGAGATCTCGCCCATGATGTCCGTCACGCGCTGCACCGCGTTCGTGATCTCTTGCATCGTCTTGCCTGCCTGATCGACGAGGCTCGCGCCGGCCTGCACCCGGTCCACCGAGGCGTCGATCAACGTCTTGATTTCCTTGGCAGCGGCGGACGAGCGCTGAGCAAGGCTGCGCACTTCCCCCGCGACCACGGCGAAACCACGTCCTTCCTCCCCCGCACGGGCGGCCTCGACGGCGGCATTGAGGGCAAGAATGTTGGTCTGGAATGCAATGCCTTCGATGATGGCGATGATGTCTGCAATCCGTGCGGAGCTCTGGTTGATCTCATCCATCGTACCGATGACCCGGCTGACGACGGCACTCCCCTGCCCTGCGATCTCCGAGGCGTTACGGGCCAGCGAACTGGCCTGACGCGCGTTGTCCGCGTTCTGTTTCACCGTGCTGGTGATCTGCTCCATGCTCGACGCCGTTTCCTGGAGCGACGACGCCTGCTGCTCCGTGCGAGCAGACAAGTCGACGTTGCCCGACGCGATCTCGCTCGCCGCCACGGTAATCGACTCGGTGGACGCCCGGATGTGGCGCACGGTGCCGGCAAGCTCGGCCTGCATCTTGTCCAGCGCCCGTTGCAACGTGCCGATCTCGTTGGTGCCGAGTGCCACGATGTCCTGCTGCAAATCCCCCTTCGAGATCGACTCGAAGTGCTGCGCCATCTCCCCGATGGGCTCGACGACGACGCGCGTGAGCACACGGCGCACGACGATCGCGATCGTCACGGCGAGCAAGGCGCAGACGATCAGGACAGCGCTCATCGTGTGTGCGCGAGATTGCGCCTCGGCAAAGCGGTGTGCAGCGCGTGACGTCGCATAGTCCATCAGCGGCTGCGTCAACTTGTCGAACTGGTTGTACAGCGGGCTGCTGTATTGCAGTTGGATGCGGCGATACGCGTCGAAGTCACGCGCCCTCAGCGCATCGAATTCCGGCATGATGCCTTTGCTCATCATGTCCGCATGCTTGTCGCCCGCTTCCTTGACCAGCGTACTGGCCTCGTCGGAAACCGGCACGGCGGCGAAGACGTCCCACTGCTTTTGCGACTCATTGCAATACTGCTCGGCGAGTTGCAACTGTCGCGCCGCGTCACTGTCCTTCTGCTGACCGATCAACGACTCGTAACGGTTCTTCGCCGATCGGCAGCGCAGCAGCAGTTCGGAACTGCGGGTGAGCGCGTTCGTCGCGGCCATGTCGTGCTGATACATCCGGCTGAGCGATTCATTGGTCGAGGCGAGCGAGGTAAAGGCGCAGGCACCGATGACGAGTACCAGCACCACGAAGATGCCGGTCGCGAGCGTCAGGCCGGTCTTGATCGAGAGATTCTTGAGCACGGGAGGTCTCTTGGATTGTGCGTTGAGCGAGTGGCGGCGTGCGTCGCGCAGCCGGGATCGGGCTGCATGACGATGCGCGCGTGTAGCCTATTGAGGCTTTATGTAATGGGTATGGCGTTGGCCGTCAGTCGGTTTGATTAACGAAACTGAAACAACGATGCCGGTGTATCGATGAGCACCGCGCGCAACGGGTCGTGATCGGTCACCAGCGCGTCGAGGAGTTCCCGGGTCCGTTGCGGGTTCTGCGTGGCTTCGAACTGGGTGTGAGGCCAGTCGGTGCCCCATACGAGCCGGTCGACGCCGAACGCTCGTGCCAGCGCGGGCCACGCCGCCCGGGCAGCGGCCAGGGCAGCAGCAGGATCGCCGGGATTCGCGCTGACGCGATAGGCGCCGGAAACCTTCACCCATACCTGTCGTGTCGCGCCCAGCGAAAGCAGGTCCTCGAAGCCGGGGTCGGCGGTGCCGAGTGACGGCGCAAAGCGGCCGAAGTGATCGACGACGACGCGCACGCCGCTCGCGAGCAACGTGGGCATAATGCCGGACAGCCTCGCGGCCTCGACCTGCACTTCGAGGTGCCAGTCCAGCGCGGCCATACGCTCGAGAAACGGTGCCCATGCGGCGTCGCCGAAGTCCGGCAGCGTCGTGCCGATCAGATTGGCCCGCACGCCGACCACGCCCCGCGCATGCCATGCGTCGATCAGCCCGAGATCACGCGCCGGGTCCACGACCACTATGCCGCGCAGGCGTTCCGGGTGGGCGTCAAGACAGCCCAACAGGAAGCTGTTGTCCGTGCCGAGAAAGCTCGGTTGCACCAGAACCCCGTGAGACAGGCCAAGGCTCGAGAGCATCGCGAGATATTGATCGAGCGTGGCTTCATAGGTTGGGGCGTAACGCCTGCCGGATGCCAGCGGCAGGCCATGCGCGAACACATGCGCATGGCTGTCGATGCCGGTAATCGGCATTGCGCATCGGGTGATGGACTGAGTGATGTGCTGCGTCATTCGTAAAGCTCAGACGACGGGGTCTTCCGTCAGTGTACGACCGCGCGTTTCCGGCAGCATCAGCACAGAGATCGCGACGATCGCGTAGGCGATGGCGGCGTCGATGCCGATGGCGAACCCCAGCGAGTACTGGGTGGCGAGGTGCCCGACCATGACCGGAAAGCCGGCGGAGACGACGCGCCCGAAGTTGTAGCAGAAGCCAACGCCGGTGCCACGCGTGCCACGCGGATAAAGCTCGTTGAACAGTGCCCCCATGCTGGCCGGAATGCCCGCAGCGAAGAAGCCGAGCGGGAAGCCCAGTGCAAGCATGGCGTGATTCGACATCGGCAGGAACACGTACAGAATCACCGTCGCCACGCAGCAGACCGAGAACAGCAGGATCGTCTGACGGCGACCGATGGCATCGAGCAGATACGACGCAGCGATACAGCCGCAGAAGAACGCGACGATGATGACGGCAAGGTAGCCGCCCGTACCAAGCACCGAGAGATGCCGTTCCGTCTTCAGGAACGTAGGCAGCCAGGTCGTGAGTGCCGCGTAGCCGCCGTGAGCACCGACGCCGAGCAGGCCGCCGATCAGCGTCATGCGCAGCACGTCGGGGGCGAAGATCGACAGCAGCGGTATCCCCTTGGCAGACCCCGACGGTTTCGCAGAAGCCTTCGCTGCCGGGACCTCCGGTTCCTTGACGTTGCGCCGGACGTAGATGATGAGCAGTGCAGGCAGAATGCCGACGCCGAACATGACACGCCAGCCGAGCGTTGCCGGCAGGAAAGAGAACACGCCGGCATAGAGCAGCACTGCGGCGCCCCACCCTACCGCCCACGCGCTCTGCACGGCGCCCATCGCCTTGCCGCGATGTTCGTTGCGGATAGTCTCGGCCATGAGCACCGCGCCGGCAGCCCATTCGCCGCCGAAGCCGAAGCCTTGCAACGCCTTGAGTACGATGAACTGCGGGAAGTTTTGCGCAAAAGCCGACAGCAGTGTGAAGATGGAGAACCAGGCCACGGTAATTTGCAACGTGCGTACGCGACCGAAGCGATCCGCCGCCGCGCCGCAGATCCAGCCACCGAGCGCTGAGGCCACCAGCGTTACGCCGCTCACGAGGCCCGCTTCGGTCTTGCTGATGCCCCATTCGGCAATGATCGCCGGAATGACGAGGCTGAACATCTGGACGTCGAGCGCATCGAGCGCCCAACCGCCAAAACAGGCCCAGAACGTGCGCCGCTCCCCTGCGGATACCTTGCTATACCAAGAAAACATCCCGACTCCACGCGTCTTTGCCGACGCTAATAGCGATAGTGGTTGAATCACAAAAATGCTTGATGCGCACGGCGCTCGGCCCACGGCGGGCTGAGCCAATGCGCGAACGGACGAAGCGCTGTTGCGTGCGGCACGAACAGTCGCTTCGCTCGTCAGCGAATCTCGATCTCGTAGGCGAAGTGTTGGGCGGCGCCACGCGACTGGCGCCATTCGAGCGGCGTGTCGTCATAGCCGTACGCCAGTCGCTCGACGATCACGATCGGGCTATGTGCCGGTATCTGGAGGGCTGCGACATCCGCATCACTGGCGGTCTCGACGGTCAGTCGCTCTTCCGCGCGAGCAATCACTCGCGCGCAGCGTTGTTCGTAGAACGGGTAAAGCAGCGTGCCGAAGTCTTCCAGCGGGCAATCGGCCAACGCGGCGAAGGGTTCGTACGGCAGCCAGATCTGCTCGGAGACGATCGGCGCGTTGTCGATCAGGCGCAGACGGGCGAGCCGGATGGCTTTGGCGCCCGTCTTCAGGCCGAACTTTTCGACGACCGCCTTGGGCGCTCGGGAAACGACACGTTCGAGAATGCGGCTCTCGGGAATACGGCGCTCTCCTGTCGGCGACTGAAAACGGAAGAAGCGAAACAGAGACCGGTCGAATGTGGCGCGGCGAACGAACGTTCCGCGTCCCTGAAAGCGTTCGACAAGCCCCTCACGTTCGAGCAGATCGATCGCCTTTCTCACGGTGCCGACCGCCAGCCCATAGGCGAGCGCCAGTTCCTGTTCGGTCGGCAGCGGATCATGCGGCTGCCATTCGATAGCGGCGATGCGCGCGGCAAGCTCGTCGCGCAACTGGTGATACCGGGGAATGCGGTTGTCCACGATCGGATCTGGCCCGAAGGCCGAAGTCAAAAATTCATATATATCTTTATATGAATTTCGATGTTCGTGGATTAGGGTTTTCCCTCGATGCAAGCGTGCGCGCTTGATATGCCCATGACGGGGATTGGCGCAAACGTCGCGCCGTTCAATGCTTGATGGGTGGGTGAAAAATTCTCAGGCAGCAGGCATCGCTTTTTTCTCCATGACGACGCACATCGGCATGCCCGCCCCCACGAAGACGCCAACAATATGGCGTCTCCGGGAAATACATCATGAAATCGATTTACGTCGTCCGCTTGATTCGCATCATCGCCACCCTCGCCATCGCCGGCGTTACCGCATCGGCGTTCGCCGGTCCGGACTGGGAAGTCATCAATCGTGCCCGTCTTGCGAGCATCCAGGCACGCAAGGCCACGGTCACCACGAGTTCGACGTCAACGAGTGCATCGCGCACCGAAATTAGGACGGACGGCGCCAGCGGGGCCACGACTGCCGTCAACAAGACAGTCGTTCATTACCGCTGAGCATCAGGGAAACGGGGCTGTGGAATCAGCTCAAATACCCGCGTACCACTCGTAGCCCCGATCTTCCCAATACCCGCCCCGGCCGCCCCAGACCTTGTCGAACGAGGTCACGACCTCGATTCGCATCAGGTACTTGGCTTGCTTGTAACCTAGCTGTCGCTCCACTCTCAGACGCAACGGCGCGCCGTGCGCCACGGGGAGATCCTTCCCGTTCATGCCGTATGCGAGGATCGTTTGCGGATGATAGGCGTCGAGCAGATCGATACTTTCGTAATAGCGTCCGCTGCCATCGAGCGATGCTTCCAGCTCGTCTGCGCAATAGAACACCACATAACGCGCACCGGGCTTCACTCGGGCGGCATCCAGCACCCGCCCGAGTGCCACCCCGGTCCATTGACCAATGGCGCTCCAACCCTCGACGCAGTCGTGCCGGGTAATCTGGGTGCGCGACGGCAGACGCTTCAGATCGGCAAGCGTCAAGTCCAGTGGCTGCTCCACCAGTCCGCGAATCTGCAATCGCCAGTCCGCAAATTGGTTGGCCAGCAAGCGGTTGTACTCGTCGGACTCCGGCGCCTGGGTGCCATTGGCGCGAAACACCGGCGACAGGTCGGCAACGCTGAACTGGGGGGCCATTGCCTGGCGTCCGAGCAACCCTCGCTGGCTCGCCATCGTGAGCTTTTCCGTGCTGCGCAGCACGGAACCGCCCGCAGCACTCTGCGTGATTCGATCGCACCCGGAAAGCAACGCACCCCCGACGCCAGAGACCAGCGTGGTGAGCCATTGACGTCGCGAGAACCCGGTTTTCATTGCACTTCTCCTGAACGATCGATGGCGTAGCGTCCGTTGACCATCGAGCGCATGTTGTTCCAGAAACCCGACAGCACGACCATCAGCACATGAACGACAACGAATAGCACCAGCAGCGTCGCCGTGATGAAGTGCAAGGTGCGCGCGGACGGACGCCCGCCGAACAGGTCGGGCAGGAACGGAAAGACAGCGTCCATGCCTGGCGACATCGTCAGGCCGGTCAGGACCATCAACGGCAACAGACCTAACGCTACGGCGAGATAGGTCAGCTTTTGCAAGGCGTTATAGCGCCGCGCTTCCTCCCCTTTGGCGAATCGCAGGCGCGCATGGTCGACGAATTCCTGCCACAAATGTTTCGGCGTCAACTGATCGGCGCCGGGCAGCAGATCGCGGCGAATGTGACCGCGCAACAGCCCATGCAAAAGATAGATCGCGCCATTGACGACCAGCAGCCACGCGAAGGTGAAATGCCAGTTCCTACCGGCGCCCAGGTCATGGTAGGAAGGAATCGTCAGCCACTCGGGGAACGCTCGGGGAGCGAGTTGACCGGCCTCTCGGGAAACACCGAGAACGCCCGTCGTCTCGACGCGAAGTGAACCGATCGCCACGTAGCCATGCAATCCGTCGGCGCGCTGTTGCGATCCAATATCGAGTAACGCGTGGTCCGCGTCCGCGCCGAACTTCCCCCAGTAGAGCCTGGGATGGGCATTGAAAATCTGCAGTCCGCTAAGCAGCAACACGGACAAACAGATCACATTGAGCCAGTGCGTGATTCGCACGATGACGGAGTGCCGTCTGATGAACTGTCGAGAGGGCTTCGGCGCTGCGCCCTGGCTGACAGGCATTGCATTGCGGGAATTCATGAAAAGCCTCGCATGGGAGGCTGACGGACACCGTCCGCCAGCCTGCGCGATTACATCGGCGGTACAACACCGTCCTTGCCGACGATCAGTTGGCCGGCGGACAGCGTACCGCTGGCATCCTTCTGCGTCGGGATAAACACCGCCGTTCCGGGCTTCACATCGCCCACCGTCGCGGGCGCCAGCGTGACGACCGGCGTGCCGTTAGGAATCGAGATCTTCTTTTCCTGACCGTGATATTTGACGGTGACAACGCTACCGTCCACGGACTGCACGGCGTCGCCTACCGTGGCATTGGTCATGGAGCTGTTCGGCTTCAAATCCCAGCCGAAGCTACCTTCCCCACGGCCCTTCATGGCGGGCGGAAAAATGAGGACTTCCAGCGCGCCGTCACCGCCCTCGGACTTGGGCAGCGAGGCAATGCCGACGAAGTCGCCGGGTTTGATGTCGCTGATACTGGCCTTCTTGACGGCCGACACCATCCAGCCGGTCGTCAGCTTTACGCTCACCTGCTGCCCTTCGCGCGATTTCACTTCGAGCTTGTCGCCCGCCAGCGCGACCACCACACCGCGCACACGCACGCCCTGATCCGCCGCCACGGCGACGCTCATGGCGCTGACGCTGAGCACAGCGCCGGCCAAACTACCCACCAGAAATTTCTGAAGACTTGAAATCGACATGCCGAATCTCCTGAGCGCTATAGGCGTGTGCCGCACCGATGCGACACACGCAAGAAACGCCATCGAAAGCTGCGCCAGTGACCTTCCGACGGCAAAGAAAACCACAAATCAACCAACTAGTTGGTTGACATCGAAATCCAAAAAATGAGCGCGTTATGCGCTTCCCCAAGATCACAATGATCGCCAATCTACTAGTTGGTTGGTTTTGAGTCAACCCCATTGAATCGTGGGCCGCATCTCGTTAGCACCTCCTGTCTACGCCGTCGTTCGACAGCCGCAGGCAGGAGGTAATGAACATCAGCACCTTTACTGTTGCACTGGCAGATGCGATTCGGCTTTCGCTCGCAGCGGATGGCCGCTTGTGGATTCCCGCTGGCCGATGGCGTCTTGTTTAAGGCCCCAGAAGTAAGTCACCAGAAGGCAAGGCAGCATTGATGCAATCGAATACGCCACACCCGCCAGTTGATTCCCCGTGAGATTGACCAGCGTGAGACTGAACAGCGGAAGAAACCCGCCGAACAGCACGTTTCCGAATTGCTGCGACAGCCCGAATCCGGTGGTTCGGCTCTGCGGCGGGAACGATTCGGCAATGAAAGCGGGCAGCGGCGCCATGATCATGGCGGTGAGGAGCGCAAGCACCGTAATGAGCGCCGTCACATAAGACCACTGCGCCGCCAGCACGTAGGTCCGAATGCCGGCAAAGCACGGGTATGCCGCGATGGCCCAGAGCACGACGCCGATCAGGATGACTTTGGCTCGTCCGATGGCGTCGGACAATCGCCCGAACAACGGGTACGTGGGCGCCGCGATCACAATCGCAATGCCGAGGCAAAGACTCGCCCTCGTCGGCTCGACTTTCAGAACGTTCTCAAGGAAATAGAGCATGTAGACGATCGACGTGTACAGCGACACCGATGTCGCGCCCTGCGCACCGAACATCGCGACAAAGATCGCCTTCCATGACGTCTTGCTCTTGAGCGTGTCCTGAAGTGGCGTCGCCGAAAGCAAGCCGGCATGCTTGAGCTCGGAGAAGATCGGCGTCTCCTTCATCCCCAGGCGAATCCATGTTGCGACGCCGACAATCGGGGCGGAAACGAGGAACGGAACGCGCCATCCCCAGGACAGGAAGCTTGCAGGATCGAGCAGCCACTTGAGCGCGGAGACGATCAGCAAGGCAAGCAACAGCCCGACGCTTGCGGTGCTTTGAAGCACGCTTGTCGCCATGCCCTTGCGCCCGGCTTGCGCATGCTCCATGACGTAGACGACCGCCGAGCCATACTCCCCGCCAAGCGCGACACCCTGGATGATCCGCAGCGCCAGCAGCGCGATGGGCGCCGCCGCACCGATGGCCGCATACGTCGGCAGACATCCGATGCCGACAGTTGCTGCGCCCATCATCAGGAGGGTGACGACAAATGTCTTCTTTCGTCCGATCCTGTCGGACATGGGGCTGAAAATCAGCGTTCCGACCGGCCGGGCGACGTATGCAATGCCGAATGTCGCAACGCCTGCCAGCGCAGCCACCACGCGATCTGTCGATGGCAGGAACAACCCGGTCAGTGTTGACGTCAGCGCGACATAGATGAAGAAATCGTAGTACTCGAGCATGGTGCCGACACTCGCGCTCGCAATGAGACGAAGCATGCCGGGCCCGGCATGCCCGGGCCGTTGATCGTTGAACATAGGTGTCTCCTGGATACTGATTCTTTGGCCGTTGCGTCGCGCATTCACGACCTCGGCTCTTTGATGGCTACATTCCGTACGGTTCTTGCAACGGCGCTTTTCAGGTTTGCTTTCCTGCCGCTCTGGTTTCGATAAATCGCGTCACCGCCTCCTTGTGCTCGCTTCCACAAAGCAGAATGGCCTGCATGCTCGCGGCCATTTCGAGCGCGACGGGCAGCGAGGCGGACGCCGATTCCCGCACCAACCGTTTGGCCATGCGTGCGGCTCCGGGCGGATGTGCGGCGATTCGCTGCGCCAGCGCCAGCGTCTCGGCGTCCAGACGATCGTCGGGCGTCACCCGGGTCACGATGCCCAGGCGTTCGGCTTGCGCGGCATCGATGAATTCGCTCGTGAGCGTCATTTCCAGCGCCTTGGCAGGCCCGACCACGCGATTGAGAAACCAGGCGCCCCCGATGCCCGACACGAGCCCAAGACGCAGAAAACTCTCGGCGAACACGGCGCTCTGCCCTGCCACCCGGATATCGCACATCAACGCCAGATCGAAACCGGCGCCGATCGCCGCGCCGTTGACCGCACAGACGGACGGAACCTCCATGTCGTTGAGTGCGCGGGGGATGCGATGCAAACTCCCCAGCAGACGCTCGCGCACGGCCTCGATGCCGCCGTCCATCAGATCGCGCCCGCTTTGCATGTCTTTCACGTTTCCGCCGGTGCAGAAATGCTTCGCCGAAGAACGCAACAGCACGCAACGCACATCTCGACGATGCGCAATCGCTTCGAGCTCGGTCGAAAGCGCTTCGGTCATCGCCACCGTGAGCGCATTGCCGTTCTGGGCAGCGTTGAGCGTTATCGTCAAAACCCCGGCATCAAATGACGTCAGAACCAGGGATTCCTTCTCAGCAACTTGTGTTGACACGACCTGCACCTCCTCCAAAAACCTGCGGTTACGCCGGGATGATGTTTTTCCAGCGCGTTCAGCGATTCAAAAATCTCGCGGGGCGACGTTCGGGAAACATGGACATCCGCTCCCTCTGACCGATCAGGGCAAACCCCGCCTGAAACCATCGACGTTCAAACAGCAAGCCTTCCTGCCCCATGATCGTTGGGACGTGTCGGAGGCACCGCGCTCGCCCGAATCGCGCCGATGTCTAGCAACTCCGCGATTTCTGCATCGCTGATGCCGTAGCGCTGGAGGACTTGCCGCGTGTGTTCGCCGTTTAACGGCGCCGCAAGATCGACATGCCCGGTCGCACCGTCGGCCGCACTCAAGGCAAACCGATGGGTTCGAATGCGCCCGGCAATGGGGTGATCCATCGTCGACGCGAGTCCGCTCTGCAAATACTCTTCCGACGCCATCACGTCGCTGTATGTCGCAACGGGCGCGCAAATGATGTCGCGAGCGCAGAGTCGTGCCATCCAGTCGGTCGTGGTGCGCTCGGTGAACTTTGATGCGAGCAACTCATGCAAGGCTGCCCGGTGGCGCACTCGCTCGTCATTGGTCGAAAATCTCGGATCCGACGCTAACCACGGCATATCCAGTTCTTCGCAAAGCGCCGTCCATCGCGCCGGGTGATAGGCGACGACGACCATCCAGCCGTCCTGGGTCGGATAGGCCTCGTTCGGCGCCGCATAGGGCGCAGCGCTTCCGACCTTGTCCGGGTTTCGACCGGAGGCGAAAAACGACGCGAAGCCGATTTGCTGCAACATCACCGTCGCGTTGTAGAGACTGACGTCGAGGTATGCGCCGCCTTTGCCGTCGCGCACACGATGAAGTGCAGCGAGGATGGCGAGCGCCGCCAGATAGCCGCCGAGCATATCGGCGATCGGCACCGGCACTTTCAGGGGATCGGCGTTTGTCGAACCCAGTGTGCTCATCAGGCCGCTCGCCGCCTGAATGATGCCGTCGACACCGGGGCGCGTGCGATTGGCGCCGTTCTGGCCGAAGGCGGAGACGGAGCAATAGACGAGTTGCGGGTTGATCTCGCGTACCGCGTCGAAGGACAGTCCCATCGACGCCATGACGCCCGGTCGGAAGTTCTCGACGAGCACGTCGGCGTCGCCGAGCATTCTGCGGATCACGCGCCGGCCCGCATCGGTTTTCAGGTCGATGGAAGCGCTCAACTTGTTGCGGTTGACGCTGATGAACGCGGGGCTTTCTCCGCTCACCCAGGGCGGCCCGATCTTGCGGCCAAGCTCGCCTTCAGGGGGCTCGATCTTGACGACGTGCGCACCCAGATCCGCGAGCGTCATCGAACACACCGGACCGGCAAGAACGTGCGAGAAGTCGAGTACGCGCACGCCACTTAGGCTGTCTCTTAACATTTTCGATTGTCCTGTCTCCTTGACTTGCCGGAATGCCAAGCCATGAGACGAGCATAGGGAGCGTGCTCGCGAGCAACAATCGACTTTTTCGAAGCGATGCTTTGACTTTTTGTTAAAGGGTGTGCTGCGGCGTACTACTCAGCTACGAGCGTTACCAGCCAGTCCCGAAAGATTTCGAGCGCTGCCGACGACCGGCGCTTTGCCGGCCACGCGAAGTAGTAGGTGTGTGCGCCGCGGTCCAGTTGAAACGCGAACGGGGCGACGAGCGTGCCCTGGCTCAACTCCGGGCGTACGAGTGCCTCCTGCGCAATGGCGACCCCGTGCCCTTCAATCGCCGCCTGATAGGCGAGCAAGGATGTCTCGTAGCGCATTTCCCGTCGTCGCGCGTTCAGTGGCATGCCTGCCGCCTTGAGCCAAAGTTGCCAGTCCTCGGGACGCGCCAGCGAGTGCAATAGCGTTTCTCCCTGAAGTTGCGCGCCACGCTTGACCGGGTGCGACGGCGCGGTGACCGGAACGAGCACATTGCGCATGAGTCGTTGCACTTCGACGCCCGGCCAATCGCCGTCGCCAAGTTGAATGCCGCCGTCGATATCTTCTCGTGCAAAGTTGAGCGGCGCCGGCGAAGTCGTGAGTTGCACTTCGATATCGGCGTGCTGCCGGTGGAAATTAGCCAGTCGCGGAATCAGCCATCTCACGGCGAACGTCGCCGGGGAGCGGATCTTCAGTACGCTTGCGCGGCGTCCGGAGGCGCGCAGGCTGGTGGTCGCGTCCCGAAGCGCAGCGAAGACCGGCATCAACTCCGCCAGATAACTCGCCCCGGCGGCGGTCAGTTCCAGCCGCCCTTTCACTCGCTCGAACAACTCGACCCCGAGGTACTGCTCAAGCGTTCGGACTTGTCGGCTGACCGCCGCCGGCGTGACCGCCAGCTCATTGGCCGCTTTTGAAATGCTCAGCAGGCGGCCCGTCGCCTCGAAAGCACGTGCGGGGTTCAGCGGGGGAAGCGACTCTCGACGGTCCATTGGCAAGGTCCAGGCTTGAGATGGGTTGACGAGATTCTCTGCCACATCGAACAAATGGGCAATATTCGTCGCTCACACCGTCGTGCCGCTCCACGATCTCATCGGTAGACAGCGCTTACGTCTCTACCAAAGCTCTCCATGACCTTACCTAGCCTCCCAATCCGTATTCGACGGATTTATAGGATTAGGCAATAACCATAGACGTTCTCTCATTGTCGCCACAGGTGGCCGTCCCTAGTATTCATCTCGTCCCCCCGCCCTGATACCAAGGAAGACTCACCATGATCCAAGTCCACAACCCCGCTGACGGTTCGCTCGTTGGTGAAGCCCCGGAACTCACACTCGACGAAGTCAAAGCCGCCGTCGATCGTACCTGCAATGCTTTCCCCGCGTGGTCGCGCAAGCTCGCCAGGGAGCGCGGCGAACTGCTGCGCAAGTGGTTCGAACTCGTGCGCGACGACAAACGTGCTTTCGCCGAAATCATGGTGAGAGAAAATGGCAAGTGTCTCTCCGATGCCATGGGCGAGATCGACTACGGTCTCGGCTTTATTGAGTGGTACGCGGAGGAAGCTAAACGCGTCTATGGCGATACCATTCCTACCCACGCCGCCAACGCGCAGGTCATCGTGACGAAGGAACCTGCCGGGCCGACAGCCGCGATTACGCCATGGAATTTCCCGTTCATGATGATTACCCGGAAGATCGCCACAGCGCTGGCGGCGGGTTGCACCATGATCATCAAGCCCTCGGAGCTCACGCCCCTGACCGCCTACAAGTTGTTGGAGTACGCGCGCAAAGCGGGCATTCCCGAAGGCGTCTTCGAGATGGTCACCGGCAACCCGAAGGAGATCGGTGAAGTCTTCACGGGCGACACGCGTATTCGGAAGATCTCCTTCACCGGCTCGACGGCTGTGGGCAAGTTGCTCGCCAGCGCGTGCGGTCAGGATCTCAAGAAGATGACACTGGAACTCGGCGGCAACGCGCCTTTCATCGTCTTCGACGACGCGAGTTTCGACGACGCCGTTGCGAGTCTCGTCGGCGCCAAGCTGCGCAACTCGGGCCAGGTCTGTATTTCGCCGAACCGGATTTTCGTTCACGACAGCATCCACGACCGCTTCGTCAGCGAAATCGCCCGACGCGTTGCAAACATCCGTGTGGACCAGGGCATGCAGAACGAATCGGTGGTTGGCCCCATGATCAATCAGGCCGGACTGGACAAGGTGGCTGCGCTCGTCGAGCAGTCTCGGACGGAGGGGGCACACGTCGTGCTCGGTGGAAAACCGCATGCCAGAGGGGGCCTGTTCTACGAGCCGACGATCCTCACCGAGCTCAATGACCACATGCAGATTGCCGGCACGGAAATTTTCGGCCCGGTCTTCCCGATCTATCGCTTCTCATCGGAAGACGAGGTCGTTGCGCGCGCCAACAGCACCGAATACGGGCTGGTCGCTTACGTTTTCACCCGCGACCTCGCTCGCGCTTTCCGTATGTCAAAGGGGATCGACGCGGGCATGGTGATTCTCAATACTGGCTCTGTCGGCACGGCGTCCGTGCCCTTCGGCGGCGTGAAACATTCGGGCTACGGACGAGAAGGCAGCCATTACGGCATCGAAGAATATGTCGAGGTCAAATACATTCTGATGAGCGGCCTCGACAGGTAGGGGGACGGGAGCATTGGGGCGATGGCTTTGATCTGCCGTGCCGTCGCCCTTTTAGGGGCTGAGTGCCCTACTTCCTGTCCGCCAACTCAAGTATCTGCGTTTCACTTGTCGCCAACGCGGCCCACAGTTCACGCAACGAGCCCGACGTGTTCTCGCTATCGTGATACAGCCGCAGTTCGAGCTCGAACGTCCAGCGTTTGTCCCCGGCCGGCAC
Source organism: Pandoraea sp. LA3 (assembly GCF_022696215.1). Lineage (NCBI taxonomy): Bacteria > Pseudomonadati > Pseudomonadota > Betaproteobacteria > Burkholderiales > Burkholderiaceae > Pandoraea > Pandoraea sp. LA3. The sequence continues at coordinate 361,585 of NZ_PTPY01000038.1, read as the reverse complement.
CAACGTGCCCTCGGCCAACTCGGTTTCGATAAGACTGCGGGGAAGCCAGGCCACGCCCTCCCCGTTAAGCGCAAGTTGTTTGAGCACGTCCGCCATGTCGCACTCGAAACATGTCGATAGCACGGGAGGCGTCTCGACATCGCGTAGTAACAAGGCGAGGCACGCGCTGAAGTAGGTGCCGGGGCCGTAAGCAATGAGCGGTAACGGATTTGCCGCACTGCCCGGCAGCGCATACCGAGGCGAACCAGTTGCCGTCGGCGCGCAAACGGGAACGAGCGCATCGTTGCCCGCGCATATCGAAATGAAACGGGAGGCGTCGATATGCAAAGGCAGTTCGGCGCGCTCATACGCGAGCATCAGTTGGCACGATCCGTTGAGCAGCATGGCAATCGAGTCATGCACATTCGTCGGAATGATGCGGAAATTGACGGCGCGAAAGTGCGTCTGGATACGCCGAATGAGTCGGGGCAAGAGGCCAACAGCGATCGCGTGTCCGGCGGCCACGTTCAATCCTTCGAGTCCGATACGGTGTTCGGCTCGAATGAGTTCACGGGCCGCCAGCAGGCGACGTAAGAAGCCTTGCGCCGTTTCGAGGAACTGCGCGCCGGCTGGCGTGAGCTCCGGCGGAAACGCGCTCCGATCGATCAGTTCCACGCCCACCCATTGCTCGAGCGACTTGATGCGACGACTCAATCCGGATTGCGTGACGTGACGCACTTCCGCCGTCCGCGAAAAGGTGCGGTGCCGAGCCAATGCCACAAAGTCTTCAATCCACTTGACTTCCATGGCATTCGTCAGCGTTTGGCTTGCCGGACATGCATACGTCTGCCCATGACGCTGGCATCAAGCGGCATAGTCGGAGTTTTCTGCATCCAGTTGCCGCCGCACGCTCGCCAGATGTTGACGGGCGCTGTCTCGTTCTCCCGCACGCATCTGACGGTATGTCTTCTCCGCGATCACAGGATCAATACGCTTGAGCGGCCGTCCGGTCGATAGTGCGAGACGCTGAACCTCACAGGCACGCTCAAGGTAATAGAGATCGTCCCACGCTTCGGCAATGGTCGCGCCCAACACCATGATGCCGTGATTCTTGAGAAATACGACGTCGGCGTTTCCGATGGCGTCTGCAATGCGGTCGCCCTCCGCTGCGTTCATGGCGAGCCCGTTGAATTGCTCATCGACCGAGGTGCGCCCATAGAATTTCAATGCGGTTTGACCGGCCCACTGCAACGGGTCGCCCTCGAGCATCGCCAGCGCCGTTGCGTTGGGCATGTGCGTATGGAACGCCACCTTGATTCGCGGCTGCTTGAGATGCACTCGGGCGTGAATGTAGAAGGCCGTGATCTCCGGAACGCCATCGCCCAGCACGACATTCCCGTGCATGTCACAGACCAGCAGATTCGACGCCGTGATCTCTTCGAAGGCGTATCCGTAGGGATTCACGAGGAACAGGTCTTCCCGACCGGGAAGCACCGCAGAGAGATGGTTGCACACGCCTTCGTGCATGCCCAGCTTCGCCGCCATTCGGAAGCACGCGGCGAGATCGATACGCGCCGCCCGGATCGCAGGGGTGTCCAGTTCGCCCGGTGCAATCGTTGCGCGCGTAGCTCCTTCGATAGCGCTCAGACCATGAGCCATGATGTTTTACCTTCCGAGTTTGAAGTTCGTGCAAAAAATCGTGCAAAAAGGCGCCCGTCAGGCGAAACCCATGACGGGCGTCGTAGCGGATCAATAGTCCGCCTGATCGTTGGGATGCGCGTAAATCTCGCGCAACTGGGGCGTCATCGCAAAATTGAAGTTGATGCCCTTCGGCGGCACAGGCTTCAGAAACCACTTGGCGTATATGGCGTTGATTTCCCCGGAAGTCATGACGCCGGACAAGGTTTGGTCGACGAGTGTCTTGAAGATGGGGTCGTCCTTGCGCACCATGAAGGCGTAAGGCTCTCTCGATTGCGCGGTGCCCGTGACAATCCAGTCATCGGGCTTTCTCGATAGCGTGCGCGCCCCCGACAACAGCACGTCATCCAGCATGAACGCCCTCGCCCGCCCTGATTCGAGCGTGAGGAACGATTCGCCGTAGTCCTTCGCCGAGATGATGTTCATCCCCAGTTTCTTATCGACGTTCATATGGCGAATGATCGTCTCGGCAGTCGTCCCGGCATTGGTCACCACCGTCTTGTTACTCAGATCGCCGAAGTCCTTGATGCCTGAATCCTTGTTGACGAGCAACCGGGTCAACGCAAGGAAAACGGTATCTGAAAATGCGACCTGAGAATGACGGGCCTTGGTGTTGGTGGTCACGCCGCACTCAATGTCGATCGTGCCGTTTTGCAGCAGCGCAATTCGGTTCTGCGAATTGACGGGAACCATGCGGACCATCAGATTCGGTTTGCCCAGTTTCGTCTTTACGGCCTGAATCACCTTCTGGCAAAGATCCTGCGAAAAGCCCACGACATTCTGCTGACTGTCGTAATACGAGAATGGGATGGAGGCTTCGCGATGGCCGACAGCGATCACGCCGCTAGTATTGATTTTGGTGAGCGAGGGGCCGAGATCTTCGGAAAACGCCTGGTGAGACGTCAAGATGAGGGTCCCTAACATCGCGCGGGAGACGAGCCGTTTAATCGATCTCATGAGACAGTGACCTTAATGTGTTGTCCAGCAATCATTTGTGAAAACCTCAAGCGGTCCGCATCGCGCAATCGGGCTGTGCGCTTGGCGTTGAATCCGAATATAGAGGCGTCAAAATAGTTGCCTTATGCGGATTGCGCATGGCTTTCCGCCGCGACGGCATAGGGGTGTAAAAACGGCCTGCACGTTGGCGAGAATCTTCATGCGTGCGGCTCAAGCATCGCGAATTCGACGGCACCGCTGATCCAGCAACCGGCGCTGCCTTCACCGGGCTTACGCAGTGCGACACGAATGCACGACGGACGCCCCATCGCAAAGCCCTGATAGACCCGCATGGTCGAATCATTGCCGGTGAGCCAGCGGTAATGGATTGCGCCGTAAAGCGTGGCGGCGGCGGCAATGCCCGTGGCGGCGTCTTCCGGATAGCCGGAAGCGCGCGGGAATTGCCTCGCATGCAGTTCCAGCGGTTGGGTTCGCTCCACCGCGATGGGGTACAGACCCGTCGAGTCGAGGGCATCGCACAAGGCGGCGACACCGCTGAGCGCCGGGTTGAGCGCGTTAAGCGCTTCGACCGACCGGAGCGGGATCAGCGTCTTGGTACGGCTCGTTCGCGCGTTCACGATGCCGAGTGGGGACAGATCGTCGGGCGAGATTCGCAATACGTCGCAGATGGATTCGATCAGTTGCGGATCGTCGATCGGTTCGACGATGCCGCGCGGTTGCCCGACGTCGATGCGCCGGGTCTCCTCGTCAAACCGAACGTCGACGATACCGCTGAGCGTCTCGACCGTTGCCGTGGCAGACGTCCAGCGTCCGGCCTCGCGCAGCAGCCACATCGCGCCGAGCGTGGCGTGACCGCACATTTCCATTTCGTGCGCCGGCACGAAAAATCGCAAGCGCCAGGTATGTCGCGGGTCGACCGCCCGGCAGACAAAGGCGCTTTCGTGCCCATACCGTGCGGCGATGGCCTTCATCTCGTCGGAAGACAAGGCGTCAGCGTCGAACACGACAGGTGCCGGGTTACCGCCGTTCGGTCCGGCCGAGAAGACGTTGACGAAACGCAGGTCCGGCGAAGTGCCGGCACTGTCGGGGCCGCTCATGGGCGAATTCGGGAGGGATGGCATGTGGGAAACACTCGGGATTGCAGGTGGGCTCAGGATGACGAGGCCGAAAAAGACCGTCGCCTCCGATTGGGCCATTTGGCCCGCCCGATTGGGCCAAATGCTGGCCAGGCTCGCTATGCCGATCCGGGCGGAGACTGGTATTTTCCCGAGGGTGAGGCCGCAGGCAGGGGGTTTCGCGGCCGTGCGGCGCGACGCCTCCCGATCTTCCTTGAACGGCTATACTGACGGTTCGATCGCCTCGCAGATGCGGCGCTGCCAGCAAAATCGTGCTGGGATGGGCGCAGCAATCCGTCGTTGCCGTCGCTCATCCTTGGCAGGCCCGCACCATCAGGGGAACGTAGCGTGAAGCCCTATCCGACCGCCCAACGTCATCTCTGCGGAGATCGTATCGCCGACGTCCGGCATGTGTCGGTCGGTGAGTACCGGACCCAACCGCACATGCATGACGATGAGTTCATGTTTCTGTTGCCGCGTACCGGGCAACTGGTGCTCAACGTCGAAACGAATGTATCGCCGGTGCGTATCTCGCCGAAATCCTTTGTCGTCGTGCCGCCCCGTCGTATGCACGACACGCGGGGTTATCGCGTGGGTCAGGCGCATGTCGCGGTCTACGTTGCGAGCGACTTCGTGTCGTTTTGCGAGCGCAAGGCGAGTCGTAAGCTTTCATGTTCACGTGCGACGATCTGGTCAGCGCCACTGCTGCTGCTCGACGCCGTGCGCGTCGCCACGACGCAACCCTCACCCGATGCTGCCTTTTCTTCGGAGCTCGCCATTTTTCGTGCGGATCTCGCCGCGCAGACACTGGCGGCGAGCTGTGTCGAGGCCGGACTGACGTCGGCCCCGCTGCCGGCCGACCGAGGGGATGCGCAAGTGGAAATCGTGCGCGACATCCGAATGTTCCTCGACAGCACGCTCGATCAACCCGTTTCGCTGGATCGCATCGCATACGAATTCGGCTTGTCGCGCCGCACATTGACGCGACTCTTTCGTGATCTCACCGGCGAGACCGTGGTCGACTACCAATCGCGCCGTCGGGTCGAAGTCGCAGCGGCGTTGCTGAGCGCTCCGGGCATGACCGTGCTGAGCGTGGCAGCAGCGGTGGGGCTCGACTCTCCGTCCTATCTGGCACGGCTTTTCAAGAAGTATGGATACGCCCCGCCGAACGCGTTCAAACACGTCGACTCCGGATCGAACTGAGCGCAGGGCGCCAGGATCGGTTGGGCGCTGAGCGTCGCGCCGACATCACCGCTTACAATGTGCGGCACGCCCCACTCCCGGGCGATGAACCGTCGTCGATCATGGAACAAATACTTAGCTTGCGCGCGTTCGTTGCGGTGGCCGACCGGGGTTCATTCTCCGCCGCAGCGCGCATATTGAACGTCGTACCGTCTGTCGTCACGAAGCGCATCAATGAACTTGAAGCGTCGATCGGTGCGCCGTTGTTCCTCAGAACTACGCGATCCGTCACCACAACGCCGCTGGGAGCCGATCATCTCGAGCGCGCGAGGCAACTGCTCGACGATCTGGACGCGCTCATCGGAGAACCGTCTGTCAACGCTGAAGATACCGAGGGCCGTTTGAAATTGAAGGTCCCGTCCGCACTCGGGACCCTTCGACTTCGAGAGGCGTTCGACACGTTCCAACGCCGCTATCCGAAGATCGATCTGGAGATCGCCCTGCTCGACCGGCATATCAGCCCCGTGGAGGACGGTTTCGATCTGGCAATCGGCGTGGTTCAGCATCATCCGGGAGGTGTGGTCGAAGAGGTCCTCCGTCCGCTGCAACGTCTGATGTGTGCTTCCCCCGACTATCTGGCGCGCCGAGGAACACCGATGCATCCGCGTGAGCTGACAGGCCACGATTGCATGACGTTCTTTCCAACGCAGACGGAATGGGTGTTTGAAAAAGACGGTGCCGTGCTCAGGTTTGCCCCACAGCCCAAGTTCACCTCGAATGACCTGCTCTTGCTGCTGAGCGCCGCAGTGGATGGAAACGGCCTGACTCTCATGCCAGATTATGTCGCCGAGCAAGCACTAAAGGCGGGAACGCTTGTTCAGGTGCTGACGGACTGGACTGTGCCGCCGGGTGAAATCCTCGCCATTATTCCGAAACATCGCGCTGCCGATCACGCCTTGCGTGCCCTGGTCGACGTCATACGGGAAGCCCTAGGCGGGCATTCTGCTCAGCCACTCGATCAGGCCGCGGATTCGCGGTAAGTCGACTTTGGTGTCAGGGACCGACGCCGTGACCCATGTCTCCACAGGGGCATAGTCGCTCATCAGCGGTATCAGCGTCCCTGCTGCAAGCGCCGGTCCGCAAAGGTACGTCGGCAAGAGTGCAATCCCCTGCCCGCGTGTTGCCGCGTTCAGAATGCCCTGACCGTCGGCACTCATGAGGCGCGGTGTCACGTCGACAGTCACGGCCCGTCGATGCGCACGAAACGTCCATTTCTTTCCAACCGAATCCGGCGCGAGTGTCCAATGTCGTTGCAGCTCGCGCGGATGCGACGGCTGCCCATGCCGCGCCAGATAGTCAGGGGCTGCGCAAAGCACAAAGCGGCAGACGAACAGCGGGATCTCCGTCACGCGCGGATAGGCACGCGACTGGAAATCGATGCAGATGTCGAACCCCTCCTCGTCCGGATTCACGGAACGCTCCAGCAGGACCACTTCCATGCGTAGCCCGACATGAGCTTTCAGGAACGAACTGAGTACGGCCGCCAGTCCGCCCTCGGCAAGCTCCGGCGATATCTTGATCCGGATCAGCCCCGCCGCACCGGGGCTTTCCTGACGTAACGACGCCATCAGATCGTCGAAGTTATGGACCAGCGTCTGAAGACTCGGAAGGATTCGCCGACCCCCTTCCGTCAACGTCACGCTACGTGTGGTGCGCTTGAGCACCTCGAGCTTGAGGTGCCACTCCGCCGCGTTGACGCGCTTGATCATCACCGACGGTGACGTACCGGAGCGCCGGGCAGCTAGAGAAAAGCTCTCGCAATTCGCCACCAGGACCAGCGAACGAAGGCTTTCGAGAAGATCCATGATTATTCGCGATATGGAATAAGTCTTGCGTCAATTTAGGCGATTGTAGTGGATTCATTGCAAAGCTACCATCGCTTCAATTCCTACATTTCGCGAGACACGCCATGCTGTCGTTCAAAACCGCCGAGACAATTCTCGAGCCGGCAATCGCTACCCCCGTGGTCGGTAAGTTCGATGTGATCGTTCTGGGCGGCGGCCCCGCTGGCATGACGGCGGCGGTCGCCGCTGCACGCGCCGGTCACACCGTCTTGCTGGTGGAGCGCTACGGCTTTCTCGGGGGGATGGGCACGGCCGCCGGTGTCACCAATTTCTGCGGCCTCTATGCCAACGTCTTCGGCGAGATTCGTCAGGTAGTGCATGGCGTGGCGGATGATTTCCTTGCCGGCATCGATAAGCTTGGGGGACTGAACGCCCCTCACCTGATTTTCCAGAAGACGTACGGACTGGCCTACGACACGTCGGCATTCAAGATGGCCGCAGACGAGCTCCTGCTCGACGCCGGCGTGGAGATTCTTTTTCACGCGCTGGCGGTCGGGGTCATCATGAGCGACAGCGAAACGATTCGCGGCCTCGCTCTGGAAACCAAATCGGGGCGTGGCATCGCGCTGGCCAGCATGTTCATCGACTGCTCGGGCGATGGCGACCTTGCCGCATGGTCTGGCGTCGATTACGAAACCGGGGACTCGACTGGCAATACCCTCTATCCCTCGACGATGTTCCGCCTGAACAGTGTCGACAGCGATCGCGCCGTCGCCGCGTCAAAGGAGATGGATGCCCGGATGGCCGAAGCCGAAAAACACGGGTTCCGATTCCCCCGAAAGACGCCGATCGTCAAGCCGCAGAAAAACAGCATCGAGTGGCGCGCCAACGTGACTCAGATTGCCAATGAAGACGGTACGGCGATCAATGGCGTCGATGCCATGCAACTGAGCGCCAGCGAGATCGAGGGACGTCGGCAGATTGCAGACGTGTTCCGTTTCCTGAGGACGGTACCGGGATTCGAACGGTCTTACATCGTGGATATTCCTCCGCAGGTCGGCATTCGCGAAACCCGGCGGATTGTCGGCGAGTATCAGTTGACGGAGAACGATGTCCTTGAATGCGCGAGCTTTTCGGACACGATCGGCGTGAACGGCTGGCCGCTGGAACTGCACGAAGCCGGCGATGTGACGTTTCGCTGGCAACCGATTCCGGAGTCTCGCGGCTTTAATCAGCTTCCCTATCGCATGTTGGTGCCGCATCGCATCGACAACCTGCTGGTCGCCGGTCGTTGCGCATCGATGACGCATGAGGGCCAGTCGGCGGCGCGCGTCTCCGGTGCGTGCTTTGTCATGGGGCAAGCGGCCGGCACGGCTGCGTCGCTGGCCATTGCGTCCGGATGCTCCCCTCGCAACATCGACGTAACGCGGCTTCAGGCCGAGCTTGAGCGCGACGGCGCCTATCTGGGCCGCGATCTCTGATCGGGCTTCTACATCCAGGCAAAAGAATGGTGTCGCCAAGGCACCCAAGCCAGAACGGGCAATACGGGTCATGCCGTGCCCGCCGCAGGAGACAACAATGCAGGCCATCAAGACGAGCGGACCGAACGAGTCCGCTATGGATTCGCAGGTTCAGCATACGGGCATTTATCGCTGGGTCATTCTGGCCTTCGCGTGGGGAGCTTTGCTCCTGACGTTCGTCGATCGTTTGGTGTGGGGAAGCTTGTCGGTGCCCGTCGGTCAGGCACTCGGCATGTCGTTGGGCTCGCTGGGCATCTTCGTGACCGCCTTCTATGTCGGTTACGTATTGTCCAATGTCGCTGGCGGCGTCGCGAGCGACTGGGTGGGTCCACGCCGGGCGCTTGCGCTCTCCCTCCTGCCGCTGGGCATCTGCACATTCCTGTTCGGGCATATCCAGTCGGTGTCGCTCGGTATCCTGCTTCAGGCGCTGATGGGGCTTGCCGCCGGGTGCGACTATGCGGCGTGCGTGAAGCTCGCCGCGACATGGTTCGATCGTCGGCATCGCGGTCGTGCCATCGGGTTGCTGATGACCGCAACGTCGCTCGCCGTGGTGGTGACCAACGCCGTCGTGCCCAAGCTTCTGGAAATCCAGTCGTGGAGCCGAATCTACGAACAACTCGGTGTCTTGACCGTCGTATTCGGTCTGGTTTGCTACGCCGTCGTGCGTGACGGCCCGCTGGAGGGACAGAACGTTCCAACGACGCGCAATCTTCGCCAACTGCTCAGGCACCGGGACATTCTCCTGCTGGCGCTCGCGGGCTTCGGCTCGATGTGGGGCACGTGGGGATTCACGTTCTGGGCCAACGCGCTGATGATCAAGGGCTACGGGCTGTCGGTCGCCGCCGCGGGAAGCATCACCGTGTTGTTCGGGGTTGGCGCCATCGTCTCGAAACCGCTGATCGGTCTCTTGTCGGACTGGCTCGGCGGGAAGCGAAAACTGCTGGTGATGATCTGTTTTTTGGGTTTCTGCGTGGCGCTTCTGGTCTTCGGCCAGCTTCACTCCATCGAGCAGTTTCGGCTGATTGCGCCACTGCTTGGCATCGCAGGCTTCGCTTACAGCCCTTTGCTGGCCGTCATGATCGCGGAAACGGCGGGACCCTCTGCGGCCGGCTCGGCCACAGGGTTCACCAACGCGTTCTGGCAACTCGGCAGCGTCGTTGTGCCGGTCGTTGTGGGCATGGTGTTCCAGTCGACCCACTCATTCTTCTTCGCGTTCATCACACTCGCCGCCGGGCCAGCGCTCGCGTTGCTTTGCCTGATTCCTGTGCGCGAAGCAACGCGATCCTAGCGATCATGGCGCGGATGCCCGGAGCCTTCCCTTGCTAGTTCGTCGGCAGATACTTGCTGAAATCTTTGTCGAGCGAGGCCAGTGACTGATCGATCGTCTGGCGGTGGGTGTCAATCCACTTGCCGTCGGCGTCGAGTTCCCGATCGGTACGCGCCAGCATGCGTTTCATCTCGGCCGGTTGCGGACCGCCCGATGTCGCCCGATGCATGACGATAGCCACCGGGTCGAGCGTCGCACGGAACTGGGATTCGGTCATCGGCAACTCGCCCCCGCTGACGTTCATCTCCGTCAGCGTCTGCTTGAAGATGCGCTGTGCCTCTGCATACGGGAACTGGCTGGGGCGAAGATCATGAGCCTTCGCGTAATCGACGATCTCCGACGCAAAGTGGTGCCCCACCCGGAACGGCAGCCCGTGCTCACGCATCAGCACATCGGCGATTTCCTGCGCTGCCGTCCAGTCGCTGTCGAGTTCGTCGAGCGCGCGTTGCGGATCGATCACCAGGGCGTTGAGCACGCGGTCCCAGCGCTTGAGCAACGCCGTGGTCCGATCCATGACCGCCATGTTCTCGTCGATGTGCTTCACATCGCTCATGCCCGGCGGAATGTTGTGCGCCGTGATGGCGCGCCCCACGCCAAGGGTGACAACCATCGACGCCGCCGTGCGGGTGTCGTTGAGCAGCCCCGGATTGCGCTTTTGCGGCATTGCGCTCGACACATAGGTGTTGCCGCCGCCTTCGCGCAGCAGAATCCACGGACGCGGCTGCGCATACTGCACCATCACGTCCTGCACGAACGCCGATGTGTGCAGCGCGATGCTCGTCGCGAGCGCACCGATCTCCACAGGCAGGTCCGTCGCGGCGATCTGCGCGGCGTCGTAGGCGTTATCGACCTTGTCGGCAAAGCCGAGCGCATGGGCCATCCTGTCGCGATCCAGCGGCCAGCTCGTGCCGTTGAGCACCGTCGTTCCCATCGGGGACAGATCCACTCGTGCGTACAGCTCGTGCAGACGTTGCGCGTCGCGCTGAAGCCCTGCCACATGGCCGAGCAGGTAATGACCGTAGCTGTTCGGCTGGGCGGCCACGCCATTGGTGTAATTGGGGACGATGGTCGCTTCGTACTGTTGCGCAAGCCGCCGCAATGTGGCCGTGGTGGTGCGCAACTGCGCAGCGAGCACGAGCAGGCGATCGCGGTACATCGCGGCACGCACCGTGGCCAGCATGTCCTGACTGGAGCGGCCAGCATGCAGCAACGTCGCCTCGACGCCCGCTGCCTTGATCAGCAACGGCTCGAACGTGATGACCAGATCCGGACGGGCGCCGCCGGGCTGATCCCCCGCGCTCAGCACCGTGTCGAGTCCCTTGGCGATGTGCGGCGCAAGCTTCGCGTCCAGCAAGCCCTGACGGGTGTTGATCACCAGCGACGCCTTGTTGATCTCACCCAGCCAGTAGAACGCGTCTCGCTGGGGCGCGACGTTCGTTGCCGTAGCGGTCGCGGTTTGCGCCATGGCCGGCGCGGCAAGCATCGTGGTGAGGCAGAGTCCCAACCCGGCAATTCGTTTCTTGCGCACTGCGTGTCTCCTGATCGTCGAGGCGTCCGAAGGGGGATCGGCGCCGGCATTTTCTGTGCAGGCGCTAACCATACTCCGGTCGACGTCAGACCGCCACTGTGACGAATTTGCTCATCAGATACGGTTCGATGGCGTCGGGGCCGCCTTCTTCTCCGTACCCGGAGTCACGCACCCCGCCGAACGGGACTTCGGGCAGTCCCAACCCGCCGTGATTGATACTCGTCATGCCCGCGACGACGCGTCGACTGACCTCATGGATCGTGGCGGCCGAGCGGGAAAACGCGTAGGAGGCCAGCCCGTACGGCAGGCGGTTCGCTTCCGCTATTGCATCGTTCAGGGTCTGGAATCGGTTCACTATCGCCACGGGGCCGAACGGTTCTTCGTTCATGATGCGCGCCGTGATCGGTACGTTCGTCAATACGGTCGGCGCAAAGAAGTAGCCCGGCCGGTCGAGTCGTCGGCCCCCGAGCCGAAGCGTGGCCCCGTGGGCGAGAGCATCCGACACTAACGCTTCGAGCGCGTGAACCCGTCGCTCATTGGCCAGCGGCCCCATGCGCGTCTGTGGGTCCAGTCCATTGCCGACGGCGATGCTGCCGGCGAGATCCGCGAAGCGCTCGACGAACGCGTCTGCCGTGTCGTTTTGCACAAGGAAACGCGTCGGCGAAGCGCAAACCTGTCCGGCATTGCGAAACTTGGCCGTGGCGAGCGTTTGTACCGTCAGCGCAAGATCCGCGTCGTCAAAGATCAACACGGGGGCATGACCGCCCAGCTCCATGGTGGAGCGTTTCATGTGCTGACCGGCAAGCGACGCGAGATGTTTGCCGACGCGCGTTGAGCCTGTGAACGAGACCGCCGCGATATCGGGGTGCGGGATAAGAAACTCGGAAATGTCGCCCGGCACGCCATAGACAAGATTGATCGCGTGATCCGGGACACCCGCGTCGAGGAAGGCCTGAATCAGTGCGGCAGGCGACGCCGGCGTTTCCTCGGGCGCCTTGACGATCACGGAGCATCCTGCAGCCAGTGCCGCCGCCAGCTTGATCGCTACCTGGCTGACCGGGAAATTCCATGGCGTGAATGCGGCCACCTGGCCCACTGGCAGTTTCATCGTGTACTGCATGACATTGGACTTGCGAGGCGGGATGACACGTCCGAAGTTGCGTCTGCCCTGCTCCGCCAGCCAATCGGTCACATCCGCCGAGTCGTGAATCTCGGCCACTGCCTCGGCTAGCGGTTTGCCTTGCTCCCACGTCAGCAGGTGCGCGATGGCGTCCACGCGCTCGCGAAGCAACGTTGCCGCCTTGCCCAGGATGAGCGCGCGCGCTTGCGGCCCGGTCTCGTGCCACTGCGCAAATCCCTTGACCCCGGCCTGTACGGCACGCTCGAGGTCAGAACGCACTGCGCTCGCGACCGACCCGATCGACGCCCCCGTTGCCGGATCACGCACGGCGATCTGCTCGCGGTCTCCGCCCTCGCGCCAATCGCCTGCGATGAAGCATTTCACGTCAGGATAGCGTTGCGGGCTGTCTTCACGCTTCATGAAGCCATCTCCTTCGATGACATCAGCCGTCCACCGGCTGCAATTCGCCCGTCCGACGGGCATCTGACGTCAGCATCTCTTCGCACAGCGCCCGCACGATCGTATCGGCATCCACCGTCTGTCGGGAGAGGATGCCCGATCGCGGCAGCACGTTCGTGTAATAGTGCGCCCCCTCCACCACGAAACCAGTCGCCCACAGCCCGCGTTGCGGGTTGCCATACCGGTCTCTGACGCGCATGTCTTGCGTGATGTCGATGCCGCCGGCGTGATACGTCCCGTTCATGAACGGCCGTATCACCCCCCTCGCAAGCAGATGGATGGCCAGCGCCGAATCGTCGGTCAGCGGCGAGTAGCGATCGGTACGTGCGGCGATCACGACGTCGACAGCGGTGCTTTCCTCGTAGGACGCCTGATCCACGCAAACCCGAAAGGTCCAGTCGTCGGCCATCTCTATTCGAGTCTTCGACCCGCCGGCGACCTGAAGCACACCAGCCTCAAAGAGCGCGAGCCATTCCTCGTTGCGTATCAGTGGCGGGCCGAACGAGATCCGGTTGATGATCGGGTTGAACGCTTCGAGGAAGTACTTGTGCGATTCGGGCGACATGCCGCCGAATTCCAGAGTGGCCCGCAAGGCGTCGCGCGCATCGCGAAGCACATCGGTCGCGGCCTTGAGTCCACTTGCGCAATTGCCCCGGTAGGCTTCATCCAGGTCGTATCTCATGGTGCCGAGGAACCACTTCCGGAAATCGTCGGGGTCTCGAAACGTCTTGTCCCGTATCGGCCAGAGGATGTCGTGAACGATCCGAACCTCCTCCTCGGTCGGAGAAAAGCGGGCCGGATCCACCTCTACGCCGCCTTCGGCGGCACGATAGGCGAGCGCCATCTCCTTGACGATCAGCGGAAATATCTCAGACTGAAAATCCACGCCGGCGCGTCCTGCCTGCAATGCGCGCCGACGTAACTCTCTCGCCGCCTGCGGCGTGAAGAACCGGCACTCGTATTGTCCCCGCTGCCCCTTTTGATTGACCCCGCGCGCCGCAAACGGCAGCGTGTGCCGGGACCCGACCCAGATTTTGGGCTCGCGGCCAGACGGCTGGTACACGAACCTACCGTCCACCGTGCGGTATTTTCCACCCCGGCCGATCGTGAGCGCGGACACCACGTCGTGGGCGGTAAGCCCTAGCCCGCGAACGGCCACACGCGCACGCGAATCGATGGCGTCGAGCTTTTCTACCGGATAAGGCGCTTCGATATAAGCCAGATGCGGGTTGTTCGACCGTCCCGCCTGCGCAAACGCGGCGAGCTTCCGGTCTTCTTCGTTCGATGCGCGCTGGATATGTCCCGTTGCGAGCACCACGAACTGGGCGCTGAGCGCGTCACCGTTCGTCAGACGCACAATGTACTGGCCGTCATGCGGCCAGATATCGACCGCGCTGGCGCGAACATGGCGAACGCGAATACTTTCCGGAAGGGCCGCCAGCACTTCACGTCCGAAGGCGGACAAGTAACGTCCGAGCAGGGCGCGCGGCAAGTGATTCCGCTCGCTTAGCGGCTCGCCGCCGGGCGCAATGGCAATCTCATACCCTTGTGCGAATCGCCGGTAGCCCTGATCGACGACCCAATGCAGAAACGACGGCTTGCGCTCGCCACCCAATGGTCCGTCCGGTGGATACATCGTGATCTGTGCCGCCAGTGTGTTGATCATCAGGTGACTGGCCTGGGAGGCACTGTGCGCGCCCTCTCCCAACTCGCCGGGGTCGATGACGACAACGTCGAGTCGCTGTCCGCGCGGCAGTTGACCGCCATAAACCACGAGTCGTTCCAGAATCGATAGCGCGCGCGCTCCACCGCCAACGATGGCAAGCCGAAAATCCGCCATACGGCACCCCTCAACGCAATGACGTCAATTTCACGAAAGTCCCCGACGAGCCGACGGCCCTGCTGGCTATCCCAGCGAGGCGAACGTTGCCGGTCGCTTCTCCGCGAGTGTCGGCGCGGGCAGACGGCCGGTGCCTTCGGAAAGCGGCGTGAAGTCACGGGCGGCAATAAATTCGGGGCGCGGGCTGTCCGTGGCGGGCAAGGCATTTTCGACACTGTTGTAAGTGACGTAGACCATCGTGCGGTCATACGGCGACATGTTGGCCGAAGATGCGTGATAGACATTCGGATGGAAGAACATGACTGACCCGCGCTTGAGCTTGGGCACGGCAACGCCGTGTGCCTGCGCGAGCTCGGCGATCAGGCGTCGGTCGGCCTTGTACTTCATGTCTGCGCCGAAGTACTGCTGCCATCCCTCCCCCTGGGTGTCCCGGATATCCACGGGATACTCCCCGTCCCGGTGCGAGCCGGGAATAAACATGAGCGGGCCGTTGAACTCGTAAATGTCGTCGAGCGTGATGCAGGCCGTGACTGCCCGCGGCTCGCGCATCTGGTCGGCATCACGCCAGAACGTGAAGTCCTGGTGCCACTCCCATCGCTCGCCGACGAAGGCGAACTTCGCATTGATCTTGAACTGATGCACATACACGCGGCTGCCGAGCAATTGTTCGGCCGGACGGAGCAATTGCGGCGTGCGAATCAGCGCAGAAAACACCGCGTTGCGCAAATGCGAACCATTGACTGCGCGCGGTCGTTCTTCCTGTCCCTCCGGAACGGTGCCCGCTCGCTCCTCTCCCAACTCACGCATGGCTTCGGCTTTGAGCAGCGCCATTTCGTCCTGAGTGAAATCGTCCTCGACGATCAGCAGCCCTTCATTCTCATATCGCGACATCTGAGCCTGTGTAAGTTCCATTCGATCTCTCCGGGAGGCGCTTCTCGTCGATCTGGACGGAAGGCGGGGCGATGCAATTTATTGGAAGTTCGATGAGATGCCAACGGCACTCCGCTCTCACAATAGGACAAAAGAAACACAATTGTTAGGATTGCAACTAAAAAATTCTCCGCCAGTGAAATCCGGGTCAGATGGCAAATAATTAAAATATTCACATTCTCTGAATCAGATGAAATTGGAGTGAATAAATCGTCATAACTGTCGATGACGGCAACAATATCTCGATAGAAAAATACGGCGAATGCAAATCACAAAAAAATGATATTTCGCATTTGACTTTTGCAAAATCGTCGCCCTATTCTTTGAAACATCGCTCGCGTTGATTCGTTATTTATTCGTCATCCTTAATATTGAAAACTCGACCTATTAAATTTAAGAGTCGAGTGAGGAGCACACCATGCTGCTGGAGACGTTGCCCCCACAAGTCGAACAGAATGCGTCATTGCGTATCGATCCTCTGCTGCAAATGCTTTGCCGCGCCGCGGCGCTAAACGCCGACAAGATCGCGGTGATAGACGCTAAGGGCGCTTACACCTATGACCAGGTCTTCGCGTCGGCCAGAGCGTTTGCGGCAGTACTGCGTGACGCGGGCATCGGCCCCGGCGAGACCGTTGCGCTATCGATGCGAAAGGAAATGTCGTATGTCCAGGCCGTCCTGGGATGTCTGCTTTCCGGCAATGCGTTCTTGCCTATCGATCCGATCTATCCGTCGGAGCGCAAGCACTACATGATCGAAGACGCGGGCGCGGTGGCGTGTGTCATCAACTTCGAAATGTGTCACCGCATCGACGCCGCCGTGCTGTTGGACATGCGGGATATCCCGGCGAATACCGTGCCGTCGAACGACTTTCCTAACACGCTTCGTACGGCCTATACGATCTATACGTCGGGGACCACCGGACGCCCCAAGGGGGTGCCGATTGCCTCGACGGCGCTCGCCCGGTTTGTCGTCGTGCAGGGCGAAACACTGAACGTCTCGCGCGATAGCCGTTTTGCGTCCGTCTCGTCGATTTCGTTCGATATGTCGATATGGGAGATCTTCATGGCGCTTTGCCATGGGGCATCGATCGTCATGCTTGACCGAGAAACCATTCTCGACGGAAGAAAGTTGGGCGCCGCACTGAAGTCGCATGCGGTCAGCCACGTACTGATGACCCCCTCGATGCTGTCGCTACTGCCTGCCGACACCTACCCGGCGTTGCGGCATGTCGTGTCGGCTGGCGAGAAGTGCAATCAGCAGACAGTCGACACCTGGTCCCCCGTCAGTCATTTCTACGACGCGTACGGCGCGACCGAAGCCACCATCTACACGACCATCGTCCGAAAGACTCCCGATACGCCGCTGACATGCGTGGGCAGCGCCATGACCGGCAGCGAAATCGTGATCGCCGACGAGCGCGGCGAGTCGCTCCCGACGGGAGATATCGGCGAGATATGCATCGTCGGCAATGCCGTCTCCGCCGGATATCGCAATCGTCCCGACCTCAATGCCCGTGTCTTCATCGCGCTCGATGGCAAGCGTGCCTATCACACCGGAGACATCGGCTATCTCGACGCGCAAGGCCGCTTGCATTGCAAGGGGCGCGCGGACCGGCAGGTGAAGTTCAACGGGTTCCGGATCGAACTCGAAGAGATCGAGCGCGTGGCGAATGAAACGGCGTTCACGGCGGCGTGCGCAGCCACGCTGCATACGACCGCTTCCGGCAAGACGTTTCTGTATCTCTTTGTCGCGCCTCGCGAGCCGTCCGCGTTCTCGACCGACACGTTCCGTGATGCGCTGCGTAGGCGCCTGCCCGGCTTCATGATGCCCAGCCGGATCTTTGCCGTCCCGGAGATCCCCGTGACCTCCAGCGGCAAGGCCGACATTCCCCGTCTCATGACACTGACCCAGGAAGGTTGACGATGAACCATCTCGCAGATCCCGTCTCCACAGTCTCCACCGATGCCATCGACCGGATGCACGCCATCTGGCGCCGCATACTCGACCATGACGAGTTCGGCCCGGACGATAGTTTTTTCGACATTGGCGGCCACTCGCTGCTTACCACCGAGTTGGCCATCGAAATCGAAAACGAGTTTCGGGTCGCCATTCCCGTCGACGCGATTTTCGATCATCAGACGATCGCTGAACTCTGTGCCTTTGTGAGTCATCGCAATCCGTCGTAAATCCCTTGTGAAGATTTGCCAATCCGGAATGCAGGAGATCAAGAAAATGGTAAACGCCAAAACAATCAGAGAGCGCTTCTTTCGCGATGGATTTTATGGACCATTTCCGGTCTACGAGCCAGAAACGGCAAAGACGATGCTGTCTTCGATTCGTCGCCAGAGTCAGAACATGAGTCGGGCGATATTTCAGAACAGCTGCAATTACGACCGCCATTTCGATATCGACGAACTCGCCTCGCACGTGGAGAACGACGTCATCGTGTCGCATGCCAGGGCGATTCTGGGCGACAACCTGCAATGCTGGCGCTCGGAGTACTTCCCGAAGTTTCCGGGGGCGAAGGGCACGGAGTGGCATCAGGTCGAGAAGTTCCAGTACACCACCGGATCGCCACAGTTGCAGCCCATCGACGGCAAACCGGGCGACGTTCCGTTCGAATTGACGGTCTGGACCGCTTTCACGGAATCGACCATCGACAACGGCTGCATGAAGTTTCTGCCGGGCTCGCACCGCACGAAATACTTTGACGAGTCGCTGGAGCCTGTGACCGGGCGAAACGAACGATACGATCCGATTTCAGCAGACAAGACGGCGTTCTTCGGATACAACTTTGCCGAATTCAAGGTCGATCCGTCGTGGGAACCGAACGAAGACGAGGCGCATTCGATGATCATGAAGCCCGGAGAGGCGGTGATGTTCATGGCCAAATGCGTGCACGGCTCACACCCGAACATCACCAAGAACAAGACGCGCTTTGCGATCACCACGCGATACGTGTCGACAGATGTGCTCGTCTATCCCGGGCAGGATCAGTTCGTCGAACACGGCGGCTTCTTCGATCTGAGCCAGTACGGTGTGGTGCAAGTCGCGGGGCAAGATGCGTTCGGGCACAACCGGACACGAAGTTCGACCAATACGGGGTATCGGTTCCGTCCGGCATCGCTCGGGTAAGTCGCCATGCAAGCTGCAGGCGCGTTCGCGGGCCGCGTCATTCTCGTGACGGGCGGCTCAGAGGGTATCGGCGCGGGCACCGTCGAGGCGATGGCGCGTGAAGGTGGCATCGTCCACGCCGTTTCGCGCTCGCCGGATGGCGAACGCATCGCCTCGCGCCTCGTCGCGCAAGGGCTGGCGGTGTCCTGGACGCAGGCGGACGTTGCCGAACCGGCGGCTTGCGCAGCACTGGTGCGTGATGTGGTCGATCGATTCGGGCGGCTGGATGTTCTGGTCAACAACGCCGGCAACCGTCCGGCGACATTGCGGCGGGACATCGGCTCGCTCACGGACGCCGACCTGCATGAAGCCCTCGCGACGCACTTGCACGGCCCCTTCAATCTGTCCGTCGCGGCATGGCCTCATATGGCGTCACAGCGATATGGGCGCATCCTGAATTTCTGCTCAGGGCATGTCTTCGGTTCGCTCGACGATCATGGCCTGTTGCCTTTCGGGATCGCCAAGGCCGGCATCATCGGGCTGACGAAGATGATGGCGACACCCGCCGCCCGTTGCGGGATCGCCGTCAATGCGCTCTTCCCCGCTGCGCTCGACTCGCACTGGAATCGCGTCGAATGGCGAGTGATTTCCGAGCAGGAGGAACAAGCGCTGGCCGATGTGTGTTCCCACCGCGACCTCTGGCCGTTTATCCGCTGGATATGCGGCCCCGAAGCCTGCAATGGGGAAATGTTCAGCGTCTGCAATACCAACCTGACGCACGTGTTCGTCGGCGACAGCGAGAACTTTTCATATCCGGCTTATGCCGACATGAGCGCCTGTGTCGGCGCTGCAATGGCGTCGGGCGACTATTACCGTCCCCGCTCGGTGGGGCAATTCTTCAGCCGCCACCTCGGCGCGGCGCGCAGCAAGCGCCTTTTTCAGCTACTCACGCATTTCGCGGGAAGCGGCCAGACGTCCCGGTGACGTCTCCCTGATCGTGTCTATCGCCATTCAACCAACAAGGCTGTGCCATGTGGCTGATACAAGTCGCTGTCGTCATCACCGTCTGCTACGGTTGCGGCGCGCTCGCCGAGCGTATGGGGCAATGCAAAGTCATTGGCGAGATCGCCGGTGGCATTCTGCTTGGCCCGGTCGCACTGGGGGCCGTTACCCCTTCGCTTCAGAAGCAGTTATTCACGCCCGACGCCGCGTCCCTGATCGGCCAGCTCGGTGAGGTTGGTCTGGCACTTCTGATGTTCGAAATCGGGCTGGAACTCAGCATGCCTTCCCGTCGGGCAGTGCTTGGGCCGGCGTTGATCGCGATATCCGGCATTGCGCTGCCGCTTGGCGGAGGCATCGCAGTGGCCTGGATCTCCTACGACGTGCTGGCTGCACATCAACCGTTTTGGCCCTATGTTCTGTTCTGCGGTGTCGCCCTGTCCGTGTCAGCCGTGCCCGTCATGGCGCGTATTGTCGGGGATCTGAATCTGATCCGCCATCCGGGCGCTTGCGCAGCCTTGTCCGCAGCGATGGTCGGTGACCTGCTCGGGTGGTGTGCGCTATCGGCCATCGTGTGCTTCTCGCACGTCGATGCCAGTTGGCGGGCGCTCGGGGTGGATATTGCGCTGCTTTGTGCCTACGTCGTCGCCCTGAGCGCGGCATCGAAATGGGGACTCACGCCGCTGCTCACGCGCCTGCTGGCGCGAGGCTGGTCACGCGGCACGGTGACCATGCTCGTGGCGTTGGTGTTGCTCTCGGGCTGGATCACGTCAGCGCTCGGCTTTCATAGTGCGTTCGGTGCCTTGCTCCCCGGCATTCTGTTGCGTAATGTGCCGGGTCTGCGAGAGCAGTTTCAAAGGCTTTTGGGCGGATTCGTTCATACGATCCTGATGCCGTTATTCTTCGCCAATGCCGGTTTGCACATGCAGATGTTCGACGGCGGCGCCAATGGGCAATGGTATTGGCTGATCGCGTTTATTGTCGTGGGTTTTATCGGGAAGTATCTGGGGGTATTCGCCGGCGCCCGAATGGTTGGCTATTCGCGCGAAAATGCCACTGTCATTGCGACCCTGATGAACGCGCGCGGGCTAATGGAATTAATATTCCTTTCGATTGGGCTGGAACTTCGAATTCTTCCCGCCAATGTCTATACCATGCTGCTGATTTTCGCATTGTTTACCACCGCAACGACAGCACCTCTATTACGGCGTAGCATTCAGCCGGTGACGGCCGGGGCAAAAGGGTCGATATAAAACCGACTAAAAGCCTTTCTCCGGTTCGATGGACGCCGATTGCAAGTTATTGCATGATGGCAATTCCGCTGTATTCATACAGGAGGAAGATATGGAGACCGAGAGAAGTTTCCCGAATACCGACGGCGCGCTTGCCAACCTGCTGACGAGCACCGGGACACACCAGCCCCTCATCGAGACCATTGTGCGGGGTGTCGAGCGATACCGGATTCCCGGTTCCATGGACTGGGCCGCGACGCAGCGCTCGCTCGACAGCGGCGACGGGCAGTGGAAGCTGTCGGCCGTGCTGGTGGCTATCGTGGCGCAGTCGGAGCCGAGCGTCCTCCTGACGACCCGTTCGTCCGGATTGCGTGAATACTCCTCGCAGGTGAGCTTTCCCGGCGGCCGGCCGATGGATGAGGATGGCAACGTCGGCACTACCGCGTTACGGGAAGCGTTCGAGGAAATCTGCCTTGCGCCGGGTGCGGTTCAGGTTGTCGGTTGCCTGCCGATTCACAAGACCCGCAAGCGTAATCACGCCATCGTGCCGGTCATCGGTCTGATACCGGAGACGGCCGGCTGGGAAGCCGCGCCAGCCGAAGTCGAAGAGGTCTTCGAGTTTCCTCTGTCGACGCTCCTGAAACCGGAGCTGGCGAAACAATATGTCGACGGCGAGCGCGCGGGCTCATGGTACTGGGCCGAGCAGAGATACGACATCTGGGGCGTTACGGCCGTCATCCTGAAGTCGCTCTCCGGACTGGTGCACGGTCAGGACATCAGCGACAACCTGAGCCGCAGATAGTCCGGTCTGACGTCCATCGTCAGACTCCCCTCCCCCCATAAGGCGCGCGCCATGTCGATTGCCGATAAGACCGGTGAAGCCGGTGAAGCCAGTGAAGAAGGATTTGAAGTCCCCCGACGTTACTTTGCGGCCCTGGCCATCCTGCTTGGTGTCCTCATGTCGTCGCTGGACAGTTCTATCGTCAACATCGCGTTGCCGACGATTTCCACCGATCTTGGCGTCAGTGCGGCATCCGTCATCTGGGTGGCGAACGGTTATCAGGTCGCCAGTGCGGCCACCATGCTGATCTGTGCTTCGCTTGGATCGAGAGTCGGCGAGCGGCGCTTTTACGTCATCGGGCTGGTGTTGTTCACGATCTCGTCGTTAGGTTGCGGACTCGCGACGAGCTACATGATGCTAGTCGTGATGCGCGTGATTCAGGGCCTCAGCTACGCGGTACTGATCAGCGTCGGCTATGGCCTGTATCGGGTGATCTTTCCTCCCGCATCGCTCGGCACCATCTTCGGCATCAATGCCCTGACGTTTGCCGTCGGCACTGCCCTCGGCCCCGCGCTGGGCGGGCTGATCGTGTCCTACGCGTCGTGGCCGTGGCTCTTCTACATCAACCTGCCGCTGGGGGTTGCCGCGATTGTGTTCTCGCTCATGTCGCTAGGAAAAGACACGCACAGGGAGCGCGGCTTCGACATCTCCGGCGCGCTCACGTCGGCTGTGGCATTTGGCCTGTTTGCGCTTGCCGTCGACCAGATCGGGCGATGGAACAACGTCACCGTGCTAGTGCTCGGCGCAGTGTCGGCGTTTCTGCTGTATTTGTTTGTCGCCATCCAGCGGCGCGTGAAACATCCTCTGCTGCCGCTGGACATATTCCAGTCGCGCCGCTATTCGTTTGCGGTGCTCACGTCCGTGACGATGTTCGTCTCACAAGGCATGGCGCTGGTCGCGTTGCCCTTCGTGTTGCAGCACACCTACGCCTACAGTGTGCTGGAGTCGGCATTCCTCTTTACGCCGTGGCCGATCACCGTCGCCATTTGCGCCCCCATTGCCGGCCGGTTGACCAATCGCTTCAACGCGACACAGGTCTCCAGCATCGGCGTGCTGATTTTCTGTCTGGGAATCGGTTCTCTGGTGTTTTTGCCCGAGCAGCCCCGCGTCATCGACTTTCTCTGGCGCGTTGCCGTGTGCGGCATGGGATACGGATTCTTTCTCCCGCCGAACAACAAGGAGATGTTTGCCAATGCCGCAAAGAACCGCACCGCCAGTGCGTCCGGCGTGTTGTCCACGGCGCGAACCACGGGGCAATCGCTCGGCGCTGCACTGGTCGCCGTGGTCATGGCGCTGGCCGGTGGGGTGAACGACGGTCCAGGTCAACACTTTTCCGCGTATGTCTTCGCACTGGCGTGCGCGATTGCCGCGTTGTCGTTCATCGCGAGCATGGCCCGCGTGTATCGGCAGCGGTATCAGGCAACGGCTTCGTGATCACGTCACCGTCCAATTCGGTAGCGCGCGGATCGTCACGCCCTGATCGGCGGGCATGACCCCGCGCGAAGAACAGCGCCCACCAGAGGTTCCGGACAGGCGCTGTGCAGCCGCTTACAGCGCGATGTCCGGCACCTTCTTCACGACGCCCGGGTTTGCCATCGGGGCGGCCGGCACGACACCGTCGAGGCTCGGCGGCGCGATGGCCAGTTGCAGCGTTTCTGCCGTGTTGGCCCATTCCTGCGCCAGCAGATCGGGGTGCTCGTTGAGCTTCTTGCCGTAGCTCGGCACGATCTCCCGAATCTTCTGTTGCCATGCCGGTGTTTTCATTTGCTCAGGGAACACGCGTTCGAGCAACGACAGCATGATGGCCGGCGACGTCGAACCTCCCGGCGAGGCGCCCAGCAGCGCGGACACGGAACGGTCGCCCGACACCACGACTTCGGTACCGAGCTTGAGCACGCCGCCCTTCTCCGGATCGTTCTTGATGATCTGCACGCGCTGGCCGGCTTCCCACAGACGCCAGTCTTCGTCCTTCGCTTCCGGCATGTAGTGACGCAACGCCGCCATCTTTTCCTCGCGCGACAGCGCCAGCTGTTGTGCCAGATACTTCACCAACGCGAATTCGTGAACGCCAACCTGCAACTGGGGAACGATGTTGGACGGCGTGGCCGCTTTGGCCAGATCGAAGTACGAGCCGTTCTTCAGGAACTTGCTGGACCACGTGGCGAACGGCCCGAAGAGGATGACGCGCTTGCCATCGAGCACGCGCGTATCGAGGTGAGGAACCGACATCGGCGGCGAACCGGTGTCTGCGAGACCATAGACCTTCGCCAGATGGCGCGACGCGATCTCGGGCTTTTCCGTGACGAGGAATTCGCCGCCCACGGGGAAGCCGCCGTACTGCTTTGCTTCAGGAATGCCGGACAGTTGCAGCAGCGGCAGCGCGGCACCGCCCGCACCGATGAACAGGTTGCGCGCATCCACCGTCTGGATCCTGGAGCTGTCGTTCATGTCGAACGCGGAGACGCGCCAGGTGCCGTCTTCGTTGCGCGTGATGGAACGCACTTCGTAGCCGGTCGTCACCTTGACGCCCGCCTTGCCGGTCAGATGCGAGTAGAACTGACGCGTGATTTCGCCGAGGTTCACGTCGGTGCCGAGCGGCGAGCGCGTGGCGGTCACGACTTCGTCGGCCTTGCGCCCTTCCATCATGATCGGAATCCACTCAGCGATCTTCGCCCGATCGGTCGTCATCTCCATACCGGCAAATAGCGGCGACGCCTTCAACGCTTCGACACGCTTGCGGATGAACTCACGGTTTTCTTCGCCGAATACCAGATTCATGTGCGGCGTCGAATTGATGAACTCGCGCGGATTGCCCAGTACGCCCTGGCGCACCTGATGCGACCAGAACTGACGCGAAATCTGGAAATTTTCGTTGATGTTGATGGCCTGGGCGATATGGACGTTGCCCTTGTCGTCCATCGGCGTGTAGTTCAGCTCACAAAGCGCCGAGTGACCGGTGCCGGCGTTGTTCCAGCCGTTCGAGCTTTCTTCCGCGACCTTGTCCAGACGCTCGAAGACTTCACACGTCCAGTTCGGCTCCAGTTCCTTCAGGTAGACGCCGAGCGTTGCGCTCATGATGCCGCCGCCGATGAGCAGCACGTCGACCGTGCGGTCCGCCTTCGCGGCGCGATACTGGCTGCCGAAGAAGTACGAATATCCGCCCCATACGGCGGCGGCGCCGACGGCTGCGGCGAGGAACTTGCGACGGGTGAAAGGCTTGCCGCTGCGACCAGGCGCCGTCTTGTTGTCCGTTTGCGTCATGAGAGTCACCCTCAAAAATAACGTCTGGCGTCGATAGCCCGAACGCGCCCGGCGCTTGCCGGCATCGATTCGGACTGCTCGACGCAATCATGTCTGTGCGTCGGCGAGTCGGGAGCGATACCGGAAGCCGAGCGTTGCGAAAACGCGGATTGTAGCGCAAACCCACAAAAACCTAAGTGAAAACCCTGATATAGAAATGGGGTGGGGGTCACACGTGCGCATTATCGGACGTCCTAACCCGGCGCTCGGGCGTTGTCCCAGGCGGAACGCCAACGCGCTCACGTGCGCATCGGTGAGCGGCGCGGCGAAGTCTTCGCCGGGCATGACATCCCTTCGCGACCGTGGATCATCCCCGCAGATTGATCGGTTACAACGTTGTGTGAAGCGCGGTGCGTCCCCCGTCGGAAACGTCGGGCGCACTGTGCGTGCCGTTGTTGGCACCCATTACGGAGTCACATGATGAAAGTTCAGAGCAGTACAGTCCCTTCGATCACGATCGAGTCCAATTCGAACACGGCCATTCGCGACGCCGAACACGCCCTTGCCAAGATTGCCAGCCAGCCAAATGGCAACGCGTTGCTCAGCGGGCTGAACAACTTCAGCCAGAGCGGCAAGCGGGTCAAGATCTTCGTGGCGCCTCGCGGCGGCAACATGCGCAACGCGACGATGCCGGTCGACGACATCGATTCCCCGGGAGAAGACAACCGAAACGCGATGAAGAACGCGAGCAAGTCGTCGCTGGGATTCAAGGGCAAAGGAGCCAGCGCCATTGTCGAGTGGAATCCGAGCAAGAGCCTTGCGCTCAATGCCGCGGGCGAGCCGGTCGGTCACACGCAAGACACCAGCAAGGCGTATCTGTCCCTCGCGCATGAACTCGTGCACGCCTATCGCATCACCAAGGGCACCTACACGGGCGGCAGCGGGACCGAAGGCTTTCAGCCGGGAACGCGTGCGGCCGAAGAGGAGTTGCGAGCCACGGGCCTGGACAAGTGGGCCGATGAGCCCATCAGTGAGAACGGGATTCGTGCCGAACACGGCGAGCCGCCCCGCAGGGCTTACCCGCTGAGCCGCGATCGCGGCGATCAGGTCGCGGAGTTCGATCCCACGGCGACTTACCGCGGGTAATACGGGCACAAAGGAGCACCGGGGCAGGCCCGGTGCCCGGTTCGATGAGACTCACCCAAGGCCGGCGGTCGGCGGTAACCCATGCCGGCCGCTTGCCTTGCCAGTGGGCGCCGCTATGGCATCCCCCAGTTGTCCATCTGTCGACTAGGATGTAAAAGTCGCGCCATCGATGGTCTTAACCGGACACGCCCATGACTCCTCCCTCCGAACTGAAGGCAGATTCACTGGGCATCGTCGAATCGATCATACGCGGTGACGCTGATCGCTGCGGGATGGCTCACGCTCGTGAGTCTGGTCGTGGTCAAGGGAATCAAGCTCACCAGCTACGTGCAGGTGCTGATGACGGTCGTCGAAGGCATCATCCTGCTGGCGATCATCGTGGCGGGTTTCGTCGTTTTTCCCCATACCCCGCAGCACGCGTTTTCCTGGGAGTGGTTCTCGCCATTCGGATTCACGCCGAAGGTCTTTGCGAGCAGCGCGCTGGTCGCGATTTTCTTCTTCTACGGCTGGGACGTCACCCTGAACCTGAGCGAGGAGACACGCGACGCGAATCGCACGCCGGGACGCGCGGCGTTCTGGTCGATGGTGTTTCTGATGGCGTTCTTCCTGGTCTTCATCACGTTGGCACTGCTCGGCCTGTCCGATGACGAAATTCAGCATTTCAACACCAACATCATTTTTGCGATGGCGGAAAAGCTGTTCGGACCGCTCTGGGGTTATATCGCCATCATTGCGGTGCTGCTGAGCACCGTGGGCACTGTGGAAACGCAGATGCTCCAATTTACGCGGACCCTGTTTGCCAAAAGCCGTGACGGCGCCCTCCATCAACGCTACGCGCGCCTGCATCCGCGCTGGAACACGCCGCACATCGCCATCTTCCTGATCTGGGCCACCGGCCTGGCGCTCCTGCTGGTGTCGTCGTATCTGCCCACCATCAACATGATTCTTCAGGATTCGATTACCGCTATCGGCTTTCAAATCTGCTTCTATCTGGGGTTGACGGGGCTGGCGTGCGGCTGGTTTTACCGCGCAGAACTCGTCCGGGGCCCGTGGCGTGCCGCGACGCACGTGATCTGGCCGGTCGCCAGCGCGCTCTTTCTTTTCTTCATCGCGCTCTCCAGCATTCCCACGTTCGACTGGGTCACCAACGTCGTCGGCATGGGCGGCATCGCCGTGGGAGCCATCCCATTGCTGCTCAATCGCAAACGTCTCTTGCGCGTCTCGCCGGGTTGACGTTCGTGTGGGTGCCGGCGCGTTTGCGTTACCTACTCCGCCGGGTTTGCCTTGCTGGATGAGGTCAATCGGTCCAAAAGCATCCCCACGAACGTTTGCGTCACTGGCGGCAGCGTCCGTCCCCGCTTCTTGATGAGCGCGATGGGGCGCAGGAACGCGTCGTCGGCAATCGGGCGCACCCGTAATTGCGGTTCCGCCCTGACTTCCCGGGCCGATGCGGGCAGGATCGTCACACCAAGGCCTGCGCGGACCATGGCGACGGCCGTCATCATGTAAGTCGGCTCGCAAGCGATGACTGGCGTGGATCCGGCGCCTGCCAACGCGGCATCGACCACCGCCCGCACGCTCGTGCCCGGCGCCGTCAGGACCAGCGGTACCGCCGCCAGATCCGCCAGCGAGACTTGCTTGCGACGCGCCAGCGCATGGCCCGGCGGCAAAACGGCAACCAAACGGTCCGCGCCCGCGTGGAGCACGTCGAACTCCGCGTCGTTCACTTCCCCGCCGGTCAAACCGATATCGACGTCTTCGTTGCGCACGAGTGCTTCGACGACACCGGCCACGGCGTCACGGATGTGAAAGCCCGCGCGCGGTACCGCTGCGTTCATCTGTTGAATCAATTCGGGCAATTCACTGGCGGCGAACGTCGGCAAACAGGCCATGCGGACCACGCCGCTCGAACCATCGCCCAACGCGCGAGCATCGATCAGCACATGCTCCATGTCGTGAAGCGACTTCGCCAGCACGGGCAACAGTTCACGCCCTGTCGGGGTGAGCGCCACGTTTCGGCTGTTGCGATCGAACAAGCGCACCCCGACCGTTTCCTCCAGCCGCCGAATCTGCACGGTCAGCGCCGGCTGCGACAGATGCAATTGCGTGGCGGCCCGCGTGAAGCTGCCGTTCTGTGCCACGGCGATGAACGCCCGAATGTCCCGCAGGTTCAGATCCATTATCGTTTTTGATTGCTGCGATCAAATCATTTCAATTGTCTTATAGACGCCATCAACTTACGCTCCATCGCATCAAAAAACAACATTGGAGACAAGCACATGCTGCCGTTACTGGGGCTGGCTACCATCGTCGTGCTGCTCGGCGCGATTCTGTCAAAACGCATGTCGCCGCTCGTGGCGCTCATCATCGTGCCGATCGTGGCGTCGCTCGTCGGCGGCTTCGGCTTTCAGACGAGCAAGTTCGTGCTCGACGGTCTCAGGAGTCTTGCACCCGTCGTCGGTATGTTCGTCTTCGCCATTCTGTACTTCGGCACGATCACCGACGCCGGCACGCTCGACCCGATCATCGACCGGATTCTCAAGGCGGTGGGCACGCGTCCGACGCGCATCGTGATGGGTACGACGCTGCTCGCGCTGCTGATTCACCTCGACGGCTCCGGCGCGGTCTGCTTTCTCGTGACGATTCCGGCGATGCTCCCGCTCTATGACCGTCTGGGCATGGATCGTCGCGTGCTCGCGGCGGCGGTCTCGATGGCCGCCGGCATCAACTTCCTGCCGTGGACCGGACCGATGATTCGTGCCTCGGCATCGCTGCATCTGCCGGTCTCCAGCCTTTTCAATCCGTTGATTCCGGTGCAGGCCGTCGGGCTGGTCTTCGTCTTCGGCATGGCTTACTGGCTCGGCCGGCGCGAAGAAAAGCGTCTGGGGTTGACTGCCGCAAGCGGCGCGATTCCGATGCCGAAACGCGAACTCTCGCCGGAGGAGCAGGCGCTGCGCCGCCCCGGGCTCTTCTGGTTCAACATCGTGCTCACGCTGATCGTGCTCGGCACGATGGTCGTGATGGGTGAGAAGATTCCGCCCGCGATCATGTTCATGGTCGGGCTGTGCGTCGCATTGCTGGTGAATTACCCGGATGTCGACATGCAGCGAAAGCGCATCGATGCGCACGCCCGTGCCGCGCTGATGATGGCCGGCATTCTGCTCGCTGCCGGGGTCTTCACCGGGGTGATGCAGGGCAGCGGCATGCTCAAGGCGATGGCGCAAGCGGCCGTCGGCTTCGTGCCCCCAGGCATGGCGAGCCACATTCCGGTCGCGCTCGGTCTGGCGTCGATGCCGTTGAGCATGTTGTTCGATCCCGACTCGTTCTATTTCGGCGTGCTGCCCGTCATTGCGGAAGTTGCCGGACAGCTCGGGGTGCCGGCGGTGCACGTCGGTCAGGCCGCGTTGCTCGGCCAGATGACGACCGGCTTCCCGGTCAGCCCGCTCACTCCCGCGACGTTCCTCGTCGTCGGGCTATGCCGCATCGATCTCGCGGACCATCAGAAATTCACGTTCCCGCTGTTGTTCGGCGCGTCCATCGTGATGACGATCGCCTGCGTCGTGCTTGGCGTGTTTCCGCTATGAGCCGGCTTTGCACGACTTGCACGCTCCGCCCTACTCGCTTTATTTCATGGACCTGAACGCATGACAGGCAAGTCACATAAGGCATCGCGACGCACCGTCCGGATCGGTGCCGGCGCCGGCTACTCCGGCGACCGCATCGAGCCGGCCGTCGAACTCGCCGAGCACGGTGCACTCGACTATCTCGTTTTCGAATGCCTCGCCGAGCGCACCATTGCCATCGCACAACAGGCGCGTCGTCAATCGCCGGAACACGGCTACGATCCGCTGCTCGAAGCCCGCATGACCGCGGTATTGCCCGCCGCGATGCGTAACGGCGTGCGCATCATTTCCAACATGGGTGCGGCCAATCCGCTCGCCGCAGCGCGCAAGACCGCGGAGATTGCCCGTCGGCTGGGGCTGGGCGATGTCAGGATTGCCGCCGTGACCGGCGACGATGTCCTCGATGTCGTGCTCGCCACCGATGCAAAGTTCGAGGAGACGGGCGATAGCGTGGCGTCGTATCGCGATCGCATTGTCTCGGCGAATGCCTATCTGGGCGCAAGCGCCATCGTCGATGCGCTGGCCGCCGGCGCACAGATCGTCCTGACGGGCCGCGTGGCCGATCCGTCTCTTTTCGCCGCACCGTTGATCCATGAGTTCGGCTGGCAAATGGACGACTGGAACACGCTCGGTCAGGCGACCGTCGTCGGTCACCTGCTGGAGTGCGCGGGACAAGTCACTGGCGGCTACTTTGCCGATCCGGGCTACAAGGACGTGGCGGGCCTGGCCCGGCTCGGCTTTCCCATCGGCGAAGTCTCGTCCGACGGCTCGGTGGTCATCACGAAAGTCCCGCAGGCCGGCGGACAGGTGACGGTGGCGACGTGCAAGGAACAGTTGCTGTACGAGATTCACGATCCGCAGCGCTATTTCCAGCCGGACGTCGTTGCCGACTTCTCACACGTCAGTGTGAGCGAGGAAGCCCCCGATCGCATCAAGGTCGGCGGTGGACGTGGCGCACCGAGAACGGACACGCTCAAGGTGTCGGTCGGATACGTCGACGGTTTCATCGGCGAGGGACAGATTTCGTACGGCGGCCCCGGCGCAGTGGCACGCGCCCGACTTGCCATCGACATCGTGCGTGAACGTCTGGCGTTGACCGGTGTGGCCACGCGTGAGCTGCGCTGCGATCTGATCGGCATGAACGCGCTGCACGCAGAGACGGCCGGCGCGCGCCATGCCGAGCCCTACGAGGTACGCGTGCGTGTCGCGGGACGAACCTCGTCGGCGCAGGAAGCGCAGCGTATCGGCAACGAAGTCGAGACGTTGTACACCAACGGCCCTGCGGGCGGCGGTGGCGTGACCAGGTCGGTGCGCGAAGTGCTCGCCGTACAGTCGGTTCTGCTGGCACGTGAGCACGCCAATCCGACGTTCACTTTTGTGGAGACGCAAGATGAAGCTGCGTGAACTGGCGCATTCGCGCACCGGCGACAAGGGCAATACGCTCAATGTCTCGCTCATCTGCTTCGACGCCCGGCATTACGCGCATTTGCGTGCCGAGGTGACGCCCGAGCGCGTCAAGGCGTTTCTGAGCGACGTCGTACGCGGCGATGTCGTGCGCTACGAACTGCCGAATCTGGCCGCGTTCAACTTCGTACTGGGCAACGCGCTGGGGGGCGGTGTGACACGCTCTCTCGCACTCGACGCCCACGGGAAATCGCTCAGTTCCGCCTTGATGGATCTCGAGATCGCGGCACCAGAGTGACGGAAGACGGCAACCGTACGTACGGTCGCCGTCCCCTTCGTTCCTGCTCAACCGCGAGCACCATCGGGACGTGGGTCTTCTTACAGGCGCTGAAGTTGCACCGGCGCGCCCGGCTTGCCGTCTACCTGTGGCGCCACGACCAGATAGCGACGCTTGTCGGTCGCGTTCTTCGCGTCTGCCGCTGCCGGCGACACGACCTGACGGATGGCGCCGATCGAGTTCACGATGGCCGAACCTGCCGGGTTCGTCATGAACGACGCGAGTGCCTGCAAGTTACCGCTGCCGTCCGGATTGTCCGAGAGCGCCAGCACGTAAGGCGACTTGGGCGTCAGGCCCGTAACGGACGCTTGCAGCACTTGCACGAGCCCCTGATCGAACAACGTCACGCTGGTCGGCGCAGCGCCCGCGCCGCCGCCAGCCGGTGCCAGCGTCAGATGCGCGGCTTGTCCCGAGACACCGAGCGGTTGCAGATTCTGAAGCCCATCGCCCTCCGGCACGGCGTCAGGCACGTACGCAATGGCTTGCGGCGCCTGCCCGATGGGGATCGTCGCGACGACACGCTGCGACGACGTGTCGATGGCGGCGAGCGCATCGGCGTTCTCGAGTCCGACGTACACACGCGAGCCATCGGCGGACGGCCAGACGCCGTGCGGCAGATTGCCCACGTCCACCGTGGCGATCTGCGAGAAGTCGTCGGTGCGGAATACCTTCACCTGATTGAGGCCACCGACGCTCACGTAAGCCAGCGTGCCGGCGGACGTATGGGCGAAGTTCACGTGATTGGTGATCGGGCCGGTGTCGAGCGTCTTGATGAGTGCGAACGGCGGTCGCGCGTCGAACACCTGCGTGCGACCCACATCCTTGAGCGTGAACCACACTTGCTTGCCGTCAGGCGTGGCCGCGATGTTCGGGCAGAACGGGCTCTCCTGCTTGACCGTGCCCACGATGCGGTGATCCGCTACCGACACGACTTTCGTCTCGGGATTGAACGACGAGCAGATGTAACCGTACTTGCCGTCAGGCGAGAAAATCTGCATGCCCGGGCCGGCCGGCGTGACGATGCGGGTCTTCTCCTCGAAGGTCTTGGCGTCGAGCACGGCGACATAGTTTTCTCCGCGAACGGTCACCCAGACTTCCTTGCCGTCGGGCGTGTAGAACGCCTCATGCGGCGAGCGGCCGACATAGGTCGTGTGCTTGACGGCATTGGTCTGCGTGTCGATGAAGGTGACGGAGTTCGAGCCGATGGACACGACCGCCAGCGTGCGGTGATCGGGCGAGAAGCCCATGCCGTGCACGAGCACCTGACCGCGATAGAGCGGGCTGAAGTTGCCCGGCGACGGATCGCCCAGACGAATCACGCCCAGCAGCTTGTTGTCCACCGGATCGGTCACGGACACCGTGTTCGAGAATTGCTCGGCGGCGTACAGGCGGTCCTTGTGGCTGATGGGGATATCCGGAGCGGCAAGCGCGCCCGGGGCCTGACCGGCGTGCGCCGGCGCCGCCGCGAATGGGGTGACCAGCGCGATGACCGGCGTGGTCAATTGCACGGCCAGTAACGTGGCGCGGGCCATGGCGGACAAGGGTTTGCGAATCATGGGGTCTCCTGAAGACGATTCACGTGGGAATGCGAAAGGTTGGGAAGACGCGGACGTGCGTCGTCCAATGCGTGAGTTATCGAATCTGGGCGAGGCGACGGATCGCGACGATCATTCGCCGTGGTGGTGATGCATCGCAGACATCGCCCCGGCAGGCGGTGGTGTGTCCTGTGCCGACCCTTGCGCGGGCGGCACGGCACCGGTCGGCGCAGGGGCCGAAGGCGGCAGCGGTTGCCCGAGCGCAATGCGCATGGCGATGATTTCCTGTTGCTGTTCGACGATGATTTCCTGCGCAATCCGGCGCAGTTGTTCGTTCTTGCCATAGCGCAGTTCGGCCTGCGCCATGTCGATCGCACCCTGATGATGCGGAATCATCATCGCAACGAAGTCATGGTCGATGTCGCCGCCGGGTTTGACGGTCATGTCGCGCATCATGCGATCCATGGCGACGTCGTTTTCATGAAGGAACGCGGCTTCGTCCGGCGATGGTTTTACCGTCGGTGCGGCATGCGCCTGCGGCGTTAGCGCCAACAAGACTGAGAATGCCAAAGACACGGACACCGACGTCAATGTCAATCGATGACCCCAGGGGTGACGCAAGAATGTGTCGCGAAAACGTGAAACGGATAGCATGGCCGCCCTCCCGATATCTCCCGCACATGCGGGGTGCAAAGGGGTATACACAGCCAAAGGGGGTTCTATTCCGTTTGCGCGGAAGTCTTCACGTCTTTCGGAAATATGAGATATGGGCGGGAATAAACGGCGTCAGGAGGTGTGCTCCCCGTCCGGGGTGCCGGGGATGCGCGTATTCCGTCACCCCCAGCACCGGAGGATCGCCCGCGCGATCCCCTTATCAGCAGATCAGTCGGTCATCCGATCAATACGTCGCGTCGAACGCCTTCTGCACCTTGTCCGATGCGCTGACGCCGTTGCCGATCAGCAGTTGCGTGAGCACCCGTGCTTTTTGCGGATTCAGATCGTAGGAAACGACAAACCCGGTCTTGTCGTCGGAGACCTCGACGTTGCGGTTGACGAAGCCGCTCCCCACCCGCGACGACCGCACCACGACGACGCCCTGCTTCGCCGCCGCCTCCAGCGCGTCGAGCGCGGCTTTCGAGGCGTTACCGTCGCCGACGCCCGCCAGCACGATGCCCTTCGCCTTGTGTCGCACGGCGTCTTCGATCTGCGTGGCGTCCATGTCGGCGTGGGCATAGACGATATCGACGCGCGGCAGACCGCCGACCGGCACGGCCAGCGGGGCTTTACGCGACGCCGGCGTCGGTGAGAGGTACCGGACCGAGGCGGGATCGACGTAGCCCAGCGGGCCGCTGTTGGGATTGCCGAAGGTCTGGACCGAGGTGGTGTTCATCTTCGTCACCCAGCGCGGGCCGTGAATCGTATCGTTCATGACGACGAGCACGCCGCGATTGCCCGACTGCGGGCTGGCCGCGACTTCAACGGCTTCATAAAGGTTGCCGGGGCCGTCGGCGCTGACGGCCGTGCTCGGACGCATCGAGCCGACGAGCACGACGGGCTGACGCGTGGCCAGCACGTTGTCGAGGAAAAATGCCGTCTCCTCCATCGTGTCAGTGCCATGCGTGATCACGATGCCGTCAGCCTCATTGCGCTCGAATGCCTGTTTGATTCGGGCTGCCAACTGGTACCAGACCTTGCTGTTCATGTCCTGCGAGCCGATGTTCGAGATCTGCTCCGCCTTGATGCTCGCCAGCTTGTCCAGCCCGGGCACGCTGGCGGTCAGTTGCTCGCCGGTCACGCCGCCGGCGTTGTAGCCGATGGCCGAGCGTGCGTCGCCTGTGCTGGCGATGGTGCCGCCGGTGGCGAGGACGAGAATGCGGGGTTTGGGCGCGTTGGTATCGGCGGCCGTGGCCGTCAGGGTATAACCACCGGCGCTCAGGGTGAGCGCGGCGAGTGCCATCGTATGCATCAGGACTGCCCGAGGGGTCTTCGACGTCGTCATAGTTCGCTCCAGTTTTGTAGTTTGTCGAACATCGCGCAGACGGCAAGCACGATGCCCGACATATTGACGAATTTGGCGTCGGGAGGAAAGCGCCATGCGCCATGATTGATGACGGGCGCTGAGCGTGGCGTTTGAAGTCACCGTCCTTGCGCGGCGGTGCTATGCTGGAAACGAGTTCGTTCGCATCACTTCACGTCTGATGGAGGGCATCATGACGGAAACCGACGTGCTGGCCATTGAACAGCGGGCGACGGCGCTCGTGCACGCGCAGGTGCTGGGTATGCTGCTCGCTCACATCAACCATCTCGACGGCAGGCCCGACGCGGCCTTCGACCGGTTCCGGCAGGCGGCGATGGACGAAATTCGCCGCGCGCTGATCACGCGCTGCGGTTCGACGGCCCGGGAGCATGACGAGCTCGAATTGCTGTTCGCCGCGCTCTCCCGGGCCTCGGAAGACGTGTTCCGCGTCGCCGACCATCACAACGCGAGATTCTTCCGCCAGTTGCACGATCGCAAAGTCGCGGCGGAGCCGGCGCTGGACTGACGGCGAGGCGATACACTATGCCTCGCCTGCGCCTCGGGCGAAACGTGTCCGCCATGGCGAACCGCCCCGCGACTTCCACCGCCATAACCACCCGCAACGTCGCTCATTCAGGATGAATCCGCATCGTATCGACTTCGCGTCGCTGTCCCTGTTCAGTCTGATCGCGCGCACCGGTAGCATCAGCAAAGGCGCCGCCCTGGCGCATCTCGCGGTCGGCGCCGCCAGCAAGCGGATATCGGATCTGGAGCTCGCTGTCGGCACGCCGTTGCTCGAACGGCATTCCCGAGGCGTCACGCTGACGGTGGCCGGCCAGGCGCTTTACCGCCACGCGCAGCGCATTCTGACCGACGTTGACGTGCTCGCCGCCGAGATGTCGGATTTCACCGCAGGCATCGTCGGCGTCGTGCGTCTGTGGGCCAACACCTCGGCCGTGACACAGTTCCTGCCGCATCAGCTTGCCGCGTTCACCAAAGCCAATCCCGGCATCCGTATCGAACTCGAAGAGAAGAACAGCAACGAGATCGTACTGGCCGTACTCGATGGCCGCGCCGATGTCGGCATCTTCGCCGACCGCACGCCCGCGCTGGGTTTGCAGTGTCTCGACTACTGCAAGGACCATCTGAGCCTCGTCGTGCCCAAGGGGCATCCGTTGGCCGGGCGGCGCAGCGTGCACCTCGCCGAAGTCCTGGACTACGACTTCGTCAGTCTTTCGGAAGGGACATCGCTGGCCGATCGGCTTCAGACGGAAACCGAGGCGCTCGGGCGCCGCCTGAAGCTCCGCATCCGCGTGCGCAGCTTCGACGCCATGTGCCAGATGGTGGCGGCAGACATGGGGATTGCCGTGCTGCCCGCCGACGCCGTACGCGCCCTGGCGCGCTCCCTGAACCTGCGTCAGATCGCACTTGCCGACGACTGGGCGCAGCGTCGTTTGCTGATCGGCCTGCGTGACGTGAACGCCGTACCGCGGCACGTCCGCGCGCTCATCGAGCACCTTCGCACGACTCAGGACGCCTGAACGGCGTCCGAACCACGCGCCCCTCCTTCGGCCGCTGCTTTCGCGATTCGCGAAAGCTCGGTTCTCGTCTTTGCGCTTCTGCGGCCACCGGCCTGCAACCAGAATACCCGTACGCGTCATACAGAGCGCCGCTACAGCGATGCCGCACGGGTTTGCCGACCATCGGGGCCGGGCCACCCGCTGCCATCCTCAATATCAGGAGACAGTCATGGCTCATCCCGAGTCGATCCCCGTTACGTCATCACATCCGTCCGTCGACACCGAGATATCGCACATCGTGCGCAAGATCGCGTGGCGCATCATGCCGCTGATCATGGTGTGCTACCTGTTTGCCTTCTTCGACCGCATCAACATCAGTTTCGCGAAGTTCTCGCTACAGGCCAGTCTCGGCCTGAGCGATACGGCTTACGGCCTCGGCGCCGGGCTGTTCGTGGTCGGCTACGTGCTCTTCGAGGTGCCGAGCAACCTCATGCTCTACAAGGTCGGCGCCAGACGCTGGATCGCCCGCATCATGGTGTCGTGGGGCATTGCGACGGCGTTAATGGCATGCGTGCAGACGGAATGGCAGTTCTATTTCCTGCGCTTTCTGATCGGTGCGATGGAAGCGGGTTTTGCCCCGGGTGTGCTGTATTACCTGACGCTCTGGTTCCCTGCTGCCTACCGGGGCCGCATGACGTCCCTGCTCTTTCTGGCGTCCGCGTTTGCCGGTCTGCTGGGCGCACCGGCCTCCGGGCTGGTGCTCTCGCATCTGGACGGCGTACTTGGAATGCCCGGCTGGCACTGGCTCTTCCTCGTGGGCGGCGTGCCTTGCGTGCTGCTGGGCTTCGTCGTCTTCAAGTCGCTCAGCGACCGGATCGAGGACGCCCGCTGGCTCAAACCCGAGGAGCGGACCGTTCTGCTGGCCAACATCACGCGCCAGAACCGCGATATCGGCGGGCACTCGTTGCTCGATGCCATCAAGACGCCCGGCTTTCTCATGCTCGGCCTGATCTATTTCCTGATTCAGGTCTGCTCGTACGGGCTCAACTTCTGGGCGCCGCACATCATTCGCGCCTCGGGCATCAGCAATGCCACGACCATCGGCTTTCTGACCGCCGTACCTTACTTGTGCGGCGCGATCGCCATGGTCGTGGTCGGTCAGGTGTCGGACCGTTCCGGCGAGCGTCGCTGGTTCGTCGTCGGTCTCATGCTGCTCGCCTCGCTCGGCTTCTTCAGCGCCGGTATTTTCGACAAGCAGACGCACATTCTCGTCGCGGCGCTGGCGCTGATCGGCGCGGGTGTCGTGGCGGCCATTCCGGCGTTCTGGGCGCTGCCGCCCAAGCTCGTGACAGGCGCGGGTGCCGCCGCCGGGATCGCGCTGATCAACACGCTCGGGCAACTGGGCGGCATCGTGAGCCCGGTCGCCGTCGGGTGGATCAAGGATACGACCGGCAGCACGACGCCTGCGCTGTATCTGATCGGGTGCCTCGGGCTGATTTGCGCGGCGATTCTGAGTTTCGCGATGCCCGCAAAGCTCAAGGCGCGCGATTAGGCCGGCGGATTAGGCCGATCAGGCCGACCACATGCGGGGACGCCCCGCATGGATTTTCAAGAGATCAAGCAGGAACACAAGCATGAACACCAACGCAAAGGAAAAGCCCGACATCGCATTGCGCGGCATCCGCGTGATCGAAATGGGCCAGCTCATCGCCGGGCCGTTCGCGGGCAAGACCCTCGGTGAGTTCGGGGCCGACGTCATCAAGATCGAGCCGCCGGGCGTGGGCGATCCGCTGCGTAACTGGCGCATGCTCAAGGACGGCACGTCCGTCTGGTGGCAGGTGCAGTCGCGCAACAAGCGTTCGGTCGCGCTCGATCTGCGCAGCCCCGAGGGGCAAGACATCGCACGTCAACTGATCGCGAGCGCCGACGTGCTGATCGAGAACTTTCGTCCCGGCACGCTGGAAAGCTGGGGCATGGGCTGGGAAGTCCTGTCCGAACTCAACCCGGGACTGGTGATGTTGCGCATCTCGGGCTATGGGCAGACCGGACCGTATCGCGATCTGCCGGGCTTCGGCGCGATCGGGGAAGCCATGGGCGGCCTGCGTCATCTGACAGGAGAGCCGGGCCGCGTGCCGGTGCGCTGCGGCATCTCGATCGGCGACACGCTGGCAGCCCTGCACGGCACCATCGGCATTCTCACCGCGCTTTATCACCGCAAGGTGAACGGCGGCAAGGGACAGGTGATCGACGTCGCCCTGAACGAGGCGGTATTGAACGTCATGGAGAGCCTGATCCCGGAATACAGCGCGTTCGGCGCCGTGCGAGAGGCTGCGGGCAGCGCCCTGCCGGGCATTTCCCCGTCCAACGCCTACCGATGCAGCGATGGCTACGTGCTGATCGCCGGCAACGGCGACAGTATTTTCAAGCGCCTCATGTCGGTCATCGGTCGCGACGATCTTGCGGCCGACCCGACGCTGGCCAACAACACCGGGCGCACCGCACGCGTTCTCGAACTGGACGACGCCATCGGCGCGTGGACCGCGTCGAAATCGGTGACCGAGGTGCTGACCCTGCTGGGCGATGCCCGCGTGCCCGCAGGCAAGGTCTATACGGTGAAGGATATTGTCGAGGACCCGCACTTCCGCGCCCGGGACATGATTCTTTCGCAAACCACGCGTGATGGCTACGAGGTCGAGGTGCCCGGCGTCGTGCCGAAGTTGATGGGGACACCGGGGACGGTGCGCACCTCGGCGCCGCGTCTTGGCGAGGACACTGACAACGTATTGCGGCAACTGGGCCTTTCGGCGCAGGACGTCCACGCCTTGCGCGACAAAGGAGTGATTGCATGACGAACGTATGGCATGGCGGCGGACGCCGCATCCGCATGAACGAAGTGGGAACGCGCGACGGCTTTCAGGCGGAGACGGTCTTCGTCCCCACGCAAGAGAAGATCGCCATGGTGAATGCCTTGTCGCATTCCGGCGTCGCGAAGATCGAAGTGACCGCGTTCGTGTCGCCGAAGATGATCCCGTCGTTGCGCGACGCCGAGGCCGTGATGCAAGGCATCGAGCGCGTGCCGGGCATCGTCTACAGCGCGTTGGTGCCCAATCTGCGCGGGGCCGAGCGTGCTATCGCGTGCGGTGTCGACGAACTGAACCTGGTGATGTCCGCCAGCGAGAGCCACAACCGCGCCAATCTCCGTATGGGACGCGAGCAATCGTTCGACGCGCTTCGCGATGTGGCGAGCGCTGCGCGTCAGGCGGGGAAGTCGGCCAACGTGTCGCTGTCGTGCACCTTCGGTTGCCCCATCGAGGGCGATGTGCCGGAGCATGAGGTATTCGATCTGTGCGAGCGTTTCGCTGCGCGAATGGGCGCGGATGGCATCACGCTGTGCGACACGACCGGCATGGCGTATCCGAGCCAGGTCGTTGCGCTGGTGCGTGGTTTCCGTGAGCGGTGGCCGGACATCGGCCTGACGCTGCACTTTCACAACACGCGAGGCATGGGGCTGGCGAACGTGCTGGCGGCCATCGACGCCGGTGCAGACAACTTCGATGCGTCGCTGGGCGGCATCGGCGGCTGCCCTTATGCGCCCGGCGCGACCGGCAACGTGTGCACCGAGGAAGTCGTGCACTCGCTTGCGCTGATGGGCTACGACACGGGTGTCGATCTTGCCCGTCTGATCGATGCGTCGAATCGCTTGCCGGCATTGATCGGACACGATACGCCGAGCCAGATTGTGAAGGCGGGATGCCGGCTGGATCTTCATCCGTTGGCGGCGTGATTCTGGATGTGCTGCGGTGCTTCCAGGTAGTCGGGGGCTTACGCTCCGTTGAAGTACCGCAGCAGCGCCCAAAGCTGACGTCCCCAGGCGACGTCGACGCCGTCGAAGATATGCTCTTGGAGTTGTGCGTCGGGATGATCTCCCTGCGCCGGGACCCCGGCCTGTACGAACTGGGTGTTCAGGTCTGCGCTGATGACAGCAGCTTCCGCTGGCGCCAGCCCGTTTTGCGTCAGCCTGAGCAATGCCGCTGCACGGTGATCTCTGAATTGCAGGAACTCGTGACTGAACGTTCCCTGCCCTCTCGCCCACAGAATGCCCGGCCCGTAGTGCTGAACCATTTGCGGGACGGTCATTGTCGCGAGCGGCGGAGGAGCAATGACCGGTCTGGCACCTCCCCCGCCTGCGGGCTCACTGCGCGACGCGCTCACGGTCGCACGGGTCCCGCCTGTGCCCACAGCCCCGGTAACTGGTGTCGTCACGGACGACGTCGTCGGCGATGTAGCCGACGACTCTGTCGACGGCGCCCTGGGTCGCTGCACGCGGTTTCGGTCCATGTCGCGCGCGGCCTCCATGATCGGACGCAGGGGTTCGGATCTTCCTCGAAGCGCCTCGTTCACCGCACTCACCAAAGTGCCGGTTCGATGTTCCACCAGTACGCGAAGCTGACCTGATACGGTGTCGCGCAGCGGCGGTTGTAGCTTCTCCGCCACGGCCCGATACCCCCGATCGCCCGCCCCCTGAACGCTTGGAAACTGTCCGTCGTTTCGAATTTGCTGGACGGCTTCGGCCAGCGGCGCATACGGATGGGCTTCGCTATCTCCCACCGTCACGCTACCCTCGGCCGACGCGCCACGCGGCGCGCGCAACGTCGGGTCGGCGGCCAGAATCGATTCAATGGGCGATTTGACCGTAGAGCCGGCCCGATTGCGGCCGACGGTGGTGGCATCGAGCGGGCTGCCCGACCCATTGGTGAGGGCCGCCAGTTGATCCAGCAACTGTTGTCGGTCGGTTGCCCCTCGCCCTTGGCGGAACAGTAGGTTCTGCTGATCGTGATTGAGGGTGCCGAACGCAGCGAGTTCGATGGAGATCGTCGCGTGCTGTGCCAAATTGGAAGTGGAGGAGATCGAGAAATTTCTCTGATCCGGTGCGCCTTCGGTCAACTGCGCGGCATGCTCGCGCAGCAATGCGGTTGGACGCCACTGCCCCACTGCAACCGGCGAGGCTGCGGTGAGCATCGAGGTTGGAAAACGGCTGATGGCCCGACGAATCTGCGCGGACAGACTAGTGCTTAGCCAGGAGAACCGCAATGGCGGCGTGCGGAACTCGACCTGAGCCGTGCATCCCCCGGCGTCGGGCGTTCGAATATCATCGAGAAGCACTTCGAGTATCACCGCCCGGCGCGGCTCTCCGCCCCGGATTGCCGGTGGTACCGTGCCGACGAACTCTGCCAGTGTTCGATTGAGCACCTGCCCGAGCGTCGGTCTGGCCGATTCAGGGAAGTGGTACGTCCGTCCTAACTCGATTTCGAAACCGACACGCGTGAGCGATTCGGGGCGTATCTGGGTGCGCAAGTCGGGGCGGGCCCGTTCCGAGGCCGTAACGGCGGTGCTCCCGGCTGGCAGGCGTTCGCCTTCGGATACCGGTTGTACGGCACTTGGCGGCTGCACGTCACGCGGTCGTTCGACGCGATCGTGGATGTCTGATCCAGTGCCGCCCGTACCACTCTGCCCGCTCTGTCCGACATCCGGCACGGCGCCCTGTGACGTCTGCGACGTCGATATGGGGCGATCGGCATCACGCCCCCCATCGCCGGGCAGTTCGGTTCGGGCTTCGGACCGCGATTCCAATGTCGGTTCCGGCGGAAGCGACGTGCCGACGTCGTCGGGCGGTTCGGTCCGCGAACCGGACGGCGCTTCAGATCGTGTCTCAGATCCGGCGGCGGAGCGCCCTTCGGACGATTCGCCGGAGCGCGGACCGGAGCTCGAACCGGAACCCGCATCGGCGTCCGGCCCAAGTGTTGGCAATATGGCGTCCACGACGGCGCGCGCGTTGGCATAACGTCGTGAGGGGCCGTCTCGTAGCCATGCTCGAAAAGTGGCGACGATGCGCGCTGCACGTTGCGGACCGTACGCGCGCGCGATCGCCTCAACCTCGGCAATCATTGGCGTTCGCGCAGGCAGCGCCCGTGTGGATGCCCCA
Source organism: Pandoraea sp. LA3 (assembly GCF_022696215.1). Lineage (NCBI taxonomy): Bacteria > Pseudomonadati > Pseudomonadota > Betaproteobacteria > Burkholderiales > Burkholderiaceae > Pandoraea > Pandoraea sp. LA3. The sequence goes on along the minus strand of NZ_PTPY01000038.1, from coordinate 319,094 downwards.
ATGAACACCACGCGCTGGACGACATCTCCGGCGTTGGAGGACGAAGGGGCCTGGGCCGTTGTGCGCTGCGCTGGCGATGTCACGACGCGCTGGAGACGTTGAAATTGCGTGGCCCGATCGCCGTTGTGTGCCAGATACCGGAGTTGCGTATGCGACGCTGCGGCGGGCCGGTGGTCCTCAATGCGCGCCGGGGCGCGAGAAGGCACCGAAGACGTGCCCTGCCCCGCGCGCTGTGGTGTCTTTTTCGAAGCATGATCGTGCATCGCGATTCACCTTGCCGTGACCCGTGCTGAAGCCGGGGTTGCCGGGGCTGTTAGTTGGCCTGACTGACGAATGTGGCGTAAATGCGTCTCAAGATGTGCGCCAAACGGGGCGTAACAGCGGTGGGGAGCGGTGCCAATGACTAGTCTTTGTACTTGGCGATGAAAACGTCGAGCAGATGCTGCATTTTCACCCGCCATACGGCTTCACCCAGTTCCGGTGTCGATTTTTCTGACACCTCGGGCGAGTTCGCCGCGCCGCCTTCGATCTCTTTGAAATCAGCATCAGCACTTGCCGAACCAAGATCGAAAAGTGTCACGACCTCCACGCCATGTCTCAGTCGAGGCCCTGACACGCGGCTCGGCGCCAGTCCGTTATCGATCGCCTGAATGTTCTTGTACTCCTCCAGCGACATCAGAATATTCTGCATCGTCTTGATGCCCGCGGTCGTGCGCTCCCGCGTCAGGATGTACGAGGGGTGATCTTTGATTCCATGCCATTCGGTCACGATCCTGAGCCAGGCGAACCGACACGCCGTCAGGTAGTTTCTATCCAGTCCCGCTGCGACTTTGATTTTGAGTCCTCTGGCCAGCGCCACCGCGCTCTCCAGCGTCGGACTGAAGCTGGACTTGGCACTATCGATGTCGGATGACGGCACATCCAGGCCGGCTTTGATGTGACCGAACTCATGCATCACGATCTCATTGATGTCGAGCGCAACATCCGATGCCTGGTGCTTTTCGGCCGCTGCGACCGGGATCCCGGCCGCGGTCAGAACGGCGTCATACAGCCGGTACGACGTGTTGGCGTCGTTCTCTGCGCACACAGAAAGAAATAACGTATCCGTCATCCGGCCGCCCCGTTCACTCAACATTTTCACGAGATATCCGTACAGATGACCGGCAATGACCTTCGCGTAAGTCAAGTTGGAAGCAAACCAGTCCGGCAGTGTTTTGGTATCCGAGATCATGACGGCCATCTGGATGGCCTCATAGTCCTTGACGTCTTCCGCCTCCGCGACCTGGAACGCCGGATCCGATGCCCCCTGGCTCAGTAAATGAATGATGGCAGCCTCGATCTCCGCCTGCTTCGATTTGGCGAGTACCACCGGTAAGACTTGCTGTCGATTGCCTTTGGGCGCGGCGGCTTTTGCCCAACGGGGGACCGTTGGCGCATGGCCCAAGTCTCCTTTGAGTTCGACCTCCCCAAAGGCGCCATCGTCGATGTCGGCCTCATACTTCGTCGTAGCGCTCGCGTCGATCTTCTTATCGGCCTCGTGCTGCATCTTGCCGATAACGCCGCCCTGTGCATCGATTCTTCCGTCCGTGAAGACGGCATCCCAGACCGCGTTACCGGCGCCGTTGAGTTGCGCTTCGTCGGCATCGAAGCCACTCGTCTTGCCGTTGACCGACTTGAATCCCTTCGCCTGAAGCGTATCGCCAATGTTTGCGCCCGGTGTCGACGTGACGATCGGACTCCCCTCGTCGATCCGTTCCCCGCCCAGCGCCGCCGCCCGTTCGCCCATCGCATCGGCCTCGGCCTCCAGTGCCGGATCGTCATTGATGGCAGCACCCGCATTCATGCGGGCGGTCGGCTGCACACGCCCCTGCCGCTGCTGCACCACATGCCACGCCTCATGCGCGAGATGCTGTTCCTGTCCGGGGCCGAGATGGATATCGTTGCCTTGCGCATACGCGTGCGCCTGCAATTGGGCTGGGTGCGGAGAGTTGTAATGCACTCGCACGTCGTCGAGCGAGTGGCCCGATAGCGTCTCGATGCCGGACAGCAGGTTAGCGGGTAATCCGGATTGCGCCGTGTGGGAGGAAGACGTCCGATGCGCTGCCGCATCTGGCACGTCAGCGTGCGGAGCGGTATGGCGATCCGCCATTTTCTGAATCGCGAGATGGGTTGCAGCGACAGGACGATTGTCGACGAATGCGATCCCACGCCCTTTCGCTGCGTGCGCGGAAGTGGCACGCAGCGAAAGCGGTTCATTGGTGTCCGGCCTTACCCCGTGCGTCTGATATTTCAAGATCATCACCCGTGTCGGTCAGAGAGCGAAATGCTGCACTGCGGGAATGCACTTGCGTTGTTATCGACGGGATTCTATCAGTCAAACCGGACCGCACTTTCAGGACTGTTCGTACTTCTCCACAAACGCTTCCGCGCTCAGTGCGCGAAAATCGGCCAGCGCGGCATCCAGTTGCGCCGGATTCCAGTCCCACCACGCAATGGCCTGCATGCGCTCGGCGGTGCGCTCCCCCATGCGGAATCGCAGAACGCGGCCCGGCACGCCGACCACGATCGCATAAGGCGGCACATCCTTCGTGACGACCGCACCTGAGCCGATGGCCGCGCCCGTGCCGATGTTCACACCCGGCATGACGATCGCGTTATGTCCGATCCATACGTCGGGGCCAATCGTGATGGCATCCTGCGCGCGCCAGTCGAAAATCTCCGCATCGTCGTCGAGCGACATGCCGTAGGACCGGGAGCGATACGTGAAGTGATGCAACGTGGCGCGCCACATCGGGTGATTCGACGGGTTGATGCGAACCCCCGTCGCAATGTTGACGAACTTGCCGATCTGCGCGTGTGCAATCTGGTTCGTCCCCATCGCGTAACCGTAGTCACCGATGGACGACGCACGTACCGATGAATTCGGCCCCAGATACGTGAAGCGTCCGAAGTCGCTATCGCGTACGAGCGACGTCGGATCGATCTCGGGCGTCTCGCTCAGCACGCGAGCGCGCGTCCACGGATCGACCCCTTCCCCACAATTGATACGCTGCATACTGCCCTACCCTCAGTGCACCAGACTGCGCAGGTACGCCGAAGCGCGTTCCGCACAAGCCACCAGAACAAACGTGACGATCAGCAGGTACGACACCGTCTGATAATCGAAGAGATTCATGGCCGTGAGCAACTGGAAGCCGATGCCGCCAGCGCCGACGAACCCGAGCACCAGCGATGAACGCAGGTTCTCGTCGAAGCGAAACAGACCGATACCGAGCAGCGACGGCAGCACCCCCGGAATGACGGCGTGCGTGAGCACGGCCAGACGTCCCGCGCCGGTGAGCGTCAGCGCTTCGACCGGACCCATGTCCATGTCTTCGATCACTTCGGCGAACAGGCGTCCGAGCATCCCGATGGAGTGCACGGCCAGCGCCAGCGCGCCGGGAAACGGTCCCAGACCGACGGCGGTGACGAACAGCAGCGCCCACACCAGATCCGGCACGGCGCGCGTCACACCGATGACGGCACGGGCGCCGTAGTACAGCGGCAGTGCCGGCGTCACGTTTTTCGCCGCCAGAATCGCCAGCGGGAACGCCAGCACGATGCCGAAGATCGTGCCGAAAATCGCCAGATCGATGGTTTCGAGCACCGGACGCAGGTTCGGAATGAACTGCGCGAAGTCCGGTGGCATGGCGCGCGAGATGATATCGGCCATGCCGTGCGCGCCGGTAATCAGATCCTGCGGGCGGGCCTGCACCACGATCCAGGCCTGCACGAACACCGCCACGGCAATCAGCAAGCCGACGACGGTCAGCACCTGCCGCATTCCCGACGGCATATCCCCGGGGCCACGACCGCCCCGCATTTCAAGCACAGTGCTCATGACGCCTCGGTGACATAAAGATTGGCGATCTGTCGCGCGGAGACTTCGCTCGCGGGCTGATCGAATTCCATCACGCCGCGACGCAGACCGACCATGCGATCGGCATAGCGCATGGCGAGATCCGGCTGATGCAGCACGACGATGACGGCCAGCCCGTCTTCGGTCGCCAGACGCCGCAGCAGGCGCATGACTTCGTCAGCGGCTTCCGGATCGAGGCTTGCGACCGGTTCGTCGGCCAGCAGCACGTGCGGTTCCTGCGCGAGCGCGCGCGCCACGGCAACGCGTTGCGCCTGACCGCCCGAGAGCGTGCCTGCACGTTGGTGCTGAAGATGCAGCAGGCCCACTTCGTCGAGATAGGCACGTGCCGGTTCCACGGCTTCGCGCGGCACACGCCCGAAGGCCGTCGCCAGCGTGCGATGACGCCCGAGTGCGCCACAGCACACGTTGGCAATCACGCTGCGTCGTTTGACCAGATTGGCATTCTGCGAAATGAGGGCAAGCGGCAGACGGGCTTCGCGCAACGGCTCGCCCGAGAGCTTGACGAGATCGCGCCCGGCCAGATTGACGCTGCCGGTGGTCGGGCGATTGATACCGACCACGCACTTCATGAAGGTCGACTTGCCGGAGCCGTTGCTGCCGAGCACCACGACCATCTCGCCGGCTTCGACCGACAGATTGAAATTGCGCAACGCGGTGTGACCGTTCGCGTAGCACATCGTCAGATCCTGGACGGCGAGCTTCACGCCAGGGGCAAGCTTCGTACGACGGAAGGCCCCTGCCGTGGTGGCCCCGGCGGCCGCGAATGCGTCAGCCGGGGTCAATGCCAAACCGTCCGTCACGTTGGACAAGGTGTTCACAGTTTGGACAGATCGATATGAAGGGTGGAGACGAGGTCGCGAATCTGGTTGTAGGCAGCGTCGGTCTGCGGCACGGTCTTGAGTGCCGGCGTGGCGTTGGCGGCCATGAACTTCTGATCGGCTTCCGGCAGTTCCTTCAGGTCGAGATTCGAAAGAATCTTCGCAAGACGCGTCTTGAACTCGGCCGGCAGATCGCCGCGCACGGCCATCGGGTCGACCGGAATCGGGTCCGACTTCCACAGCGTCACGTAAGCCTTGTCGTCATACTCGCCATGCAGACGCGCGCTCGAAATTTCTTCGCTGTTCAGCTCGCCGGCTTCCACCTTGTGATTACGCAGCGCTTCGAACGAGGCCGTGTGGCTGCCCGCGTAGATCGCCTTGACGCCCTTGTCCGGATCGATGCCGTTCTTGCGCAGGCCGTAGGCCGGGAACAGGTGGCCGGAGGTCGAGGCCGGATCGGCGTACGCGAACGACTTGCCAGCGGTGTCGGCGAGCGTTTTGACGCTCGATCCCGGCCACGTCACGATCGACGCGTAGTAGTTCTGCGGCGAGCCGTTTTCGTTGGCGAACGTGGCAACGGCTTCGGCGTGGGCGACCTGATGGGCAAGCACGTAGCCGAGCGGGCCGAACTGCGCGAATTCGAGCTTGTTGTTACGCATCGCTTCGATCTCGGCGTTGTAGCTCGTGGCGATGTACAGCTCGACCTTGCAGCCGAGCTTGTCGCCGATCAGCTTGGCGAGATCCGTGTAGACCGGCAGCATGCGCGCCGACGATTCGTACGGCTCGACGCCGAAGCGCACGACACCGTTGTTCGGGCACTCGCCTGCGGCGTGGGCTGCGCCGCTGGCGACGGCAGCGAAGAAGGCGACAGCGGCGAAGCGTTTGATGGCTTTCATGAATTCCCTCTGGGTTGTACTACGGGCCTGCGAAAACATTGCTGCGGATTCTAGAAATCGGATATGACAGAACCGTGATGCATTTATCTGAACGTCTAGACGAATTGGTTACGGAAAATTACACAGGGGAAACATGACAATTCTGTGTGTCGACACGGCAAAGTCACACATCCATCACGGCTTGCGCACTACAATGCGCCCGGAACAATGAACATTTGAAGTACGGGGGATGACGTCGCTATGACAGCGAGCGGGAGCGCAGTGTCGATGAGTAATGCGGGCAACGGTGGCAGTCCGGAGCGCGTGGAGCGCGGTGCGGGTGTGGCCGTCTGGCGCCAGATCGAGCAGATTCTGGCCAAAGAGATTGCGGCGAACGGTTTCGGTGACGACGGCCGTCTGCCCAGCGAAGGTGAACTGGCCAAACGCTTCGATGTGAACCGGCATACGGTGCGGCGCGCCGTGATGGGACTGGCCGCGAATGGGCTCGTGAGCATCGAACAGGGGCGCGGCACCTTCGTGCAGCGCGGCGCGATCGACTACCTGATCGGGCGACGCACGCGCTTCACTGAAAACCTGCGCCAGCAGCATCATGCGGCTGAGGGGGAGATGCTATCGGCCGCGCGGCTTCAGGCCGATGCGACCGTCGCGAAAGAACTGGCGTTGCGCGCCCGCGCGCCGGTATGGCGGATCGAGTCGCTGCATGCCGCCGATGGCGTGCCGCTCACTTACGCCTGCAACTGGTATCCGGCAGCCCGCTTCCCCGATCTGCCGAGCCTGCTCGAAGAGGACAGCAGCATCACACATGCCCTCGCGTCGATGGGCGTGCCGGATTATTTGCGCAAGTGGAGCCGTATCGGCAGTGTGCTGCCCGATGCCGAGATCGCCTGGCGACTTGGCGTCAATCGTCAGCAGCCGGTGTTGTGGGTCGAGAACGTCGACGTCGACCTGGACGGCGTGCCGATCAAGTACGGCATTACGCATTTCGCTGCGGACCGCGTGCAACTGATGGTCGATACGTCGACGTAATCAGCACTGCCAGGACGCCGCCCGGCGAATGCCCTGCTTCCCGTAGCGCTCACGCGCCTGCGCAACGATATCGGCACCGATGGCACCGTCGTCCTCAAGTGCCTTGAGGGCGGCGAGCACGATGGAGACGCGGTCCACTTCGAAGAACGCCCGCAGCGCCTGGCGCGTGTCGCTGCGCCCGAAGCCGTCGGTGCCGAGGGTGACGTAGCGACGCGGCACGAACGCGCGAATCGACTCCGGCAGCGCGCGCACGTAATCGGTGGCCGCCACGACGGGGCCGTCGCTTTGTTCCAGCATGCGTTGCACGTAGGGCTTGCGCGTGGCATCGCCATGCCGTTCGAGCCGCTCGGCGGCAATGCCGTCACGATGCAACTCCGTGAAACTCGTCACGCTCCAGACCCCGGCCCGGATCGACCAGTCGTCCTGCAACATCTTTTGCGCTGCGATCACTTCGGGAAGAATGGCGCCTGAGCCGAGCAGTTGCACCTGAGCGCTACGTCCACCGCCCGCTTGTGAGGCCTCGTCTGCGTCCATCCGATAGATGCCTTTGACGATGCCTTCCCGGATCGCCTCCAGATCGCCGCCGGGGATGCCGGGTTGTGTGTAGTTCTCGTTCATCGCGGTGATGTAATAGAAAACATCACGCTGCTGCTGGATCATCTCGCGCATGCCTTCGTCGACGATGACAGCCATCTCGTGAGCAAACGCGGGGTCGTAAGCACGGCAATTCGGAATGGTGGACGCGTTGAGATGGCTCGTGCCGTCCTGATGCTGAAGCCCTTCCCCGCCCAGCGTCGTCTTTCCTGACGTCGCACCGATCAGGAAGCCGCGTGCACGCTGATCGGCGGCAGCCCAGATCAGATCGCCGATGCGCTGGAAACCGAACATCGAGTAATAGATGTAGAACGGCAGCATCGGGAGGTTGTGCACGCTGTACGAGGTGGCAGCGGCAATCCACGACGATACCGCGCCCGCCTCCGAGATGCCCTCCTCCAGAATCTGTCCGTCGATGTCCTCGCGGTAGTACAGCATCGAGCCCATGTCTTCCGGCTCGTACAACTGGCCCGCCGGCGAGTAGATGCCGACCTGACGGAACATGTTGGCCATGCCGAAGGTCCGGGCTTCGTCCGCGACGATGGGCACGACGCGCGGGCCGAGGGCGTCGTCCTTGAGCAGCGACGTCATCATTCGCACCAACGCCATCGTCGTCGACATTTCTCGCCGGGTATCGTCGAGCGCGAAACCCGCCCACTTGCGGATGTCCGGCACTGGCAGCGAGGTGTCGGCCATTCGACGCCGACGTGGCAGGAATCCGCCCAACGCGGCACGCTTCTCAAGCAGATATCGCATCTCGGGGCTGTCGGCAGCGGGTTTATAGAACCGCAGCGCTTCGACATCGTCATCCGACAGCGGCACGCGGAAGCGGTCGCGAAATGCCTTGAGATCGTCCGCGTCGAGCTTCTTCTGCTGGTGGGTCGTCATGCGTCCCTGCCCGGCGGCGCCCATACCGAAGCCCTTCATCGTCTTGGCGAGAATCACCGTCGGTTGCCCGCGATGCGCCGCAGCCTGCGCGTAGGCCGCGTAGAGCTTGCGAACGTCGTGTCCGCCTCGGCGCAGGCAGTCGATATCGGCGTCCGAAAGTTGCGCCGCGAGTGCGGCAAGCTCAGGATTCTGGCCGAAGAATCGCTCGCGATTGTAGGCGCCGTCGTTCGCGGAGAACGTCTGGAACTGTCCGTCGACCGTGTTGGCGAAGGCGCGCAGCAAGGCGCCATGCTTGTCGCGTGCAAACAGCGGATCCCAGTCGGACCCCCACACCACTTTGATGACGTTCCATCCCGCGCCGACGAAGTGCGCTTCGAGTTCGTCGATGATGCGGCCGTTGCTTCGGACCGGACCGTCCAGCCGTTGCAGGTTGCAGTTGATGACGAACACCAGATTGTCGAGATGCTCCCGGGCGGCGAGCGAGAGCGCGCCCATCGATTCCGGCTCGTCCATCTCGCCATCGCCGAAGAAACCCCAGACCTTACGGCCCTCGGTGTTGGCGAGCTTGCGTGCCGCCAGATAGCGCATGAAGCGCGCCTGATAGATGGCGTTGATCGGACCGATGCCCATCGAGCCCGTCGGGAATTGCCAGAATTCCGGCATCAGCCATGGGTGCGGATACGAGCACAGGCCCGGGCCATCGATTTCGCGACGGTAATGTTCGAGATGCGTCTCGCTCAGGAACCCTTCCAGATAGGCGCGCGCATAAACCCCCGGGGACGAGTGCGGCTGGAAATACACGAGGTCGCCTGACCCGGGTGCGCCGTCCGGCTGACTCGCCCGGAAAAAGTGATTGAAACCGACTTCGAACAGATCGGCGGCCGAGGCGTAGCTGGCGATGTGTCCGCCGAGTTCGCCGTACGCCCGGTTGGCGCGCACGACCATCGCCAGCGCATTCCAGCGCAAGGCACCGGCGAGTTTTTCTTCGAGTTCGAGATTGCCCGGATAGTGGGGCTCGTCGGCAGCGGGGATCGAGTTGCGGTAAGGCGTGATCTGCGGTCGATTCGACGTCACGCCCATCGACAACGCGTGTTCCGACAAACGGTCGAGCAGATACTGTGCGCGCGGCTTGCCGAGGTGACGTACGACGCCGTCGAGCGCGTCCAGCCACTCCATGGTTTCCTGCGCATCGGTGTCGTTCGGATCGACCCGCTGCCATCCGACAAGACCCGAAATTCGGCTTTCGCCCAACATGTCCGTCATGGCACTTCTCCTCGATCTACAGCATTTATCGGTATCGCTGACTGAAGATCATGGTACGCGGGCGGACGAAGAATAGGCCTCTGAATTGCAGCGATTCGCGCGCTGAGATAGGCTAGTTATTCCGATTTCTTGCCAATTTCAGGAATATTTCTACTGTGACGACTTTACCTAAGCATCTGGACCGGACTGACATCGCGATCCTCGCCGAATTGCAGAAGGATTCGAGGATCACCAACGCGGAATTGGCCCGTGCGGTGCATCTGTCCCCAACGCCTTGTTTCAACCGCGTACGTGCGCTGGAGAAACTGGGGCTGTTCAAGGAGCGCGTCACGTTGCTCAACCCCGAGCCGCTGGGGTTGCATATCAACGTATTCATTCAGGTCCGGCTGGAAAAACAGGGCGAAGAAGCGTTGATGAACTTCGAGCATGCGATCGCCGAGCGTCCGGAGGTCATGGAGTGCTATCTGATGACGGGCGACGCCGATTACCTGCTGCGCGTGGTCATGCCCGACATGAAGACGCTGGAGCGCTTCATCGTCGAGCATCTCACCAAGATTCCGGGCATCTCCAACATTCGTTCGAGCTTTGCGCTCAAGCAGGTGCGCTACAAGACGGCCCTGCCGTTACCGACGGCCGGCCTGACGTTGGCCGAGCCCGATAACGGCACCCAGGAGTGGGCGTAGTCTCACAGCAGCTTCGGCACCGATGAGGCGAGCAACGCGATGCCCGACGCCGTGAGCAGGGACAGGACGATCTGTCGGAAGCGCGCTTCGCTCAGGCCGATATAGAGCTTGGCACCGAGGAACGTCGGGATCAGCATCGCGGGCGCGACGATGGCGAACAACGGAATCGCGGCCCGGGTGACGACGCCCGTCGCGAGATAGGCCCCCATCGTCACGACCAGCATCGCGAGATTGAAATTCTGGATGACGGCGCGTTGAGTGTCCTTCTCGAAGCCCCTGAGCGTGCACCACAGCGTTGGCAGTGTGCCGGCAAATCCGCCGACGCCGCTCAGCACACCTCCGGTCAGTCCGGCTATCGCGTCGCCGAGCCTTCCACCGAAGGTGATCTTCGGCAGATTTCTGGCGAGCAGCATCGAGGGGCACCACACTACGAGCAGTGCACCCAGCGCAGCCTTGAACCAGTTCATTTGCAGATGCGGGAGAATCGCCACGCCGATCGGCACGCCTGCCAGTCCGCCGAGTACGAACGGCAGCAACAGTTTGAGGTTGAAGCCGCGCCGCATGGTGACCGCGACCAGAAGCTGTCCCGTCAATGCGCCGAACACGGCGAGACAGGCGGCAAGCTTCGGGTCTAGCGACCACGCCCAGAAGGACATGGCGACCAAACCGAAAGCGAAGCCGGAAATGCCCTGAACAAATCCTGCGACGACAGCCCCGACGGCCGTCAACAAATAGATCTCGAACATCGCGTCTTCCCGAGTCAGCCAACACGGATACGTCGCCAGGAGATTTCGGCATCCTGACACTCAGGAAGATTGTGGTGAGTTTCACTGGCAGGACAATCCGATCTGCGGATGTCTGCATACGCATTTGCTTATGCGGTGGCGCAGCAAAATAAAAAACGCGGCGTCCGATGTGCGGACGCCGCGTCGTCAAGCCATGCCAGAACAGTGAGACGTTAGTTCGCCATGACCGAAACAGCCTTCGTCACCAGGTAGGCTTCCATGGCTTCCGGTCCACCTTCCGAACCGTAGCCCGAGTCCTTCACGCCGCCGAACGGCATTTCGGGCGATGGGGCCGCCGGTTGGTTGATCCACAACATGCCGACTTCCATCTGCTGCGAGAGCAGATGCACGTTGCGGAACGACTGCGTGAAGGCATAGCCGGCCAGCCCGTACGGCAGACGGTTGGCTTCGGCAATCGCGTCTTCCAACTTGTCGAAGCCCCGAATCGCAGCGACCGGGCCGAACGGCTCGTTGTTGAACACGTCGGCGTCGAGCGACACGTCGGTCAGCACCGTCGGCGCGAAGAAGTTGCCGGCGGAGCCGACACGCTCGCCACCCGTCGCGACCGTCGCGCCGGTCTTGCGGGCGTTCTCGATCACGTGGCTCATGGCCGTCAGGCGACGTGCGTTGGCGAGCGGGCCGAGCGTGGTGCCTTCGGCCAGACCGTCGCCCAGCTTCAGGCTTTCGGCGTGTTTGACGAGCGCCTTCGCGAATTCGTCCTTCACGCTGTTGTGCACCAGAAAACGCGTCGGCGAGATGCAGACCTGACCGGCATTGCGGAACTTGGCGCCACCGGCAGCCTTGACGGCCAGCGCGAGGTCGGCGTCTTCGGCGACGATCACCGGTGCGTGGCCGCCCAGTTCCATCGTGGCGCGCTTCATGTGCAGGCCAGCCAATGAGGCCAGTTGCTTGCCGACCGGCGTCGAGCCGGTGAAGGTGACCTTGCGAATGATCGGATGCGGAATCAGGTAGCTGGAGATTTCCGCCGGATCGCCGAAGACAAGACCGACCACACCGGCCGGCACGCCCGCGTCGACGAACGCTTGCAGCAGCGCCGCCGGCGATGCCGGGGTTTCTTCCGGCGCCTTGACCAGGAACGAACAGCCGCAGGCCAGCGCGGCGCTCAGCTTGCGCACGACCTGATTGACCGGGAAGTTCCACGGCGTGAACGCGGCGACCGGGCCGATCGGTTCCTTGAGCACGGTCTGCTGGGCGCTCAGATTACGCGACGGCACGACACGGCCGTATACACGCATCCCTTCGTCGGCAAACCATTCGATGATGCCGGCGCCGGACAGCACTTCGATGCGTGCTTCGGCGAACGGCTTGCCTTGTTCCTGCGTCATCAGACGGGCAATCGAATCGGCACGCTCGCGCACCAGTGCGGCAGCCTTGCGCATCGTGACGGCACGCTCGGCGGCCGGCACCTTGCGCCAGACGGCGAATCCGCGTTGTGCGGCATCGAGGGCACGATCCAGATCGGCGATGCCCGCATGCGCGACTTTACCGATGACATTGCCCGTTGCCGGGTTGACGACGTCGAGCGTCTTGCCGCTGGCGGCATCGCACCACTCGCCGTTAATCAGAAGCCGGGTGTCTGTATATCCTGACGTAACCATATGAATTTCCTGAGAACAATTGGGCAATGGGGTGAGGCGCACCGGACATCCGCGCGCCTCGCCGCGTTTTACATCGACGCTTCCAGCATCTCGCGGTAATCCTCGGGGGAGGCCTCTCGCGGGTTGGTCTTGTGGCTGTGATCTTTCAGCGCACCCACGATGATGCGCGGGAATAGCTCGCGAGTCACCCCCAGTTCCGCAAGCCCCGAGGGAAGACCGAGCTTCGCCGTCATGTCGGCAACCGCCGGACCGACGTCGTCGCCCGATGTTAGGCCCATTGCCTGCGCCAGACGGTTGAGTTTCGCGTCTTGCTGCATTGACGGCGCTGCACGGTTGAACGCGATCACGGCAGGCAACAGGATAGCGTTGAGCGTGCCGTGATGCAGACGAGGATTGATGCCCCCCAGCGAGTGGCTCAGGCTGTGCACGCATCCCAGCCCTTTCTGGAATGCCAGCGCCCCTTGCATCGACGCACTCATCATGTTCAGGCGCGCCTCGCGATCGGACGGCTCGCGCGTCGCCCGCTCGATGTGACGCCACGCGCGCCACAGGCCGTCGAGCGCAATGCCGTCGGCGGGCGGATTGAACGCGGGGGCCATGAACGTCTCCATGCAGTGGGCGATGGCGTCCATGCCGGTGGCGGCGGTCAGCCCTGCGGGCAGGCCCAGCGTCAACGCCGGATCGCAGATCGCCACGCGCGGCACGACGTACGGGGAGATCACGCCGACTTTGCGACCGTCGTCGAGGATCAGGATGGCGCCACGGCCGACTTCACTGCCGGTGCCCGCAGTCGTCGGAATGGCAATGACGGGTGCGGTTGCCGAGGTAATACGCGCGACGCCGCCCTCGATGACCGCGAATTGCTGAAGCGGCCCCTCATGCGTGGCGCACACCGCCACCCCCTTGGCCAGATCGATCGACGAGCCGCCGCCAAGGGCAATGACGCCATCGCACGTGTTGGCGTGGTACATGGCGACGGCGTCGCGCACGACCGATTCGTTCGGGTTCGGCGGCGTCTGGTCGAAGACGGGTATCGGCTGATCCGCGCCCAATGTGCCCAATGCGTCCAGAACGGTATCGAGCAGCCCGGCCGCGCGAATACCGGCGTCCGTCACGATCAGCGGGCGGCGCATACCGATGCGCTCGCACTCGCTGCCGAGCAGACGAATCGTGTCGTAGCCGAACTGGATCTGGGTGATGTAGTTGATGAGGGACATAGTGGATGACGAAAAGTTATAGGAGCGCTATGCTCACGCAGCGATATCGCAGTGTATGGCCCATCACGTCACGGCGATATTGACAGCATTTGATAGCGATATAACTTTTCATCAAGACAATGACGCCCCCTTCCCTTAACTCGATCATCTCCCGGCTGCACGTCAAACAGCTTCGTCTGCTTATCGCCATCGAGGAGCACGGGTCGTTGCTCGGGGCGGCGAAGCAACTCGCCATGACGCAGCCGGGGGCCAGCAAGGCGCTGCATGAGATCGAGACGACGTTCGGCACGGCGTTGTTCGAGCGCTCGAACCGCGGGCTCGAGCCCAATGCCGTCGGGCATTGCGTGATTCGCTATGCGCGTCTGATCCAGTCAGATCTCGCGCATCTGCGTGAAGAGATGGTCGGCATCATGCGCGGCCACGGGGGACGCGTTTCGGTCGGCGTCATCATGGGGGCCGTGCCGTTGCTGACCGATGCCATTACGTCCGTGAGCGAGGTGCAGCCGGAAATGTCCATCGAGATCGTGGAGGACACGAGCGCCACGTTGCTCAGCCAGATCGACGCTGGCCGGCTCGACCTCGCCGTGTGCCGTACGAGCGTCAGTCAGACACCCTACCTCTACGACAGCGTGTTTGTGCAGAACGAAACGCTGGCGGTCATCGCCAATACGGCCCACCCGCTGGCCAATGCGGCGAACGTCTCCCTGGAGGCGCTTGCCGACTACCGCTGGGTGGTCTACCGGGCGAACATGCCGATGCGTCGACTGCTGGAGCGGGAATTCCACGACGCCGGCTTGCGATTCCCGGCACATTTACTGGAAACGACATCGGCCTTCGCCACCGTTTCGCTGTTGCAGAAGAACCCTGCGTTGGTCGCACTGGTATCGATCGACGTGGCCCGTTTCTATACCGAGCACGGCGTGGCCTGTACGCTCCCGCTGCAACTCTCGTCGCTCAGCGAGCCTTACGAGCTGGTGACGCGCCGTGGCGCCCCCACATCCCATGGGGCCCGCATGCTGATGGACGCCATCGTCTCCAACGGTGCGACCCGGTATGCGTCTCTCACATGATGCTCGGACGTGCAGGCATCGCCAGCCTTGAGAGAAAGTTATAGCGCTAACGCCAACCTTCAGTGTACTGACGCGCGCCGCCTTTGTAGACTTCGTCCGGTCATTAAAAAACAAGGTGGAGACAATGAGCGGAATCGCGCCCAACAGCGCAGGCACCCCCAGCCTGACGTCTGCGATGAAAGAAACGATGGTGCCCGACGCCGAGCGCCGTCGTGCGCTGCTCGGCAGTGCCGTCGGCAGCACGATCGAGTGGTACGACTACTTCCTCTACGGAACGATGGCGTCCATCATCTTCGCAAAGCAGTTCTTCCCCAGCACGGACCCATTGGTCAGCAATCTGCTGGCGCTTGCGACGTTCGCGCTGGCTTTCGTCATTCGTCCGCTCGGCGGCGTGATCTTTGCGCACATCGGGGATCGCGTCGGTCGCAAGAAGACGCTGGCCATCACGTTGACGATGATGGGGATGTCGACGGTGCTCATGGGACTGCTGCCCAATTACGACCAGATTGGCGTCTGGGCGCCGATCCTGCTCTCGCTGCTGCGGCTGATGCAGGGACTCGCGCTCGGCGGCGAATGGGGTGGCGGCGTATTGCTGGCGGTGGAGTATTCGCCGCGTCATCGTCGCGGCTTCTATGGCGCTGTGCCGCAGACAGGCGCGGTGCTCGGTCTGGCGTTGGGCAACATCATCACATCGCTGCTGAGCAACTCGATCAGCGACGCCGATTTTCAGAGCTGGGGCTGGCGCATTCCGTTCGTTGGCTCGATCGTGCTGGTGCTGATCGGCATGTGGATTCGTAACGCCGTGGGTGAGACACCGTCGTTCAAGCGGATTCTGGCCACGCGCACCGAGACGCGGATTCCGCTGAAGGAAACGTTGCAGGACCACTGGCGGGCAGTGCTGATCGCGATCGGCGCCAAGGTCGTGGAAACGTCGACGTTCTTCCTTTATGCGACGTTCACGATTTCGTACATGATCGGCCACGGCTTTCAGCGCTCGGACATTCTGAACATCGTGTTGGTCTGCGCGCTGATTGCGTTCCCGTTCATGCTCTACTTCGGCCATCTGTCGGACAGGATTGGCCGCAAGAAGGTGTTTCTCTGGGGGACGGTGGCGTTCATCGTGTGGATCGGGCCGTACTTCTGGCTGCTCAATCAGAAGTCGATCCTGTTGGCGTCAGTGGCTGTGGGCGTAGGGTTGAGCGTGATCTGGACGACATATGGTTCGATGATCGGCACGCTGCTCGCCGAGGCGTTCCCGCCGTCGATTCGTTACACGGGCATGTCGCTGGGTTATCAGATTGGCGCGGCGCTCGTGGGCGGCCCGATGCCGCTGATCGCAACGGCGCTTGTGGCCTACTTCGGCGGCAGCTACGTGCCGGTAGTGTTCTTCATGATCGCCTGCGCCCTCGTCTCCCTCGTGGCGGTCGCGCTGGTCAAGGATCGCAGCGGTTTGCCGCTTGACGACTGATCCCGTTGTCAACGTTGTCATGCAAAAAAGCCGCCGGCACGATGTCCGGCGGCTTTCTTGTTTTGTTCACAATAAACTCAAATGCCGGATCGCCGAAGACAGGGGCAAACCGCGTGATCAGGCAACGACCGATCAGCGCGCCGGAACCGGGGCGATCGATTCGTGGGAAGTTGCCGTGCGTTGCGCCGCCTTGTGCACCATCGTGTAAGCGTAGTCGACGCCCATGCCGTAAGCGCCCGAATGCTCCTTCACGAGCTTCATCACGGCATCGTAAGTGTCGCGATGCGCCCAGTCACGTTGCCATTCGAGCAGCACCTGCTGCCACGTCACCGGCACGGCGCCGGCCTGTACCATGCGCTGCATGGCGTAATCGTGCGCTTCCTTGCTGGTGCCGCCCGAGGCGTCGGCCACCATATAGATCTCGTAGCCGCCTTCGAGCATGGCGCACAGGGCGAAAGTCGTGTTACACACTTCCGTCCAGAGACCTGCGACGATCACTTTGTTACGACCATTGGCCTTCAGCGCATCGCGCACCTTCTGGTCGTCCCAGGAGTTCATCGACGTGCGTTCGAGCGTCTTCGCGTTGGGGAACACGTCGAGCACTTCGGGATACGTGTAACCCGAGAACGATTCGCTCTCGACCGTGGTGATCGTCGTCGGGATATTGAAAATCTTCGCGGCCTTGGCCAGACCCACCACATTGTTCTTCAGCGCCTGCCGGTCCATCGATTGCACGCCGAATGCCATTTGCGGCTGATGGTCGATGATGATGAGCTGGCTGTTCTGAGGGGTCAAAACTTCGAGTTTGGCATTAGACATGGTCGGAGTCCTTTAACTGAGGTGCACTGTGCAACCCCACGAAAGACTAGTCGAGCGCCCCTTGCCGGAACATCAGATGATGGTATTAGTCGTCGAAACGGTTGCTGCCATGCGGATGACACTCACCCGGCGGCGGCTTGCCCACCGACCACCTGCGGATATCGGTCGTCCTCCGGGATCGTCCCGCCGTCGGTCGCGACAACCACGCAGTTCCTGCCACGTGCCTTGGCGGCATAGAGTGCCGCATCCGCTCTTGCCATGACGCTCGCCAGGGTGTCGTTCTCGCCGAACGCGTCCACACCGGCGCTCAACGTAGGCGTGACGTTGCGGCCGGAAACGCAGGAGCCGGAACCCGCAACGACAAGACGCAGACGGTCGACCAGACGGCCTGCTTCCTCACGGGTCGCCGCCGGCAGCAGCACGGCAAACTCTTCGCCCCCGATACGCCCGACCACGTCGTCAGCCCGTACGGACTGTGAGATCAGCGATGCCACGTGCGCCAGTGCAAAATCGCCGCACGCATGGCCGTACCGGTCGTTGACGCTCTTGAAATTGTCGATATCCAGAATCGCGATGGACAGCGGCGAACGTGCCGCCGTGCGAGCGACAACCGCCTCCGCGCGCGCGATGAATGCCCGCCGAGCGAGCACGCCCGTCAGATCGTCGAACGTTGCCAGACGCTCCATCCGGTCGGCGAGCCGGTCATGCGCGAGCAGGACCATGCCGACGGACAGACAGGGCAGCGTGAGCGTCGCCATGCCGAGGAACAGGACATTCAGCGGTGTTGGCTGGAGAAACACGGTCTCATGCGCCAGCCCCACGGCATAGGCGAAGGAGCGCACGGCATGCACCACCGCCCCCAGCGTTGCCGCCACCGAAACGAAGTAATAAGCGTACTTGGGACGGCCCGGCGGCCGATACTTCAACACCATCCAGCCGATGTTGAACCGTACATACGCGATGACGCCGGAAATCATCGCGCTGCGTGCATCGACATGGGGCGACATGAACGTCCAGTGGATCAGCAGTGCGAGGATCACGGCGAGCGCGACGTATTCCCATGCGTAGCTCGCTCTCGTGTTCAGAAACTGACGAAACCCCTGCACGCCGAGCAGCGAGGCGATCATCAGCAGGCTGCTCGATGTTGCGACAATGACGTCGGAGGTGCCCATCAACAGCAATGCGGACGTGAGCGCCAGCAAGCCGCTCGCCACGCTCCACAACCGTACGCCCGGGACATGCGCCTGAAACAATGAGCCGAGTACGGCAACGCTCATCACACACGAGAGAATGGCAATGCTGATGAAAACCGCCGGGATAGACATGTACGCGCCGCGAGATTTTTGTTTTAGCCGCCAGCATAGCCGAATTCCGTGACGCGGCGATCGTCTCCGTACTCAAGGCTGATCATCGCGCGCCTTGAGCTGGTACTGGTACCACGCGATCAACGCCACGATGAACAGCACGAGGAATATCGGGATCATGTAGCCGCGCGCCAGCCATCGCAAGAACGGGTCGCAGAACAGCAGCGCCAGGCTGAGCAGGATCCAGATCCCCGCAATGGCAAGCGAAGGCGCGTGATAGTAACGCGTCATCCACTCGCGCCAGCGGCACGACACGTAGTAGGCCACGCCACACCCGATCAGCAACAGCAAGGCGATCTTCGTTGCCAGCCGGAACGCGAACAGGTTCTCGCACACCGTCTTGCAAACGGCCGAGGACTGCGCGCCGGCGGGAATCTGGTAGTGATCCGCCAGACATTCGCTGATGCTGCGCGTCATCGTGCAGGCCTGCACCCCTTCCGTCGGTTTGGGGATGATCGACTCGGCTGACGGCACGGCGGGATCGGTTTTCGACGCCTCCGCCGCCGCGGTGCGAAGTGGCATCGGCCAGAAGCCGATACCGCCAAAGTTGTCCTGCGCGTAGACGATATCGTCCTGAAGTTGCTGCCAGTTGTCGTTGTCGAACGTGATGACGGGAATGATCTGGCGCAGCACCGTGCGGCGATCCTCGCCATGCAGGCCGGCTTCGACCGACTCGCGCAGCGCCTTCTTCGAGTCGGTCGTCGGTTCATCGAGCAGCACGAGGAAATTCGGACGCCGGTTCCGGTCCCGGTCGACACGCGCCAGCAGGTCGGTCGAAACGTTCTTGTCGGTGTCCGTCACGAGTTGCAGCAGGTTCGAGTAAGTGTAGATGCCATGCCCCACGCGATCGTGGCGCACGAGAATGTCGATGCGATCCCCTGCCCTCGCCCGACGCAACTGGGTGCGAAGCTGGTCGACGAACTGGTTGAACACCACGACCGACACGGGATCTTCCGGGTAGCCGTCGAAAAACAGCACGACCCCGCTGCCGTTGGTCGGCGCAAAGCGCGCGCCGAAGGGCAGATGGTTCGACACCGACGCGGTCCAGTTACGCAAGCCGGTCGAGAGCAGCTTCACGATGTCCGCGCCGAGCCGGTTCAGCACGGCCACCTTGCGATCCTTGTCCAGACGCGTCCAGGTCCGCCAGTCGTTGCGCTGGATCACCCATTGCACGTCGCTCTGATGTCGTTGCGCTACCGAGACGAAGTCACCAGGCAACGAGGCGGACGTCTGCGACAACTCCACGAAATTGCTGCCGTAATTGGCTTGCACCAGCGCGCCGGTATCGTCGAACGTCGCACCGTAGTAGCCGATGCGCGTGAGCGTGCTGAAGTCGACGTTCTGCTTCGGTCCGGCCATCCAGAACGGGAAGAAACCATAGACGGTGCCTTGCAGATGGTCTAACAGACACCCGCAACCGTCACCGCTCCAGCTCACCTGCCGAGTCGGGTCGAACACCGGCCGCTTGCGGGCGGTCGCAACCAGCGACGGCCGGAAGCGGTCATACAGCGCCTGCATCAGTTGCGGCAGCGACAAGGTCTCGACATTGCTGCACGTGCCTTTACGCCAGAGCGCTTCGAGCTGCGCAAACAGCGCCGGGTCGCGCAGCACGGCCGACAACTGCTGCATCTGATCGGACGAAATCTTGCGCGCATCGGCCACGCTCCCCGGTATGCCCGTGGGGCAAGCGCCCACGCCTTCGCGCAAGCGCGCCATCACGGCCCGGTCGAACAGCCACAACTGCGGATACTGCAACCCCTGCAATCCCCCAAGCATGTCGAGCACGACCGGCGGCACCGACTCGTTGCGGCGGCTCGACGCCAGCTCCGCGAGCGCTTGCGCCGTCAGCACGTAGGTGGTCTGCGACTGCGCGGCGCGCATGATGTCCGGCACGTACGGATCGACCGGCGTCTTGATATCCGAGGTGGCGTCGAGAATCGCTTCGTTGAAATCGGCCTGACTGGCGTACTCCTCGGTAAGCCCCGAGACGGCGTCGACGATTTCCGTCGGCACACGGTTGTCGTTGCGGAGTTGCTGGAGCGAGGCGTCCGTGAGCTGGTACGTCGTGGTGACGGCCACGGCACGGGCTTCCGGCAGATAGGCTTCGGCACGTTTGCCGAGGTCCTTGAGGGCGTCGAGCACGGCGGCATCGAACAGCGGCTGATTCAGATAGACCTTGTCCTGCAAGGCCGAAAGATGGTCGATGACCTTGGATTTCGACGCCAGCAGGCTGAAGTCGGCGGCGTCGAGCGTGTAGTTGTAGATCGTCAGCAGGGCTCGGTCGGGATCGGGGCCCGCGTTGCGATTCCCGTCGGTATCCAGGTGATAGAGCCAGAGCATGGCGGCGATCTCGTCGTCCGTGCCCGCAAGGCGAATCTGGTAGTAGCGCGCCTGCTCCTTTGGCTCGAACCCGTCGATCCAGCGACCGAGGTCGGCACCGACCAGATCGGCCTTCCATTGCGGATGCGCCCGCACGATCGACGCGAACTTCAGCAACGCCTGCACCGACGCACTGGTCAGGTTGCCGACCGGCTGCATCTTGAAGTCGAGCCAGAAGCGATTGAGCCACGACAAGGTGATCGGCCCGACGAGATTGTCCGACAGCGGCCGCGTGCTTTCACGATAGGCCTGAAGGTAGGCCGGGTCTTCCGAATAGATGACGAGGAGCGCCTGCTGAATGGCGCGTCGCGTGGCCGGTGCCAGATGGCGCACCACATCGGCAGAAATCAGTACGGTAGACGGGCCAGAGGTCGGCTCCGGTGTGACCTGCACGGTATTGACGATGCGCCACGCCTGCTCGGGAGTCATCGGCTTGCCGTCGCTGCCAATGGGCGGCGCCATGCGCGAGACCTTGACCGACGGCGTGTCGGCAGGTGCCGCGACGGCTTGCGTCGGGGCACCCTTGACGGTTGACGGCGGCGATGCGGACGTCGCGGGACTCGCTGCTGGTGCTGCGGCAGATGCAGAAGGTGCAGTAGGTGTGGCAGAGGGTTGTGGCGCAGGCGGTGTCACCGGAGCAGCCACAGGCGTTGATGCGGCAGCGGCCGGTGGCGACACAGCAGAAGCGCCTCCAACGGCAGGCGCCGGCGCGACCGCAACCGGCGCAGACGCGGCCACCGGCGCGGCGGCAGGCTTCGATGCCGGGGGTACGGCAGGCAACGACGTCGCAGCACTCGCCGTTGACGGCACCGCTGCGACGGCGGGGACCGAAATGAGCGATGCCAGCGCCCCCAGCGACAGGGTCAGCCCCGCCATTCCGGCAGCCAGCACCGAAACTCGTCTGCGCCTGCCGCAGCGCCCCATGAAGTCGACGTGGCTCATATCAGATCGTGCGTCCTTCTTTGAGGTGTTCGCGTCGGATGGCGCGCTGCAAGTCGGCCTGCGTGACGGTATCGCGCCCGTCGCGATCGGCCCACATCACGGCATGTCGCGCCACGTTGAGCAGCGCGCCGCCAGAGAGCACATGGGCGCTCGCCAGCCCGGGGAGGTCCACGTCCGCCGCCAGCCCCCGACGCTCGGGGAAGAGATTGCGCCAGAGCTGAAGCCGCTGGGCGTCGTCGGGCATAGGGAAGTGGATGGCGCTCTGGAAGCGTCGTGCAAACGCTTCGTCGATATTGCCTTTCAGGTTGCTGGCGAGCAGCACCACGCCCGGATAGTCTTCGATGCGTTGAAGCAAATACGCAACCTCCTGATTCGCGTGGCGATCGTTGGCGCTACTCCCTTCGGTGCGTTTGCCGAAGAGCGCGTCCGCCTCATCGAAGAACAGGATCCAGCGCTTGTTCTGCGCCTGATCGAACACGTTGGCCATGTTCTTCTCGGTCTCGCCGATGTACTTCGAGACGATTTTCGACAGGTCGATCCGGTAGACGTCGACGCCTGCGGCCTTGCCGAGCAGCGTGGCCGTGAGCGTCTTGCCCGTACCCGGCGGCCCGTAGAACAGCGCACGAAAACCGGGCTTCATCATCCGGTCGAGCTGCCAGCGGCGCATGACCGCCTCCCCGCCATCCAGCCACTGGCGAATCTGGTCGATTTCGTCGATGACGTCCGGCGTCAGCACGAGATCACGCCAATCGTGCTGCGTGGTGATGCGTTTGGCGGGAAAGCCCGCGCTGTAATCAGGCTTGTGCTCGCGCCCGGACGTGCTGCGCTCCAGAAAGTCTCGCTCGACGTGCAACGCTGCGGCCAGCGCGGGCTCGCCGTCTGCCCGGCGCTCCAACCGGAGGATGCCTGCCCGTGCAAACACGTGATCCGTGTCGAACAGGTCGAGCACCTCGAAGCGGCGCGACAAGTCGTCGCCAGCGAGCACGAACGCCGCCGTCTCACCGGTCGGCAGCAACCCGCTGTGATGCTGTGCACGCCATCCGCCGAACTCCGTGAACTGGCGCTCGGTGTTCTTGTTCTGCGTGAACAGCAGATCCAGCGCTTGCGGTCTCACATGCGGCAGCATGGCCAGCATGAGCACGACGCGTGCGTCGAAGTCGTCCGCCAGACCGTACTCGACCAGCGCCTGCGCAAACGGCGAGGGATCGTCGGTTAGCGTCGGCGGCGCATGCGCGTGGATATCGTGCGGCACGCCTTCGTGCATGAAATAGGCGTGAAGCCGGGTTTCGAGCACGGCGCCGAACCACGCGATTTCTCGCGACAGGCTCTCGGCGTTGGCAGCCAGCGCGTTGGCGGCGGTCGGTGCAGACGTCATGTCCAGTTCACCCATAGCGGTTGCTCCATCCATGACAGTTGAATCGTGGAGATACTCCACGGCATCTGGCGCATCAGCACATCGATAGTGAGGCGGCGCACGTCCAGATGCCAGCCGTCTTCGGCCAGCGACAACCGACCGTCACGTTGCAGGAACGCTTCGCGCAGCCCGGCATGTGAGGTATTGCCAAGCGCAGTCCAGTGGTGGAGCATGGCGTCGATCATCCGATTGCAAGTCGCGGCTTCCTTCTCCGTGATATCCAGATGACGCGCCACCGGCGTGGCGAACGGCACACCGCACAGCAGCTTGTGCATCGTCAACTCATGTTCCGGCGCTTCGGTCTGCCCCGTACCGGCGTAATACAGCAAGAGCACCGCACGCTCGGCAGCGGCTTCGCTGACAAAGCGTCCGTCGTGAGTGAGTTCGACGAATTCCCACAGCACGGGCATGAACGCACACATCAGGACAATCCCCGCGTGGGGCACATCGAAAGGCGTTTGGGCGGCCGCCTCGTTCGTGTTCGAAGGGGATGAACGCATGTCGACTCCTGTTTGCTGTTGGACTTGAGCGATCAGCGCGGGCGGCGCCTCGACACCGGCATGACGCGCCAGTCGCGTCACCACCGATCCGGCGAACACCGCCGAATCGAACGGACGCTGCGGGGCGAATAACCACGGGAACAGGCTTAGCCAGCGCATGCGAGGTAAATCCGACGCCGCTATGGTCTGCATGGACATCGCGCACATCTCGGCGATATCCGTCGCGAGACGCAGCATCGTTGCGACCTGCGGCGTGTCACGAGACGACAGCCGGGCGAGGCCGGGCCATAGCGGCTGCGGGACGATATCCAGCCAGCGCCCGGCAAGCCCCTCATCGTTTGCGGCCAGCGCAATCACCGGACGCAACACGTGCGCACCGGAATAGACGGACTGCCGTATCCAGATATCGAACCCGGGCGGCGGCAGTTGCGCGGAACGAAAGGCCGAAGAAGTCAGGTAGTCGATGAAGTCGTCTGGCATGGCGGTGCGACGGGTTTGGGCTTCGGATGATGCGGCGGCAGATGCCAACTGCGGCGATGCCGGAGGCCCATCGCGATCTGAGGTTTTTGGGGATGTGGGGAAAGCGCCCGGCAACTGAGGTGCCGTCGCAGCGTCGTGCGTCCGGATCTGCGGCTCAGTGTCAGTCGCATCGTCGGGAAATGCTGGCGCATCGTCGGACGCTGCTTCGCTTAACGTTTCCAGTTCCAGCACGCTATCGCTGGCGAGTGCGGCCGCGACACTGGCGAAGTACCGAGCGACGGCGTTAGGTGGCGTCGTGGCGTCATCTGGCGCATGCGCGGCAATCGAATGGTAGAGGACGTCACGATGCTCGACGGGAATCACGTCGCTCGTCGCGATCATCGTGTCGATGATGGCTTGCCAGTCGGTGGCAGTGAGGTCTCCCGCGCCAGCGGTCAGCGCAGGATGGGCGGTCGCAAGCTCACGTTGCAGCGTTGCTCGCTGTGCGTCTGTCAGTCGCGCTGTCTCGCCCGTCAGATCACCGCCTTGCGGCAGCACTTCGTGTCGGAGACGCAGCAGGCGTCGCAGCGCCTCGGTGGACGATGCGATTGGCGCGTCGCTGCGATCAGCGATGGATGGCGCGCCGTCCCGGCTCACCCGCTCTGTTTCGATGATGACTGGCAACTGGCTGCCGTTCGGAGCGGCGTCCGCTCGTTCGTCATCGTGCCCTGAGATGGCAACGTCACTGGTTGGCGGCGTCGTGGACGGTACTGCCGAGCTTGTGCTTTCCATCGCGCGATTCGTCTGGCGTTCAAGGCTCAGCGAAGGCGTTGCCGTGACCGGCATCGAAAGCCACTGATCGATCAGACGATGCTGCCACGGCGCTGCTGCCGAGCGATGGGCCAGCGCACTCAGTTGGGCAATGGAGGCCGTGGAACCCGCATCTCGCAAATACGTAAATACAGCGTGCCAGACGATTCGTTTCCACGCCGCAAAACTCCATGACGACGGGGGCACAGGTGGGGACGTCGATGAAGGCGTCGATGAGGACCGATCGCTCGCCCGTGCGCCGCTCACGTCAGTCGCACTGACCGCCGTCTCCATGGGCACGCTCACGGCATCGTCACTCCCGGTGGTCAGGCGCGGGATGTCACTGTCGATCAGGCGCTCTGGCGAGACGTTGCCGGGCAGCAGATTGGGCGGATTGCCCTCATTGAACACGTCCCACGACAACGCCGAGAGTGAACGCCAGAGCGACAAGGCCGCGGGGTCAAGAAGCGTCGCGAGATCGGCCAGCATGTCTTCCGGGAAACCTTGCACGACGCGGATCAACACGGTGTCGTACCCCGCGTAATGGCGCCAGACGCCGGACAGCGCATCACTTTCGTTGGTCAGCCATCGTTGCCAGTCCTCGAACAGCGCCTCCGGGGAGCCACTCAACAGCGCGCGAATGAAGCCTTCATGCGCCGGTAGCGCCTCCGGGATCGACGCGACTTCGGCGTTATCGACGGCAAGCGGCAATGCGTCCGTCGTGTCGTTCGAACTCGACCGATTGGCCCCTTCGGAATCGCCCGCAGCGACTAGCACCGGACTTGGCGCCGTCGTTCGCTGAACGCCGAGCTCAAGTCCATCACCCGACGAGCGTTGCGTCTGCACCGTCCTGTCGTGGGAAACATGCGCAGCGAATGCCACCCCATCCACCAAGGACGCTACGTCGCCGGACCATACACGGCGCCATCCCAATGCGGTGGTCAGCGCCTCGCTCATGATTGGCTCAGAAATGGCCGTGATCCAGGCATCACTCGTATCGGTCTCTACGAGCGCGTTTTCGCCGGAATCCGCCGCAGCATCCGGGTCCGTTGCGTCTTCTGAATGCATGCTCGTGGCCGCATAACCGGTGAGGTGTTCCTCGTCTGCCTTGCTGTTGTGGATAGCTACGCTTGAATCCGCCTCTGTGCCCGCCATGACTCCGACATGCGCACTCGTCATCGGATTTTTGGTTATGTTGTCCCGGTATGCGCCGCCTTTGTCGCTGTCCGCACCATGCCCGCCAATCATCTCCGTTTCGATGCGTGTCTCGGGCCTGCGCGCATCTGCCCCGGCAAATCCGCTCCCGGTCGTCGACAGATGCGCGGCCGCTTGCAGGGCCGCCGTCGCCTCGCGCCCCGCCACGTTTTCAGTACCCGATCGCGTCGGAATGCGTGACGTCAATGTGCCCGGCGGCGTCGTGAGGTCGTCAGTCGTCATCGTCAGCAAACGAGACAAGAGCAGTCCAAGCATGTCCTCCAGCATCGACAACGGGAATGTCGAGGCGACGCGCTCACGCAAGTCCGGGACCGTAAGGTAGTGATGCAGCGCCTCGCTTAGCAGGTCGGGATGGTTTTCCATCAATTGCGGCCAGACGCTATAGAGCGGTTCGGCTTGCCCGCGCGTGAAGGCTGCCGCCAATAGCGCTTTCCATCGGGCGACCCGTGCGCCGCTTGACGGACTATGCGTCGGCGCCCTCGCCTCGAGCGTCGACGCGTCGGATGGAGGTGTCCTCGGGTCTCTCGCCACGTGTCGGGTGCCGCGGTCAGAAGGGTGAAGTGTCGCTTCTGGTGCCATGCTGCCAGGCGTGCCGAGCGTCTGACTCACCCGGTGCAACGCGTCGATCATTGGCGACGGCAGTGCGCCCGTTCGCCCCAAGGTCGCGGCACGCAACACCGCCCGAATGCTCGCCGTTGCTTCCTCGTTCGTGCCGGGCCAGACATTGAGGCGAGCGCGGGAAAGCACGGCGTGCCAAACGTCATGCCAGGGCATCGATTGCGCGCCGGTCCCCGACAGACCCAGGCCTGCCACGATCAATCTCGCTCTCGCGACCCGTTGTGCGTCGGCGCGCAACGTCGGACGCCAACCGGCAGTGACCAACAGCAACTCAAGCGCATCAAGTTCGCGCAGCCATTCGGGCGCGGCATTCGGGTACAGCGCCCTGATCATCGCTGAGACGTTGCTCGCCGAAAACTGCTTCGTCAGGCGTTCGATCAAGACTTCTGGCGAGGCGCTTGCCTGAATTTGCCGACGAACGCTCTCGACGCCGCCTGCAAGCACCCGAGCGAGCAGACGGTCTAGTGGATCGTCCGATACCTCCGATACCTCCTCCGATACCGTCGATGCCATGGATGCCACCGATTCCGTGGAGCGAGCCGAACTAACGCCCGAGGTCGCGGAGGTCGATTCACTGGATTCAGCCGAGGCGACCGCGCCAACAGGCGTGACCGAGGCGACCGAACGCCCGGTCATCGTCGCCGCCCCCGACGCCGCAACATCGGAAGCACCGGAAGCCGCGACATCGGAAGCACCGGAAGCCGCGACATCGGACACGCGAGCAGGCCGCTCAGTGTCCGTGTGCCCGCCGGGATAGCCATCGCGCGAGTCGCTCGCTACGTCGCCCACTGCCAGACCGTGCGTCAGGAATGCCATGAGATCCGCGACGTCGGCGTCCGCCTGCGTCGCGAATCGGCGGGCCTTCGGTACGTCAGGCTTATCTGTCGGATCATCTGCCCCGTAGTTGGCGTTCAACGGCACGGGCGCGATCGAAACGTCTTCACGTTCCTCATGGCGCCCATATCCCTCATGTCGCTCATGTCGCTCGGGACTCCCCGCGCCCTCTCCGCCACGCCCATCACCCAGCACCTCAGCCAGCGCGAACGCCAGTTGCTCCGCCAGCACATCGGGCAACGCTTCAGCCTCGACTTCGCCGAGATCGACGTCGAGCCGGTCGATACGATGGATCCCGAGGTCGCGGGCCGCATCGTCGAGCACCGACGCCATCACCGGCAGCAAACGCTCGACGACCAGCGCACGAAGCGGTTCACCCTGCGACATGCCCATCTCCCCCGACGCGAACGTCAGGTCGAAGTCGAGCTTGCGGATCCGATGGCGGGCCTGCACCGCTACACCCAAAGCGTGAGGTGATGCGCCCGACGGCGGCGCATCAGCAACGCGCGCAGACTGGCGCTTGCGGCGTCGAGCCGGTCCAGCGACGACGACGTCTCCCGCTCCCGAAGTCGTGCACGCCACAGCCCGTAGCGGTGCTCGAAGTCGCGCATGGCGACGTAGTCCAGCCAGTGGAATTCCGGCAGCAGGTGCGCCGGCAGATTGCGGCAGACGGTCTCCTGCGCGAGCAGCCGGAAATCGGGATCGCTGAATCGCGCCGTCCACGCCGGGAAGACCACACTCACACGCGCGTTGAAGAACGACGCGGCTTCGTGCGCCTGCGCTTCCGTCTCCCCTTCGGTTTGCGTGGACAGCCGATGCGGACGCAGCAACACGTGCTCCACCAGATAGAAGCCCTCCGACGCCTGATTCAGCTCACACAGGAATTCGCGCAATATCGCGACGTACCGGTCGGCGTAGGCCACCGCCTCATCCCCATGAAACCGCGCCAGTTGCACCTCGTCGGCCGCTTTCCCGTTCGTGGCGTCGCCAAGGCGGGGATCGTGCGTGCGGAAATGAACGTGCAATGCGTCGCCATGCTGCCTGAGCACATAGTTCTCCAGACGCACGCCATGCACCAGCAGGCCGCCGGGCAAAGTGTCTCCCGGTGCGGTATGCGCTTCGCTCCGGTGCGCCGCCGTCGGCGGCTCCCCCTGCGACTTGAGCACGATGAGACGTGCCGCCGCATGCTCGTAGCTCGTCTTCGTCGCCGTAGCGTCGGACTGCAACCGCAGGTGCCAGCGCAGCAACGCGTCGCTCAGCGGCGCATGCGGCGGTTCGGCCGGCAAGCCCAGCAGAATCGAAATCTTCGCGTGGACCCCGGCCACGTTGGGCCGACCGTCTGCACGCACATCCATCGCGGTGATATCGAACGCCGACGCCCGGTCC
Source organism: Pandoraea sp. LA3 (assembly GCF_022696215.1). Lineage (NCBI taxonomy): Bacteria > Pseudomonadati > Pseudomonadota > Betaproteobacteria > Burkholderiales > Burkholderiaceae > Pandoraea > Pandoraea sp. LA3. Next base: position 290,108 of record NZ_PTPY01000038.1, on the reverse strand, counting down.
CGCGACAGCGTCGCGATGTGACGAAGGAAATCGAGTTTGTTGTCGATCAGCCAACGCGCACCGTGCGCGTCCTGATAGTCGTCGAAGCGTCGCAGGGACTTTTGCGAATACGTCTCGCCATACATGGCGAGCAACACGTCGAGCAACCGGCTGCGGCGGTCCTCGGCCCGGTCCTTTCTCGACACGATCCGCTCAAGGCGGCTGCGCACGGCTGCCGGGGCGTCGGTATAGAACGCCTCGATATCGGGCAATGCGTCGTTGTCGATGGTTTGCGAGAAATAGGTTTCGTACAACGTGTCGACGGAGAACATCCGGCCGACCGATTGCAGGTTTTCCAGATAGTTGGCCATCAACTGCTCGGCCAGATAGAGATAGGCCTTCAATTGATGGGCACTGACGCGATTGGCAAGCGGTGCCGTAGCCGGCACACCGAATCGGTTGATCCCGTAGATCGCAGGAAACTGATGCTGAATCGAGTAGTAATCGCGCAGTTCGCGCTGCTCACCTTGCGGCGCGGGCACGATGCCCGCCACCGACTGCTTCGTGTTACGCAGCGTATCGAATTCGAAACGCGCTTTGGCCAGCGCGACGCGCGCGTCGTCGAGCACGACCCGCGACTTCTCCTCCCGCCGATGCTCGTTGCCGCCATTCGACGCCTGCGCCCTCGTACCGCCACCGCCACCGACCGCGCCACTCGCGAAGTGCAGCCGCAGAAAGCTGCCCTGCGCGTCGCCCGGAAACCGCAACCGTAACACCGCGCCCGATGTGCCGTTCATGCTGTCGCTGTTCACCGGTTTGCCGTCGGCATCGCACAACGCAAGACGCTGCACGTGGGCCACGCCGTCGACCGCCTGCACCAGCCCGACGAGGCGCGCCAGCGCGATCGGCGCGCCCTGCGCCTGCGCGCCGGTGCTCGCCACGTAGCCATGCTCCGTACGCGGCCCGGCAAACAGGGTCTCGAGCGGAATGCCGGCATCGAATGCCTTCACGTATCGCTCGATCCGGAAGCCCGAATGCACCGCACGCGCGCACTGAAAGAAGATGTCGGCGAAGATCGACGCCGGATCGCGCTCGCTATGAATCTGGATCTCGCCGCACAGATATACGGGTTGGACCGGCACGACGACGACATCGGAGAGGTCTTCGCCCAGATTCCGATGCGCATGGAACACTTCCCTGACGCGCAGACATACGGCGGCTTCATGCTTCGCGCGGGTGGCGTCGTCCGCGTTGTCCTGAAGGGCGTCGTTGAGCTTGATGGCGACACGGCACAGACCGTGCGCGGCATGGACGTTATCTAGCGGGCGGTCGTCTCGCGTGAGCCAGACGTCCTCAAGCTCGGGAATCGTGTCGTAGAAGCGCTTGCGATAGTCCTCGAACGTGAGCACCTCGCTCGGCAGAATGTCGTCTGCCGGATGCAGCGCGTGACGCTGGTAGTCGATCCGTCCATCGTCGCCGACCAGATAGTCTTCCGGCGGGAAGTCCGAGCGGTACCCCAACTCCGTGATGGCGTAACACAACTGCTCAAGAATCGTGACGCCCGGATCGTGCAGGTTGTAATCGGTCCAGCGCTCGCCGCACAACGCCTGCAACGTCGCAATGCCTGCGCGACGCAATGCATCGAAATCGAGCCCATGCGGATCGGACCCGGCGCCGTCGTGACGGGCGATGGACTCAGGGGCGTTCATGGCATCCTCACGCCGGGCACCCGCCCGGAATGACGTGCGGCGCGCACGGGGCTGCCCGATGTGCGTTCGCCGGCAGCACGGGCGGCGTGCAGTTGTGCCTTCAGGTCGTCGATCAACACGTGCACTCGCTGATACGGCAGTTGCCCGAGGGCCTCCACGATCAGCGCGAATGCGCCCGGATCGAGCGCACACACCAGCGGCGCGCCCGGGGTGACGGCATTGGCCTGCCGGTTCAGCATGCCGATCAACTCGAAGACCCGCTTGAACGGAAGCTCGCTCAGCGCGCTCATGAGCAACTGCGCGTCGTCCGCGGTGAGGACGATGTCGACGCAGCCCGTTGTACCCGACGTGACAGTGGTGGCGGTCATGGTCATTGCGCCCCCTTGGGTTCGGGGTCCGTCGCGCTACCGGTCATCTCCGGATCGAACCAGAGCGTGGTCAGGTAGTACGTCACCCAGGTCTTGGGCGCACCGGCAGCGTCGCGCGCCGAGTCGTACGGACACCCCACGCGCATTTGCAGCACGTAGCTATGCCTGGCGCCATCCGGTGCGTCTGCCCACTGGAGCTGGAGACGGTTGCACTTGCTGCCGAAATGGGACTGACGATAATCGATGTCCCCCTTGCCGTTGTAGGCCATGACAGCGTAGGCGTGCATCACCGCGAATTTCCCGCTGCCCCGCTTGCCCACGCCAGCCGTGATCTCGAAGGCCTGACAACCGGTGAGCGGGTCCGTAATGTCGTGCCATTTCCCGTCCGCCTGCACCGCGCGTGCACCGGGACGTCCGCGTCGCCCGTCGGCAACGACACGGCCGGCCACGTCGAGTTCGAATCCGACGGATGGCGCGGCCTTGTCTGCGGCTACCGTGGCCGTGACGTCAGCTTTACCTAGCTGACGCAGTGTCAGTGCCGTGGGGTTGTCGCCGTTACCGAACGCCAGCCCCCCGGCTTCGCCGTCGAGCTGAATCGTCCAGATGGGGCTTTTCAGATCGATGTTCTGGTAGAAGCTCAGCAGCTTGCCCTGATTGAGCTGCGACACCTTGAGGCCATCGACAGGCGTCTTGTCGAAGCCTTCGTCCACGATGTTCAGCATGGAGTCGATCAGCTCGGAGAACGCCGTCGCCGACGGCATTTCGCCATTGCCGAACTTGCGTCGCAGGGTGTCCCGGTTACGCCGGGCGATCGGTTTTCCATTCATGGTCGTCATCCGAAATGATGAAGGTGGTGCCGATTTCGAGTTGGCTCAGCGTGGTCGGCACGCCCTCGTAATCCTTGTCGTCGTCCACCGCGTCGATGGCGTGATGCGCTACGGGAATGGCGATGCTCCACGGGTACAGCGGGACAATGTCGGTCTGCGGCCCCGTTGCGTCGCCGGTCCGGCGTGCGGTGTCGGACAGCGTGAACGTCTGCATGTCGGTCGCGGCCAACTCGGCAGCCTCGGCGCCGCTCGCCACCGTCGCGATCCGAAGCATCGAGAATCCGGAGACGTACTGCACATACGGCAACGACCCGATGTAGGCCTCGATGTCGTGCTGGCGAATACACCATCCGAAATGCGTGCGATAACCCACGTCGTCCTGCCACGGCGTGAGGTAGCGTGAAATCGCGGCATTGAGCTGTGCCAGATAAAAGCCGTTACCCGCCCGGTCGGTGAAGCGCACCTTGCATCGCACCTGAATACGCTCATAGACGGGGTTCTCGACCGAGACGTCCGCCCACGGCGACGACAAGGCGTTGGCGAACTCGGCGATCTGCCGGATCACGTTGCCGTCGAGCATCGGCATCTGCTCGACGTCCTTCACGGCGGGCCAGTATGGCAGGGGCACGATGAGCGCCTGACCGGGGCGCACGCAATCATGCGGCCCCTGCTTCGTGGACAGGTTGGCGAAGCACTTCACTTTGTAGACTTCAGGAAACGCTTCCAGAATCAGCGACTCGAAGTCTGCCGGTGTCACGGCCCGTTGCTTGTGACGAAGGCGCTCGCTCACGCGCGTACGCATCTGCTCGCGTGTCTCTTGCGGACGCCCGCCGCACGATGGCAGCGGCTGCACGAGCGAGACGATCCCGGGCAACGGCCGTCGGCTGCGCGTAATCGTCCCGGCGGGCAGTACCATCGGTACTTCCTGCGGCACGTCCGGCCCCCGGCGTACCTGTACCGCCTGCGCATGCACGGCGTACAGGCTGCAATACTTCTCCATGTCGCGATCGGCGCTCACGCGCAACCAGTAAAGCCCGTCCGGCATGACCGTGTTGCGCTTGCCGATGTCGGCAGGCACCCGCAGGGTGACGATGCCGGACGTCATCAACTGGTGTGTGCCGTCGGTCAGAATGTCCCGCCGTGACAACGGCTTCCACACATTGCCCGAGAGATAGCTCCAGTGCAGACCGGCCGGACGCCGAGGATCTGTGGCGTCAGTGGCCTCAGTCGCGTCAACCTCGTGCGCGTCCGGTGCGGCGACGGGCCGGGAGTCTGCGCGCAACTGGAACAGCAGCGTCAGCGTCTCACCGGGTTCGCCCAGTGCGCTGGCGTCGATACCGACATAGAGATTCCCGGCGTCCTCGAAGCGCGGCAGCAACTCCGGCGCGGGGTAACTCGTCATGTCCAGCGATTCCCAGCCCGCCGGGAACAGATGGAGGAAACGCCCGTCTTCATCGCGATTGGCGATGCGGTCCACGCTGATGGCGCCCGTCGCGGCGTAGTCGAACGAAATCGTGTTGACGATCGGGGTGTACGGCGCACGCGGCATCGGACGCGCCCTGCGCCACATGCGCTTGCGTGAATTCGCGAGCATGGTCGTGGACAACGTCTGCGGATACGCTTCGTGACCGAAGGCAAACGCCGGTGCCGCAAAGGTGAACTTGAAGAAACCGTTCTTCGCGCCCGGCCCCCAGGTCAGCGGGTGCGCGGGGCTCACACCGGCATCGGGTTCGAATAGCGACGCAAGGTGACCGGCATCCCAGACGATGGTGTTGTCGATCCGTTCGCCCTTGCCCGGTGTCACGCGCGTGTGAAAGAGCGGCACCACGGGACGTGCGGCCTCGCCCGCCGGCAGCCACCCGCCTTTCGCGAGCACTTCGACAGACGCCAGATAGTCTTCGTTAGTCAGCCGTACGTCATAACCGTCGTACCACGTACCGAACCCGCCCGTTACGCGTGGCAAGTCCGCCCACTCGATACGCAGACGAAAGCGCGTGATGCGCTTGACGGCCATCTCCGTACTCCCAGCCACCAGATAGCTGCCAAGACGCGGCAGCGGTCCGAACGGGGCGAACGGCGTCGCGGCACTCAATTGGCCGATGTTGTTGTACAGGACCAGATCGCGGCAGCCGCGGGCCTCGACGTCGATACGTGCCCCCGTCACGGGCAGATTGCGCAACAAGCCGTACGGGAACAGATACGCGCCGGGGTTGATGAGGCATCTGAGGAGCGGCGTTTCGACGTCGAACTGCTCGCCGTGCAACCCGGGCGAGTAACGCACGACCGATGGCGATTGCGGGGGAAGCACGAAGCTCAATCGCAATTCGCGGTCTTCGAGTCTCGGCACGTAGCCTGCGATGTCGATCCAGCCCGTCTCCCCCGTGAGCGCGACGGAGAACAGACTGCGAAGGATCTTGAGGTAAAGGTCCTGGCGTCGCAGATGCATCGCTTCGGATGCCTCGCCCGACCGCTCCCCGGTCTCATCAACCTCATCGATCTCATCGCTCTTGCCGAACACCGCATCAGCCACTTGTCCGAGTTGCGTGACGAGTTTGTCGTCGGCGAACGTGATCGTCAGCGTCACGATCCGCTCACCCTCCTTGAGCAGCAGGACCTTGCTGGCCAGTGCGAATCCGATGCGCGCCTGTCCATGGGGACGAATACCGGCGCCGGGCTTGGGCGCACCGAGAATCGGCCACGCCTGTGAGTGTTCGGTACCGGGCGGCGCGCAGGGCACTTCGTCGAACCACGCGGCCGTCGGCCATTTCCGTCCATTGGCACCCGCCCCCGGATCTTCCGGCAGCAGGTTCTCCGGCATGCTGTAGCCGTTGTGATCGAGGAAGAGGGTCTGCACCCGGCTCACGCGCGCGCCGCTCACGCGCAGCGCGTCTTCGGACAGATAAAGGATGTCGCGACCGTGGGCGTCGATCCCGGCCGGAAATGCCGTGCCGGCGGGCACCAGCACGTCACGCGCGTCCGGGTTGCGGCGCAGCACCAGCCACGTGTGATCGGGCACGACACCGCGCGGCGTGCTGCCGAGCATGCGCTCGTAATAGAAGTCGATGAACTTCTGGGTGTAGCCGTTGAGCTTGCTCTGAAGCTTCTCGAACTGCCTCACAAAAGCGATCAGCATGCCCACGGCCGGGTCGTGATTGCCGCTGTGTAACGACGCGGGCAATCGCGACAACGCCTCTTTGCGGACCATTTCGATGGCCTTCATGTAGGCGTGGAAATCGGCGCGCACGTCCGCCTTCGTCAATGTCGATGCGGCCGGCGTTGCCATCGACTCGGCCGATGACGTCGGCGCGTGTGCGTCACCCTCGACGGCGTACGCGACGACCGATGTCTGCGCTTCCGTCCATACCGGATCGAGCGGCGTTTGCAGGTGCGCCGAGCTCAGCGCGCCGAGCACGCCCGACTGACGTCGGCTCAGTTGCATGATGACCGCGCGCAGCACCGTGCGCAGCCCGAGGCCGTTATCGCTTTGCGCCTGCGAAAGCGCTTCGAACCAGTCGTTGAGCGTGACGATCAGTTCGGGAACGGGAGACGCCCGCAACATCGACCGCAAGCCGGTCCCCTCGCCGCTCGCGCCACCCACGCCGTCATACTCCGGCGTATCGCGCCACCATTGGGCGAAGCGCTCCGTCTCGCGCGTGAGGTCGAAGGCGAGAATGCGGCTCATGACCACCGTTTCGTCCGCCCGGAAGAACGGCGACCAATCCCCTTGCGGCTCGTCGTTGCCGTTATGGAAACGCACCAGCGATGCGAATTCGACGACGATGTCGAGCAGTTCGTGAAACGTCATCTCGTCGAGACGGAAATACCCGTCCTGCAATGGAGGCAGCGCCCGCATCGCCTGACTGGTTCCGTCCCGAATGATGAGGTTGTGCATCGGCGGCCGCTATCCCTGAGTCGGCGACTCGATCTGCGCCGCCGGCACGTTCGTGCCTTCGAGGAAGTAGAACGGATAGACCATGTTGGTGCGAGTGTTCGTACCGCGCACGGTGTAGTCGATCAGCACGTCCACACGCCCGTCGATTGCACTCGACGCATCGATCTCGATACGCTCGACCGTCACGCGCGGCTCGAAGAACAGGATCGCCCGGTCGATGGCGTCGCGCATCTCGGTCATCACGCTTTCGCTGATTTCCTCGAAGACATAGGCCTTGATGCCGCAGCCGAACGTCGGTTGCATGATCCGCTCGCCGGGCACGGTCGACAGAATGATGCCGAGGCTCTCCCGAATATCGGTCTCGGCTTCGACCATCTGCGTGCGGCCGTTCGCGGCGCTGTCGCCGAAGCGCGGCGGAAACGCCCAGCCGGTGCCGAGAAACGATTTGTCTGCGCTCATGTGCGCTCTCCCGGTTCAGTCACCGATTCACCCACCGATCATTACCGTCGGGCAACCCATGACGATGGCGCCGCCATGCGCGCACGTATCGCCGACGCGGGCGGCCGGTTTGCCGCCGATCATCACGGTCGTCGAGCCCATGACGATGCTGTCCGGCGGGCCGACGCAAATGCAGTTGTCCGTCACCACGGCCGCAGGCAGCTTGCCCACGAGTACGGTCGGCACACACGGGCCGATGATCGGGCCGCCGACGTGCGGAATCGGGGCCGGCACGGCGGGCGTCTGCATCGGACAGGTGTGCATGTCGGTGAGTCGGGCAGCCATCGGCATCTCGTGGTCTCCTGGGGCTGAATCGTCTTATTTACGTGTCTGACGCGCCGGCGTCTTCAGTTGATCATCACCAGCGCGCCCTTGACGGTCGTCTGTCCGCTGGCCGAGAGTTCGGCCGTGGCCGAGCCCTTGGCAGTGAAGCCGACCTTCGCGGTACTGCTGATGTTGAGTGCTTCGCTGGTGATGTCGGCCTGCGCCGAATGCTCGATATTCGCCACGGCGCTGATGCTCACCTTCCCCTGGGCGTTGATGACGATGTCCTTCGGGCTGTCGAGCGTGATACCGCTGGGTGTCATCTGGATCTTGTTGTCGTTCTGATCCGTCAGACAGATCGACTTGGCGTCGTCGCTCATCTGGATGGTGTTGTTCTGCGGCGTGATGAGCGTGATCACCTTCTTGTCGTCGTCGAAAATGACCTTGAGCAGCCCTTTCGTCCACAACGCCTTCGTATAGTTTTCGGCCGTCAGCTCATACGGCATCTTGCGCTGACTGCTGTAGACGCTGCCGAGGACCACCGGGTAAGACGGATCGCCGTTGAGATAGCCGAGGATCACTTCGTCGCCGATCTCCGGAATGAAGAATGCCCCGACGCCCGACGATCCGTAGAAGCTGGCCAGCCGCGCCCAGACACCGACGGTCTCCGCCTGAAGCACCTGCACGGCCACCTGAATCCGGTATTGACTCTCGGGGTCGGCGTCGAGCTTCATGACCTTCCCGATCTGCAAGCCGCCAACGCCCGGCAGCAAGCCCGACGCCATCACGTCGCCCGAGCCTCGCCGTTCGGCGAACGGTTCCGGCGACATGCCGAAATCCACTTCGGTGATCCAGTTGCCGTCGGCAATGCGATGCTGCACGCCGCTGACAAACACGCTGCCGCTGAAGCGCTTTCCCACGCCCACGAGTTCGATCATCGTGCCGGGTTTGGCCGCCGCGCTGCCCTGAAACGACATGCGTCCGCGAATTCGCGCAAGCGCGGCGCGCATTTGCGTGGCATCGCTCCATGACTTGAGGTCGTCCGAAGGCACGGGGACCGTCGATTGCAGGCGAAAGGTCGATGGGCTTGCCACGGCGGCCAGCGTTGATGCGCTCAGATTGCCCTGCGCATACAGCGAGGTCGACGGCGACGTCTGCTGCACCATCGCCTGGGTGCTCGGATCCCAGGCGGCCGCCACCACGCTCTGCAACTGGGTGCGCGCATCGATGTCCGCGGAGAACGACATCAGATCGATGCCGTAAGTCACCTTGAGCACGGCGGCGGCGGATGTCTGCGGCGCTTTGACGGTCACCTTGCCGTTGTCGTCTGCAATCACCAATGCCCCATTGGCTTCGGCGCGCAGCAGCACGAAGTCCCAATCGGTGCTGTAGAACTGCACGATCTCCTTGTGCTGGGTGGTCGTTGCGCTCACCTCTGCGTCAGCGCCGACCTTCTCGATCAACTGACTGATGATGTCGCTGTCCTTGCTGTCGATGTAGTTGGCGTTGTTGCAGCCAATCGTCATCTTCACCGCCTTGTGACGGCACTCGATCACCAGACGCGCCTCGTTGTTTCCCGTGATGCGGATGCTGTGACGGATCACCACGCCGTCGAATATCTGTGTGGCGTTCGCGCCGTATCCCGCACTGATGACAATGGCCGTCCCCGGTGCGAATGTCTCCAGATCGCTCACCGGGAAGTCGTTATCGGGCATGTCGCCGTCGAGGATTTCGATGCGCGCCTGACAAATGCGGCCGACCGCGCGCTCGATGTCGACCGAGATCACGCGAATCGTGTCGGCAATGGCGCTGCCCCCGCTCGTGATCGTGAGCTTCAGGACAGCGCTGGTATTCAGGGCGGGAGAATCGGCCATAGGGACAGGCAGGAAATCGGAAAAATAATCAGACGAGCGGCGGGAAGCGCAGCATCATGCCCGGCTCCAGCTTGCGAAAGCCGGTCAGGTTGTTGATGCGAGCGACCTCGCGGTAATACGACGGATCGTTGTAGATGCGATTGCACAGCAGCGGCAGCGTGTCGCCTGCCGTTACCTCCACGAGATGGCTCAGGTCCGGCGAACTGAGATTGGCCCGCAACGAGCTTTCCGTCGCACTGACCCAACCGACGATGCCCAGCGTGACCCGCGCGCGCAACGGCTCGCCGGTCGGCTTGAACATCGTGTAATCGAGTCCGATCGATTCGACCCGGCCGAAGAAGATGAACGTTCCCCACAACAAGCGCACATAGTTGGGTTCATGCTTCTTGCCGTCGTACTTGTAGATCACCGCCAGCATGGCGTCGATCATGTCTTTCACGCTGCGCGAGCCGGTACCGTCGACGACACCGGTGCCGTCGAGCACCAGGTTGTCGATGGTGATGGTCTCGGGCCGCACCGCGCTGAAACGCGGTATCGCGCTGGGCTGCCCCAGCGTCTGCTTCTTGTTGTATTCGATGCTCAGCTTGCGCTTGTAACCGATCGGATTGATCAGCGCTTCGAACGGCGTGCGGCTGCCGTCCACGGAGATCTGCCCGCTGGAAACGGTGCACGGGGCGATACTGAACTTGCGCCGCGTGAGACTGGTCGCCATGACTTAACGCTCCCGGGCGCGTTCGAGCATCTCGCGCACCAGCGCCCGGCATTCCGCCAGCAGTTCCGCACGCGCCTGATCGTCAAACGCGGGCGCGGCGACAGGCAGATCCTCGACCAGTGCCGGCTGTCCGGCGCTCTGTGCCGCGCGCTGCACCACCGTCGATTTGATGCTCAGATGACCGATTTCGATAGGCACCGGTGAATCCCCCGATTCTTTGTATGTCTCGAAAAGTCTCGTAACGGGTACTGACGTCGCGCTACATCATGCGCGACGAAAACGTGTAGCTCAGCACGATCTTCTCGATGGCGACTTCGTTTTTCGTCGAACCGAAGCTCTCGATTTCCCACTTCACCGGATAAGCGTTCGCGAAGGTCCAGATCCGGATCGGCAGGTGCAGCTCGTCGAGCAACTGCACCATCAGCGTTTGCGGCCGGATCGGCACGATGAACTCGCCTTCGAACACGGAACGGCACCACATCACCAACGGCGATGTCATGCCCGCAATCCCGCGCTTTAGCTCCAGATGCGGATGCTTCACACCCTTGGGAAGCGTGTGGACGAAGCGGTTCTCGCCGCCCTCGGGCACCGACTCGGTATCGATCTCCGTCGTGATACCGGAGACCTCCTGAAACGACGCGTCGACAGCGCCCGCCGTGGACGAAAACATCACACGAAAATGGAAAGCCGACGGCGGATAGGGATCGAAAGGCGATGACGGCATGTCGGGCAAACGGGGAGCGCGTGGGAAACTCGATAAGCTCGGTAAGCAGAAGCCACCAGCAAGGCGAACCGCAAGCCGACGCTGGCGGCCCGCGCAGCGGGCGCACCAGTGCGGCGAACGAGACGACTCAGCTGTTGGCGATCGTCAGACCTTCGTGCACGATCTCGATGGTCTCTATGGCGACTTCGTTGCCTTCGGACTTCAGGTCGGTACCGGTGATCTTCGTCGGCCAGGCGTTGGCGAGCGTCCAGACCATCGTCGGCTTGCCGGCCTCGTCGAGCAGGCTGATCGTGACCGGCACCCGCTTGATCGTGTTCATCTTGATCTGGTTGAACCAGTCCCAGAACTTGTTATCCGACTTGAACACGCCCTTCTTCATGGTGACGTTGCCGTACTTCTTCATGCCCGGCATCTTGATGACGGAGAACTCCGGGCTGTCGCCATGCCGGTACTTGATTTCCTCGGACTGGACGTCCAGCCCGCTCACTTCCTGAAACGACATGACCTGCGAGTCCCACTTCACCTGAAAGTAGAACTTGGGAAGGGGCCAAACCGTGGTGGATTGTTTCGAACCATCGTCTGCCATCACACACCTCGTCTATGGGTTGCATGCGGAAAATGCCGGTCGGTACTGGCGCCACTTGCGCTATTCGCAATTTACGTCGCGCACGCGTGACTCGACCGGTCAAACGGATCGTGACCTAGCGGTCTCAGGATTTCTGCATCTGTTGCTGGAACGTGAGTTCGATGAACTCGGCCGGACGGCTCACCGCCACCAGCACCGTCACCTTGAGCATGCCTTCGAGAATGTCGTCACCGGTCATCGTCTCACCGAGCCCAACGAAAACCTGGAAGGCATCGTCCGGGCTCGCGCCGGCCAGTCCGCCGCGCTTCCACACGCTGGTGAGGAAGTTGCGCACCATGCTCTTGATCGTCACCCACGTATTGGCCGTGTTCGGCTCGAACACATAGGCCTTGCACGCCAGACGCAGCGATTCTTCGATCATGATCATCGTGCGGCGCACGCTCAGGTAGCGCCAGTCGAGGCTGTTGCCGTCGAGCGTGCGCGCGCCCCACACCATCACGCCCTCGCCGATGAAACTGCGAATCGCATTGACGGACTTGCCCGTGGTCGGCACGTTCAGGTCTTCCTGATCCGCGTTGGAGATGTTCACGCTCGGCGAGACCACACCGTTCAGGCTGATGTTCGCCGGGGCCTTCCACACGCCGCGCGTGTTGTCGACCAGCGTGTAGAGCCCTGCCATACCAGCGGCCGGCGGCATCAGGTTGACCTTCTTCTGAAGCGCCTGAAGCACTTGCACGTAGACGTTGCTGATGACGCTCAACGTCTTGTGCAGCGTGGCAATGTCGTCTTTCGACATCGGCGCGGCGGGCTTGGCGTCGGCTGCGGGCGCGGCACCCGCATCGGCAGCCTTTGCGGCATCCGCGCCGCCGTCGGCGGCCGGAGCGGCAGGCGCTGCGGCAGCGCCGTCAGCCGTCGCGGCAGGTGCGCCGCCCGTCAGCTTGGCAATCACATCCTTGACCTGTTTCGCCTTCGCCTTGTCGGCGGGCGACGCGCTGTCAGGCGGATTGATCACGGCGCCGAGTTCCGTGGTGATCAACGTCTGGAGTTGCGCGGGGTTGGAAATCTTCGTGAAGTCGAGGTCCTTGTCCGTCACGATCGACGTGTTGACCCACGGGTAATACGCCGCGCCGAAGTCGAGGAACGACGACCCCACGTCGTCGCGGAAATTCGTGATGCAATCGCCGCCGGGCGCCTGGCGATCCCACATGCCGTCGAACAGGTCGAGAATCGCGAAGCGGTTGCGCATCGTATAGCCGCAGTGCTGAAGCGCGTGCGTCTGTACCTTTGCGCAATCCTGCCGGGCGAGCCGTACCGCGTCGGGCACGAGCACCATCGTCGGCTCCTGCTCTTTGACAAGGCTATCGATGCCGTCGATCAGCTTGCCCGAATCGATGTCGCCGTCCGCATAGGTGCCGACCGATACGATGTAGCACGGCCCGCCGCCATTCTGGAAGAAGAACAGCATGCTGTAGTACAGCAGGTATTCCTTCGTCTGCGGGGTGAACTTGAACGGCTTGCGCGCGCCCACGGCCCCGATGAAGAGATCGGTGACGACAGGACGCTTGGGCGGATCGCCCGCGCCGTCGGCCGCGGCATCGGCGGCGGGCTTGTCAGCCGCTTTGTCGGCCGATTTATCGGTCGTGATGGCGTCGAGCGAATACGTCGTCGGCGGCGGCCCGCCGAAGTACATGACGAACTCGGCCATCGAACTGATACGCCAGGGCGTGCCGCCCAGCGGCGTACCCTTGTTATCGGCGAACTGCGTGTAGCCGATGAACGCTGGCACTGCCGTGGCGACTTCGACCACGGAATTGGGAAACGCGTTTTGTTCGACTACGTATACACCTGGTGTTTTGTATTGCGCCATGAGTTCACCTCGGTCATCGATGTCAATTGATGTAGATCTCGGATACCAGTACTGCCCGGCTTTGCGCCGATTGTTCAGCTTCCTGCGGTTTCTGCACCTTCGGCGTCTTCTGCGTCAGGCTGCCGATGTCGGCATTGGGCAGTCTCCGGATCAACACGCGTTCACCCGACCGGCCCCGTTCCCGCAACTGAAAGCGCTGCGGGTATTGCTGCTGCATTGCAATCTCTTGCTCACTCTCGAAGATCACCGCACGACGCCCGCCCGAGCGGTCCTCGCTGCCGGTGGTGACGAAACTCACCGTCTCGTCGAGATCAACGACGCTTAGCGCACCGCTGTCCTGCGCGCACACGTAGTAGTAGCGCCAGCAACTCGTGCGCGCGGCGAAATTGACGACGTAATCGATGCCCCGCTGCCCGTCGCTGTCGTCGAGGGCGACGTGATCCGACAGATCGATCTGCGCGACCAGCAAAGGCGGATTCACACGATCGGCGCGTTCGAGATGCGCAGCGAGCGCCGGCGTGTCCACGGCAACGGCATCGGTCGCTTCGATGCACGCCTCGGCATGCAGGCGACGCGACGACGTCTGTCCGTCCACCGGAACGCTGGACCGACTCTGCACGACATAGACCGACGACCTGCCGGGCATGGCCGGCTGCGTGTAAAGGGAGAAATCGGTGTCTTGCGCGTACCACTTGAAGGTGGCGACGGCGTCGCCGGCGCGAAGCCCGTCGAGCAGCACCGCACGACGATCCGACGCGCAGAACACGGCCACGCCCTGCCGGTGCGGGCGCACCAGCAAATCACGCCGCCGCACCCAGTCGGCGGTCGCGGGCGTGGCCACGTGACGAAGCCACTGACCCGGCGAAGGCCAGTACGCGTGAGTGACGTCGACAGTGAATAGCCGCGTGTAGCCCGGCACTCCTGGCGCGCAAGCAGACGTAACCATGCCCCGTGGTTCCGCTCAGTGGTTAAGTACAGGCACCGGCGCGCGCACGGTCGGCACGGTACCGGTGATGTCGTCGGTGTCGGGCGCCATCAGCCGCACCTTGTACAACACGGACGGCAGGTATTTACCGCCGAGCATCGTCCAGAGGTTGCTGAGCTCCCGGATATTGAGGTTCTCGATTTCCAGCACGAGCCGGTCGATGCGCGGATCGAGCGACGGCGACGAGCGACGGTCGAACACTGGATTGCGCTGGAAGAAGGCGATGGCGCCGGAGATAAGCTTCAGGGCGTCTTCGTAATTGCCGCCGGTGAAATTCGCGGCGACCATCACGTAGAGATTCAGATAGAGCGGCGCCACGCCGACCGACAGATGCGAAGCGCCCGCGTCGCCGGGAATGCCCTTGCGCACCGGCCCGGTATCGCGCTCGATGTGTGTGAGGATGACAACCAGACGGTTGTTCGTATTCGCGACAGCCTGCCCGTTGAGGTCCACCAGACCGGACATCGTCACGATGTCGTCGGTCAGTGTGTAGGCCTGCTTCAGATGTTCGTTGAGCCGCCCCGCAAGGTGGCCCACAGCAGCGTTAATCATGGTTCCCCGATACCCTTTCGCAATGCGGTTGCAAAATCTGATTCGGTACGACACTTTCGACTACTGGAACTGGCTTGTCGCAAATTTTCCTACACCGTCTCGCATGACGAAACGCGACGATCTGGATTCCTGAGCGTTATGCTTCCGCCCGGTCAATCTGCTTTTGATTTTTTGCTGCGGAACTGTAGCACAAGCGCGTTGTGAATAGCGCGCTTGTGCAAAAACGTGAAAGACTTTTGGAAATCTACTGAAATTTCAGGACGGACTGCCCTTGCATGTCCGGCGCAGGCACGCCGAGGAAGTCCAGCACCGTAGGTGCGATGTCGATGAGGCTCGTCGGACGCGTGACGAGCGCAGCATCACCGCCGCACTCGACGATCAGGAACGGGCGAGTCTCGTCCGGCCCCCAGCCGCCATGCTCGCCGAAACCGGGTGTCTTGACCTTGCCGGGCTCCGCCGCCGCCCAGCGTTTGCCTCGCACGCCGAAATCGTTTCCGCCCGCCAGATATCCCATATCGATGGCCGCGATGACGCCCTCCTCCTTCGATACGCCTCGAAGCGCCAACAGGTCTCCAGTCTCGACCGTCCCCACCCATGGCTGTTCGCGCAACCGGTCGAGTATCCCCAGAAACGCCGGACGCCCCGTCTCTGTCGCATAGATCAGGGCTGAGGTGCCCTGCGCCGCGACCGCGATATCGCCACGCTCGACGAACGCCGCCAGCCCTTGCGCCCCCAGCCACGCTTCGATGTCGACGCTGTCGCCGATCGTCTCTTGCCCGTGATCCGAGCCGACGATCAGCAGCACGTCATCGCCCGCGTCCCGAAGCGCATCGACCGTCGTGACGACCTCGCTCACGCAGGCGTCCGCATGACGCAACGACGCGAGGTGCGCGGGCGAGCCCAGGGGGGCGCCGTGCAGCGTTGCGTCGGGATGCGCGAGCCACAGTACCGCGACCGAGGGTTTGCGCGCGCGCAGGACTTCCTCGCAGAAGCGCGCCGTCATCTGGCGGTCACCGTCGAAATCCTGCCCGATGCTCAGCGCGTCGGCCTCCGGCACCGGATCACCGCCGGGCAGAAACGATCCCGCGCGGTGATATACCGTGCCGAAGTGATCCGGATCGAGAAAGTACGCAGCGCCGGGCGAAACATTCGACATGGCGACGAAGCCACGCATGCCGGCCACGCGTTCGGCAAGCGTCGGCACCTTGAGCGTGCGGCCGGTGGCCCGGCGCATATGGTGCCGGAAGTCGGGATGCCCCACGTCGTACACCCGCACCTTGCCGTGCTCGAACAGTCCCATGCGGTTGCCGTGTAAACCATGTCGAGACGGCACACATCCCGTGGCAATCGACGCCGCCGAGACCCGCGTCACCGACGGGAACACCGCCTCATGCTGCGCGAACCACCGGCCCCGCGCCGCAAGGCGGCTCAGGACCGGGGTGCGCACCGGGTCGATCCAGTCCCGATTCAGCGCGTCGCAACAGACCAGCACGACCATCGGGTTTTGCTTCTGCGAGGACATCACACTCATTGCGGCAACAACGCCCCCACGTCAGCCGCCATTTCGGACAGCACCTTCTCCGGCTCGCCTGCACGCTTGCCGCTCGCGACCGATTCGAGTTTGTCCTTGATGACATCGATGGTCTTCAAGCCGTTCTTGCCCGGGAACGCATACCAGCCAGACGCATACGGTTGCTCGCTCACGGCGACCGCATAGTTGGGGTTCGCCTTGTAGAAATCGGTCAGCAAGTCGCCCGCTTTCCGGTTCGGCGGGAAGTAGCCCGTGCGCCGCGCCACATCGGCGGCTTGCTCCGGCTGCGCAGCAAAGCGGATGAAGCGCCATGCGGCCTGTTGTTTGGCCGGATCGCGTGTCGTGATGACAAGACCGTTGCCGCCGGACGGCAGCTTCGACACGCCTGGCTTCAGGTCGGGATACGTGCCGACCACGACCGGGAAGCGACCGGCCGCCAGCTTCTGAATCGCATTCAACTGCGACGACGATGTGGCGAAAATGCCGAGCGCACCTGCCGCGAATTGCTGACGCGCACTGATGTGATTCAGATAGGGCATCCCGCCCTCCTTGACGAAGCGGGCCAACTGGTTGATCGCCCACTGGCCTTCGGGGCCGCCGAAGGCGACGCGACGCTCAGCCGCGTCGAGCATCGTGCCGCCCCGACTGAAGACCAGCGCCTGCCACATCCAGTTGCCCGTCTCGTCCCACGCGTAGAACAGGCCGCTATTGCCTGAACCCAGTGCATTGATCTTGCGCGACAACGCAATCACTTCATCCCAGGTCTTCGGCAGATTGGCCGGATCGCCGCCCGCCCGTTTGACGAGCTCGCCGTTGTAATACAGCACCGGCAGCGAGATTGCGAACGGCATGGCGTAGCTGTGCCCCTTGATCTTGCCTGCGTCCAGCATCGACGACGTGATGCCCTGCGCGTCGAGTGACTTGTCGGCGGCGATCATCGCGTCGAGTTCCACGGCGACGCCGGCGTCAGCCGTCGCCCGGATGCTGCTCAGGCCCTGCATCGTGACGTCGGGTTGGGTGCCGGCGACGGACTCGCGCAATACCGTCTGGATGGCCTGCTCGTATTCGGCAGCGGGCGCACGGTAGACGATCTTGATGTCCGGGTTTGCCGCCATGAAGCGTTTGGCCAGTTCCTCCATCGCCGGGCGGAACAGGTCCGGGAAGGCGTAAAGGACGGTCAATTCCGTCTGTGCTGCGAAAGCGGGTGTGGCGACACCGAAGCCGCCGGCCGACACGGCGGCCATGACAGCCAGTCCGGAGAGTTGTTTGATCCAGGTTCTGCGTGCGTTCACGTCGATACTCCAATCGGAAAGAGGACGAGTCGTGGGATCGTCCCGTGGGTCATTCGGTTGTGGGGGTGGTTGGGGGAGCGGTTGTGGGGATGCGACTGTCGCAATGCTGCCGTCAGCCTTTCAGTCCAGAGAGCGCAATGCCTTCGATGAAACGGCGCTGGGCCAGCAGGAACGCAATCACCAGCGGCGCGATGACTATGGACGCCGCTGCCATCAGCGCGCCGTAATCGGTGCCCGCCTCTTCGTTGCGGAAGAACGCGATACCCAGCGGCGGGAGCAATTTCTCCGGCGAAGACAACACGATCTGCGGCCAGAAGAACTCGTTCCAGTGCGCCGTCACCGAGAAGATGCCGAAGGCGATCACGGCGGGCAGCGCCACCGGCAACATGAGCCGGAACACGATGGCGAACTCGCTGAAGCCATCGAGACGTGCGGCGTCGAGCAACTCGTCAGGAATCGTCTGGAAGTACTGTCGAAGCAGATAGATGCCGAAGGCGGAGAACGCATGAGGCAGCGCCACCGCCCAGATGCTGTCGACGAGTCCGAGCTGTTGCGCCAGCAGGAACTGCGGGATCGCCACGACCTGCGTCGGCAGCATCAGACAAAACACCACGGCGCCGAACAGCACGCCGCGCCCGCGATGCGGGATCTTGGCCAGCACATAGGCGCACGGCAATGCCAACAGCAGTTGCAGCGCGAGAATCACCACGACCACGAACGCGCCATTCGCCAGATAACGCAGCATCGGCACCATCGAGAAGACCGTGGCGAAGTTCTCGGCGCAGGCGTAATGCGCCGGCAGGATGTGCAACTCGCGACCGAACACCTCGTTCGCCGGCTTGCATGCCGTCAGGAGCATCCAGACGAACGGTGCGAGCGAGATCAGCCCCGTCACCCAGAGCACCGCGTGACGCACGACCCGCATCGCGCGGCCTTGCCGATTCATGGGCGCAATGCGGCTCATGCGGCACCTCGCCGGTTCACGAAGCGGAATTTGAGCCACGTCAGCACGCCGACGAGCGCGAGAAATACCACAGCGACGGCCGCACCACGACCGGCACGGAAGAACACGAACGCTTCGCTGAACATGGTGAAGAGCAAGACTTCTGTCGACTTCTGGGGGCCGCCGCCGGTGATCACGTAGACGGTTTCGAATAGCTGGAACGACCGGATGACCGAGATGACGAGCACGAACGCCGTGATCGGCCGCAGCATCGGCCATGTCACAAGCCAGAAGCGATCCCAGGCCCGACCCGCGCCATCGATCGACGCCGCTTCGTGATACTGCGGCGAGATACCCGTGAGGCCGGTGAGGAACAGCACCATATTGAAGCCGGTCATCTGCCAGACACCGATGATCGCGAGCGACAGCAGCGCAGTCGCCGGATCTTCGAGCCAGCGAGGCCCGACGATGCCGACTTTTGCGAGCAGCAGATTCACCAGGCCGAAGCTCGGGTGGAGCATGAATTCCCAGACGATCGCGATCGCAATCGTCGCGGCCATGACCGGCAGGAAATGCAGCGTACGGTAGAACGAACGCCAGCTCGACTGCGCATTGATCAGCAACGCGAGGCCGAGACCGGCGACCGTCGAGACCGGCACGACGATGGCCGAGTACATCAGCGTGTGTGCGAACGACTTGCGGAACACGTCGTCGCCCGCGAGATCGGCGAAGTTATCGAGACCGATGAATGACAGGGTCTTCGCCCCGAGCCGGTAGTCGGTGAACGCGAGTGCGACGACGGCGATCAGCGGCAACACGAGTGTGATCAGGCCGACGAGCGCGGCAGGCCCGGCAAACCCGACGACAATGCGTCCCATTGCCGGAGCGGCATCCGGGCGACGTATGCGACGCGTCGTCTGATCGGGCGTCTGCTGGGTCATCTGCTGGGTCAGCTCAGCCATGCGCCACCTGCTGTCGCAATGCCGTGTCGTGCGGCATGGCATCGATGCGTTGTCCATCGGCATCGAACACCAGTACCCGATCGAAATCGGCGCTCACCCCCAGCCACTCGCCCTTCACCGGCGTGCGTCCCCGGCAATCGATGCCGGCGACGCGAACGACCAGGCGGGCTTCACTATGGCCGGGTTGACCGGCGGCCACGGCGACGTGTACCAGCACATCCGCGCCGAGATATTCGACGTTCAGCACGCGAGCGGGAAGCGTGCCTGCTGCGTCCGTAGTGGCCAACTGCAAGTGTTCGGCGCGAAAGCCGACCGTGACATCGGCGCCAGCGCTCTGCCCGACGCGCAACGGCAACACCGAATGCAGGCCGATGGACAGCCCGCCGCCACCGGCAAGCACCTTCGCCGGCAGCAATCCGATGCACGGCGTGCCGATGGTGCGCGCCACTTCGATGCAGGACGGCTGGGCGTACAACTGCGCCGGGCTGTCGAACTGGAGGATGCGCCCGGCGCGCATCACGGCGATGCGGTCCGCCATCGTCATCGCTTCGACCTGATCGTGTGTCACGTACACCGATGCCACGCCGATGCGGCGATGCAGATCGGCGATTTCCGTGCGCATGCTGGTGCGCAACTCGGCATCGAGATTGGACAGCGGTTCGTCGTAAAGAAATGCGGCGGGCTGGCGCACGATGGCGCGACCCAGCGCCACGCGCTGCCGCTGTCCGCCCGACAACGCGCCCGGCTTGAGATCGAGCACGTGACCGAGCCCCAGCGCCTGCGCGACCTCGTGCACCTCGGCATCGATCTGCGAGCGACGTGCGCGACTCGCCGCCGATCCGCGCCACAGCAACGGCAGGCGCTCCCAGGCCGTCAACTGACGCATCGTGAGCGGTGTGGCAATGTTCTGACGCACGCTCAAGTGCGGATACAGCGCATAGTTCTGAAACACCATCGCGACATTGCGCTCGGCGGCAGCCACGCCGGTGACCTCACGTCCGCCGATGCGGATCGCCCCTTCGTCCGGCCAATCGAGTCCGGCGATCATGCGCAGCAACGTCGACTTCCCGCAGCCGCTCGGACCGACCAGCGCAACGAACTCCCCTTCGCCGACTGTCAGGTCGATGTTTTCGATGGCCGCGTGCGCGCCAAACCTGCGGCAAACGTTTTCCAGGACTACGCCGGCCATCTCGATTCCCCTGCCATCTGCATGCTCATGACTACCTCTGACTCATTTGAGTCACCGATAGTACATTTGGGATTTGACGCTTTTGTGACGGCGATGACCCATTTGTGCTTTTGGGCGAGATAGTGATACCTTTCGCGTGGCCGCCGTCAGGCGCGACGGCCTCCGAACCGACCCCAGGAATCCAGATGAAATTGCAGAACCAGGCTGCCCAGCACCAAGACATGCCTCCGGCTGAAGCGCAGTTGATGGCGCGTATCTGTTGGGCCTACTTCAAGGAGGGGCAGACGCAGGAGGCCATCGCGCAGCGCATGGGGATCACCCGTAAGCGCGTGAACCGCGTGCTCAACGATGCCCGCGCGAGCGGCTTCGTGCAGACGACTATCAACAGTCCCGTGAGCGCCTACGTGGAACTGGAAGTCGGCCTCGTCGCCACGCATGGCCCGCACGGTTTGCGCAACGCCATCGTGGTGCCCACGCCTGACAACGACGTCGATGTGCGCGTCGTCATCGGTGCGGCGGCCGGTCAATATCTCTCGGAACATCTCGCCGACGGCGCATCGCTTGGCATCACGTGGGGCGGCACCATCAACGCGGCGGCGCAAAACATCCTGCATCGTCAGGACCGCAACAACACCGTTGTGCTGATGTGCGGTGGACTGGCGCGCAGCACGCGCATCAATCCCTACGACAACGCCGCCATCTTTGCCCGCACGCTCGACGCGACCTGCTACTACATGACCGCGCCGATGTTCGCGGAGACCGTCGAATTGCGCGAAGCCCTCGTCGCCAGTGAGCCGGTGCGCAGCGTGCTCGAGATGGCACGTCACGTCGATATGGCGCTGCTGAGCGCCACGGATCTGTCGGAAGGCTCCAAGTTACTGGAGTACGAAGTGATCTCGCGGGAGATATGGCAATCGTTGCGTGACGCGGGTGCGACAGGCGATATCTGCGGCCATTACCTCGACGCCGGTGGGAACGCGGTTGCGCACCCGCTGGTCGAGCGCACGATCAACCCGACGCTCGCCGACCTGCGTGCGATCCCCGAACTGATTCTCGCCGCCGGCGGCATGCAGAAGGTCCCGGTCATCGAATCCGCCATCCGTGCGGGCCTCGTGCGCACGCTCATCACCGACGAAGCGACGGCGGCCGCACTGCTTTGATGCCCGGATAGGGCTGCGCACAGCATTTGGCCGGCATTCGACATCGTTCGGCAATCTGTCGAAAGTGTGTTGTTGCCGACGTCGATACGCTCGAGGTCTTTTGCAAGACGTTGCATGACGCTTGCAAGACCTTCGGAACGACGTCATGAAACGCAAAACCTTACTGCCCTGGCTGATGGTGTTCGGCGCAGGGCTTTGCCTTCGCACGGGCATCTCCTCGCTCTCCCCGCTGCTCGACACCATCCAGGCGGCGCTACACCTGAGCCGCGGCGCGCTCGGCTTGCTCACGGCCATTCCGGTCGTGTGCATGGGCGTGTTATCGCCGTTGGGCCACGCGCTGGACCGTCGGCTCGGTCTGAAGCGCTCGATGCTCGTGGCGCTTACCGTGCTTGCGATCGGTTTGGCGGCGCGTGTGAAAGCGGATGCTTACGCGTTGCTCCTCGCGACGGCCGCGCTCGTCGGGATCGGCGACGCCATCATCCGCCCCTTGCTCAGCGGCTTCATCAAGGAGACGTTTCACGGCAAGACGCATGCTGCGATGGGGCTTTACGCCACCGCCATGGGGGCAGGCTCCGCCGCTGCCGCTTATACGACACCGTTGCTGACGACGGGACTCGGGGGATGGCAAGGCGGACTGGCGTTCTGGGCCATCCCCACAGTCGTTGCCGGTGCCCTTTGGGCGATATGGCCGGGCTCGGCCCACGAGACGGCAACAGGTACCGCGACATCCTCGCACGGTCTTCGTCGCGTCGAAGTCGCAGCCCTGACACTGTTCTTCGGCATGCAAGCGGGCTTGAACTACACCGTGGTTGCGTGGCTGCCGAGTCTCTATCAGGCGTCGGGGTTCTCGCTACAGACCGGCGGTGCGCTCGTCGCCCTTTTTCTGATACTTCAGACGGCCACGAGCCTGTGCTTTCCCATCGTGCTGCGCGGTTTGCGGCTCGGCGTGGCGGGCGCCATGACGTTGTTCGCGACGATGGCGCTTGCGGGTGCGGCCACGCTATGGGGGCTCCCTCAGACCGCCTGGGTGGCGGCGGTCCTGCTCGGCGTGGCAACCGGCGGCCTGTTCCCGATTGCGCTGCTGTTACCGCTGGAATTTTCGTCGTCGCGCAGCGACGCCACACGCCTGAGCGGCGTGACGCAATCGGGGGGCTACCTGCTCGGCGGTGTCACGCCATGGATCGCGGGCGTTGCCGTCGACCACACCGGGGCGGTCGACGGCATTGCGACGACGAGCCTGCTGATCGTCGCGACGCTGATCGCTGTGGTGATCCCGATTCGCGCGAGCTATCGACGCATGAAGCCCGCTGCGGTTGGCAGTTGACACCCTCGGATCGTGACATACGCGTATTCGATAGAATGTGCACATCTCGCGAATCACTGCCAATCCCTTATCTACCATGCCATCAGGATCCGGCCGCCAACAGTGGACGCTGATCGACACGTCGCCGTTGCGCAGGCTGCCACGGCCGGTCTACTTTCGCGCGTATCACATCGCGGCAGGCACTTGCGTGCGCGCGCACAAACACGCGTGGTGGCAATTCCTGTTCGCGCGCGACGGGCTGATGCAGGTCCAGGCCGGTGACATCAACTTCACGCTGCCGCCGGATTACGGGATGTGGATTCCGCCACGGTGCGCGCATACGTTGTGGGTTGGCGAGGACGTCGCGCTGGAGAGTCTGTACATCGAACGCGACGCCATCGCCCTGCTCCCCGACACCGGCGTGCGCGTCGTGATGGTCGACGAATTCGTTCGCGCATTTCTGCATCATGGCTGCACGGCCATCCCTACGCGGTACGACCCGGCCGGTCCCGACGCACGCAAGGTCGCCGTGTTGCTGGACCTGGTGCAAGCACTTCCCGACGCCCCCTTCCAGTTGCCGTTCCCGGCGGAACCCCGTTTGCTGCAAGTCTGCCTCGCCATTCAGGCCGATCCACACCTGCCGCATACACTGGCAGACGCCTGTGCGTTAGCACTCATGTCGTCACGCTCGTTCTCGCGCCACTTCGTCAAGGCCACCGGCATGCCCTATCACGCATGGCGGCAGCGTATGCGGCTACTGGCGTCGCTGGAGATGCTGCGCCGCGGCGCGTCGGTGACCGATGTGGCGCTGACCATCGGCTATGCGACACCGTCCGCCTTCATCTACGCGTTCAAGCAGCTCTTCGGTACATCGCCGAGCCGGTTCACCAGCGTCGCGCGTTGATCGGACCCCGTGACGTGTGCGGCCTGCGCCATTCATACAAAGAAAAACTTCGTCGCCGACGCAAAATATCTCGTTTGCCAACGCGCGGTCGTGAGGTCAGACTTTGCCTATCGCTCACTTGCCGTATAAGGAATACCACTTCGATGTCAGGCCTGACCGCAAATCGCAACGTCTTGCGACTGTCTTTCGCCCAGGCGCTTGCCGGCGCCAACTCGACGGTGGTGTACGCAACGGCGGCGATCATCGGCCACATGCTGTCGCCCGACCCGGCACTCGCCACTTTGCCGATTTCCGTATTCGTGCTCGGCATGGCAATGTCGACGCTGCCCGTGGGGGCCATCACGAAGCGCCACGGACGTGTCGCCGCCTTTCTCGTCGGCAATGCCTGTGGCGTCGGCATGGGACTGCTGGCGGCCATCGCGCTCATCGTTCACTCATTTGCGTTGTTCACGCTCGCCATGATCTTCGGCGGGGCCTATGCCGCTGTGGTGCTGACGTTCCGATTCGCGGCTGCCGAATGCGTCGAGGCGCATGAGCGTCCGAAGGCGCTGTCGACCGTCCTCGCCGGCGGGGTGGCGGCTGGCGTGCTCGGACCTCAGCTTGTCACCGGCACCATGAACGCATGGCCGCCACACGCCTACGCCGTCACCTATCTCGTGGCCGCCGTGGTGGCGCTCGGTTCGGCCATCGTGCTCGCCGGTGGCAAATTTGATGCGCATCGTCAGCCGGCGCATGCCGGGGCACGCAATGAAGGCCGTCCGGTATCTGAATTCCTGCGTGACCCCAGGTTGCTCGTCGCCATGCTCTGCGGTGTCGTGACTTACACGCTCATGAATTTCATGATGACGTCCGCGCCGCTGGCGATGGAGCTGTGCGGGATTGCGCGTGAACACGCCAACTTCGGCATCGAACTCCATGTGATTGCCATGTACGCACCGAGCTTCTTTACCGGCCGCCTGATTACCCGCTTCGGTGCGCACCGTATCGTCTTGCTGGGTCTCGCACTCACCGCCTGCGCGGCGTTCGCCGGCATGGCGGGACTGAGCGTCGGTCACTTCTGGCTGGCGCTGGTCTTGCTGGGGTTAGGATGGAATTTCGGCTTCCTCGGCGCGTCGGCCATGGTGCTCACGTGTCATACCCCCGAGGAAGGGCCGCGTGTCCAGTCGGTCAACGACTTCGTGGTATTCGGGGCAATGGTCGTCGGCTCGTTCGCCTCCGGCAGCCTGCTCACTTCGCTCGGATGGACGGTCATTGCCGAACTCATGTTGCCGCCACTGGTCATCGGTGTCATGGGCGTTGTCTGGCTGCAATGGAGCCGTGCGCGCAAGCAACGGGCGGTTACATCATGCGAGTGAATGCCGATTTCTCCCGGCGTATCGTGGTGACGCCGTCGCAATACACCTGGGTGCCGTCGCCGCAAGCCGGTGTCGAGCGCGTCATGCTCGACCGGATCGGTGCGGAGCAGGCCCGCGCAACGAGTCTCGTGAGGTACGCCCCGAACAGTACGTTTCCGGCACATCATCACCCGGGCGGGGAGGAAATCTTCGTGCTCTCCGGTACGTTCTCTGCCGACGGACAGGATTACCCGCCAGGCGGGTATTTGCGCAACCCGCCCGGCTCGGCGCATCGACCATCCAGTCGAGATGGGGCGACGATCTTCGTCAAACTGCGGCAGATGTCCGCGACGCAAGACCAGCCGATCAGCCTGGATACCCGCGAGGCTTCGCACTGGAAACCTGTGGCAGGTGGCGAAGTCTGCATGCTGTTCGTCGACGCGCAGGAGCACGTCGAACTACGGCGCCTTCATGCGAATGAGACGACCCGCTGCGGCGATACATCGCACATCGTCGAGGTACTCGTCACCGAGGGAGCCCTCCTGCTCGACGGCGCGACGCTTCCCGCAGGAAGCTGGATTCGGCTACCCGCAGGTGACGCCATCAACCTGACAGCGGGATCAGACGGCGTCTGCGTCTACCGTAAAGTCTATATGCCGCCTGTGCAGTCCTGACAACGTTCAGGTCCGTCTGGTCAGCACTTCGTCTCTCGGCCCTGCATCTACGACACGTCCGCCCTCCATCACGACAATGGTGTCGAAACGTTCGAGCAGACTCGGACGGTGAACGGACGCCACGATGCAAGCCGTCGGAAATGCGGCGTACATGCGGTCGAAAACGCGGCCTTCCGCGAGCGGATCGAGGGCGCTCGTCGGTTCATCAAGCAGCAGCAACGAACTGCCCTGCGCAGCCAGTGCGCCGCGCGACAACGCCAACCGCTGACGCTGTCCGCCAGAGAGATTACTGCCGCGTTCGTTCAGGGTGCTGGACAAGCCATCCGGGAGGTGTTGCAGAACGTCGTCGAAAACCCCGGCGTGAACGGCCGCCGTCAACGCTTGCGCATCGGCCGGCTCGCCGAACGTCAGGTTCTCTTCCACACTTGCCTCGAATACCTCGGCTTCCTGCGGAATCAGCGTGGCGAGCGTTCGTAATGCCGGCCAGTCCGTTGCCTTGCCGTCGCAAAGCAGTTCGCCGCTTTGCGGAAGATAGAGTCCCGCGAGCGTTCTCAGCAACGTGCTCTTACCACCACCGCTCGGGCCGATCAGCGCCACGCGTGACCCGCGACGCAGCACGAGATCCACACCGCGCAGACCACCACGCGCGTCGTCCGCGTACTGCCACGACACGTGACGCAAGGCCAGCGTTTCCCAAGGGGTATCGGTGACCACGGCCGGCACCTCGGCATCGGGGTCACCCGGGGCCGCCCAGATCGGCTCGGCGCTGCCGTAGTCGGTATGCATGCGGGCGAAACTCTGGAAGTTGGACGCCATCGCGCCCACGACCGTCGCCGCCTGCTGCGCGTACTGGTAAATCATGAACACGGTGCCCAGCATCACCGCCTGTCCCGGCTCACGCGACTGCAATACGTAGACCACCACGAGGATCCAGGTCAGCCCCATGCCGAGAATGTCGACGGCGAACCATTTGCCTTCGTTGACCGTCACCGTGCGGCGCAGCGGCACCATCACCGCCCCCATCCGGTGCCCCAGCAGTTTGCGCGAGGCGGCCTGCAATCGCAGACCGATGACCGTTCCGGCATTGCCGACGAAATCGAGCAACGCGGCAGCATAACGTCGCTCGGCGTCGTTTTCGGCGCGGGCGAGCTGCATCAACACGCGATCGAAGCGCAGGATGATGACGGCGATGACGACGTAGCCGGTCACGGCAATGATGCCGCTCGTACGCGAGAGCAAGGCAAGCGCCACGATCGGACCGACGAAATTGAACGCGCTTTGCAGATAGCCGAACTGGTTCTGCGCGAAATCGGAAAGCGCACGGCTCGACTGCACCACACGATGTTGCAGCTCGCCGGAGTGCCGACCGTCGCGCCATGCCAGCGGTGCGGCAGCAATGCGCGCATAAAGCTGATCCGCCAGACGGACACGCACGCGCACACCGACGTTGCGCTCGAGAATGCGTCCCGGGCCATGCACGAGCCAGGACAGCAGATAGATGCCCACGAGACAGACGATCCAACGCCCGGCCGCCGTCATGTCGCCCTGCTGAAGTGCGTTGATGGCCTGCGCCGCGAGCCACGGCATGGTCAGGCGCAGCAATTGTGCCGCCGACAGCAACCCGGCCGCCCCCAGCAGATGCGCACGAACGCCTTGCGCGTGCCGCCAAAGCGCCCGGTAAAGATCGCGAGCGGCGCTGCCGAGGCCGATGGCGGGTTTGCGCTGGGAAACATCGGGCGCCGTCATGCGTTCGTCGCTCCTTTTCGCTGAAGAATGCAGGGATGAATTCGGGAAACCCGCGGAAATGCGCGGGCTGCTGCCATCTGTTCGCCAGGCCGCCGGAAGGCTGGCGGCCTGACGCTCACGCCAACCGGTCACTCGACAAGATTGACGTCAAGACGGGTCAATATAGGGGAAAAACGCGCTGACGTCGCGGTTACAACGTCGAATGCACGTGTGCACCATCCCCGCCCGGCCGACGTCTCGGTGTCGGCTTCGGCCCCGCTGTCGTGGAGAGCAACGAGGGTGTCGCCGTTGTCGGCGTGCGCTCACGCGGCGACGGGGCGATGTAATAGAACCGAAGTTCCGCATCCGGATAGTGATACGGCGCCATGGCAAGATTCACGGCACACGAATCGCAGAACGGCAGCCGTGAGCACATCACAATGGAGCGCACAACCCCTTCGCCCGCCGGGTGATCGGCATAAATCTGCGCAAGAATCAGCCGCTCGGTATCCAGTGTGCGCGACTTCGTTTCGCCCGATGCCGGGTGATACGTCGGCATGTTGGCGTCGGCGATGGCCAGACGCAACGCTGGCGGCTCCGTCGGTTCGCCCCGGCGCCGTGCGTTTTTCTGATGAACAACGCTGTGTTGCCGTTGTGCATATGCCTGACCGGCATCCACGAAGCGCACCGTCGGGGCGTTGGTCGGTAACTGGTTGCGTTGCAGGCCGGACATGCAGTAGTAGATCACACGCGTGCCGTCGGTCAGGATCACCTCGGCCAACGCGATGTTCGCGTTGCCGGCCAGCATGCGCAGTCGGTTCTGCACGTCGCGCGACGCCCGTGCCGCGCCGGTGACCAGTGCCTGAAGTCCCGACATCCCTGGAAAAACCTCGTCGAAGAGCGCCAATACGTCGCGAGCGGTCTGCACGTCGCCAGTGAACGGCAACTGCGACCAGACCGCCAGCGGTGACGGGCGCGACACGAAGTCCCGCGCGACGGCGTTGACGAAGGCATCCGCTTGCGAGGGATATCGCTGCCAGCGTGTCCAGAGCTGCTGAAACGTCGGCAACAGGGCGGGATCGACCTCCGGCAACGCGGGGGCACGCGCGCCGTCCACTTCATCGCCACCGGCTGCGGCACCGATAGCGGCACCTCTGGCTGCCGCCACCCGGCGTTCGATCGCATGCGTGAGCTGCTGCACGGCTTGCCGCGCCTCGCTCACCGACAACGGGATATCCTCCAGCCCTCGCCAGACTTGCGCCGGTGATGGCGCCTGCGCCCACATGCGCAAATACAACTGCAACAACGTGCGTGTCTCGCCGTACGAGATCGTCGGCAGCACAATCGCGTTTTCCGCAGCCGCGCGATGACGCTGCGCAATGCGGTACTCCCGGATATCCTGATGCTCTGCATCGCGCCGTCGCAGCCGGACGTGACGCGGCGCTTCATGCGCCTCCATATCGGGCAAGAAGAAGCGGTAGTAGACGTCATGCGAGAGTTGAACCACGCCATAGAGCTTGCCGTGATGATCCCGATACGTGCCGAAGGGTACGGCGATCTCCATGCCGCCGAGGGTGATATGCACACGCCGGCCGCCGACCGGGCCGTCCGAGGTTGCCTGCTCGAAGAAGGTCATCTCGCCGTCCAGCGTTCGCACGTAGACCGAGGCATCGACCACCGGGGAGTCCGGCCCGACATGGGGGACATCGTCTTCGTCGAACGCCCCGAGCCGCCCGAACGCGAAGAATCGCCGATGGCCGTCCGGCGCCTCGAATTGCTGCGCATAGACCGCGACACGCAAGCGCAGTACGGGCGACGCCTCGATGACCTGATGCTGCGTCACCGTCGCGCCCTGCTCCGTCACCGTGACCTCTCCCTGTCGCTCCGAATGACATTCGAGACACATGCCGTCGACGTCCGTCCCCATCCCCTTCGATATACGGCACAACGTGTAAGGGCCTGCCTCGGCTCGTATTTCATCGAGGGGACGCAGATTGGACGCATGCTTGCGCGTGTGAGCGACGGTCGCGCCGTAGAGCACCCCGTCGACTTCGAAGACTTGCACGCCGTTCTGCGTCAGCTCCGGGCGGTATTCGACGTACACGTCGGGCGGCAACGTCCACTGCACGCCCCGTCCCAGTTCGCTTTCGAACGCTTCGCGTTCATAGGTCGGATGTCCCTCGTGGGGCGCTTGCGCAGGCGTCTCCGGCCACAAGTGCGCGAGTAAGGCCAGCGCGTCCTTGCGCAGCGATTCGGGACGCACCACCGCCGCCAGACACTCGAACCCTGCGAGCGTCATTCGTGCGGCCAGCCCCTTCGCCCGATCTAGCGCCCGAGGGTCGCCCGACGCAGCGTGCCGTCGCGGCCGTGCGGCAGGCGAATCTGCCGAATTGAGCGAATTGGGCGAATCTGACGGCGCCGCCGATTCCGCCGGTGCGTGACGACGATCGCGAGGCAAATGCTGCGCGACGGTGTCGATCAGCAACTCCGCAATCTCCTCCATGTCCGGAGAATCGAGCACCGACGCGTTCGGCGACGGCCACCCCGGTGTGATCGGCGCCCCGGCGCGTTGCGTCCAGAAGCGCAACTGGTCGTCTTCATGAATCCTGGACTCGATGGACGGCCAGTCATTCCCCCACAGCGTCGGGCCGTGCGTGCTGGCATAGCATCGGGGCCAGAAGGTGTGGCGCGGCACACAATTCAACAGTTCGGAGATGAGTCCGGGCGCCTTGTCGGAGAGCGACAGCGCGTACTCGCGCCATGCGCCGTCCGGGCTGCGCAGCATCAACAAGATCGCATGCGTGGCCTCGAACGTCGTGCGCCGCGCGGGCGTTTCCGATGTCTCCGGCGTTTGCCGCCCGGCAGCACGCTCCAGGTTCAGATGCATGCGAAAAGGCATCAGCATTTCGGCGTTGGCGAATACCTCGCGCGTTTCGGGGTCGGCGGCGGCCACGGCCTCGCGGATCAGCATCACCACCGCGCGCTGCACGTCCTGTCGATAAGCGAAATGTCCGGCGCTCGTCGCATCGACGCCCGCCACCAGCGACGGCGCCCTGCCCAACGGCCTGACGTCGGCAGACGGAAGACAGGCCGGCGCAATGGCACGCACGTCCGAGGTTGTCCCCATGTCCAGCAGCCCGAAGATGCCGGACGTGATGCTGGCCTGCGGCAAGACCGTCGGCGCGGCGACGGCGCGCGTTGCCTCGACGAGATCCCGGCGGGTCGGCACGCGCGCGCCGGACACCGTGGCCGCAGAAGCGAGTCCGCCGACGGTCAGCAGTGTCAATGCAAAAACGGCATATGAGGCCTCTCGCGCTGTCGTCCGATCCGGCGTGACGGGCATCGCAGGTGTGGCGGGCGTCGCTATCACACGACTCGTGCGCTGCCGGGAGCCATGGCGCGCCCCCGTGTGGCGCGACGCTCTGCCCGCATGCCAGTCATCGGCAAACGCAGGCCGAGGGCTGCGCGGCAACGCGTGGTACGACGATGACGCGGGACGATGGGCGTGGTGCGGCACCGCCTGATGCAATCGAGTCATTCAGCAATCCTCCATATATCGTGCTGCGAATGGCCGTCGCGCGAATGCACGCCGGATCGCCTTGCGCAGCCGGGAGAGAACGCTAACGCGGCACGACGCCGCGTGATTGCTGAAACGAACCGTCAGTTGTGCCAGAGTTGACGATCATGTCGTGCAACACCACCAAATTGGGCGTTGGCCGATGACATCCGCCGTCGTCGACCACGTCAATCCGTGTGCGCCACGTCGGCCATGGATAGATGCTCGTGGACGAAGCGCGTCACCTCGGCGCGTAACTCCCGATCCTCCGGCGCGCCCATGAATCCGCCGTGCGGCATCGCTTCGAAGACATGCAACTCACACGGCACCCGCGCGCGACGCAACGCCCGGTGCATGCGCACGGCATTCGACAGGAAGAGATCGCGTGTCCCGCTCTGGATGAACGTCGGCACAAAGCCTTTACCGAAATCCGCGAACAACGGCGACAGATACGGATCGGACAAATCGGCGCCTGCGGCATACAGCAGATTGTTCGACATCAACGACCTGGGCAATAGCACGTCCACCCGTTGATTGACTTCGAAGCTGTCGCCGGACTCCGTCAGATCGAGCTCCGGCGACAACAGCACCAGCGCGCCGGGCAGCGCCAAGCCTTCGTCGCGTGCGCGCAGCACCATGGCCGCCGCGAGATTCGCCCCCGCCGAACGGCCACCGATCACGATCTTCTCCGGCGAGTATTCGCGCAGCAGATGACGATATACCGCCAGACAGTCGTCGAGTCCGGCGGGATACGGATGCGCCGGTGGCATCCGGTAATCGATGCCCCAACAGCGAACGCCGAGTTGGTCAGCCTGCATCTGCGCACCGATCCGGCAGACATCGCCCTCGCCGAGGACCAGGCCCCCGCCGTGAAGATCCACGTAGACGACATCGTCCGTGACGAGATTGGGCGGTGTGGCGACATGGGCCGTCGCGTTCCCAAGCGTCAGCGTCTGCACGGACGAGCGCAACCGGCCCGCGTACTGCGCCATCGCGGCGCCGTATTGCGCGTCGGCGGCGGCCTTGAAGCGCATCCAGCCGTCGATGTCATCCGGTAATGGTGTCGTGTGCAAGGCATTGAACGGCACGCCGTCCGCATTGACCAGACGACGTAATGCCGCCTGGGCTTCGGCGCTGACACTCTCGGGAAAAGGGATAACGCGTGCGGGGACTCGCACGCCGTCCACAGGTGAATTCATGACTTTCGATTCGGTAGAAGGAAGATGCGACGCGTCAATTAGCGCCGGGCGTCGACGGCCAGTGCCGGAGGGACACGTCGAGCGCGTCGAGGCTGCGTTGCCATGAGATGTCGGGCCCGGGGGCACTGTGCGAGAAGCCTGTCGCCAGTTCGAGCGTGATGTAGCCCATCAGGAAACCACCGAGGAAGCGAACGGCATGGACCTGCTCATCCTCCGGCACGCCATAGCCACGCAGCACGGCGCGGATCAATTGCGTCAGTTTCGGCCCGGCGCTTGCCGCCGCCTGTGCCGACGTCAGGGGGTGACGTGCGGCGGTGAAGCGTCCCGGATGCCGACGTGCGTAGTCGCGATGGGCATCCGCCAGCGCTTGCAGCGCCTCGCGCCCGGAGAGACCCGCCATCGCTTGCATGGCCGCGTCGGCAAGCTGTGCGAGCGCGAGCATGGCGATCTCGGCCTTGAGCGTGTTCAGATTCTTCACATGCGAGTACAGACTCGGCAGACGCACATCGAACTTCCGCGCGAGCGCTGCCCCGCTGAGTTGCTCGAAACCGATCTCGTCGGCCAGTTCTGCGCCTCCTTCCACCAGACGTTCCAGCGTCAATCCCGCTCTGACCATCGCATCCCTCGCACTCTCACATCAAACCTACTTAAATAAGTCAATTTCCTAATCATATTAGTTAACAATAATCCGATCAAGCAACGGATGTCGCCAAACCTGATGAAATGCGGAAGCTCCGCCATCGGCATCACACGCGTTTCGCGGCAAAACGATGCGGCACGCCAACGTCCCCCCAAGGTCACGGCTTCGCTGCTATGCTCGCGAGACTTCGGCTTCCGGCTTTCGTGCGCCTGTCCTTTGAAGAACGACCTCTCCCCGAACACCGAGGCACACCCTCGGTCGCGCGAAGCATTCGACGTGCTCTGCGCCTTTCTCATCCTCGGTCTGACGAGTTTCGGCGGGCCGGTGGCGCACATCGGCTATTTCCGTCGTGAGTTCGTGCAGAGGCGTCGCTGGCTCGACGATGCGGGCTTCGCCGATCTGGTGGGGTTATGCCAGTTTCTGCCCGGACCGGCGAGCAGCCAGGTCGGGTTCTCGCTCGGCCTGCTCAGGGCCGGGTGGCTGGGTGGTCTTGCGGCGTGGTGCGGCTTTACTCTGCCCTCGGCGCTACTGCTTCTGGGATTCGCCCTCATCGCGCCGCAACTGGGTGGATCGATCGGCAGCGGTGTATTGCATGGCCTGAAGCTGGTCGCGGTCGCCGTAGTGGCGCAAGCCGTGTGGGACATGGCGAGACGGCTTTGTCCCGACACGCGCCGCGCCGGTATCGCGCTGACGGCGGTAGCCGTCCTTGCCTTGACGACGACCGTCTACGCACAACTCATCGTGATTGCGCTCGGCGCAGTGCTCGGCTTTGCGCTGCTGCGCACGGAAGCAATCGCGCCAACGGACGCAGCGGCGTCGCTGCGCTTTCCTGTCTCCCGAACCGCGAGCGTCCTCGCGCTGATCGTGTTTTGCGTCCTGCTGTTCGGGCTCCCTGCCCTGCGCCCTCTGACCGAAAGCCGGGCGATCGCCATCTTCGACGGTTTCTATCGCTCGGGCGCACTGGTCTTCGGTGGCGGGCACGTCGTACTGCCCCTGCTTCAGGAGCAGACCGTGGCATCGGGATGGGTGTCCGCGAACGACTTTCTGGCGGGCTACGGCGCTGCGCAGGCCGTGCCCGGGCCGTTGTTCACATTCGCGACATTTCTCGGCGGGTTGTCCGGCGGGCCAACGCACGCGTGGTCAGGCGCAGTGCTCGCCACGGCAGGCATCTTCCTGCCGGGGCTGCTGCTGGTCGTCGCTGCATTGCCGCATTGGCAGGCATTGCGTTCACGCCCCATCACGGCAGCCATGCTGGCCGGCGTCAACGCGGCCGTCGTCGGCATTCTCGCGTCGGCGCTGTACTCGCCCGTGTGGACGAGCGCCGTGCATGCGCCGGCCGACTTCGCGGTGGCCGTCATCGCATTTGTCCTGCTGGTGCGCTGGAAAGCCCCGCCGCTGGCGGTGGTCGCGTTATGCGCCATCGCCGGGGCGGCGGGGATCGTCTGAGAGCGACGCGCGCTGTTGCCGGTTACTGCGCGTCGGACAGACGTTCGATGTGCAGACGTTCCACCGACTTCGCCGCGCGGTTCACGTCCGCCGGGTCATGCCACAACGGCTTGCGGCCGAACGACGTGTACATCTCCAACTGATCCGCGTAATGCGACGAACGCGTGCCGTCCGGGGCGATGAAGCCGCTTTGCCCCGGCGCGACGACGTCGTAAGCCGCGACCTTCGCCCGGCTACCCGTCGGACCGAACACGATCAGATCGTTCTCCGTCCCCCGGTTCATGTAGACGGGCGTACGCACCGCTTCAGCAGCGTTAGCCTGCGGGATGCCGAAGAAGTTGTTCGCGCGGAACGTCAGCGGCACGGTCGGTGCACGCCACGCCGACATGTCCGGCCCGAGCTTCGTCTTGAGCGATGCAATCGTGTCGTCCAGCGCCGCCAGAATCACGTCGTTGCGGGATTGTCCGCCGAAGATGTCGAAGGTCTGCGGCACGCCCGACTTGTCGCCGCGCAAGGCTTCGTACAGGACCTTGCTGCCGTTGCCGATGTTGAGCGAACCCGTCGGGCCGTCCTGCGGCGCGGCATAACCGCTGGCCAGGAACCACTTGTCGTACGGCGCGGGCACCACTTTACCCAGCGTTCGCTTGAGCATCGCGCTCAGCCATGCGTCCATGATGGCCGGGCCTGCGGTGTCGTAATGACCGGTGTGTCCTGCGTCACGCGCCAGACCGTTCCACGCAGCAAGCTGCATCGCGAGCTGACGGCGTGCGTCGGTCGCGGGCAGATTGGCGGTGGCGCCTTCGATGAACGGTAGGAAGTGCGTACGGTTGACGTCCACGGCGCTCGTGTCCTTGAGGATCTGCCACATCTCGTCGACGCCCAGCTTGTCATGCGCTTCAATGCGATTGTCGATCTCGACGACACGGTCCGCCCCGCCCCACACGAACGCGAACAGATCGCTCGCCGGATAGCCCTTCTGCGGCGAGTTGTTCCAGTTGGCGATCCAGCCTTGCTTCGGGTTGTAGACCTTCGGGTTGGTCGAGAACGGCAGCAGGCCCTTCCAGTCCCACTCGCCGGTGCCCGGCACCGGCAGACGCGGGTCATGCCCCGGCTGACGCGCCGGATACGCCCCCGTATGCACGTAGCCGATGTTGCCGGACACATCGGCGTAGTACCAATTGATCGTAAGCGCATGGCGCGCAGCCTGTGCCGTCCACGACTTCCAGTCCTGCGCCTGCGCCTGATGCGTCCAGGCGAGCAGCGACTGCACTTCGAGGCCATCCCACGCGCGTGCCTTGGCGTACGCAATGTGTTGCTTCGCATCGCGCTGCATGACGATACCGTGCACCGTGCGATAGACCTCCTGCACGACCGGCTCGGCGCCCTTCACCCGAATGATCTCGACACGCTTTTCCATGTCGTGCCATTGGCCCTTGTGGAAATACCGGTTCGGGTTCGCCGGATCGAGCTTCTCGGCATAGATGTCGATATCGTCGCCAAAGCCTGCCGTCGATCCCCACGAGATCTTGCCGTTGTGGCCGAACAGGATGCAGGGATAGCCGAACGGGGTGTTGCCCACGAGATCGAAGCCCGCGCCGTGCAGCCCGATACCGTAGGTGTAGGCCGGTGCGAACCAGCCGAATTGCGGGCCGTTGAGCATGATGGCGCGGGCGTCGCGCGCCTTTTGTTTTCCGACGATCCACATGTTGCTCGTCGTCGGGAAGCCTGCCGGACCGGGTTGTCCGGACTCCGCGAACTGCGCGAGCATCGTGGCGGCGTTGGTCTCGGCGTCCTGATGCAGCAACGCGCCGTCACTACCGCGCGCAAGACGTGCGAAGGTCGGCGCGGGACCGTCGTAGCGGGCAAGCGGCTGCATCGGCGCGCCCGTCGACGGCCCGACCTTGACCGGATAAGCGCCTTCGGCGGCAGGTACGGTCGATGGCGCATCCGGATTCGTGATCCACTTCAGTTCATCGAACAATGCCATGCCCTTCTGCGGGCCGTATTTGTCCTTGAGGGCCGTCACCAGCGCCAGATTGTCGATCTCGCTGGTCGCATCCGAGAATCGGTTGGCCATGGTGCCGACGAAAACCATCGCAACATCGAACGCGTCCCAGTTCGCGGGCTGGAAGCCGAGGTCATTGAATTGCTTGGGCATGCGCGTAGACGGTTGCGCGCGAATCTGCGCGATCCATGCGTTCATGCCTGCGGCGTAGCCGTCGAGAATGTCCCGCTCGCGCTGGGGCAGATCGGCCAGTTGACGGCGGATCGACGCGGGCCAGTAATTGCCGCGAATCGACTTGTCGAAATCGACGAATTTCTCGCCCAGCACTTCTGCGACGGTGCCCTGCGTGCTGCGCCGCGCCATCTCCATCTGGAACAGACGATCCTGCGCAATGGCGTAGCCATAACCGTAGAACAGCGCATAGGTCGTCGAGGCATAGATGTGCGGCACGCCGAACTCGTCGCGCTTGATCGTCACGTCGGTGCGTCCGGGAACGTTGTCGACGGATGCCGCCGCGACCGTTGCACCGGGGGCGGCGGTTGCCGCCAACGGCACCGACAGTGCCAGACTCAACAGCGACGCCGCGACACTTGCCGAGAAGCGATGACGGTTAAGGCGCACACCTTGCGTGCGGGCGTGCCCGAGCGCTGCAATCGATGAAGGTGAGGAAACGGTCGAGCGAGAAATCAAGGTCATTCATGTCTCCGTAATTGTTATGAGCCAGCGCGTTGAAGCCTAACATGATAAAACCGACCGGTCGGTTAATTATTCCGAAAATAAATCGACAGCGATGGTTCCGTTGCGTAGTGTCGGATACCGGTCAGAAAACCTGTCGAATGTCGTTGACCTGTCCCTTGGGGACGACCCGAGCATGGTGTCACCCGGTCAACACTCAGAGGTGAACGATGAACGATTTTGCTGTGCGACTTAACGCGTCGGATGCGGCCCGCCGGCTCGGCGTCTCGAACAAGGCGCTACGGCTCTACGAGCAGCACGGCTTGCTTTGTCCGGCCAGAACAACGGCGGGATATCGCGTCTACGACGCCGCCGAGATGGCGCGCGCCGCAGAAGTCGTCGCCCTGCGCGCATTGGGTTTGAGCCTTGCACAGGTCGCCAGCGTGCTCAAAGGCGACCGCCAGACCCTTGCCGACGCATTGGCCATCCACGAAGCGACGCTGGATGGCGAGATCCGCGAGCGTCTGCATCGTATGGAAACGGTCCGGAGTCTGCGGGCGGGATTGGACGCGGGACGGATGCCCGCCGAGGGCGAGCTACCTGGTCTTGTCGAGCAGACAGCGCCGAGCGTTGCGTTCGATCTGCCATGGCCGTGGGGTGGCGAGCGGTTCGAGATGCGGGACATTCGACCGCTGAACTACATCATCGGCTCGCTCGGCAGCGGCAAGACACGCTTGGCGATGCACTTGGCGCAGGCGATGCCCGGCGGGACGTTTCTTGGGCTGGATCGTTTGCAGGAGACGTCTGTCGCGCATGCCCTTCAGTCGTTGGAACACAACACGGTGTTGCGAGCCGCCGTTACCCGTGCCGAAAGGTGGTTGCTGGACGACGGCGCCGAGTCGTCGGTAGCGCTGACGGTGTTGCTCGTCACGCTGGAAGCCGAACGCGCGGGTGCGCTGGTGGTCGATATGGTCGAACAGGATCTGACGCAGTCCACACAGGAAGCATTGATTCGCTATCTACGGCAGGAAGCGAGGCCGCGCAAACCGCCCCGCTTTCTGATGACGCGCTCGTGCTCGATTCTCGACCTGAGCGCCGTCGGCCCATATGAAGCCATCATTCTGTGCCCCGCGAACCACAGCCCTCCCGTACGCGTCGCGCCTTACGCGGGCGCGCCGGGATTCGAGGCCGTAGCGACGTGTCTCGCGTCGCCCGACGTTCGCGCCCGCATCGCCGCGCCCCCGTCGATGGTGTGACGCCGCGCCGGGCGAATGCGGGTCGCGATCAGGCGCGTTCGTTATCGCAACCGGAGACCGGCGGCGAACCGGCTTCGGTGCGCGAGCGGGCTTGCGTGATGTTGCTGAACGGGGGCACGTCCTGCGTGAGCCAGACGTTACCACCGATGACCGAGCCTTCCCCGATCGTGACGCGTCCGAGGATCGTCGCTCCTGCATAGATGACGACGTTGTCTTCCACGATCGGGTGACGCGGCAACCCTTTGCGTGGATTGCCGTCGTCGTCTGCCGGGAAGCGCTTCGCGCCAAGCGTGACGGCCTGATAGACGCGCACACGCTGGCCGAGAATTGCCGTCTCGCCGATCACCACACCGGTGCCGTGGTCGATGAAGAAGCCCGCGCCGATCTGCGCACCGGGGTGAATGTCGATGCCCGTTTCGGAGTGGGCCTGTTCGGCGATGATGCGCGCGAGCAGCGGCAGTTCCAGACGATACAACTCGTGTGCGATCCGGTGATGGATCATCGCGTGAATGCCCGGGTAGCAGATGAGCACTTCGTCCACGCTGCCCGCCGCCGGGTCACCCTGATAGGCCGCCAGCACATCCTGATCGAGCAATCCGCGAATCTCCGGAAGCCGGCTCGCGAATTGCTGGATGGCCGAGTGCGCGCGTTCCTCGATCAGCGCTGCCGTGATATCGGCATCGTGACGCGCTTTGTAGCGCCATTCGAGCCGGGCCTGCTCGGCAAGACCGTTCAGGGCGCTTGTGAGCGTGTGGCCGACGTAGTAGTTCTCGCCTTGATGATGCAGGTCGAGCGGCCCGAGCCGCATCGGGAACAGCGCGCCCTTGAGTTGCACGACGATGTCCGCCAGACGCTCCCGCGACGGCAGATCGCGACCGCCGGATTCAAGCAGCCGGCGCTGACCGTCGCGCCAGCGCAAGCGGGCGTCATGCAATGAGGAAACGATACCGTCGATGTCGAACGCTGCCACGGGGGAAACTCCTGAGAAGCATGAGGTGCAGACGGCGCATGTGCCGCCGTTGCACGAAATCGGGGGACGCGCGAGCGCCAATCCGAGAAGCATAGCGGGTTTCGAAGGCACCTGTCCTGACGTGGTCTTATCGAGTCCCTCGCCTCCTCGCCCTGAATCATCGCGGATCGCCCGGATGCACGCCGGGCGTTGTGGCTTACGGCGATTCGATAGCCGCCTTCAGGCGTTGGCTCAATGCCATCGCCGTGGCCATGTCGGGGAGATTCGTGAACCCCATGAGCAAGCCCGAGCGTGACGCTTTGCCGCCATACCAGCGACTGAGCGCATGCACGGCGAGTCCTTGCACGTGCGCGGCTTCGGAGAGCGGCATGTCGCCGCGTCTGGCGAGGGCATTGCGCAGATACGCCAGCGTCTGGATGCCGCCCGCTTGCGGTTGCACATACAGATCGTCGCCGAAGACGTCGGTGAGCGCATCGCTAAGGTACCGACGTCGCTCGGCGTAGAGCGAGCGCATCTTGCGCAAATGCCGGGCGAAATGCCCCTGCTCCATGAAGTCGGCAACGGTGGCCTGCACGTGCACTGAACCGGGGCCACCCAGTTGGCTGGCCGACGCGGCAAAGCGCTCGATATGCGCCTGCGGCACCACGAGATAGGCAAGCCGCAGGCCGGGGAACAGCACCTTGCTGAACGTTCCCGTGTAAAGCACCCGGCCGTCGTGATCGAGACTTTTGAGCGCGGGCAATGGACGTCCGTGATAGCGAAACTCGCTGTCGTAGTCGTCCTCCACGATCCAGGACTGCTGTTGCCCCGCCCATTCGAGCAGTGCAAGCCGGCGGGGTAACGACAGTGTCGTGCCCGTGGGACTTTGATGCGTCGGCGTGACGACAGCGAAGCGGGCGTTCGGCGCGCGTTTGACGCCTTCATTGACGTCGAGCCCCTCGTCATCGACGGGAATCGACGCGAGTTGCATACCGATGCTCTCGAGGAAATGCCGGGCATACGGATAGCCGGGGTCCTCGAACCAGCCTTGCGCCCCCGGTTCGATCAGGGTTCGGCACACGAGATCGAGCGCGGCGCGGTAGCCGGGCGTGACGAAGACCTGTTCGGCGGTGCAGGCGATACCGCGCGAGATGCCGAGATACGTTGCGATGGCGTGGCGCAATGGCGCATAGCCCGCCGACTCGGGATAGGACATCGACGCCAGGTCCATGACCCGCAGGCTCCTGCCGGCGAGACGCACCCAGGTCTTGCGCGGGAAGGCGTCGAGTGCAGGCAGTCCCAACTGAAACGGACGCGGCGCGCCGACCGCCGCCAGCGCATCTCTCGGCACGGAAGGTTGCGGCGAGGGCGTCGCGACCGGCGGCGCCGTCTCGCCGAGGTGCTCCAGACGCGGGGACACGAACGTTCCCGCGGCGCCCCGGGGGATGAAGTAGCCTTCGCTGGTGAGCATCTGATAGGCAAGCTCGACGGTGCCGCGCGCCAGATTGAGTTCACTGGCGAGGCTGCGCACCGACGGCACCCGGTCGCCCGCACGAAGCTTTCCACTCGCGATGGCGTCGCGGTAGCGGCGGTAAAGCTGGAGGTAGAGCGGTGCGTCGTCGCCGGGTCCGGGCTTCAGATAGGGATAGTCCATCCGGAATGTCCTATTGATTTCGTCAATTCTTGCATCTGAACACTAGGACATGATTCTCGTAAATTGGTGACGTTGCGACAAGCCCCCGCTATTCGTTCTTGATTGCACTTGATGCGCACCCCGCGCACCCACTTTTTTGGAGAGTTTTGATGAGCACGCTTCGTTTGTCCTATTACACGTTGTCGTCCGAGGCCTATCAGGGATTTGCCGCCACCAAGAAGGCGCTGGAGAAGAGCACGCTTGGCAAGGCGCTGATCGAGCTGGTGTATCTGCGCACGTCGCAAATCAACGGTTGCTCGTTCTGCCTCGAGATGCATGCGAAGGCGCTCCGCAAGGACGGCATGCCCGATCACAAGATCGACAGCCTCGCCGGCTGGCGCGTGAGTTCGCATTACACCGCCCGTGAGCGCGCAGCGCTGGAGTGGACGGAATCGGTCGTCGCCATCGACCAGACGCATGCACCGGACGAAGCGTTCGATCCGCTGCGCGAGCACTTCAGCGACACCGAAATCGCCGATCTGACGTTCGCGATCGCCCTGATGAGCGCATTCAACCGTCTGGCGATCGGGATGCGTCAGTAAGGCGTCGGCGATGCGGCCTTGCCCCCCGACCGGGCCGCATCCACCGCGCGTGTTGCGCATGCCGCAGCCATCGGCCATCACGACGACGCTCAGACGTTCACGGCACCGCTATCCACCGGTCGCAACGCAATCCCCTTCCAATGCCCGTCCGCCTGTAACTCACGGACGAGGTCGGCGATGCATTCGCGCACTGCGATCGTGGCCGACCCGACGGGCAGCGAGTTGGACCAGCAAATGCTCGCCGGGCGTTGCAATTGCGGCGAGACGATGCGGCGCGAGCGCGGACGCAAGGCCGGATCACGCGATGCCAGCGCCGACACCGGCAGAATCGAACACGCATCGCCCAGACGCGCAATGTCGATCAGCGTCGGCAACGAGTCGATGTCCGCCACGATGTTCAACTCCGCATTCGCCTGCGCGAAGCTCCGCTCGATCAGCAGACGTAAGCCGTTCGACGCACTGGGCACCACGATCGGCACGTTCGCCAGCAACGCCAACGCGCAAGTGTCGTGCACATCGTCCTCGTAGATCGCTGGGCACACCCGATGTCCACCCAGCACGTAAAGTGCCTCGTCGAACAGCGGCATCACCGAAATCCCGCGTGTCTCCGAATCCCGAAACAACATCGCCAGATCGAGGCGTCCGTTCGCCAGCAACTCGCCGATGTACCCGCTCATGCTTTCGAAGATTTGCAGGCGGATGCCCGGGTACTGCTCACGCACCCGCGTGAACAGCGGCACCGCGAGAATCGACGCAATCGTCGTCGGGAAGCCCACCGCCACCGGCCCCGCTTCACTGCCGCCGCCCTCCCGCACTTCCTGGCGAATCTGCTCCATCTGACGCAGCACCACCCGCGCATGCCGGTATAGCGCCTTTCCCGCATCGGTCGGCGTCACCCCCTGCGCGCTGCGCACCAGCAATTGCGCTTGCAGTTCGTCCTCAAGCCCGCGCAACTGCGCGCTCAACGACGGCTGGGCGATATGCAACCGCTCGGCCGCCTTGGAGACGCTGCCGCTGTCGACGATTGCCACGAAATTTCGGAGTTGTCTGACGTCCATGACCTCGGGCCACCGACACCGTCGCATCAGTGGGTTGTCTCGAAAAGCCATAGCGTACTGCTATACGAGAACGGACGAAACTTAGCTTTTCGACCCATCGACCAGGTTAATACCCGATTCTCGTCGTTCGAGAACACCAAGCCATAGTCTGGCCCTATACCCACATCCAAAATCGGTATTTCCTCCCGCAAGGCACGCGCGCCTATAGTCCCGTCAACAAACCAATTCCAATACGGAGACAGCAGGATGCGAGACGGACTCTCTGCCACTGCCGCGCGAGGCGGTCAAGGTGGTCAAGGCGCGACTTCCCCGGTGCAACATCACCCACTGCGCGACCTGTGGTGGCGCATCATGGATTTTCGTGTCGGTATCGTGCCGCTACCCGTGCATCTGGTGCTGATCGCCGCCATCGTAACGACGGTGCTCACGACCGGCAAACTCTCCGCCGAGCTGTCCCCGATCATCGCCTTACTCGCCGTGTGCAGCTTCACCTGCATGGAAATCGGTCAGCGCATCCCGGTCTTCCGCAGCATCGGCGGGCCGGTCATTCTGGTGACGTTCCTGCCGTCGTGGCTTGTGTTCTCCAGTGTGCTGCCGCCGTCGGTCGTCACGCCCATCGTCGCCTTCTGGAAGCAGAGCAACTTCCTGTATCTGTTCATCCCCGGCATCATCGTCGGCAGCATTCTGAGCATGGATCGCAAGGTCCTGATCGGCGGCTTCGTGCGCATTTTCGTGCCGCTCGCCATCGGCTCCGTCCTCGCCGGCCTTGTCGGCACTGCCGTTGGCACGATGCTCGGCATGGGCCTGTTCCACACGGTGTTCTTTGTCGTGATCCCGGTGATGTCCGGCGGTCTCGGCGAAGGCGTGATTCCGCTCACCATCGGCTACTCCGAAGTGATGCACCAGG
The DNA here is from genome assembly GCF_022696215.1 of Pandoraea sp. LA3. Taxonomy (NCBI): domain Bacteria; kingdom Pseudomonadati; phylum Pseudomonadota; class Betaproteobacteria; order Burkholderiales; family Burkholderiaceae; genus Pandoraea; species Pandoraea sp. LA3. Next base: position 246,328 of record NZ_PTPY01000038.1, on the reverse strand, counting down.
CGGCTGGCGATCTGCTCGCTCAGGCGCTCCCCGCAGTCATGCTCGGCAACGTCTGCGCCATCGTCTTCTCGGGTGTGCTCAATGCCATCGGCAAACGCTATCCGACGCTGACCGGTAACGGCCAGCTCATGCGCACCGGCAGCGACGACCTCGGCGCGCACGATGCCCACGACGCTCACGGCCAAGCCGCGAAAGGCGTCGACGCCACCGACATCGCCGCCGCCGGCATGATTGCCGTCTGTCTGTATTTCGTCGGCATGCTCGCCCAGAGCACGCTCGGTCTGCCCGGCCCCGTGATGATGCTGGTGCTCGCCGTCGCCGCGAAGATCGGCTTTATCTTCTCGCCGAAGCTCGAAGCTGGTGCCGGTGTCGTCTACAAGTTCTTCGCCACCGCCGTGACCTATCCGCTGCTGTTCGCCATCGGTGTCGTGATCACGCCGTGGCAGAAGGTCGTTGCGTCGTTCAACGTGCCGACGCTGGTAACGATCATTGCCACTGTCCTCACGCTGATGGCAACGGCCTTCGTCGTGGCCCGCCGCATGAACATGCACCCCATCGACGCGGCCATCGTCGTCGGCACGCACAGCGGTATGGGCGGCACGGGCGATGTCGCCATCCTCACCGCCGCGAACCGCATGCGTCTCATGCCGTTCGCGCAGATCGCCACCCGCATCGGCGGCGCCATCACGATCACGCTGAGCCTCATTGTGCTCGCCAGGATCGTCTGATCACGCCCCGCCCCTCGCTCAACCTGTTTCGATTCTTCGGAGATTTCTGTCATGAGGCCCTTGGACGGCATCAAGGTCATCGCGCTCGAACACGCCATTGCGGCCCCGTTCTGCACCCGTCAACTGGCCGATCTGGGCGCACGCGTCATCAAGATCGAGCGTCCCGGCGCCGGTGACTTCGCCCGCGCCTACGACGCGCGCGCGAACGGCATGTCGTCGCATTTCGTGTGGACGAACCGCTCCAAGGAAAGCCTCACGCTCGACCTCAAGCAGGACGCCGCCCAAGCCGTACTCCACGATCTGCTCAGCGACGCCGACGTGCTCGTCCAGAACCTCGCCCCCGGCGCGGCCGATCGCCTCGGCCTGAGCTACGAAGCACTGTCCGCGCGCTATCCGCGCATCATCGTCTGCGGCATTTCGGGCTACGGGCCCGACGGCCCTTACCGTGACAAAAAGGCCTACGACCTCCTCATCCAGAGCGAGTCGGGCTTTCTCTCGGTGACGGGCTCCCCCGAAGCCTCAGCCAAGGCGGGCTGTTCCATCGCCGACATCGCTGCCGGCATGTACGCGTACACGAACATTCTTTCGGCGCTGATTCAGCGCGGCAAGACCGGCAAGGGCTCGCGCATCGACATCTCCATGCTCGAATGCATGGTCGAGTGGATGGGGTTCCCGCTGTATTACTCGGTGGACGATCAGACGCCGCCACCGCGCGCCGGTGCTGCCCACGCCACGATCTTCCCGTACGGTCCGTTCGAAACCGGCGACGGCAAGACGGTCATGCTCGGGCTGCAAAATGAACGCGAGTGGAAGACGTTCTGCGAAAAAGTGCTTGAACAGCCACGACTGGCCGAGGACGCGCGCTTCGCGTCGAACCCGAAGCGCCTGGAGAATCGCGACGCGTTGCGCGCCATCATCCACGCGGTCTTCATGCAGCTCGACGCGCCCCAACTGGTGAGCCGGCTCGACGCCGTCGGCATCGCCAACGCGAACCTCAACGACATGCATGACGTCTGGGAGCACGCGCAACTCGCTGCACGTCAGCGCTGGGCCGAAGTCGCCACGCCCAATGGCCCGATTCGCGCGCCGATCCCGCCGGGTATGCCGAGTGCCGGCTCCGAGTTCACGCCACGCATGGACCCGATTCCCGCGCTGGGGCAGCATACCGACGCCATCCTCGCGGAACTCGGCCGCAGTGCCGGCCAGATCGAAGCGCTGCACGCAGCGCAGGCGGTGTAAGCCATGCCGACCTCCCCCGTCATTCGTAGCTGGCTGTTCGTGCCCGGCAACCGCCCGGAACGCATCGACAAGGCATGGGCGTCCGGGGCCGACGCAGTCATCCTCGACCTCGAAGATGCCGTGCCGCCTGCCGACAAACTCGCGGCCCGCGAACAGGTCGTCCGCTGGCTGATGGCACGACAGGCCGACGCCACCGCGTCCGCTCCTGTGCCCATCTACGTACGCATCAACGCGGCATCGACGCCGTGGTTCGAGGCCGATGTCGCCGCGCTCGCCGGGGTGCCGCAACTCAGCGGTCTCGTCGTCCCGAAGGCGGAAGACGTCGCCACGCTCGCCCGCGCAGCGCAAGGTGCTACGTCGTCGTTGCGCCTGGTCCCGTTGATCGAAACCGCTCGGGCATTTGCCGCGCTCGAAGACATCGCCAAAGCGCCGCGCGTCGAGCGCCTGATGTTCGGCACTATCGATTTCCAGCTGGACATCGGGATCGAAGGCGATGGCGACGAGCTGCTGTACTTCCGCTCGCAACTGACGCTCGCCTCGCGCCTCGCTGGTATTGCCGCGCCGGTCGACGGCGTGACGACCGCGCTGGACGACGCCGCGCTCGTCGAAGCCTCGGCGCGTCGCGCACGTGCGCTCGGGTTTCGCGGCAAGCTGTGCATCCATCCGCGTCAGGTCGCGCCCGTGCATGCCGCCTTCGCATGGCGTGATGACGAGATCGCGTGGGCCGAACGTGTGGTCGCGGCAGCCAACGCCAACGGCGGTGCCGCCGTGGCGCTGGACGGCAAGATGATCGACGCGCCGGTCATCGCCAAGGCCAACGAAATTCTCGCCAGCCGTTGATCGACAGCGGTCGATGACGTCTCAAGCGCGCTTGCCGACAGGCGCGCGCCGGGGCACGATCTCCGTGCCGTTGTCACCGCCGATATCCCCTTCTCGCACGGAAGCGAGCACGCGTCGCGATGCTGCCGCGCAATCCTCTCCGGCCTCCCGATGTTCGATGGCGTCGATCAGCGACGTCAGATTGCGCTTCGATACCGCCAGCTTCTGCGCCAGTGCATCGATCTCCGCGACCTTGCGACGGAGCATCTCCAGCAACGTGTCATGCGGCCACGCCTTGAGATCCGGCGGCAGGATTGCGCGGATTTCGTCGAGCGTGAATCCCGCGTTCTGCGCGCGCTGGATCAGGCTCAGACGTGTGAGCGCATCGTCGTCGTATTCCCGATAGCCGTTCGCCTGACGCTGGGCATTCGGCAGCAAGCCCTCCGCCTCGTAAAAGCGAATACGCGACGCCGCCACACCGCTCGCCTGCGCCAGTTCACCGATCTTCATGGTCTCGCTCCCACCGCTTGACATTGAAGTGAACTTTAAGGTTATGGTCGTGCCATCGTCAACTGAAGATTCGAGGCGCGACCGTGACACTCTTCACTTCCCTCATGCTGCCCAACGGCACATTTATCCCCAACCGCATTGCCAAGGCTGCCATGGAGGAAAACATGGCCGACGCCAATCACGCACCGTCCGACGACCTCATCCGGCTGTACGACGCCTGGGCACGTGGCGGTGCGGGGCTGATCATCACCGGCAACGTCATGATCGATGCGCGTGCCATGACCGGGCCCGGCGGCGTGGTGTTAGAGGATGACAGGCATCTCGCACGCTTTCGACACTGGGCCGACACCGCGCGGCAACGGGGCGCACAAGTCTGGATGCAACTGAACCATCCGGGCAGGCAGATGCTCTCGGCGCTGGGCCAGCCGACGGTCGCACCCTCTGCGATTGCCCTCGAACTCGGCACGTTCTCGAAGCGCTTTGCCATGCCCCGTGCGCTGACCGAGACCGACATTGCCGATGTCATCGCGCGCTTCACCCGCAGTGCCGTGCTCGCGGAGCAAAGCGGCTTCACCGGCGTAGAGATTCATGCGGCGCACGGCTATCTGTTGAGCCAGTTCCTGTCGCCGCTGACGAACCGGCGCGAAGATCGATGGGGCGGCAGTCTCGAGAATCGCGCGAGGTTATTGCTCGACGTCGTGAAATCGGTGCGCAACGCCGTCTCGCCCGGGTTTGCCGTTGCGGTCAAGCTCAACTCGGCCGATTTTCAACGCGGCGGGTTCGGCCCTGCCGACGCGCGTCGCGTCATCGACATGCTCGGCTCGCACGGCGTCGATCTGATCGAACTCTCCGGCGGCAGCTATGAAGCGCCCGCGATGCAAGGCGAGGCGCGCGATGGGCGCACGCTCGCGCGCGAAGCCTATTTCCTCGAATTCGCGCGTGACATGGTGGCTGTCGCCACGATGCCGCTGATGGTGACGGGAGGCATCCGCCGCCTCGCCGTGGCCGAGCAGGTGCTCGAAAGCGGCACAGCGATGGTCGGCATTGCCACGGCGCTGTCCATCGATCCGGAACTACCGAACCGATGGCAGCAAGGCGATGCCTCTGCGCCACAACTCAAGCCCATCCAATGGAAAAACAAGGCGCTCGGCTCACTCGCGAACATGGCGGTCGTGAAGTTTCAGCTCAAGCGCCTGAGCGCCGGGCGTACGCCAAACCCTGCCGTCTCGCCCCTGCGAGCACTCATCGCACAGCAGATCGGCACGGCATGTCAGACACGTCGATACCGTCAATGGATGACGCGCGGCGCGGCAATACCGCAGTGATACGGCATGGCGACGGTGGAACATCAGCTCACCGTCGCCGCCGGATGACTTACTCGAAGGCGGGATCGATCGGCACGCGGTACCCCACGGCCAGTCGATTGGTTTCGTTGGCCATGCCGACGACGGCCAGCAACTCGCCAAACATCTCGTCCGTCATCCCTGCACGGCGGGCGCCTGCGGTGTGGCTGGCGACACAGTAGCCGCAATTGTTGGTCACGCTCACGGCCACGTAGATCAGTTCCTTGACGAGCGGATCGAGGGCGCCCGCAGACATGATGTCCTTGAGGCTGCCCCACGTGCGCTCCAGTGTCGGCGGATGTTGAGCGATGTACTTCCAGAAGTTGTTGACGTCAGGGACACCGCGCGTGTCCTTGATGTCGTCGAAAACGGCTTTGACTTCGGGCGAGGCGGTGGCGTACTCGACAGGCTTTTGCTGGCTCATGGGTGGCGGCGCCGGACAGGCGGTCGTGGAAGTGAAAGCGTAGGTTACAAGCTTTCGTGCGCAGTCGTGTGCTCATTGAGGCGTGGAGCCGCGCCCGATCTTCGACGCGGGGCCCAGCGCGTAGTCACTGCGTCCCCAAATTGGGGGACGTTCGTCGATTCGAATTCGGCGGATCGACCGATCTGCCGACGAACATCTTCAGGCTTGCTGACTTAAGACGTCATCGCATGCAGCCGGGTACGCGCCATGCCAGCCGTGCCAGACATCAACGCCAAATCGTCGCTCTGCTGGGTCAGACGAAACACCGCCACGGCGGCTTTCAGCGCTTCCGCCTGCTCGGCCAGCGATTGCGCCGCCGCCGAGGCTTGCTCCACCAGTGCGGCGTTCTGCTGCGTGACTTCGTCCATCTGCGTGACGGCACGCGCGACCTGATCGATCCCTGCCGTCTGCTCTTCCGACGCTGCCGAAATTTCGGCCATGATGTCCGTGACGCGCTGTACGCTGCCGGCAATGCTGTGCATCGCCGTGCCTGCCTCACCGACGATCCGGCTGCCCGCCGCCGAACGCTCGGCCGACGTCTCGATCAGTGTCTTGATGTCGCGTGCCGCGCTCGCGGAGCGTTGCGCCAGCGTGCGCACCTCACCCGCGACGACGGCGAAACCACGCCCCTGCTCCCCCGCCCGGGCCGCTTCAACCGCCGCGTTCAGCGCCAGAATGTTCGTCTGGAATGCAATGCCGTCGATCAGCGCGATGATGTCGCGAATCTTGGCAGAGCCGGCATCGATGGCCTGCATCGTCTGCGTGACTTCGACCATCGCCGAGTCACCCGCCCCGGTCTGTTCGCTCGCCTGACGCGCCAGTTGATTGGCCTGACGGGCGTGCTCCATGTTCTGCCGCACCGTGCTCGTCAACTGCTCCATGCTCGCCGCCGTTTCCTCCAGCGACGCGGCTTGCTGCTCGGTACGGGCGGACAGATCCAGATTGCCCGCAGCAATTTCGCGCGCACTCGCGGCAATCGCTTCACCGCTCTTGCGCACCTTGGCCACCGTGTCGTTGAGTTGCGTCTTCATGTTGCCGAGCGCCGTCAGCAGACGGCCCATTTCGTCGCTCGACGTCACATGCACCGGGCGTTGCAGATCGCCTGCCGCGATTTCCTGGAAATGTTCAAGCACGTCATCCAGCGGACGCGTAATCGCCCGGTTCAGCGACCGCGCCGTGAGCAGCGCGGCGATAATGGCGAATGCGATGGCACAAAGCGTGAGGATGAACAGCCGGTCGTAAGTCGTCACCGCCGAATCGAAGCTCGACTTGGCGCGGGTGTCGTAGAGCGTCTTGAGCGCCTCGTTGGCGTTCACGTAAGACGTGTAGCGCTTGCCCAGCACTGCTGCCTGCGCGTAATAGACGTCGGTCTGGCCGGCGGCGATGCTGTTCTGCACCAGGGTAAAGGCGTCCTTGAGCGCCTGACGGGCACTCGTCACGTCTTTGGCAAGGCGTTGCTCTTCAGCATCGGACGGCAGCGCCAGATAGGCTTGCCACGCCTTCTCCGATTCGCCCCAGTACTCGGTTCCCTTCTTGACGTCCGCCGCCTTGATTTCCTCGCTCGGCGCCTGCGGTGCGCGCAGCACGACGGCACGTGCACGGCCGATCTGGATTTCCGACTCGCCTAGCAACCGTGTACTGGCAAGCTCCTTGTCGTACACCTCGCGCAAACTGCCGACGGTGTCGCGCAACCCGAGGAGCGCCAGCGCTCCGATGATCAACACCAGCGCGGCCAGACCGGCCACGGCCGTCCGCAACCGCCAACGAATCGTCCAATTTTTCAACATTTGCGCTTCCGCCTTTCTTTCTGTTCGTGGCCGCCGAGAGCGACGGCCACCGTACGCCACCCGGCACGATACCCCTGTGCCAGTGACAGCGTTAGCGGCTCCAACGGCGCGAATGCGAAAAACTTGAGTGACGATCGGGAGACTGGCGCTTACTCAGCGAATTGCGCGCCAGTTCACGAAATATACGAGGGATATATGAGGGACATACGCCAAGTTGGTGCGCGATGGGCGCACGACTGGAGCGCTGGCTTACCGCGCCTTACAGCGCCCGCTTGACGGTGCGTGCGGCCCCCGAAATGTCCTGCCCGACGCCGTCGACGGTATTGCAGCCCGCGAGGGCAAACAACGAACCGACCACCAGGAAAAACGCCACGAAACGCGCCAACATATCGACCTCGATACAAAAATGCTGCAAAAAGTGATGACCCTCGGGCTTCCGGCCGTTGATGCCCCCAGTGCCGGGTCCCGAATGCTTTTGATTGACACTTCACGTCGCGCCGACAGGTGCCGTACGCCGTGAAGCAACGCGCAATTGTGCTTGAAATTCGCCTGGACGGGAACGAACGTCGGCACCGCCCACGTCGTGCCCGCGTTACAGCACCGCCAGCGTCTGCCGAATGTGCTCGGCGAACGCCACACTCAGATGCGTGGGACGCGCGCGATCGAACTTTACCGTAATCCCCACGGACGGCAACGCTGGCAAGGTATCAGCTGTAACAATGCGTAAATCCGCAGGCACGGCCGTCTGTGTCATGACAGCGAACGCCTGCCCGGAGCGTGCCAATGCCGTCAGCCCCGCCAGATTGCTGCTCGCGTACGCAATTCGATAGGCACGTCCCGCTCGCGTCAGGACTTCACACGCCGCGATGTGGTCCAGCGTGTCGGGATCGGAAAGCGCTAGCGGTAGCGGCTCATCCATGTCGGACAACACGGCGTCGAGCCCCGGGTTGCCGATCCACACCAATGGCTCGCGGCGAATCACGTTGCGCTCGTCGACACCGTCGGGCAACGAAATCAACGCCAGATCGAGCGCGTGACGGGACAGTTGCTCCAGCAGGCGTGGCGTCGGCTCACAGATGACCTCGACCTGTGCGTGGGGATGGGCCACCGCAAATTCGCGCAGAAGATGGGGCAGGAACGCCGCCGCGTAGTCGTCCGGGCAACCGAACCGGATCGTGCCGGTCAGGCCGCGCCCCGACATGTCGGCCATCGCTTCGTCGTGAGCCCGCAAAATGCGCTGCGCGTGGGCTAGCAAGCGTTCGCCAGACCCCGTGAGCACCACCCCCCGCCCCGTACGCTGTAGCAACGGCTGATCCAAGATCGCTTCCAGCCGCTTCATTTGCTGACTCAGCGCGGACTGGGTGCGGGCAATGCGCTGGGCGGCCCGACTGAGCGAACCGGCCTGCGCGATGGCGACGAACGAACGCAGCAAATCGATTTCCAGCATCGCACTCAAGGTATTAGCCTCGCTTCTATCTTTCATTAGCACTATTCGCTTCTATGAAAGCAGAGCGCTGCTTAGACTGCAAGCGGTAACGATTCACTGCCGATTCCCTCAACGTCGCGAGCTTCAAGCCGCGAACTTCAAGCCGCCCCTCGGAGATTTCCTCGTGTCCAAGAACCAAGATGCCGATTTCTGGCGCAACGCCCGCCAGCACCTCATCCGCTATGGCGGCACGTTTGAACCAGCGATCATCGAGCGTGCCGAGGGCAGCTTCGTCTATGACGCCGACGGGCGAGCCATTCTCGATTTCACATCGGGTCAGATGAGTGCGGTGCTCGGCCACAGCCATCCGGACATCGTGGCGGTCGTCACCGAATCCATCGGCAAGCTCGACCATCTGTTCAGCGGCATGCTCTCGCGCCCCGTCGTGGATCTGGCGACGCGTCTGGCCGACATCACGCCGCCAGGGCTCGACCGGGTGATGTTGCTGAGTACGGGTGCGGAATCGAACGAAGCGGCCATTCGCATGGCGAAACTGGTGACCGGCAAGTACGAGATCGTTGGATTCGCACAGTCGTGGCACGGCATGACGGGCGCGGCGGCCTCGGCGACCTACAGCGCAGGACGCAAAGGCGTTGGCCCCGCCGCCGTGGGGTCCTTCGCGATTCCTGCGCCGTTCACCTACCGCCCGCGCTTCGGCCCGGCGGGTCAGTACGACTATCTCGCGGAGCTGGACTACGCCTTCGATCTGATCGACCGGCAGTCGAGCGGCAATCTGGCCGCCTTCATCGCCGAGCCGATCCTGAGCTCGGGCGGCATCATCGAGTTGCCGCCCGGCTATCTCGCCGCGCTCAAGCGCAAGTGCGAGGCGCGCGGCATGTTGCTGATCCTCGACGAAGCCCAGACCGGCATCGGACGCACCGGCACGATGTTCGCGTTCGAGCGCGATGGCGTGACACCGGACATCCTCACGCTGTCGAAGACGCTCGGTGCGGGCTTGCCGCTCGCTGCCATCGTGACGTCCGCCGAGATCGAAGAACGGGCGCACGAGCGCGGCTATCTGTTCTACACCACGCATGTCTCCGACCCGCTGCCCGCTGCGGTAGGCCTGCGCGTGCTCGACGTGGTGGCCCGCGACGGACTTGTTGAGCGCGCCAACGTCATGGGTGAGCGGCTGCGCAACGGCCTGCTGGGGCTGATGGAGCGCTTCGAGTGCGTGGGCGACGTGCGTGGCCGAGGCCTGTTGCTCGGCATGGAGATCGTCAAGGATCGCCGCACCAAGGCGCCGGCAGACGGCCTTGGCGCGAAGATCACCCGCGAGTGCATGAACCTCGGCCTGAGTATGAACATCGTGCAACTGCCGGGCATGGGCGGCGTGTTTCGCATCGCCCCGCCACTGACCGTGAGCGAGGCGGAAATCGATCTGGGTCTGTCGCTGCTGGGTCAGGCCATCGAACGTTCGCTGTAAAAACAAGCGGCCCCGCGACCACCCGGACAGGCAATTGCGGAGCCGCTGCGCGCCCGGTTCACCGGTTAGCGCATCACGTCAAAACACGGTGTCGTTGCCCTGCACTTCTCGATGGCGGCGTCGCGTCGCCATCAACACGAGGATCGGCAACGGCAATGCCACGACAAGCAGCAGCCACAGCAGTGCATAGACAGCACCGAGACCATCGTTCTGCAAGTTGACGTAGAGCTTTACCGGGATGCCTTGCGGGAAGTAAGCGAAGATCATCACGATGCCGAACTCGCCGATCACGCGCACCCATGCCACCACGAGCCCCGCGGCAAGCCCGCCCCGCGCCAGCGGCAACGTCACGCGGCGGAACACCTGCCACGGCGTGGCCCCAAGACTGCGGGCCGCCATCGGCAAGACAGGCGGTACCGCTTCAAAGGCAGCACGCGCTGCAAGGATGAAATAAGGCAGCCCACCATAGACCTGTGAGAGCACGAACGCTGGCGGGTTGTTGCCGAGCATCACGCCGCCGCGCGCGAGCAGTGCGCCCAACGTCCCGACAGGTCCGTACGCCGTCGCCAGCAAGATCCCCATCGCCAGCGGCGGGGTCATGAGCGCCACCAGCACGAGCGCCTCGCCGATGCGTGCGACCCGCGACCGTGTCGACGCCAGCCAGTGTGCGACCCGCGTGCCCAGCACGACGATAATCGCCATCGAGACACACGACAGTCCGAGCGAAACGGCCACGGCATCCCAGTCGCCGTAAGCGAGCCGGAAATGACGCCATGGCGTCTCAAGCGCCAATGCGGCGAACGGCACAGCCAACAGCGTCCAGGTGACGATTTCACCCAACCGGCCAAGGCCATGCCCGATGCCACCCCATCTTCGGCCCACCATGAACGGCAGGCCCTCACGCCATTTCTGCACGAACCACTTCCTTCAATGTCCTCGGGCTGGCTTCGATTGCCGGATCAGTGATAAAGCGCGTCGCCTTTGGGCTTGCCGTAGCCGTTCTCATCGAACAGCTGCTGCCCCTGTGTCGAGGTCATGAAGGAGAGGAAGTCGTCTGCCGCCTTCGGATGCGCGGCGTTCTTCAGCTTCGCAGCGTAGAACACCAGCGGCTGTGGACGAACGGTCTTTTCCTTGCCATCCGCCGCAGGCAGCGCGAACGACACGGTGTCGTACCAGTTCCTGGAGAACGCGGGATTGCTCAGATTGATTTCGTCCGGCAGCGCCACATAGGGCAGTTTGGCCGAACGGGTGGCGCTTTCGTAGCCCGAGGCGGCGTCGACCTGCCCGGCTTCGAGACGCGTCAGCAAGCCGCCCTCGCCGAACACTTGCTGCGGATTGCGAATGTCGCCCAGCACGGAATGCACAAGGCCCGCCTGATCGTAGTACTTCTGCGCGAGCATCAGCGTGAAGACGATGTTCTGGCCCTGCGGGTCCGTCGCCGGGTCAGTGCGGCCGAAGCGTAAGCCCGGCGTTTGCAGCACCTTCCACCAGGCCGGATGCGCCGCATCGGTGCCTGCGAGACGGAACGCTTCGCCGAAGCGGCCCTTCGGGTTGTAGGCGATGACCATGCGTGTGCTGGCCACCGGGATGGCATCGTCGATCAGTCCCGCGTCCTTGAGAATGGCCATCGGCCCCGGGGTGATGGAGACGAATACATCGGCCGTCGATCGTCCCGAAGCCAGCAGACGAGCCAGCCCGTAGGCCCCTTCGCCCTGGCCCTGATAGGTCACATGCTCGCGCTGCGCGAAGGCCGGCCCCAGCGCCTTGTCCATCACCACGCCCATCGAACCGGCGTATGCCACACGGAACGTGTCTTCGGCATGCGCCTGCATCGTTCCCATCATCGCCGCAGTCGCGAACGCCACCACTTTCATCGTCGCGGCAACGCGCGAACCGAACCGCAAAGTCTTCACAGCCTGAACTCCGTTATATAGATGGATATATAGCGAATATCATATATCAGGCGCAGCGTGCGTTTGTGACAACCCTACAAGATTCGATGGTTTGCAACGCTTCGTGTGCTCTGCGCGCGCCATCGCGCTACCATGTCGGACGCTATTCCCTTGATGCCGCGTCAGCGCGAAACACTCGCCGCGACGATGGCGCGAAGCCCACTCGACATCCCCCATGAGCGATCTCTCCTTCCTCGACCACGCCGCATTCCTGACCCTCGCCGAATCCGCCAGCAACGTCGCCATCGATTGCCAGTGCACGAAAACGCCGCTCGACGGCTGGGCCAGCCTGCCTAACTCCTTGCCCGAATCACAGTTGGAAGTCGTGGGCACGTTGTGGGATCAACAGGCCTCGCAGGAGCCGACGTTCGCCGAATACCACCCGGACGGCACGTCGTACTGGGCGCCCGATGCCCCCATCGCACCGCGCTACTTCCCCTACAACCGTGCCAACGTGTGCCGCTGCCGCGAATGCGGCCGTCTCTATCTTCGTTATCAGGAAGGTGGCGGCTACTTTGTCGACCAGCGCATCCGGCACGTCGATCCGGCGCGGATCGTCGACGCGCCTGCCGGCTAAAAGATTGTTGCCTTCCTTTTTCATTCGTTTTCATTTGTTGACGTCTGTGAACGAGTGTTGTCGATACGCGCCTCGCCGTCATGCGATGGCGCATTAAATCCCCAAACAAAACAAGGCTCTACACCGTAATTCAAATGCACCACATTTGATTTGGATTGCAAAATAACTCCAAGAACATGCGCGCACTCGCCCGGTCGAAGCGCGCATGCAAAAACACGACGCCTCCTCAACGACGCCTGTCTTCGCGCCCATTCGGCGCGCAACGTCCGTGCGTGCGCTCACACGACGTGTCGCCACGGCGATGCAATACTCCCCTTCGCTTTACGTCGCGATCTACGCCATCGTCTGGACGCTCGTCAGTGCCAGTCTGGACCCGACCGTCCCGTTCGACGCCGTCGAAGCCCTCAACTGGGCGCGTAACGCCGAATGGGGAACGCCGAAGAACCCCTGGCTGGTCGGCTTTTCGATGTGGCCAGCACTCGGTCTGACGGGCGAGGCGCTGGCGTTCTACTGGTACGCGTCGCACTTCGCAGCGATTGCCATCGGCATGCTGGGTGTATGGCATCTCGCCAGACGACTGTGTGCGGACACGCGCCTCGCGTGGCTGGCGATGCTCAGCCTGCACCTGACCGGCGCGACCAACATCGACATCCTCCCGTACAACGACAACTACCTGCTGGTCATGTTCTGGCCGTGGATGCTGTGGCTGTTCGTGCGCGCGATGTGCGACTCGCCCCGGTACTGGATCGGGTTCGGTGTCGTCGCCGGTCTCGCGGCCATGACCAAGTATTCGACGTTTGCGCTGCTGGGCGCCATGTTCGTCATCACCGTCTGGACGCCGGCGACCCGTCAGCATTACCGGCACCCGGCCTTCGTGATCGGGCTCGTCCTCTTCACCGCACTGATTACGCCCAATATCCTCTGGCTCGCGAGCCACGACTTCGCCGCGTTTCGATGGGTCGACGATCAGATCCGACAGCGTCTGAATCTGCGTGGGTTGCGCGGTGCGCTCACGGCGTTCTATCCCGTCGTCACGCTCGCCGTCGTCATGCATCTGGCCGGTATGCGCTTCACGCGAGCGCCGCGATCCGTGCGGTTAGCCGCCTGTGCCGTGCTGCCGCCGCTGGTGCCGATCCTCGTGTACTTCACGCTGCATGACGGCGGACGCATTTCCGAATGGCTGCAACCGTTTGCCGTGCCGTTGCCTGCGCTACTCGTCGGATGTGTGGCCCCCGCCACTGGCAAGCGCGCATGGCGAATTTCGCGATGGCTGCCTGTCGTCGGCCTCACGGTGCTGATCGGATACGTCACCGTGCTCGGACTGAATCTTCGCAACGCGGGGCAAAAGTTCGCCGGGGTCAAGGCGGCGAGCCTCGCCATCGAGCAACGCTGGAACCAGCGCTACGACGCGCCATTGTGGTTCGTCGGCAACGACCATCTCGCCACGTGGTTGACGTTCTATGCGCCGAGCCAGCCGCGTCTCATGACGGCATGGTCGTCGACCTTGCGTCCGAACATCTACACGCGGGATCTGGATGAGGCCGAGGTCCGCGCACGCGGGGCGATTCTGCTCGGGCATCCCGGACGGTCATGTCGACGGGCGAGCTTCGCGCGAACGCTGTCGTTATGGCCCTCGCTGAGCATCGAGTTTCGGGAGACCCTGCCGTTCGCCTATCACGGCGGCGCGTCGCCTATTCCACTTTGCGTCGCTTACATCGCACCGCACCCCTGAATATCCAAAGCAGAATCGCTTCGTTGCCCCCGCGCGGAACCGGTCCGGATAATTTCCCTTCAATTTCTCGTCAATCGGTCCCATCCGGCCTATTCCAACATTCATACGGGGCAACGCTCATGAAACCGCTGAAACCACGCAAGGCACTCTCACGCCGCCAATTCCTCGGTGTGCTCGGGGCCGGAGCCGCCGCCGCGGCGCTGCCATCGTTGCCCGCGCATGCGGCTTACGAGCCGGGCAAGTTCCGCATCGGTTACCAGAAGGCTGCCAGCACGCTCGTGCTCGCCAAGGCGAACGGATCGCTGGAGGCGCGTCTGCGTCCGCTCGGTGTCGAACTCACATGGGCGGAATTCGCCGCCGGCCCGCAACTGCTCGAAGCGCTGAACGTCGGCGCCATCGACTTCGGGTACGTCGGCGAAGCGCCGCCGGTCTTCGCGCAAGCGGCAGGTGCCGACTTCGTCTACAGCGCTTATGAGGTGCCGACACCGCTTGCCGAGGGCGTCGTCGTCGCCAACCACTCGCCGATCAAGACCGTTGCCGACCTGCGTGGCAAACGTGTCGCGTTCAACAAGGGTTCGGACGTCCACTGGTTCCTCGTCGCGCTGCTGCGCAAACATGGTCTGGACTATGGCGACGTCAGCCCGGTGTTCCTCGCGCCCGCCGACGCCCGTGCCGCCCTCGAACGCGGATCGGTCGACGCGTGGGCCATCTGGGATCCGTTCCTCACCGCGGTCCTCGATCAGAGCCCTGTGCGACTGCTCGCCAATGCCGAAGGCGCCGCCGATCATCATCAGTTCTTCCTGAGTCAGCGTGCGTTTGCGGAGAAACGTGGCGACGTGATCAAGGCAACGCTCGAATCGCTCGGTCAGACGGGGCAGCAAATCCGCTCGGATTACGCGGCAGCCGCGACGCAGCTCGCGCCGATCCAGGGGCTCGACGCGAAGATTATCGAGAAGGGACTGCGGCATTACGCGCACATCTACAAGCCGGTATCGGAGCCTGTACTGGCCGCCCAACAGCGCATTGCCGATACGTTCCTCCAGCTCCGGCTGATTCCGAAGCCCATTCGCGTGGCCGACGCCACATTACGGCAGCCGATTGCCTGAGCCCACGCGTGCCCGGCACCTCGCCGGGCACGCGCCTGCGGTGCGTAAATTCTCCAGGCATGGTGGTGACGATAGCGCCATGCCTGCGCACGTTGCGCCTTCGCCAGTGCACGCCCGCCCCCTGCACGCGCCCCGCTTTCCGTCTGCACTCCTCCCGGCGCCCTCCCCGAACGTCCGCCTTACGCATTCCGACTTGGCAAAGTCACCCCGAATGTGACAGAATTCGCAACTCAGTTGCATTGCAACTTGGTTGCATTTAATCGCCGACGCTGTCATGCAGCGTTCCGTCGCGTTCGCGCGCTCTCGTCTTGTTTTCCGTTTTTCTTCGGCCCATGCGTCGCCGTTGGTTACCTTTATGGCTGGTCGTCTGCGTGCTGGTGTCGCAGATGGCGCTTGCACGGCACGTCGTGTTTCACACGGCGGCCGCGCTGGCGGCTGCATCGGCGCAATCGGAACGTCAGCATGGTCTGACGGATACTTCCGATCAGCATGCGTCGGACGAAGACGGTATCTGCGAGCAATGCCTCGCCTTCATCGCGGTCGACGTTGCACTCCCGGCGCTACCGGTCTTTGCCGCACTGCCTTCCTCTCGCGACTGGCACTACCCGCCTGCCGCGCCATTGCATGTCCGCTCGGTCTCACGGGGACCGACGCGCAACCGCGATCCGCCCCGCACCTCGATGTCGCTTGCCTGAGCTCGCATTAGTTCGCCCAGGCACTTCCGAACCAGAACATTCGCCGCCGCCCATTGCGGCTCGCCAGCGTTGGCGAGTGCGCCCCCGGCCGCGCGGCGTCCACACGTCAAGCACATTGAGGTCCGGCATGATTGCCCGCTCCACACGATTCCGCTCGTTCCGATCTTTCGGCGCTTTCGGCACTTTCGGCACTTTCTCCTCGTCACGCCCGTCGCGGGTTTCCCGCGCAGGCACGCGCGCTCAGTTCTCCCGTCACGCCCTGGCTGCGGCGGCCGCATCCGTCTTCGTCGTCAATGCGCACGCGCAAAGCGCGAACACAGCGCCCGGTAGCGACGCCAACGTCTCGCTCTCCGGCACTACCGTGTCCGCCAAGCGTCTCGACGCCGCCCGCAACGCGTTGTCGCCCGACACCGGCAGCTCGGTCTACAACTTCGACCAGACCGACATCCAGACACTGCCGCTCGGGAGCAACACACCGCTCAATCAGGTGCTGCTGCAAGCCCCGGGCGTCGTGCAGGATTCTTACGGTCAACTGCACGTGCGCGGTGACCACGCCAACCTGCAATACCGGATCGACGGCGTAATCATTCCCGAGTCGATCAGCGGCTTCGGTCAGGCCATCGATGCGCGCATCGCGTCGCAGATCAATCTGATCACCGGCGCGCTGCCGGCCCAGTTCGGCTACCGCACTGCCGGGATCGTCGACATCCATACCAAGGGGTCGCCGGGCCTTGCCGACGATACGGGCGAACCGCCGAAAGCCTTTGGCGGCGAAGTCGGTGTCGTCTTTGGCAGCCACGCGGACCGTGAGGTCAATACGCAGTTGTATGGCACCAAGGGCGCGCTCAGCTACTACTTCAGCGTCCGCGTGTCTGCGAACAACATGGGTATCGAGAATCCGACGGGCGAGCGCAACGCCATTCACGATCACACGAACCAGACAAACGCGTTCGGCATGTTCTCGTACCTGCTGAACCCGGACAACCGCGTGTCGTTCATGTTCGGCACAGCCAACAATCGCTTCCAGATTCCGAACTCGCCGGGCGTCGCCCCGCAATTCACGCTGGACAGTGGCGTCGTTCCCGACTCGTCGAGCCTGAACGCCAATCAGCGCGAACTCACCGACTTCCAGGTGCTGTCGTGGCAAAGCCACGTGTCGCCGAAACTGGACACGCAGATTTCGCTGTTCCATCGCACCAGCCGCATCGACTACACGCCCGACCCGCTCGGCGATCTCGCGTACAACGGGGTGGCGTCGGACATCACGCGCCGCAATGAAGCGTACGGCGTTCAGGCGGATAGCAGCTACAAGCTCACCGACCGTCACACGTTGCGTTTCGGTCTGTTCGTGCAACAGGAAAACTTCAGCACCGACAACACGTCGAACGTTTTCCCTGCCGATGCCGACGGCAATCAACTGAGCGGAACGCCGCTCACCATCGTCGACAACGCCAAGGACCGTGGCACGACCTATGGGCTGTATTTACAGGACGAGTGGAAAGCGACCGATCGCCTGACGATCAACTACGGCGCACGCTACGACCACGTGAACACCGTTACGGACGAGGGACAGCTCTCCCCGCGTCTGGGCCTGACGTATGACCTGACGAGCCGCACCCGCCTGCACGCCGGGTACTCGCGCTACTTCACGCCGCCCGCCACGGAGAAGATCGATACGACCTCGGTGACGAAATTCCTGGGCACGACCAATGCGCTCCCGTCCGACGCCAACACCTCGGTGCGCGCCGAGCGCTCGGACTACTTCGATCTCGGTGTCTCCCATCAGTTGACGTCGGCCATTACGGTAGGACTCGATGCCTACTATCGCAACGTGAATCACCTTCAGGACGAAGGCCAGTTCGGCAATGCGCTGATCTATTCGACGTTCAACTATCAGAAAGGACGGATTTACGGCCTCGAGGGCACGGTCAACTATCGGCAGGGTAACGTCGGCGCGTATCTGAATGTGGCCGTATCGCGCGCCATGGGTAAAGGCATCGAGACCGGACAGTTCAACTTCGGTGACGACGAACTCGCCTACATCGCCAATCACTGGGTGCATCTGGATCACGATCAGCAGGTCACGGCGTCCGCAGGCGTGTCGTACCAATGGGGCAAGACGCTCTTCTCGACCGATGCCCTCTTCGGCTCGGGCCTGCGCAGCGGCTTCGTGAACAGCGAGCATTTGCCGGCCTACTTCCAGGTCAACCTCGGCATTGGTCAGCAAATCAACGTGCCGGGGCTCGGGCGCTTCGATGCAAAGCTGTCCGTCATCAACCTGTTCGACCGCGTGTACGAATTGCGTGACGGTACCGGCATCGGCGTCGGGGCGCCGCAATTCGGTCCGCGACGCACGTTCTATCTCGCGATGTCCAAGCCGTTCTGATGCCGCACGCACCGCTGTCCGGGGCTCAGGGCTCGGGTAGCGGTGCATGTCGACATCGTCTGACGCCGTCAGGTGTTGCCTTCGGCAGCCTGACGGCGGAACGCCGTGGTCGTTTGGCCCGCGTAACCCCAGTTATCGGTATCGACTTCCTCGATCACGATATGTGTGAGATGCGGCGGCTTGTTCAGCACGCGCTCCAGCGTCTCGGTCACTTCCCGAATGACCTGCGCCTTTTGCTCGACGGTGTTGCCTTCCCGCGTGATTCGGATACTGACGAATGGCATGACGGACTCCTGTGAGGGTTTTGACATTCCTGTCGACGCGGCCAGTCCGACGAGTGCAGACACCGGCCGCGCCACATACATCAACGACCGGCAGCGTAGCCACCGTCCACCGGCAGAATCGTGCCGGTCACGTAGTCGTTGTCCACGAGATAGCGCACCGCCTGTGCCACGTCTTCCACCTCGGCGATGCGGCCCAGCGGGTGCATCTGGCCGAGCGCGTCGTGCGTCTCCGGGGCATGCATCGGCGTATTGACGACGCCCGGGGCGACGGCGTTCACCGTCACGCCGAACGGCGCCAGTTCCAGCGCCAGCGCCTTCGTCGCCTGATTCATGCCGCCCTTGAGGACAGCGGCCAGCAGCGCCGGCACGCCCGAACTGGCCTGGATCGCGATCGATGCCGTCACGTTCACGATCCGGCCGCTGCGGCGCGCGGTCATATGACGCGCGGCCGCCTGCGAGAAGTACAGCGTGCCCTTCAGGTTGGTTGCGATCTGCGTCTCGATTTCCTCGGGCGTGAAGTCCACGAACGGCTTGGCCGCGAAGATGCCCGCATTGTTGATCAGTACGTCCACGTGCCCATAGACTTCGATCGCCTTCTTGAAGGCTGTTTCAGCGGCGGCCGGATCGGCGACATCGCCCGCGACCGGCAGGAACCGCTCGCCAGCGGCCAGCAACGCGGCCGTTTGCTCAAGACGTGCCCCGCTGCGCCCCGTTCCCACGACGTTGTACCCGTCGCGCAGGAACGCCTGTGCCAGACCCAGTCCGATGCCACTCGTGGCGCCCGTGATGATGACCGTACGATTCGACTTGCTCATGATGTGTGTCCTTGATTTGATCGATGCATCGATGCACGAGTGCACGAACCACCGAGGTGACCTGAGAGATTCAGGTGATTTCGCCCGCCGGGGCATCGGCGTACCGTCACGCCCCGCTGGTTGGACACCACTCTATTGATGATTCGAGACGCGAAAAACACATGCGATTACACTTGTCTTTTTACATCGTGTAACGAATCGGAGCGGACCAGCGCATGCAACGCCAATTCGACGACGTGCTGCTCGGCAGCATCGAACTCTTCTGTCTGGCGGCCGAGGCCGGCAGTTTTACGGCTGCGGCCAATCAGGCCGGGGTCACCCCGGCAGCCGTGAGCCGGTCGGTCGCGCGACTGGAGCAGCGCCTGGGCGTGCGGCTGTTCGTGCGTTCCACGCGCAGTATTCGCCTGACGGAAGGCGGCAGCGCCTATTTCGACGAATGCCGTACGGCGCTGAGCCTGCTGGCCGAGGCGGAGCGCCGGGTCTCCGGTGCGCAATCGCAGCCGTCGGGCACCTTGCGCATCAGCGTGCCGACGACCTACGGGCATTACCGTCTGCTGCCGCTTCTGCCTGCTTTTCGGGCGCAATATCCGCTCATCAAGCTGGAGATTCAGATCAGCAATCAGAACGTCGATCTGCATGAAGCCCGCTTCGATTTCGCCGTGCGCTTTCGTGCGCAACCCGAATCGCGCATGGTGGCCCGCCATCTCGAAGACGCCGCGCTGGTCGTCATCGCCCATCCCGACTATCTGAAGCAGGCGGGCACGCCCCGAACGCTGGACGATCTCAAGGACCACGAATGCATCGAGTTCGACCTCCCGAGTACCGGTCGACCGATCCCGTGGCTGTTCCGCGACGCCGGCGCCGACATCGAATATCACGCGCACGGCAACTTCCGCTGTGCCGACGACGTGCTCGGCGGTGTGGCGCTCGCCAAGGCCGGTGGCGGCATCTTCCAGACGTACCGGTTCATCGTCGAGGAAGACCTGGCGGCAGGAAAGCTCGTAGAGGTCCTCTCTGCCTACTCGGGACGTTCCCGTCCGGTGAGTCTGATGTTCCCGCATGGCAAGACGCTGCCCTCGCGTGCGCGCGTTTTCATCGATTTTCTGATGACGGCGCTTGCACATTCCTCCGCGTCGCGTAAGAGTGACGTACGCGCCGCAGCCATACCCGCCGCGCCACGACACGACTAGACTCGCAGTACCCGCTGGCAATCATCGACATGCGCAACGTGCCCGATGACCAGCGCCACGCATCGCGACTGGCTGCCGCGTTCGTGATCCGCGAAATACAGAGGCTTTTGTGACTCCCCCGTCTTCATCCGTTTCCCCCAGCGCCGGTTACACCGAGCGGAATCATCGCTACTGGCAGCGTAATCTGGCGATCTGCGTCTTTGGCTCGTTCACGACGCTCGCCGGTCTGAGCATGCTGCTGCCGTTCCTGCCGCTGTACGTCAAACAACTCGGCGTCGCGCCGGAATCGGCCGTGATCCAGTGGTCCGGCGTCGCGTTCAGTGCGACGTTTCTCGGCACCGCCGTCACCGCGCCGATCTGGGGGCATCTCGCCGACCGCTTCGGCCGTCGACCGATGCTCATTCGTGCGGCTGTCGGCATGGTGATCGTGACGTCGCTGATCGGCATTGCACACAACGTCTACCAACTCGTCGCCCTGCGATTGCTGACGGGCCTGATCGGCGGCTACGCTTCCGCGTCGACGGTCATGATCGGCACGCAGGCGCCGCGCGATCGCGCCGGCTGGGCGCTGGGCGTGCTGTCCACCGGTGCGCTCGCCGGGAATCTGACCGGCCCGCTGATCGGCGGCCTGCTGCCGCCATTGCTGGGCATTCGCGGCACGTTCTTCGCCTGTGCGGGCATGATCTCGATCACCGCGCTGCTCACCATCTTCGGCGTACGCGAAGACTTCGACCGCACACGCGACAGCAAACGTCGCACCGAAGCGACGACGCAAACACCCATGCCCCGCGCGCGTGTGGGCATCATCGCTGCCATTCTCTTTACCGGGATGATGGTGTTGCTCGCGAATATGTCCATCGAGCCGATCATCACCGTCTATATCGGTCAACTGGGCGTCGACGGGGCGCATCTCACGCGCGTGGCCGGTGTGGTGATGGCCAGCTCGGCGCTCGGCAGCATGCTCACGGCGGCAAAGCTCGGTGCGTTGGCCGACCGGATCGGTAGTTGGCGTGTGATCGTCGGCTGCCTGATCGCGACGGCGCTGGTGATGGTGCCGCAGGCGTTCGTAACCGAATGGTGGCAACTGGCGGCATTGCGGGTATTGATGGGGATGACGCTGGCAGGTCTGCTGCCCGCCATCGGCAAGCTGGCCCGTCATGCGGTCGACGAACGCAGCACCGGCAAGTTGCTCGGCTACCTTCAGTCGGCGCAGTTCAGCGGTCAGGTGATCGGCCCCATCCTCGGTGGCCAGATCGCGGTGCTCTTCGGACTGCCCGCGGTGTTCTTCATGACGGCCATCCTGTTGCTGCTTTGCAGCGTGCTCGCGAACCGGGCGCGCTCGGTCAGCGCCCGACTGGCGCAGCAACCGGCCTGACGACACTCATCGGCTTGGGCGGCTCGGGCGGCTTGGGTTACGCGCGGGGGCCGTGGCGGCCAATGCGTCCTCCAGAAAAGCCATCAGCGCTTGCAGTCGTGCAGTCCGCCCGCGACGCATGGGCACCAGCAACGTGACGGGGGCGCTCTCGAAGTCCCAATCGGCGAGCACGCGCACAAGGCGTCCGGCAGCGACGGCTTCCCGAGTGTCCCACTCCGAGCGCAACACCAGCCCCAGTCCCTGCTCGGCCCATTCGCGCGCGACGCTGCCGTCGTTGGTCGTGCAGGCAGGCACCACACGCACGCTGTCACGGGTGCTTTGACGTCCGGGCGTCGCCGTCGACTTCGCTGACGACTTCACCGCCGCCTTCGCGGGTCGCCGGAAGCGCCATAACGTCACGTCTTCGTCGTTCTCCCGAATGCATATGCACCGGTGCTGCAATAGCGCTTGCGGGTCCGGCGGCACCCCATGGCGTTGCAGATACGCCGGACTGGCACACAGCCATCGATCGTTAGGCGCCAGCGGCCGTGCGATCCACGACGAGTCTCTGACGGTTCCCACGTGGATGACGGCGTCCGAATCATGCTTGTCGGGCCACGGCGTCTCGCGCAGGTCGAGTTGCAGGGTCAGTTCCGGATGCAGCAGGCCGAAGCGCGCCAGCACCGGCGCCACATGATGACGCCCGTAACCGAACGGCGCTGAAATCCGCAACGTCCCGGTCAATCGCTTGTCTTCACGACGGAACGATTCAGGAAGCGCTTCCAGTTGCGCGAGCAGCGCCGAGCCTTCACGGGCGAGCCGCTCTCCTTCGGCCGTCAGGCTCAGTTGTCGCGAGGTGCGCGTGGCGAGCGCCAGCCCCAGCGTTGCTTCGAGCTTGCGCAAACGCGTCGAAAGCGCCGGCGGGGTCACGTTGAGCATGCGCGCCGCCGCACTGAGCGACGCCGACTGCGACAGTGCCTCGATCAGGCGCAGGTCTTCGAGCTGGATCATTAACCTGAGATTAATGTTGGATGTGCCGTCATTTAACCACGGCACACCCTATCCTTCCTACACTGCGTCATGTCACTGCACCCTATTCACTATCCCGCCCATCAAGACAGAGGCCGACATGTCCGACATATCCCTCAAGAACGACGCCAACTGGCCGCGCGCCGTGCTCTTCGATCTGCTGACCGCGCTACTCGACTCGTGGACGGTGTGGAATCGCGCCGCCGGCAGCGAGACCGAGGGCCGCACCTGGCGCGCCGAGTACCTGCGCCGCACTTACGGCTGTGGTGCCTACGTCAGTTATGAGCAGCTCGTGCGCGAAGCGGCCGAACATGTCGGCCTGCCGACGTCGGCTCCGGAAGCGCTGGAAGCCGAGTGGCTCACGCTGCCCGCCTGGGACGGCGCGCGCGAGTTGCTTCAGGCGCTGCGTCCGCACTGCAAGCTGGCCGTCGTCACGAACTGTTCGAAGACGCTCGGCCATCAAGCGGCGTCGCTACTCGCTACCGACGGCTTCGAGTGGGATGTCGTGGTGACGTCTGAAGAAGCCGGGTTCTACAAGCCGGACCCGCGCCCCTACCGCATGGCGCTCGACAAGCTGGGTGTCGATCCCAGCGACGCCGCGTTCGTCGCAGGCTCCGGTTACGACCTGTTCGGCACGTCGGCGGTCGGCCTGCGCACGTTCTGGCACAACCGTGTCGGCCTGTCTCGCCCCGATGGCGCACCCGCGCCGGACAGCGAAGCGCCGACCCTCGCACCGGCGCTCGACTGGCTGCGTCACTTTCACTCCCACGCGTGATCCCCACGTCAGACTCACTCACGAAATCCAGCGCCATGACTTCGACGCCCAATTTCTCGCCTGCCACGCCTGTTCCGCTCGCCGCATTGCAGGCGCTCGACACCCCCGCCGCCATCATCGACGTGCCGCGCATGCAGCACAACATCCAGCGCATGCAGTCGCGCATGGACACGCTGGGCGTGCGCTTCCGGCCTCACGTCAAGACCAGCAAGTGCGTGGAAGTGGCCCAAGCGCAGATCGCCGCAGGCGCGGCGGGCATCACCGTATCCACGCTCAAGGAAGCGGCGCGCTTCTTCGACGACGGCGTGACGGACATCCTCTACGCGGTCGGCATGGTGGCCAGCAAACTGCCCGCTGCGCTGGCATTGCGGCGGCGCGGCTGCGACCTGAAGATCATCACCGACAGCGTAGCGTCGGCACAGGCCATCGTCGCATTCGGCGCAGAGTTCGGTGAGACGTTCGAGGTGTGGATCGAGATCGATACCGACGGGCACCGCTCGGGGATCCGCCCCGACGAAGACGCGCTGCTCGACGTTGCCCGTGTCCTGCAAGACGGCGGCGCCACGCTCGGCGGCGTCATGACCCACGCGGGTTCCAGCTACGACTTCGACACGCCGGAAGCGCTCGCCGCCATCGCGGAACAGGAGCGTGCCGGTTGCGTGCTGGCAGCGACGCGTTTGCGCGAGGCCGGGCTGCCGTGCCCGGTCGTGAGCGTCGGCTCGACGCCGACGGCACTCGCAGCCAGCCATCTCGAAGGCGTGACCGAGGTCCGTGCGGGGGTGTATGTGTTCTTCGATCTCGTCATGCACAACGTGGGCGTTTGCACGACGGACGAACTGGCACTGAGCGTGCTGACCACGGTCATCGGGCATCAGGCCGACAAGGGCTGGGCCATCGTCGACGCCGGCTGGATGGCCATGAGTCGCGACCGTGGCACACAAAAGCAGAAGCGCGATTTCGGCTACGGTCAGGTGTGCCGCATCGACGGCAGCGTCGTGCCGGGCTACGTGCTGAGCGGCGCCAATCAGGAACATGGCATCCTCTCGCGCGAAGGCGAACCTGATCCCGATATCGTCGCGCGCTTTCCCATCGGCACGCAGTTGCGCATCCTGCCGAATCACGCGTGCGCGACGGGGGCGCAGTTCCCCGAGTACCACGCGATCGATCCGGCGCACGATCTCGCGACGTGGCCACGTCTGCACGGCTGGTAAGCCAAAGCCTCAAAGGGCGGCATAGGCGAGCCGACAAACTGGTGTAGGCCTATGGCGCGGATCGGCATCGCAACAGATTCCGAACCGCACCACGGATGCTTATGCCCTCAAGCGGCATAACGTATCCCGATTTCCTTCGTTCACGGCGGGCCATACGCCCGCTACGCTCGCGCTTTGCCTGTACTGGAGTGCATTCATGAGCGTAGAAATCATCGGGATGATCACGGCGGCGCCGGGGTCCGAAGTCGATCAACCCACGGGCGCGGCCGTCGATCCCGCGTTCATCACGCGCATGGCGCAAGCTCACGAGACGGCAGGTTTCGACCGCGCACTGATCGGCTACTTCTCCAACGGCCCCGAGGGCAGCCTCGTCAGCAGCCATGTTGCCGCAGCAACGCAACGGCTGGGCATCCTGCTCGCCTATCGTCCCGGCGTGATTGCCGCGCCGCTCGCCGCCCGCCAACTCGCCACGCTGGACCAGTTCTCACGCGGACGCGTCGCGTTGAACGTCGTCTCCGGCGGTAACGACGCTGACCTGCGCCGCGACGGCGATTTCCTCGATCACGACGCCCGCTACACGCGCACGGACGAATATCTCGAAGCGCTCAAGCGCATCTGGACCGCCGACGCTCCCGTCGATTTCGCGGGCGATCACTACCGCTTCGAGCAGGCGTCGCCCGCTGTACCGACGTGGCAGAAGCCGCATATCCCGATCTACTTCAGCGGTGCGTCCGACGCCGCCATCGACGTCGCCGCACGCCACGCCGACACCTACATGCTGTGGGGCGAACCGCTCGACGCCGTCGAGTCGCTCATCACCCGCGTGCGGGCGGCGGCACAACGTCATGGCCGCAAGCCGCGCTTCTCGATCTCGTTCCGTCCCATCGTGGCGGACACCGAAGCCCAGGCATGGGAGCGCGCCGACGAGGTCCTGCGTCAGGTCAAGGCCACACGCGAACGGCTCGGTCTGCGCACCGAAGCGCCGGAGAACGTCGGCTCTCAACGGTTGCTCGCCGCAGCGCAACGCGGCGATGTCGTGGACGAACGTTTGTGGATGGGCGTGGCCAAGGCCACCGGTGCGCGCTGGAATTCGACAGCGCTCGTCGGTACCGCCGAGCAGGTCGCACACGCACTGGGTCGCTATTACCAGCTTGGCGTCGACACGTTCCTCATTCGCGGCTTCGATCCGCTGGGCGACACGATCCGATACGGCGAATCGCTGATTCCGGCCCTCCGTCGTCACGCCGCCGAGCTGGATCGTCAGCGCACGCCGCAGGCGGCGTGAGTGACGTGTGAGTTACGTCCTTCGCTGCTGTTCGTTGCTTGTTCGTTGCTTGCTACCGTTTCTTCAATCGCTTCTCAGATAGGTGTCATGATGTTGCTGCGCTGGATTCGTCGCGCCCGTTTTGCCGTTCCTGCCCTCTCCCTTAGCGCCTTTACGGCACTCGGCGTCATGCACGCCGGGGTCGCCAGCGCGCAAGGCGTCACGCTGCGTGTCGGGGATCAGAATTACTACAACGTCCGCGCCTCGATGGAGGCCTCGGGCGCCCTTGAAGGCGCGAACTATCAGGTCGAGTGGAAGCACTTCCAGTCCGCCGCCCCGGTTGCCGAAGGCCTCAACGCCGGTGCGCTCGACCTCGGTTTCCTCGGCGATTCGGGCTTCCTGTTCCTCGCGGCGAAAGGGGCACCGGTCAAGTTGATCGCCGTCTCGCGTCAGAACCCAGACACGATTGCGTTGCTCGTGCCGAAAGATTCGCCGGTGAAATCGATTCAGGACCTCAAGGGCAAGAAGGTCGCCTACTGGCCCGGCGCCTGGAGTCAGCAACTAACGCTGCGCGCGCTGGAAAAGGCAGGCCTGCCCACGGATTATGTGCAGTTCGTCAAGCTCATGCCGATCGATGCTGCCGTGGCGTTGCCCAACGGCGCCATCGACGCGTTCCCGGTCTGGGAGCCGTACATCTCGCAGCAGGTCGTGCACAACGGCGCGCGTCCGATCATCACGGCGCGCAATCTCATGCCCGGTCTGAGCAGCGTTGCCGCGTATGCGCCGTCGGTGAGCGCGAAACGTGAGGCCATCGCCGACTTCCTCGTGCGTCTGCAAAAGGCGCGCGCCTGGGTGGAAAGCCACAAAGACGTCTACGCCGATCAGTGGGCGAAGAAGGCCGGCCTGGACCGTGACGTCGCACGTCACTGGATCGGTCAGGCGGGCATGACCATCGACGCCGTCGACAAGCAGGCCGTGGCCGACTATCAGGGCACGAGCGACTTCCTGACGCAGACCGGCGCGCTTCCGAACCGGTTCGACGTCAGCAAGATCGTCGACACGTCGTTCACGCCAGTGCTGGAAGCCAAGGGACAGCCGACGCGGCAAAGCGCGTCGCGTTGATCCGCAATGCCTTGGCAGCCGGACGGAAAAGCGCAGATTCGAATCATTCGCGAGTCGTTCTGGCGTCTTCCGTCCGGCTGTCGCATCAGCTTGCCTGTTTTGGCACCACGTTCAACGCCGAGCCGGCCCTGAACCAAGCCAGTTGCACATCGCTGTAGCTGTGCCGCAGCGATATCGTCTCTTGAGTCCCGTCGGCGTGATGCAGCACGCACGGCACTTCCTTCCCGGGCGCCAACGCCGCCAGGTCGATGAGATCGATCCGGTCGTCAGCCCGCACGCGTTCATAGTCGTCGGGATTCGTGAAGGTCAGCGCCAACAGCCCCTGCTTTTTCAGGTTGGTCTCATGGATGCGTGCGAAGCTCCGCGCGATGACCGCCATGCCCCCGAGCAAACGCGGTGACAGCGCCGCGTGCTCCCGACTGCTGCCCTCGCCGTAGTTGAAGTCTCCGACGATGATCCACGGCACGCCCGCTGCACGATACGCGCGAGCCGCTTGCGCCGGGGTCACGTCGTCCTCGCCATGAAGCCAGTCCGTGGTGCGTCCCGTCGCGCCGGTGAACGCGTTAGTGCCGCCCGAGAGCAGGTTGTCGCTGAAGCGCTCCAGATGCCCGCGCAGCTTCAGCCACGGCCCGGCCGGTGAGATGTGATCCGTCGTCGTCTTGCCCCGCGTCTTGATCAACAGCGGCATGCCCTTCGGGTCGCTGCCATTCCATGCCGGCCACGGTCGCAACACCTGAATTCGTTCACTCTTCGGATCGACGCTGACGCTCACCGCACGACCATCGTCAGGCGGTGCGATGTAGTGTGTCGCACCACGCGTGAAGCCCTCCGGCGGCACTTCGGGCGCGACCGCAGGCGGTGCGAGCCGGAACGTTCTCCCGTCAGGTGCAGTGAGCACGTCGTGCTGCGGATCGAAAGAGAGACGTCCGGCAAGCGCCCACGCCGTCACGATCTCCGGGCTGGCAATCAGGTTCATCGTGTTGGGCGAGCCATCGTTGCGACGGGGGAAGTTCCGGTTGTAAGACGTCACGATGGTGTTCGGCACACCGGTGGCCGCCGCGTCGCGACGCCATTGTCCGATGCAAGGTCCACAGGCATTGGCGAGCACGGTGCCGCCGATGGACGACAAGGCAGCAAGCTGACCATCGCGCTCGATCGTAGCGCGGACCTGCTCCGAGCCCGGCGTGACCATGAACGGCACCGACGCCTTCAGTCCGTAGGCCTGCGCCTGTCGGGCGATATCAGCAGCACGGCTCATGTCCTCGTACGACGAATTGGTGCAACTGCCGATGAGCGCGGCCGAAATCGTGTCCGACTGAACGTCACCCGCATCGTCTACGCGCGATTCTTCCATCGTCCTGAGTTGCGCGGCCAACTGCGCCACCGTGCGTGCGCGGTCCGGCGAGTGCGGGCCCACGACATGCGGGGCCAACGTCGACAGATCGATGCGAATCACCCGGTCGTAATACGCTTCCGGGTCGGCCTCCACTTCGGGGTCCGGCGCCAGCAGACTCAGGTTCGCCTCGATCACAGGCACCAGATCGCCGCGACCGGTCGCACGCAGGTAGTCGAGCATGCGTGCGTCGGCCGGAAACATCGATGTCGTCGCGCCCAGCTCGGCGCCCATATTGGTGATGGTCGCCTTGCCCGTCGCGCTGATCGTCCGGGCGCCCGGGCCAATGTATTCAACGATGGCGTTGGTGCCGCCTGACACCGTCAACTCGCCGGCGACGCGCAGAATCACGTCCTTGGGCGCCGTCCAGCCACTGAGCGAGCCCGTCAGATAGACGGCGATGCGCTTCGGATAAAGCACTTCCCACGGCAACCCGGCCAATGCCTCGACAGCATCGGCACCGCCCACACCAACCGCGCAGGCCCCAAGACCACCAGCGTTGGGCGTATGCGAGTCCGTCCCGATGAGCAGCGCGCCGGGATAGGCGTAGTTCTCCAGCACGACCTGATGAATGATGCCGGCGCCCGGTTCCCAGAAACCGAGGCCGTACTTCGCCGCCGCACTGCGCAGGAACGCGTAGACCTCGCGGTTCTCGTCGACAGACGCCTGAAGATCCGTACGCCCCTCGACGCGCGCCTGAATCAGATGGTCGCAATGAATGCTCGCGGGAACCGCGACCCGATCACGTCCGGTCTGCATGAACTGGAGCATGCCGGTCTGACCGAGGACATCCTGAAACATGACACGGTCGACGTCGAGCGCGAGATAGCTCGTGCCCGGCACCAGCGATTGCGTGTGCGGATCGCGCAGGTGCCCGAGCAGCACCGACTCGGAAAGGGTCAGCGGATGCCCAAGACGGCGACGCACGATGGCGAGCGTTTCGGCCATGGTCGCATAACGGCGCGCGAGCGCCTCGGGGGAGAGGAATTGAGACATCGATCACTCCTTGTTTAAGGCATTTGTGGGGTGGATGGGTGCGATCGCAGGACGCATTCTGGCGTCGGTCTCATTCCCGGTAAAATGCATTTATCTGTCCGATTACTCAATTTTTCTTATGAAAATCGACATCCTTGGCGTGCAGGCTTTCGTCGCCATCGCGGATCGCGGCGGCTTCCAGAGCGCCGCAGACGCGCTCGCTGTGACGCAGACGGCAATCACACAGCGCCTGCGCAAGCTCGAAGATTATCTGGGGGTCATGCTGTTCGAGCGCACGACACGTTCGGTCTCGCTCACGCAGATTGGACGCGACTTCCTGCCGCAGGCGCGGCGCTTGCTCGACGAGTTGTCCGACGCGCTCACCGAGATTCGCGAGAGCGGTCAGGCCGCGCGCGGCGACGTGTCGATCGCCTGCGTGCCCACGGCAGGCGTGCAGTTTCTGCCCAGCATCTTGCAGACGTATGCCCAGCAATTCCCGCATAACCGCGTGCGCGTGCTCGATCACTCGTCGTCAGCCGTCACGCACGCCGTGCTGCACCGCGAAGCCGAGTTCGGCATTCACATCGCCGGTTCGCGTCACGCGGATCTCATCGGGTTGCCTGTCGCACAGGATCAGTTCGTGCTGATCTGTCACGCATCGCATCCGCTCGCCCGGCGGCGGCGGGTGCCGTGGCGCAGCCTCGCACCCTATCCGCTGATCTTCGCCGGACAGGTCAATGCCAACCGCGCATTACTCGATGGCGCATTGGGCGATGTCGATCTGCAACCGCACTTCGAAGTGCAGCGCAGTTCGACGGCCGTGGGGATGGTGGCCGAAGGCGTCGCGGCGGCCGTGGTGCCGCGCCTCGCGCTCCAAAGGGGCGCGTATCCGGAGATCCGCGTGATCGATCTGGTCGAGCCGGTCGTGGCCCGCACGCTGGTGCTCGTCACACGGCGCGGCGCGCAACTCTCGCCCGCCGCGCAAGCGCTCTACGATCTGATCGCGTCGCGGGCGACGAGCGTCGTCTGACGGGGAGAGACAGGCGCGACGTGCTTACTGCGGCGACGGCACGATGCCATTCGTCGCCATCCACGTCACGTTGCCGCCCATGCGCGGATCCTTGTACGGTCCGTCGGCGTGCATCGCATCGAAACGCCCCGGATCAGGGGAGCGCCGGCGGTAGAACTCGACCCAGCCGCTTGACGCCTTCGGCGTTGCCGTCTCCTGCACGACGCCCGCCTGCGCGTTGAACCACGCCGGATCGCGGTAGCCGTCTGCCACACGCGCCGCGAGACGTTCCAGCGCGCCCGGGCGATAGGCATACCAGTCCTCTCCGCGAAGACGCGCCAACTCGGCCATCAGCACCAGTGGCGCCGTGGCGTAGTCGTGGTAATGCAGCGCCCGGCGCTTGCGCGCCATCTCCATGGGCAGACTGCCGTCAGGTTCGATGGCGTCGATGCCGGTGCGATAGATGCCCTGCGCCGTTTTCAGTAACGCGTCGTCGCGTGTGGCGACGGCCGTCGCCATGATGCCGATCCCCGTCCAGTAGTAGTGATTGTTGCGCTTGTGCTTCGGGTTGTCCCAATACGCGAGATTGGCCGCAGACAGTCGGCGCAGCCACGATTCGATGGAAGCGCGCTGCTGCGGCGTTGCCACCGCCTGCGTGCGCAGGTACGCGAGCGCCACCGCGCCGTGTGTCCACTGGCGCATGTAGTCCGACTGGTCGTTGTTCACGTGCTCCATGCGACCGAGCATCGCCCCGCTGGCGGCCCATGCGTCGAGCCACGTCAGCGCGCAGCGGGCGGCGGTCTCATCGCCCTCTTTCGCGTAGACATCGGCCATCCTGGCAACATGCGCCGAAAAGTCGTTGAGCGGTTTCACCGCCGCAGCGTTCTGCGCCTTGAGCTTCGGGTCGATGACTGAACTGGCGGCGTCCGAGTAATACCCCATCGCGCGAATGTCCGGGCTGCCCGGCGGCGGTGCCGGACATTCGCTCTGCGCCGCGACAGCATCGGGGTGGATCATGGTGAGCAACGTGAGGGTGAGAATCGTCCGGGCAACGAAACCCGTCAGGAAAGTGAAACGAAATCGATGACGCAGGGTGGGCATGTCGCTCATTTATCCTTGGGATGCCTGACTCAGCATCCATTCGCGAAATTGTCGCAAGGCCGACCGCTGTTGCAGCCGCTCTCGCGGGTAACACAGGTAATGGCCGTGACGCGGCACATCGACGCCGGCCTCCACGGGGACCACGAGACGCCCGGCCTCCATCGCGTCGCGCGTCAGAAACGCCGGCACCATCCCCACGCCCATGCCCGCCTCGGCCGCCTGAAGCAACACAGAATACTGTTCGAAGCGCGGCCCCGGGCGTTGAGCATGCGGCGCCACGTCGTAACACGCCGCCCAGGTGCCCCAGACTTCCTCCGCCTGGTTGTGCACCAGCCTCGGTGCACGCGCAATGTCCTCCACACTCGTCAACGGATGCCGCGCGAGAAACGACGGCGCGCACACCGGCACGAAACGGCGACCGTCCAGATACTCGCTCACGACACCTTCCCACGCGCCGTCGCCATAGCGTACGGCGGCGTCCAGCGTGAAGGGGAATGCGTCGCCATGCGCCAGGTGACGGCTGAAACTCAACGTCACACCCGGCGTGCTCGCCAGAAAGTCCGGTAACCGGGGAATCAGCCATTTGGTCGTGAACGTCGGCACGCTGGCAATCGTCAGCAAATCGCTCTCGCCGCGCGATGTCATGAGCTCAAGCGAAGCATTCCCGATCTCGCGCAGCGGCTCGGCCACCCGGTCATGATAGCGGCGTCCGGCCTCGGTCAACACTAGATGACGTCCCTCGCGCACAAACAACGCGGTACCCACCAACGCCTCCAGAGACGCGATCTGGCGGCTCACCGCGCTCGGCGTCAGACCCAACTCACGGGCGGCACGAGAAAAATTCAAGTGTCTTGCCGCACTGGTGAAGGCAAGCAATTCGGCGACGTTCGGATAGCAATGGCGCATGAGTAAAGGCTCGAAAGCCGTGGCTGGCGTGGGCGCGTGCGAGTTCTTGTGCGATGGCAGACGCGTTTTGCGATCCGCCAACTGTTCCGTTTTCGCACAGCACGATGCCCGATTTGTGTGTTTTCTTCATGACGATGACATTTCAGCGCACGAAACTCTCGCCCAACGTCGATCCGGCTGTCTGCTGCGCCATCCCACGGTGTTCGTTCTGCGGCAAGGGATAGCCAGCGTTCCGGTCGACCGAAGCGAATTCGTAACCGTATGCCGTTCAGGTTTCCCCGATGTCCGACGTCCACGCCGACCGCCTTGCCCAAACTGTGCCACCCCGGCACAGTCCAGCCCCTGCCGAGACCGGGGCCGACGGGCATTCGCAGTCGCAGCCGAAGACGAGCATCCTCGTGTGGATCGTGCGAGCCGTTGCCGCGCTGTTTCTGATCTATCTGGGCTTGCCCGTGCTCCTGCTGCTCGTCGGCGCTTTCGGGCAGACGTGGACGAACACCGTGTTGCCGACCGGCATCACCGGACACTGGTTCGTCGATCTGGCCGGCGATCCGTCGTTCCGACGCGCGTTCTCCACGAGCCTCATCGTGGCGCTCGCCTGCTGCGTGTTGACCGCGCTCGTCGGCCTGCCACTCGCCTACACGCTTCATCACCGGTCGCGCAGCGGGCGCGGCGCCATTGCGCGTCTGGTCACGTTGCTGCCCGTCGCGGTACCTGCGCTCACGCTCGGCTTCGGCTACATCGCCGTGTTCAGCGGCGACACGCTGCCCTGGCTCGGCTCGCTCTGGCTGCTCGTGCTGGCACACGCCGTGCTCACGCTGCCGTACCTTACGCAGACGCTGCTCGCCGACCTGCGTCACCTCGATATCGCCAAGCTCGAAGACTGCGCGGCCACGCTAGGCGCCTCGCCGCTGCGCCAGTTCCTGACCATCGCCGTGCCGAACCTCACGCACAGCCTCGTGGCGGGGCTCGTGATGGTCGCGGCGCTGTCCATCGGCGAATTCCAGATTTCCAATCTCATCGCGGGTTTCCGCTATCGCAACTATCCGGTGGTGCTTCTCCAGGCGTTCTACGGCGCGACCGGTTTCGCCTGCGCCGCCACCGTCGTGCTGCTCGTGCTTGCGCTCGCCGCGACCGGCCTGTCGATCGTTGCGGCATCCCGTCAGAAGGTCAGTTCATGAGCCTCACTCTCGAAAACGTCAGCTTCCGGTACGCCGGTGCCAGCCACGGTCTGGACGATGTCAGCCTGAAAGCCCGCCAGGGCGAATTGCTTGCCGTGATGGGCCGCAGCGGCTCCGGCAAATCGACGGTGCTGCGCCTCGTCGCCGGCTTGCTCGACGGCTATCGCGGTCGCATCGCCATCGGTGGAGACGATGTCGGCGGCGTGCCGGTCTGGCGTCGTCATGTCGGCATGGTGTTCCAGCAGTACGCGCTGTTCCCGCATCTGAGCGTGATCGATAACGTCGCCTATGGGCTGCGCATGCAAGGGGTGAAGACGGCGCAGCGCCAGCGTGCGGCGCTCGACATGCTGAGCCGCGTCGGACTGGCCGAATTCGCTGCGCGTCGCCCGACGTCGCTTTCCGGCGGACAACAACAACGCGTGGCGCTGGCGCGCGCACTGGCCGTCTCGCCGCGCGTGCTGCTGCTTGACGAACCGCTCGCCGCGCTCGACGCCGGTATCCGTCAGCAATTGCGCGACGAAATCCGCGCGTTGCAGCAAGCCAGCGGCGCAACGACGCTCATCGTCACGCACGATCGCGACGAAGCCCTGAGTCTCGCCGACCGTGTCGCCGTCATCGATAACGGCCGCCTGTTGCAGATCGATACACCACAGCGTCTGTACGACGCCCCAGCCTGCGCCACGGTCGCAAGCTTTACCGGCCTGTCGACGGTTCTGCCGGCGCGCGTGGCGCGTCCGGGCATGGTCGACACCGGCTTTGCCGAGCTGCACGTGGACACCGGCGCGTGGCGTCCGGGTGCGGCCGTCTCGCTGCTGGTTCGGCCCGAGCATATCGAGTGCGATCCGCCCGTGAGCACCCTGAACCGCCTGAACGGACATCCGGGCGCGGTGCGCTTCTTCGGCGCGACGTGCCGCTTCGATTTCCTGCCCGAAGGGGCCCCGACGCCGTTGCTCGGCGAGAGCCGCAAGCCGGCCTCGTTCGCCATCGCGCTGGACCCGGCGCATCTGCGTGTCCTGCCGCCTGTCGTCAACTGAGACGGCACACATGACGCCCACGACGCCCACGACGCCCGCAGAAATGCCCCGCAATACGAATTCCTTACCTGATGCCCCACACGGAGCCATGTCGATGATTCACCCCGTTCCTTCCCTGCGCACGCGCGCCCTGCCCGCACTGGCTACGCTCGCGGCATCGTTCGCCCTGCTGACGGCTGCGGCCCCCTCGGCCTTTGCGCAAAGCGGCGCACAGGCGACGGCGGCCGCCCCGCTCTACCCGGGCGAAGCCGAGCTGTACGCCAAGGCTTCCGAAGAAGGTCTCGTCGTCTCGTTCGACACCGGGCCGGAGTGGGCAAACTGGAAGGCGCTGTTCGCCGAGTTCCGCAAGCGCTATCCGAAGGTCGAAATCACGTATAACGACATCGGCTCGGCTGCGACCGTCACTGCGCTCGACAAGTCGCGTCGCCGCCCGCAGGCCGACACGGCCTACTACTTCGCCGGCTCGGCACTCGACGCCGTGCAAAAGGATGTCGTCGCTCCGTTCAAGCCGATCAACTTCGACACGCTGCCGAAGGTCTTCCGCGACAACGACGGCCGCTGGTTCACGATCCACTCGCTCAACATCGCGTTCCTCGTGAACACGAAGCTGGTCAAGCACGTACCGCAGTCGTGGGCCGATCTGCTCAGGCCCGAGTACAAGAACGCCGTGGTGTATCTGGACCCGCGCTCGACCGGTCAGGGACAGGTCGCCGTGTTCGCCGCCGCATACGCCTTCGGCGGCAACGTCGACAACCCGAAGCCCGGCGCGGACTTCTTCGGCAAGCTGCGCGACGCCGGCAACGTGATGCGTGTCGAAGGCACGACGCCGTACGCCAAGTTCGTCAAGGGTGAGATTCCGATTCTCATCGGCTACGAGAACGATGGTCTGAAAGCCAAGTACACCGACGGCATGGGCGATGCCGCGCAAGTCGTGATTCCGAAGGAAGCCACGGTGTCGGCGCCGTACGCGATTAGTCTGGTCAAGAACGGCCCGAATCCGGAAGCCGCCAAGCTGTGGCTCAACCTCATCATGAGCCCGGTCGGTCAATCGCTGTTCGCGCAAGGCTATGTGCGCCCCGCAGTGCCGGGCACGCCGTTCACGGCGGAAATGCGCGCCCGCATGCCGGATGCCCCGCAGGTCCACCCGCTCGACGTCGCCCGCGCTGCCGCGCAGAAGGCAGAAGTCGACCGTCTGTGGTCGGCCGCCGCGCTCGCCAAGTGAGTTCCCGCAATATGACGTCAGCGCACACCGTCGGGACCACAGAGATCGCCGGGACCATCACGTCCGGCGAGCCTCATCGGCCCCAGCCGCAAACCGGCCTGCCGCGTGGCAAGGACACGCCGCGCGGCTGGGTGCGCCGCTTCGGCGGCCTGCCCGCCGCCGTGCTGCTCGTGCTCGGCTTCGGCCTGCCGCTCGCGGCGCTGGTCGTGGCGGCCTTCGAGGGACATGGTGCGGCGTTCTCGGCCATTGCACTCGATCCGCTGGTGCGCGACGCCCTCGTCAACTCGATGGGTCTCGCCATCGGCGCGGGCACCGTCTCGCTGATCGTCGGTGCGTTGCTCGCCGTCACGTTGGCGCGTCAAACGCCGCGCCGCCGACGCCTCTGGCTCGCGGCCATGGGCGTGCCGCTCGCCTTCTCGGGTCTGGTCATCGCCTACGGCTTCATTCTGGCGTTCGGCCGTTCGGGGTTCGTCACGATGACGCTCGCCTCGCTCGGCGCAGACCCGGCGCGTTTCGGCGCGCTGATCTACACCGCACCGGGGCTCGTCGCCGCGTACGCGTACTACCTGATCCCGCGTGTGGCGCTGATGGTCTATCCCGCCGTCGCCAATCTGGATCGTCGCCCCATCGAAGCCGCCCTTACGCTGGGGGCGACGCCGCTGCGCGCGATCATCGACGTGGCGCTGCGCGAACTGTGGCCGACCCTCGCCGCCGCGTGGTGCCTGGTCACCGCAATTGCCCTCGGCACCTACGGCACGGCGCTCGCGCTGGCCGGTACGCAAATCAACATCCTGCCGTTGCTCATGTTCCTGAAGATGTCGGACGGGCAAACGGATTTCCCTCAAGCTGCCGCGCTGTCCCTCGTCTTGATGGCCGTGTGCAGCGGTGTGCTCGCTCTCGGAGAGTGTCTTGTACGGCGTCATCCTCAATGAGTGGTCGGCTGCGGCCCGCCACGCCCTCGATCAACTGGCCGCCCGGCAGGCGGGCCCGTCGCGTCACGTGACACCCGTGGGCCTCATCGGTCCGCGCGAAGCCACGCCCGCGCAACTCTACGCCGCGCAGTGCATCGGCGAAGCGCTGGCAGCCGCCGGTGTCGCATTGGTGTGCGGCGGCAAGGGGGGTGTCATGGAAGCCGCCTCCGCCGGCGCGTCCGCAGCCGGTGGCATCGTGATCGGCCTGCTGCCCGAGGATCACGCCGGCGACGCCAACCCGCATCTGAGCGTGGCCCTGCCGACCGGGCTCGGCATCACGCGCAACGCCCTGATCGCCCGTGCGTCGATCTGCCTCGTCGCCGTAGGCGGCGGGCTCGGCACGCTCTCGGAGATCGCGCTGGGGCTTCAGTGGCGCAAACCGGTTTTCACCGTCCTCGATGCACCGGCCGTGCCGGGCACAGAGAGCTTCGACGATATCGACGCCCTGATCGTGGCCGTGGCCACGTGGTTGAGCGTCACCGGACTGCCCGGAGGTGACACCCCCGGGTAAGTAACGCCGGCAGTTCAAGACAACCGACCCACACCGGGGAACTGCCGGTGCGTTTTCGTGATGTTCCTGCAATATAAATTTAGGACCACTAATATTATGAAACGTATTCTTCTCGCTGCACTCGGCCTCGGCGGTATGGCCGGCATCATGGCTCCCGTCTACGCCCAAAGCAGCGTGACCCTGTACGGTATCGTCGATGCCGGCGTGGGTTATGCCAGCGGTCAGCGCACGGCCAACTCCAAGGGTGGCGTGGGCGCACCGATCAACTACACCAACGGTTCGGTCTGGGGCTTCGCCAGCGGCACCTGGTCGGGCGATCGCTGGGGTCTGAAGGGTTCGGAAGATCTGGGCGGCGGCAACTCGGCCATCTTCCAGGTGGAAAACGGCTTCAACATCGGTAACGGCACGATGGGCCAGGGCAGCCGTCTGTTCGGTCGCCAATCGTGGGTGGGTCTGCAAAGCGCTACGCTCGGCAAGCTCACGCTGGGTCGTCAGTACGATCCGATCGTCGACTTCGTGGGTCCGATCAGCGCCGGTACGTTCGTAACCGGCATGGGCGCACACCCGGGCGACATCGACCAGCAGGATAACCAGTCGCGCGTGAACAACTCGGTGAAGTGGACCAGCCCGACGTACGGCGGCTTCCAGTTCGGCGCGATCTACGGCTTCGGTGGTCAGCCGGGTAGCGTGAAGAACCAGAACACCTGGGGCTTCGGCGGTTCGTACGCCAGCGGCCCGGTCGCGTTCGGCGTCGGTTACCTGCAAGCCCAGAACTCGTACAGCGCTTCGGGCACGTGGACCGGTTCGTACGACGGCACGTTCGCGTCGTCGATCAACGAAGGCTTCGCCTCGGCCGCCAGCCAGCGCATCATCTCGGCCGCCGGTAGCTACACCTTCGGCGCCACGCAGGTCGGTATCCAGTACGGCAACGTGCAGTACACGCCGGGCGCGCTGTCGACGTTCGCGAGCACCTTCACGTTCAACACGATCGGCGCGACCGTTGCGTATCAGGTCACCCCGGCCCTGCGTCTGGCCGGCGCGTACAACTACACGCAAGGCAGCGACGTAAAGGGTTCGGGCGGTCCGAAGTACCACACGGTGAACTTCGCGTCGTACTACGCCCTGTCGAAGCGCACGTCGCTGTACGGTCTGGTCGGTTATCAGAAGGCGTCGGGCAGCACGCTCGACACCTTCGGCAACGTTGTCTCGGCGACGGCTTCGGTCGGCGACGTGGGCAACGGCATCTCCTCCGCCACGGCGACGCAGACGTTCGTGCGCGTGGGTGTCCGTCAGACGTTCTAAACGTCTGAACGGATTGCAGTCGTAGCACCGTTGTACAGGTAGGGTCACGTTGGACTGTCCCCCGCCGCCCCACGGCGGGGGACTTGAGTCTCACCTCGGGGACTTCGCGAGAACCGGATCGGCACGCATCGTTGTGGACATGGTGTGGCGTTGCATGACGGACCGGCTCACCCTTGGGCACGCTTTCGCACACCCCTCGCACGGCCTTGCCTCAAGCCGTGCCGTGCGCCGGCGTGCCGCTTTTTTTCTCGTCTCCGGCAGACGATTGGCTTATCCTTCAGGCTTTCCACCCGCACACTCGTGACCGGAGAGGCCAGCAAGGTGCCACGTCAAACCGCCCAGCCGACTGTCGAAACGCTCGCCGAACAGGGGCCCGCGCCCCGCTACTTGCAGCTCAAGCAGTTCATCTGCCGTCAGATCGACACCGGCGCCTGGCCGCCGCATCACCGCGTGCCGTCGGAAAACGAACTCGTCGAGCAGTCCGGCGTGAGTCGCATGACGGTCAACCGTGCGCTGCGCGAACTTACGGCCGAAGGCCGGCTCGTGCGTATGCAGGGCGTCGGCACGTTCGTGGCCGAGCCGAAGTCGCACTCGCCGCTGCTCGCCGTGAACAATATCGCCGACGAGATCTCCGAGCACGGGCACCGCCATCGTGCCGAAGTGAAGCTGCTGCGCGAAGAACTGGCCGGCCCCGAGCGGGCGCTCTCGATGGGGTTACAGGAGCGTGAGAAGCTGTTCCATTCGGTGATCGTCCATTATCAGGACAACATCCCGGTGCAGATCGAAGACCGCTTCGTCAATCCGGCACTCGCGCCGAACTACCTCGAACAGGACTTCACCAAGCGCACGCCCAACGCCTATCTTCAGCGCACCTCACCGCTCACGTCAGGCGAACACGTCGTGGAGGCCGTGACGGCCACCCCGGACGAAGCGCAGATGCTGCAAATTCAGCGCACCGAGCCGTGCCTGCTGATTCGCCGACGCACATGGTCGGGCAAACGGGTCGTCTCGGTCGCCCGTCTGCTGCATCCCGGTTCGCGCCACCGCCTCGAAGGCCGCTTCGGCGACGCCGAGTGATCGCCTGCCCGCGCGGCTCGCACTGCTGAGCCAGCCGCGCATTCTTCCGTTAGCGCCACAAACCTTCCCCGTCATCGCTGTCACCCACCGGGTTCGTGAAAACCCTAGTTCACGATTAGTTGTATATACAATACTGTACAAGCCATCATCCGCTCAGAACCAAGGGAATCACTGTGAGCCAATTCACCCGATATCGCGACGTCACCATCCGCGCCCCGCGCGGCACGCAGCTCAACGCCAAAAGCTGGCTGACCGAAGCGCCGCTGCGCATGCTGATGAACAACCTCGACCCGGATGTCGCCGAGAATCCGAACGCGCTCGTGGTCTACGGTGGCATCGGACGCGCCGCGCGCAACTGGGAATGCTTCGACAAGATCGTCGAAACCCTCAAGACGCTGGGCGACGACGAAACGTTGCTCGTCCAGTCGGGCAAGCCGGTCGGCGTGTTCAAGACCCACGCCGACGCCCCACGCGTGCTCATCGCCAATTCGAACCTCGTGCCGCACTGGGCCACGTGGGAACACTTCAACGAACTCGACGCCAAAGGTCTGGCCATGTACGGCCAGATGACCGCCGGTTCGTGGATCTACATCGGCAGCCAGGGCATCGTGCAAGGCACCTACGAGACGTTCGTGGAAGCCGGCCGTCAACACTACGGCGGCAACCTGAAGGGACGCTGGGTGCTCACCGCCGGGCTGGGCGGCATGGGCGGCGCGCAGCCGCTGGCCGCCACGCTGGCCGGCGCTTGCTCGCTGAACATCGAATGCCAGCAGACGAGCATCGACTTCCGTCTGCGCACGCGCTACGTCGACGAGCAGGCCAAGGATCTCGACGACGCGCTGGCCCGCATCGCCAAATACACCGCCGACGGTCAGGCCGTCTCCATCGCGCTGTGCGGCAACGCCGCCGAGATTCTGCCGGAGCTGGTGCGTCGCGGCGTGCGGCCGGACATGGTCACCGACCAGACCAGCGCGCACGATCCGCTCAACGGCTATCTGCCGATCGGCTGGACGTGGGACGAATACCGCGAGCGCGCCCGCTCGAAGCCCGCCGAGGTCGTGAAGGCCGCCAAGCAATCGATGGCCGTGCACGTGAAGGCCATGCTGGACTTCAAGGCGATGGGCGTGCCGACGTTCGATTACGGCAACAACATCCGCCAGATGGCCAAGGAAGAAGGCGTGCAGAACGCGTTCGACTTCCCCGGCTTCGTGCCCGCGTATATTCGTCCGCTGTTCTGCCGTGGCGTGGGTCCGTTCCGCTGGGCCGCGCTCTCGGGCGATCCGCAGGACATTTACAACACCGACGCCAAGGTCAAGGAACTGATCCCGGACGACGCGCATCTGCATCGCTGGCTCGACATGGCACGTGAGCGCATCAGCTTCCAGGGGCTGCCGGCGCGCATCTGCTGGGTCGGCCTCGGCCTGCGTGCAAAGCTCGGACTGGCGTTCAACGAAATGGTACGCTCGGGAGAACTCTCGGCGCCGGTCGTGATCGGCCGCGACCATCTGGATTCCGGCTCGGTCGCCAGCCCCAATCGCGAAACGGAAGCCATGCGCGACGGCTCGGACGCCGTCTCCGACTGGCCGCTGCTCAATGCGCTGCTCAATACCGCCAGCGGCGCAACGTGGGTGTCGCTGCACCACGGCGGCGGCGTCGGCATGGGCTTCTCGCAGCACTCCGGCGTGGTGATCGTGTGCGATGGCACCGATGCCGCTGCGGCGCGTATCGCCCGCGTGCTGAACAACGATCCGGCCACCGGTGTGATGCGTCATGCCGACGCCGGCTACGACATCGCGGTCGACTGCGCCCGTGAGCACGGCCTGAACCTGCCAATGCTGAACACGGCGAAGTAATCCCGTCAGGCATCGCCACCCAATTCAAAAGCAAGACGAAGACAAGACACCCCCGACTATGTCGAATCAAGGAATTCCGTCCATGGCACAACTGTTCGTGACGCCCGGCGCCCTCACCCTGGCCCAACTTCGCGACGTCTATCAGCACCCGACCACCCTCACGCTCGACGAGAAGGCCTATGCGGCCATCGACAAGAGCGTGGCCTGCGTCGAAGGGATCGTGGCCGAAGGCCGCACCGCCTATGGCATCAACACCGGCTTCGGTCTGCTCGCCTCGACGCGCATCGCTCACGAGGACCTCGAAAACCTGCAACGCTCGCTGGTGCTGTCGCACGCCGCCGGGGTGGGTGCACCGCTCGACGACGCCCTCGTGCGTCTGATCATGGTGCTCAAGATCAACAGCCTGGCGCGCGGGTTCTCGGGCATTCGCCGCAAGGTCATCGACGCCCTCGTCACGCTGGTCAACGCCGAGGTCTACCCGCGTATCCCCCTGAAGGGCTCCGTTGGCGCATCGGGCGACCTCGCCCCGCTCGCCCACATGTCGCTGCTGTTGCTGGGCGAAGGTCAGGCGCGCTATCGCGGTCAATGGATGAACGCCCGCGAAGCGCTGGCGGTCGCCGGTCTCGAACCGCTGACCCTTGCCGCCAAGGAAGGGCTGGCACTGCTGAACGGCACGCAAGTCTCGACGGCTTACGCACTGCGCGGTCTGTTCGAAGCGGAAGATATGTATGCCGCCGCCAGCGTGTGCGGCGCGATGACGGTCGAGGCGATGCTCGGTTCGCGCGCGCCTTTCGACGCGCGTATCCACGCGGCGCGGGGTCAGCGCGGTCAGATCGACGCCGCAGCCGTCTTCCGTCATCTGCTGGGCGAGACGAGCGAAGTGGGCCAGTCGCATGCGAACTGCGAGAAAGTGCAGGACCCGTATTCGCTGCGTTGCCAGCCGCAGGTCATGGGCGCCTGCCTCACGCAGATCCGTCAGGCGGCCGAGGTGCTCGCCGTCGAAGCCAATGCCGTGTCGGACAATCCGCTCGTCTTCTGGGAACAGGGCGACGTGATCTCCGGCGGCAACTTCCACGCTGAACCGGTCGCGATGGCGGCCGACAATCTCGCGCTGGCGCTGGCGGAAATCGGCGCGCTGAGCGAGCGTCGCATCTCCCTGATGATGGACAAGCACATGTCGCAATTGCCCGCGTTTCTGGTGGCCAATGGCGGCGTGAACTCCGGTTTCATGATCGCGCAAGTGACGGCCGCCGCCCTCGCGTCCGACAATAAAGCCTTGGCACATCCGGCCAGCGTTGATAGTCTCCCGACC
This sequence comes from Pandoraea sp. LA3, assembly GCF_022696215.1. Lineage (NCBI taxonomy): Bacteria > Pseudomonadati > Pseudomonadota > Betaproteobacteria > Burkholderiales > Burkholderiaceae > Pandoraea > Pandoraea sp. LA3. Next base: position 203,188 of record NZ_PTPY01000038.1, on the reverse strand, counting down.
TCGGCCAACCAGGAAGACCACGTCTCGATGGCCCCGAACGCCGGTAAGCGGCTTTGGGAGATGGCCGATAACGTCAAGGGCATCATCGCGATCGAATGGCTGAGCGCCGCTCAGGGCCTGGATTTCCGCGAAGGTGTGAAGTCCACGCCGGCCCTCGAACGCGCACGCGCCCTGCTGCGCCAATCGGTTCCGTTCTACGATAAGGATCGCTATTTCGCCCCGGACATCGAGGGGGCGAGCGAACTCATTGCACAACGACAACTGAGCGCACTCGTGCCCGCCGGTACGTTGCCGAGCCTCTGAGTCACCGAGCCAGTCGTTTGATTCCCGCCCTGCCGGGGCGAAACGAACAGTGATTCGCGCTCCGGCGTTGTGGCGTACCGGGTTGCCCCCTCGTATGCCGGCCCTTTCAGTTCGCTGACGGGGCCGGTCGACGTACCACCCGATTTCCCTTGCCGCCCGTGTCTGCGGGCCGGCCTACTAGGTCTTCAGGAGACAGCTTGAAAAACCTGCAACGCAATCTGAGCGCGCGGCACATCCGCTTTCTGGCGCTGGGCTCTGCCATCGGCACCGGTCTGTTCTACGGGTCGGCTTCGGCCATCCAGCTCGCCGGACCGGCGGTCATTCTGGCGTACATCCTCGGCGGTGCAGCCGTCTATATGGTGATGCGCGCCCTTGGAGAGATGGCCGTGCGTCAGCCGGTAACGGGATCTTTCGGGCGCTACGCCCGTGACAACCTCGGCCCGCTGGCGGGATTCCTCACGGGCTGGACCTACATTCTCGAGATGGTCATCGTCTGTCTGGCGGACGTGACGGCGTTCGGCATCTACATGGGGTTCTGGTTCCCGGACGTTCCCCAATGGATCTGGGTGCTCGGCATCGTGATGCTGATCTGCGGCCTGAATCTGTGCAACGTGAAGGTCTACGGCGAGATGGAGTTCTGGCTGGCGCTGGTCAAGATTCTCGCCATCGTCGCCATGATCGTGGGTGGCGGCGTGATTCTGCTGACCGGCGTGCAGATGCACAGCGAACATGCCCCGGCAGTGAGCAATCTGTGGGCGCACGGCGGCTTCCTGCCGAATGGCTGGGGCGGACTGGTGGCGTCGCTCGCGGTCGTGATGTTTGCCTATGGCGGCATCGAGATCATCGGCATCACGGGTGGCGAAGCGAAGAATCCCGAGACCGTGATTCCGCGCGCGATCAACGCTGTGCCGGCCCGCATTCTGCTGTTCTACGTGCTGACGATGTGCGTGCTCATGGCGATCTTCCCGTGGACCGGTATCGGCAGTCAGGGTAGCCCGTTCGTGCAGATCTTCTCGGGGCTCGGCATCAAGTCGGCGGCGGCAATTCTCAACGTCATCGTGATTTCGGCGGCCATCTCGGCCATCAACAGCAACATCTTCGGCGCGGGCCGCATGATGTTCGGCATGGCCGAACATGGTCAGGCGCCGGCAATCTTCTCGGCGACTTCGCGTCACGGGGTGCCGTGGGTCACGGTGCTGGTGATGACGGCCGCGCTGCTCGGCGGCGTGGTGCTCAATTACCTGATCCCGGAAGGCGTGTTCCTCATCATCGCGTCGATTGCGACGTTCGCCACGGTCTGGGTGTGGCTGATGATTCTGCTCTCGCAGGTCGCGATGCGCCGCCGTCTGTCGGCCGCGGAAGTCGCTGCGCTGAAGTTCAAGGTGCCGCTGTGGCCCGTCGCCCCGGCACTGGCCATCGCCTTCATGCTGTTCGTGATCGGGGTGCTCGGCTATACGGAAGACACGCGCGTCGCGCTCTATGTCGGCGCCGGCTGGATTGCACTGATGTCGGCGGCGTATCAATTCGGCGTCAAACCCAAGGAAGCGCAACTGCGCAACCAAATGCGTCTGGAATAAGACCCACATGAAACGTACCTACTGGAAGCACTGCCACGTTGCGACCCTGCGCGACGGCCGCTACAACACCATCGAAGACGCCGTGATCGTCACGCACGGCAAGCAGATCGAATGGGTTGGCCCGCGCGGCGAGCGCCCGGCTTCCGGCGCGGATGAATGCATCGATCTGAACGGGGCCTGGGTCACACCCGGTCTGATCGATTGCCATACGCACCTGGTGTTCGGCGGCAACCGCAGTCTGGAGTTCGAGCAACGTCTGCAAGGCGTGAGTTATGCCGAAATCTCGGCAGCCGGGGGCGGCATCAAGCACACGGTGCGGCACACCCGCGATGCGACCGAAGACGCCCTCTTCGCCTCGGCCCGCAAGCGTCTGCTCGCCTTGATGCGCGACGGCGTGACTACCGTCGAGATCAAGTCCGGTTACGGGCTCGATCTGAACAGCGAGCGCAAGATGCTGCGCGTGGCGCGCCGGCTCGGGGAAGCCCTGCCGGTGACCGTGAAGACGACGTGTCTGGCGGCTCACACTGTGCCGTCCGAATTCGCGGGCAAGGCCGACGAGTATGTGAACTACGTCTGCTCGGAGATTCTGCCGACGCTGGCCGAGGAACGTCTGGTCGACGCCGTGGATGCCTTCTGCGAGACCATCGCGTTCTCGCCCGCACAGGTCATGCGCGTGTTGCTGCGCGCACAGAAGCTGAAGTTGCCCGTGAAGCTGCACGCCGAGCAACTCTCACCGCTGGGCGGGTCGAGCATGGCAGCCGAGTTGGGAGCGTTGTCGGCAGATCACCTCGAGTACATGACGGCCGAGGATGCCGCCGCGATGGGCCGTGCCGGCACGGTCGCGGTGCTGCTGCCCGGGGCGTTCCACATGTTGCAGGAGACGCGGCGTCCGCCGGTGGATCTGCTGCGTCGTCATGGTGTGGATATCGCGGTGGCGTCGGATCTGAATCCGGGGACATCGCCTGCGTTATCGCTGCGTCTGATGCTCAACATGGCCTGCACGCTGTTCGGGCTGACGCCCGAGGAGGCGTTGGCGGGGGTCACACGCAACGCCGCCAAGGCGCTCGGCATGCTCGACACCCACGGCACGATCGAAGCCGGGAAGACGGCGGATTTCGTTGCCTGGGAGATCGAGCGACCGGCAGAGCTGGCTTACTGGTTGGGCGGTGAGCTACCGTCGCGAACGGTGCGCCACGGCGAGTTGCGTGATCTTGCATCCGTCTGATCCGGCCAACAGGAGATATTTTCATGGTGACTTCATTGAAGCCGGTGGTCGGCAATACGTCGGACGGGCCGGTATGGCAGGGACGCACGGACGCCGGTGAGCGCGGCGACACCCGCCGTCTGTTCAACGTGGTGCGCGAGATCGATGCGCGCGCCGAACGCCCCGAGAGCGGCGCGCCCGTGCTGCTGGGCTTTGCCTGCGATGCCGGCGTGAAGCGTAATCAGGGGCGCGTCGGCGCGTCGGACGGCCCGCAAGCCATTCGTCGCGCGCTGGCGAATCTTCCAGCGCACGACATTGCGTGTTTGTACGACGCGGGCGACGTCACGTGCGAAGGCGATGCGCTCGAAGCCGCGCAACAGGCGCTCGCCGATGCCGTACGCCGTCAGCTCGACGCTGGCGCGAAGCCGGTCGTGCTCGGCGGCGGGCATGAGATCGCGTGGGGAACGTGGCAAGGTCTGCGGGCGCATCTCGACGCACAGGACGACCGCTCGCGCGTCTTGATCCTGAATCTCGACGCGCATTTCGATCTGCGTACGGCGCGCCCGGGCACGTCGGGCACCCCGTTCGACCAGATCGCCCACGCGTGCGAAGCGGCGGGATTGCCGTTCGCTTACGCCTGCCTCGGCGTGAGCCGTCTGAGTAATACGGCATCGTTGTTCGAGCGGGCAGATGCGTTGAACGTCACGTACGTCGAAGACACGGAGATGCAGGACCGGCATCTCGAAGCGCGTCTGGCGCAGATCGATGCGCTGATGGCTGACGTCTCGCACGTCTACCTGACGATCGATCTCGACGTGCTGCCCGCGCCCGTCATGCCGGGTGTCTCGGCACCAGCCGCTTATGGCGTGCCGATGCCGGTCGTCGAAGCCATCGTCACGCACGTGCGCCGCTCGGGCAAGCTTCGCGTTGCCGATCTCGCCGAGTACAACCCGCGTTTCGACGCCCAAGGGACCGGGGCGCGTGTGGCAGCGCGTCTCGCTTATCGGTTGCTGTAACACCGGCGACATCATCGGGCCCGGGAGGGAGGTCATACCTTCCGGGGCTTCTCCCGGGCCTTGTGCTGCCGCCCCCGCCTGACCCGCCTCCCACGCCCACAGTCAGACGGACCGAGGCCCCATTCCGCCTCTCAGACATAGACCCAACTCGATTCGGAACGGGGCCTCGGTCCGTCCCTCTCTATCCCCTCAGTTTCTCTCTCCCACCGTCTTTGCATTCGCGTCGATTTCATCTGTCGAGACGAACTTCGTTCGGTCGTGCGCGTTTTGCCTCCGAAATTCCCACGGCCTAATACAAAGTATTAGTTTTACTTAACTTCGTTTTGTTTTAGCGCCTTCCATCCCTACAATCGCCAGAAATTCTTATACCGATTCACCGCCGCGCTTCAGGAAAGCCGTTCTCACCCCCTGATACGCGTGCGCCGGACTGGAGACATGGCGATGAAAAAGCGCGCAGACCTCGACGTCAGATCGTTGCGGATCTTCGAAGCCGTAGCCTCGGCTGGCAGCCTCTCGGGCGCCGCCGAGACGCTCGGCGTCACGCAATCCGCCATCTCGCAAGCCATCGCCCAGATCGAACAAACGGTCGGCACACGTGTGCTCGACCGCTCGCGCCGCCCGCTCAAGCTCACCCCGGCCGGACTCGCGCTCTCGCGTCACGCCCGCCAGATCGTGGACGATATGGACCGGCTCATCGCTCAGGTGCAAGACGCTGACGTCGCCAGCCGCGCCGCCGTGAGGGTCGGCATGATCGATTCGTTCGCAGCGACGGTCGGACCGTCCATCGTGCGGCAGATGTCCGGGAGCACCAGCGAACTGCTGCTCTGGTCAGGCCTCGCCAACGGTCATGCACAGGCCCTGCTCGCCCGTCAGTTGGACCTGATCGTCACGAGCGACCCCATGCACGACATGGAGCGTCTGGTGCGCCGTCCGATTTTCACCGAGCCGTTCATCGTCGTGGTGCCGAAGTCTCGCGAGGCCGATCTCGCGCAGGCCGACCTGAGCGAACTGATCCGCTCGATGCCACTGATTCGCTTCTCGGGACGCTCTCACTTCGGCGCCGTGATCGAGCGCCATTTGCGCCGCACCGGTCACTCGCCACGCATGCACCTCGAAATCGACACGTCAGACGTTGTGATGTCGATGGTCGCCGCCGAGGTCGGATTCACGATCGCTACGCCGCTCTGCCTCTTGCAGGGCCGCGCATCGCTGCCCCAGGTCGCCGCGCTGCCCCTGCCCGGCCCCGCTCTCTCGCGCACGATCTACCAGGTCTCGCGTGAAGGCGAGGTCTCCGAGATGGCGTCGCAATGCTTTCTGGCCGGTCGCCTCGCGCTCGCGCAGGAGGCCTTCCCGGAACTACGCCGCGTGATGCCCTGGCTGGGCGAGCGCCTGGCGTTGTGCTGATCCACCGCCCGGGGCGCCGGGCCAGATGACCTTCACCTGAAGCGCGCCCATCGTGCAAATCGAGTATTCAACGCGAATAACACAGCCTACAAAGGAGACACGCATGAACCTCTCACGACGCAAATTCCTCCATACCAGCGCCGCTCTGTCGGCGGCCGCTGCCGCAGGAGGCATGACGCTGCCGGGCATGGCCCGCGCCGCAGACGCCACCACCGTCCAGTACGGCGGCTCGGCATGGCTCGGCCACTATCCGGCCTATCTCGCCATGAAGTCGGGCGCGCTTGCCGCCGCCGGCATCGACCAGCAATGGCAGGCGTTCGGCACGTCGTCGGCCCGCATGAGCGCCGTGCTATCGGGCGGCATCGACATCGCCTGCACCGGCATCGTGTCGGCCCTCGCGCTGATGGCTCGCGGCTCGAAGCACTTCTCCATCGTGGCGGTGCCCGAGAGTTTCGGGAAGGTGGAAGGCCTGTTCGTGCGCGACGGCGTGAACTCGCTGCAAGACCTCAAGGGCAAGAAGCTCGGCGTGACGTTCGCGTCGAGCGCGCATTTGCTGGTGCTGGATCTGCTGGGTAGCGCCGGACTCTCCAACGATGTGACGGTGCTCAACGTCCCCGCCCCCGAAATTCCGGGCGCGATCCAGTCGGGTCAGATCGACGCCGCAGCAGCCTGGACGCCGCAGTTCAACCGCATTCGCGCCATGACGGGCATGAAGCTGCTGGCCGACGACACGCAGTTCTCGCTCTACAAGAAGTACAACGTGACCCCGGGTCCGGACGTGCTGATCGTGCGCAACGCGTGGGCCGAGAAGAATGGCGACGCCGTGCGCAAGTACCTGAAGGTGTATTTCGATGCCTGCCAGACACTGCGCGACAAGCCCGACGACGCCGCCCGCTCGCTGATCGGCCTGACCGGCATGTCGGCGCTCGACCAGATCGAGACGATCAAGGGCGCCGAATGGTACAGCCTCGCGCAACAGACGCAACTGCTCAAGTCGCCGGGCAGCTACGTCGACGGCCTGCAACGACTGGCCGAAATGCTCGTGACTTACAAGCAGATCGACAAGGCGCCTGCGGTGCGTCAGTGGATCAACACGTCGTATCTGTAAGCATTCGCGCACCGGTGCGCTGGCATGGCGTACCGGCAAACGCCTGAGGAGTCTGATTGTGAATCATCGTCAACCGTCCCGCGCCACGTTGCTGGGTGTGGGGTTTGCGTCCGTAGTCGTGTTCCTGCTGGCATGGGAAGCGGCCTGCCGCACCGGGATCGTCGATCCCCTGTTCCTGCCGCCGCCGTCGGCCGTCGCGGAACGCATCGTCGCCATGATGGCCGACGGCTCACTGCTCTCGAACGTGCTGGCGTCCACCCGGCGGGTGATGACGGGCTTCATCGCGGCCACTGTCGTTGCCATTCCGCTCGGCATCGTGCTGGGTACGTCGAGCTACGCGCGCGCCGCGTTCGATCCGATCCTGTCGTTCCTGCGCCCGCTGCCGTCGATGAGCTGGATTCCGCTCTCGCTGCTGTGGTTCGGCATCTCCGAGACGCAGAAGTACAGCATCGTGTTCATGGGCACGTTCGCCCCGGCGCTGGTCTATGTGATCGAAGCCACGCGTAACGTCGACCCGCTGCTGATCCGCGCCGCGAAGAATCTGGGCGCGAGCAACTGGCAGGTGATGCGCGAGGTGATTCTGCCCGCGAGCCTGCCGCAGATCCTCTCCGGTCTGAAGATCATTCTGGGGCTGTCGTGGACGTGCGTGATCTCGGCCGAACTGGTCGCCGCCCGCGAAGGACTCGGCTTTCTCATCATGAACGGCAAGGAGTTCTTCCAGACGGAAGTCGTCGTGCTCGGCATGGTGATGATCAGCGTCACGGTGCTGGTGACGGATATCGTATTTCGCGCCATCGAGCGCAAGGTGTTGAGGTGGCAAGCATGAACGATCGTATCGATTCCCAAGCCGGTGCACAGACCGCTACGACCACTCAGGCGGCATCGGGCGCCACGTCCAGAGGCGAGTCGGACACGATGATCGCCATCGATGGCGTGTCGAAGCGTTACGGCGACTTCCAGGCCCTTGAGCGGGTGGACATGAACATCGAACGCGGCGAATTCGTGGTACTGCTCGGCGCGTCCGGATGCGGCAAGTCGACGCTGCTCAACCTGATTACCGGTTTCGACGCGCCGACCACCGGCCAGATCCGCGTGAACGGCCGCGAGGTCAAAGGCATCGATCCGCATTGCGGCATGGTGTTCCAGCAGTACGCGCTGTTCCCGTGGCTGAGCGTGCTCGATAACGTCGCCTTCGGTCTGAAGATGAAAGGGATCGACAAGGCCACGCGCTACGCCACGGCACGCCGCTATATCGAGATGGTCGGCCTGAAGGGCTTCGAAGATCGCTATCCGAAGGCGCTCTCCGGCGGCATGCGTCAGCGCGTGTCGATTGCGCGCGTGCTCGCCAACGATCCGGACGTCATTCTGCTCGACGAGCCGTTTGCGGCGCTCGACGCCATGACGCGTCAGGTGTTGCAGGAAGAACTGCTCCAGATCTACCAGAAGAGCGGCAAGACGATCGTGTTCATCACGCACTCGATCGACGAGGCGCTGATGCTGTCGACGCGCATGGTCATCATGAGCGCGCGGCCGGGTCGCGTGGCCTGCGATCTGCCCAACGATCTCCCGATGCCGCGCGACGCACAGGTGCAGCTTTCGCCGCGCTACAACGAACTCAAATCGCAAATCTGGAACACGGTGCAAACCGAAGTGATGCGCAGTCTCGAGAGTCAGGCGGCATAACAACGCGAGACGCCGGACTCCGGCGCCACTGGCGACGTCGCTCCCCAAGCCACCTTCGGCAAGCCCCCGCATTTCTATTGTCATGTCCAATCAAGTCACTTCCTCCCGCCACGTGCGGGATACGTTCCCCGCTTATCAGGCGGGCGCCGGCTGGAACGCCCTGCTGCCGGCACGCGCGCCGCATACGCAGGCGCCGGCCGGGCACAGCTTCGACGTCATCGTCATCGGTGCGGGCTTCACCGGGCTGGCGGCGGCGCGTCGCGTCGCGGAGCTTCGGCCGGACGCTTCGGTGCTGGTCGTCGACGCCACCACCGTCGGTAACGGTTCGGCCGGGCGCAACTCGGGCTTCCTTATCAACCTGCCGCACAACACCGGCATGGGCGGACACGGCAGCCCGGTCGAAGTCGCGCGCAAGCAGATCCGTCTGTACGACATCGGGCTGAAGTGGCTTCACGAGCTGGTGACGACACACGGCATCGATTGCGGCTGGAATCCCGTCGGCAAATACCACGCGGCCGCAACGCCCGATGGCGAACAACGGCTGCGCGACACACTGGCGCAATACCGCGACTGGGGGGTGACCTACCGCGAACTGTCGCGCGACGCCTTACGCAGCGAAATAGGCACCGACTATTACGGGTACGGCTATCACTCCGATAACAATGTCTTCGTGCAACCCGCGGCCCTCGTGCGCGGACTGGCGGACAGCCTGCCGGCGAATGTCCGGTTGTGGGAAAACGAGCCGGTCGTAGCGCTCGATGGTACCGGGCCATTCACGGTGACGACGGCATCGGCGCAGTTGCGTGCCGGTCAGGTCATCGTGGCGAACAACGGGTTCGCCCGCAAGCTGGGGCTGGCGCGCGATCGCGTCTTCACCATCTACACGTACGCCGCGATGACACCCGCCCTGTCTGCCGACGAACTGGCCAAGCTCGGTCCGGCGCGTGAATGGGGCGTGATTCCGGCGAACCGGCTCGGCACGACATTGCGCAAGACGCTCGGCGGCCGCTTCATCGTGCGCAGTGCATATTCGTACGAGAAGGAGCGCCCGATGGCCGACGTCGACGCGATGCTCACCGACGCTTATCAGCGGCGCTATCCCCAGATGGCATCGCACAAGTTCGAGCATGTCTGGGGCGGTGTGACGGCGCTCACCCGTAACGGGGCACTTTACTTCGGCGAGGTGCGCAAAGGACTGTTCACGTCGCTCGGGTGCAATGGCGCGGGCGTGCTCAAGGGCAGCATGTTCGGCAAGCTGCTCGGCGAGATGGCCTGTGGCCACCATTCGCCCGAGCTGGCCGACGCGCTGGGCTTCGAGCGCCCCACGTGGCTGCCTCCGGAACCGATCCGGCGCATGGCGATCGTCTCCGCGATCCAGTATCAGAAGCATCGGGCGGGGCGGGAGCGATGAGGCTGACGAGCGCTTGCGGCATGCGTCGGTATTGCTGTCACACGTGATGAAACGCTGGATAACGGCTGTCCAGCGTCAGCCTCGGCGAATTGCTACACTGGCTCCCGAGCGGCATTTGCCGCGTTTTTTCCGACAAAGGCAGCCTGATGTACATCGTCGAACTGACATATCTCCAACCTGTAAGCGCCGTTGACGTCCAGCTCGAAGCGCATCGCGCGTTTCTTTCAACGCAATACGAACGCGAAGTCTTCATTGCGTCCGGCCCGAAGGATCCGCGCGATGGCGGCATCATCATCGTCTCCGGCAAGGTATCGCGCGAGGAACTCGACGCGATCATCGCGCAAGACCCGTTCCACATTCACGGGCTCGCCAGTTACCGCGTCATCACCTTCAATCCTGTCAAGTTCCTTCCGCAAGTCGCCGGTCTGCTCTGAGCGGGTAATACGGCCCGCGCATCACCAGAAAGGCGATGTGCGGGGCGCTTCATTTCTGATGAAAAGCGATCATTAAGCCGAAATTCACTAGCTCTCTTGCCTACAACGATGAAGCAGAAGATCAGCCCGGCTAACTCCCAAGGTGACCGGGCCCGAACCCTTGCCCTGCTCCGCGCGCTTGCCCCCGAGGAGGGATACAACCTCACGGCACTGCCGAGCGTTCGTATTCTTCGTTCCGATCGGAAGCTCTCACGCACGCCGGTGCTGTACGACCCGGGCATCGTGATCGTCTGTCAGGGCAGAAAGCGCGGCTACTTCGGCGACCGGCTTTATCAATACGACGAGGATCATTATCTGGCCGTGTCGGTCCCCGTCCCGTTCAGTATGGAGACGGACGCGACACGCGACCGGCCACTGCTGGCGCTCTATCTGCATCTCGACTTCACGATGGCCGCCGAATTGGCCGCGCAGATCGACCGCGAAGGCACGGCCCGACACGAAGCGCCGCCGCAGAGCATGATGTCCACACCGATGGATGCCCCGATGCGGGGTTCCGTGCTGCGCTTTCTCGAGGCCATGAGCTCACCGCTCGAAGCCGCCGTGCTCGGACAAGGTCTGCTGCGCGAAATCTACTTCCGGGTACTGACCGGCGCGCAAGGCGGCGCCATGCGTGAAGCGCTGGCGATGCGCGGGCAATTCGGCCGCATCGGCCGGTCGCTGCGTCTGATCCATGCCGGATATGCCGACCCGCTCGACGTCACGCAACTTGCCGAAGAGGCTGGCATGAGCGTTCCAAGCTTTCACAGTCATTTCAAGGCCATCACGCAGGTCTCGCCCATGCAGTACGTGAAGTCGACGCGGCTGCATCAGGCGCGCTTGCTGATGGTGCGTCAGGACCTGACGGCGGAAGCCGCCAGCCACGCCGTGGGCTACACCAGCGCGTCGCAATTCAGCCGGGAGTTCAAGCGCCTCTTCGGCGCGACGCCCGCCGCCGAAACCCGACGCATGCGCGAGAGCTTCGCCATTCCTGCCGCGTTTGCCGATGCGATTTACGTGTCGTCGCATTGATGACGAAAGCGATGGCTCTCGCCGGTCAACGACGGGGTCCACGGCGTCTGTTTCCATGAATGCGGGGGGCTAACAGAACAACAGAACTAAAGAAAACGGGCCGAATCCTGCTTTGGTGCAGAACTCAGCCCGCAGTCAGCCGGAAGTCAGCTTGAAGCCGCTCGGCACCGCCCGGCGATGCCGGGCGTTTTCGGGAATGTCCAGTCTTGCTGGCCCGGCAATTGACCGTCATGCGCCTTTGTACAGCGTCATGTTCAGGTAGTCGATCTCACCCGACGTGGCAGCGCTTTGCAGTTCTTTCTTGACTTGTGCCGTGGTGAGCGACGGGCCGTTGTCCGGCATCCAGTGAGCGGCCGAGACGGCGTTGCCGGTGCTCGTCAGGACTTGATCGGTGCCAGCGGCGTAAGCAGCGCCAGCGGTGCCGAGGGTAGCGAGCGAAACAGCGATCAGAAGGGCTTTCATGGTAAGACTCCAGAGAATTTAAGGGTAAGTAACGTGCGAGCGCTTCAGGTTCGGTGCTGGCATCTGCCTGGCTGCCGTGCGCCTGTTGCGCCGCCGTTGAAACCATTAGACTCCCCGGACGTATCTGCCATTTGTCTGACGAGGCGCTTATTGCAATCGTAAGTACCCGCAACGACGTCAGACAAACTTCGATACAAACGCCCGGTCGATACCTCGCTGATTCGTCGCTGATTCGTCGCTGATTCTTCGCTGATTCGTCGCTGATTCTTCGCTGATTCTTCGCTGATTCTTCGCTGATTCATCGATTAAGCCTTGAGCGAAAGCCGTGCTTCCAGGCCGCCGCCCTCACGATTGCGCAACGTCAGCGTGGCATCCATCGCCTGCGCCAGTTGACGCGCAATCGCCAGCCCCAGCCCCGTGCCGCCCGTGTGACGGTTGCGCGACGTCTCCAGTCGTACGAACGGCGCAAAAACCCCTTCCAGCATGTCCTCGGGAATCCCCGGGCCGCGATCCGCCACGATCACGTCAATGCCATCGGTGCGCTGGGTCACCGCGAGATGCGCAACGTTGCCGTACTTGAGCGCGTTATCGACGAGGTTACCCACGATGCGGCGCAAGGCCTGTGGACGCGTCACGATCGGGTGACCGATCTGCCCTTCCAGCGTGACCGGAGAGCCGGCGTCCACGTAATCGCACACGAGGCTGTCGAGCAACGCGTCGAGGTCGACCTTGCGCGGCGCTTCCGACGCACCGTGCAAGGTTCGCGCATAGGTCACGCCTTCCTTGACGAGTGACTCCATCTCCTTCAGATCCTGTTGCAGACGTACCGCCGCCGTCTCGTCGTCCATCGTGTCGACGCGCAGCCGCATGCGGGTAATCGGTGTCTGCAAATCGTGGGAGATGGCCGCAAGGATCTGCATGCGCTCGGTCATGTAACCGCTGATACGCTCCTGCATCGCGTTGAACGCACGCGCCGCGCGCGCGACTTCGGACGGACCGTCCTCCTTCAAACGCTCGGCGCGCAAATCCGGCCCCAGGGCATCGGCCGCTTTCGCGAGCGCGTTCAGCGGACGCGTCGCCAATCGCACCGCCAGCCAGCAGCATGCCGCGATCAGCACCAGTTGCAGGCCAAGCATGGCGGGCAACCAGCCGGACAGCGGTAGATTCGGCGTGGGAAACACGTCGATGGTGAGCGGCGATCCGTCACTCAGCCGCAAATGCGCCTGAAGCCGCTCGGCTTCGCCCGGCACGCTATCGACCGTCACCGGATATGACACCCCGATGGATTCCTCGATCACGCGCGCCACCTGCATCGCCGCGCCTTCATCGGGCTTGCCGCCGGGCACGCCCGTGCCGAGTTCGAAGCGGTAGCTGCGCCGCGCCAGACGCGGCAGCCACTGCGCCCGTTCGGCCGCCGGCAAGTGATCGAGCAACGCGACCGAACTCGCCACCTCGCTCTCGATGTACACGCTCATCATGTTCGACGTCACGCGGTTGCGCTCGGTCATGGTGAGCCAGAACGAGAGTGTCTGCGAGAGTGCGAGGCCGATGAAGAGGATGAGGGCGAGCCGCGCGAACAAGGAGCGTGGCCAATGCCAGTTCAGGAGTCCGGGCGTCAGGACCGGCGGCGAGGTGGTTGTCATTCGGGAGCGGAGACGACGGTGACCGCTGCGCAGAATACATAGCCTTCGTTGCGCAACGTCTTGATATAACGAGGCTCACGCGCGCCGTCGCCCAATCGCTGGCGCAAACGGCTGATGAGCAGGTCGATGGACCGATCGAAGGCGTCGGCCTGCCTGCCCTGCGTGAGGTTGAGCAACTGGTCGCGCGTGAGCACGCGTTGTGGATGATCGAGCAGTACGCGCAGCAGCCGGTACTCCGCACCGCTGAGCGCCACCTGCGTGCCATCGGTGTCGAGCAGATGACGGGCCGTGGTGTCGAGCTGCCAGTCGCCGAATGCGAGCACTTCGGCCGTCTCGGTGATCTGCATCCCCGGCGGCAGCATGCGCGTGCGGCGCAACACCGACTTGATGCGCGCCAGCAGTTCACGCACAGCAAAGGGCTTGGCGAGGTAGTCGTCGGCGCCCATCTCCAGCCCGACGATCCGGTCGGTTTCTTCGCTGCGCGCGGTCAGCATGAGCACCGGCACCGCCTTGAACTTGCCCGCCCGAAGCTCGCGGCACAGCACGAGGCCGTCGTCGCCTGGCAGCATCAGGTCGAGCACGATGAGGTCGGGGGCGCCGTCGGCCAGCACCGCGCGCATCTCGCGCCCGTTGGCCGCCGTGCTCACGCGCATGCCGTTCTTCTCGAGATACTCGGCGAGCAGTTCCCGAATCCCACGATCGTCGTCGACGATCAGCACATGATCGATTTTTTCCATGCGGATGATTATAGCTACGCGCGTTGCGGCATACGGCCCTTGCCATCCCCGGATAAGGGGGGATCCTTGCGACGCCGGCCGCGTTCCGTTTCCGGCAGCACACGGCGGCTCGCCGGGGCGAGATCGCACTGCAACGGGTGCACGGCCTCCACGCTCAGGCCGCCCGCCAGAAATGCCAGCACGCTGAGCAGGCGTCTCATGCGTCCCCCACCACGGAGAGTTTCTGCCCGTCGGCCACCGAAGCCTCCAGCGCATACGGATCGACACCTTCCAGACAACCGATGTTCGCGCGCCACATGCCGGGCATGGTGCGCGAGGCATGGAACGGGTAGATGCCGCAATGCTTGCAGAAGTAATGCTTCGCCACCCGGGTATTGAACTGGTAGCAAGTCAGGTCTTCCGCGCCCGACAGGATGCGCAGACTGGCTTCGGGAAACGCAGGCGTCATGAGCGCGCCCTTGCGACGGCACAGGCTGCAATTGCAGCGGGCGGCCGGCTCGATCGGCGTGACGACCTCAAAGCGGACGGCCCCGCAGTGGCAGGAACCCTGAAATACCTCAGAAGACCGCTGGGACGACATGGGAGACGACATTGGGGACGACATGGATCAACTCCAGGTGGGTCCGCACCGGCGGCGCGGTCGATGACCGCTTTATAGCCTAATCGTTTCGCCTGTTTGTATCACTGTGTATCTGGACGGCGCTCCGATACACGACATTGCCGAAATGCGGCTTTTTGCACACATGACAGATACGCCCGGGCAGTGAAATACGGCTACCGGCTCACTTGAACCCACGTAGCCCGATTCACCCAACTAGCCCAACTAGCCCAACCCGCCCATTACACAGCCTCAGGAGAAAACTGCCATGTTGACCATGCTCAGAAGCGCCTTCGTCGCCCTCGCCCTCACCGGCCTCGCCGCTTGCGCCCCGTCGCAGGCGCGCCCCCTCGCAGGCGGAGCCGCCCCCGAGTTCACCGGCATCGACAACTGGCTCAACAGCCAGCCGCTCACCATGCAGCAACTGCGCGGCAAGGTCGTGCTGGTCGACTTCTGGACGTACTCGTGCATCAACTGCATCCATACGCTGCCGTACGTGAAGCAATGGCACGAGAAGTACAAGGATCAGGGATTGGTCGTGGTCGGCGTGCACACGCCGGAGTATGCCTACGAGCGTGATACGAAGAACGTGCAAGACGCGATCCGTCGTTTCGGCATTACCTATCCGGTCGCACAGGACAACCGCTACGCCACGTGGAAGGCTTACGACAACCTGTACTGGCCGGCGTTCTACCTCGTCGACAAGTCCGGCAAGATCGTCTACACGCACTTCGGCGAAGGCGATTACGACAAGACGGAAGCGGCTATCAAGGCGCAGTTAGCCGCGCCGCAGCCGTAAGGAAGGAAAGAGGAGAAGAGCGTTATGGGAATCGCCGGGAATAGGCGATTCCCATAAGCCGAAAACCACCTGTTTGCGAGACATTGTGTGGATCGCCACATTTTGCTGGAGGCAATATGCACAGTATTCGATCCGGTTCAGCGGTGCCACCGATAGAGACCCATCCGGTGGTCGACACGCCGAGCGACAGCGCGGCAGTCGTTACGCTCACCATGAGACTGGCCGAGGCGACATCCGCCAGCGCAGACATGGGGCAGCCGTGGACGCCGGATGACGACGCCTGGGACGCGCTCGGTCAGCTTAACGCCCATGCCAGGGGACTCGGGCCGACTCAGGCGATGACGTTCAAAGCCGCGTTACGCCCACTCCTTCCGGCGTACGATCCCCTCTCGCACGACGTCGCGCTCTTGCATGACGTCATCGACAATTGCTTCGGACCCAATAAATCCCCGATCGTCAGCTATCTCGCTGACACTGTCCATGACATGCTGCATTTGCCGAATCTGACGATTTGCGAGGCGGGAGACGCTCAGCCAAACTCCCAGACATTCAACAGCGTGCTACCGCTGTTCGCGATGGCAGCGTACGACTATGGGCGACTAGGCCGAACACTGCTCTGGCATGGCGCGTGCACCCTGTTTCGCGGGACGAATCCGTCATGCTCCGACGCGAGACGGGATGCTTTCAAAACGGTGATCTTTTCGTTCCCGAATCCCCCTTTGAACGGTAAAGTCGCATTAGTTCATCTCGCCGAAATCTATCAGAAACTGGATGTCTTGGGCGTCTACGAATCGTAGGTATTCCGGCGCGGCGTCCTCAGCTTGCCGCCAGCGCATGCTGCGCGCACAGCGCGTCGAAATTCTGGGCGAGATCGGCCAGCGAGATCGCACCTAGCCGGGCGATCAGGATGGATTCGGCTTCGCGCAACGCGCCGTCGAGCGCCGCATTCACCGCGCGCTCGACGGCACATTCCGGGTTGTCGCTTTCCACACCGATGGCGAAGATGTTCGGCCCGCCGACAGCGCGGTGAATGTCGAGCAACGTGACCTGACGCAGATCGCACGCGATCGTCCAGCCGCCGCCGTGGCCCTTGTCGGAGCGCACGTAGCCCGCGTCGCGCAGCCCGGCCATCGTCCTTCGGACCACTACCGGGTTCGTTCTCAGCATCTGCGCCAGTTGCTCGGAGGTGAACGGCGCATCGTGCCGCGCCATGTGCAGCAGCACGTGCAGCATGCGAGACAGTCGGCTATCGCTTCTCATTGTTTCCTTTCATCGCTGGTTCTGGTCACGCTCCTCGAACGTCGAGCGCCTGACGCGCAAACCAGGCGTGGATCAGGCCACTCTGGAAGAAACGCACCGGCACGTCGAAACCGCCTTCGCGGAGGATGTCGTCCATCGCCTCGGGCGGCACTACCGCCACCTGCGAGCCGTAGATGCCCCGCGCGCGCTCACGCGCTTCCGGCGACACCGACATCATCTCGAACCATACCTCAAGCAAGCGACTTCCGGCGACGGATGTCATGTCGCACGCCAGATCCGCGCTCGCGAGATAGCCACCGGTGCGCAGCCGTCTGGCAATCCCCCGGAAGAAAGCGCGGCGCTCGACCGGGTCCGTCACGAACTGAGAGACGAGAATCGACGTCGCGGCATCGAACGGTGCGCTCTCGCGCAGCGAATCGAGAAATCCCTCATGGAAGCGACAGCGCGACGCAATCCCCTGCGCTTCGGCCTTGGCCCGAAAGACGTCCAGCATCGGCCCGGACGGCTCCACCGCCGTGAAACGCCAGTCCGGATGACGCTCGGCGAGGTAGAGAATCTCTGCCCCCGTGCCGGCACCGACACTGAGTACGTGCGCATCGGCCGGCAACGGCGCGAAGACATTGTCGAGCACCAGTTGCATCGCGTCGCGCAGGGGCGCCATGGCGCGCCACGTCTGGTCGTACGTGGCGGCGTGCTGGTCGAACATCGCGATGGTGTCTTGTTGCATGGCTCAACTCCCGAGATGGATTGGCGTTATTCGTAACTTTTGATGTTTCATAATGCCATGTAACGCCCCTCGGGAGCAAGTGCCGCGGACGGTATGGCTTGAAGGTCTGCCAGCGCGGGTATCGGGCCGCCCCCGTTGAAAATGAGGAGCCGCCCTAAATATTGGCGTCTGAAGGTCGTTAATGCTGTTGATCGCCCCGGTTTCCTTACCGGGGCTTACAAGGACAACCGACGACACGCCCCCCGATGACGTCTATCAACACAGCCACGAACCTCCTCCCGCTCACGACCGGCGACATTGCCTCGCGCGCGGCGAACGCCTCGAATACCGCGAATGCCACCGGTACCGGCAACGTGCCAGCGACTGGCGCAGTGACCGGCACCGTCGACTCGACCCGCGTCACGCTCACGCAGGCGCCGCCCGTTGCCAACTGGCCGACGTACGCCCAGCCCGTCGCCAATGGCGCCGTACTGAACTGGCAGCAAGTGCCGTCGGACGCCATCTCGCTCCTGATGTCGGGCAACATGTCGACGACATCGCTCAGCAATCGGATCGACCAGCTCGGTTCGACGCTGCTCTCCGCCATCGCCAAGGGCGCGACGTCGTTCTCGCAAAGCGTTTTTCGCTCGACGTCGGCCGCCCCGGCAACCGATGCCGATCTCGCGGTGCAGCAATCGAAGCTCCAAGGCGGCGCCGACAATCAGTTCGCGCTGTCGATCACCACGGCCAGCGGCGCACAGGTCACCGTGAAGCTCGGCAGCAGCGACGATGGGCTGTCGGTTGAGTTCGAGGTCACGAAGGGCACGCTCACGGACGCCGAACGCGACCAGCTCGGCAAACTCGGCGATGCGTTCCAGAGCGCCGTCAACGGTCTCGCGAAGCAACCGCCGGTCATCGACTTCAGCGGGCTGACGGGCTTCGATACGTCGGTCCTGAAGTCCGTGGATCTCTCGGCCACGCTCGGCGCGAATACCAGCGCACCGCAAACCATCACGTTCCATGCCGATGCGTCGCTGCGGTCGATGCACGTCGACGGCCCGAGCGGCAAGTTCGACGTCAACGTCGACCTGAAGAATCTCCAGGCCATCGGCAGCCCGACTGCCCAGAAAGCCGCGCTCGCCGCATGGCTCGACCGTTTCGATACCGCACAGAGCCGGGGCAACGGCGACGCCTCGCTCATGAGCATGTTCAAAGCCGCGTTTACGGGCCTGAACAGCAACTACCCGCCGGCCGCCACGTTGCCGCGCATCCCGCTGAACAACGCCGACAAGTCCGTGCTGAGCGGGCTGGCAGACTTCAACGCCTCGATTTCGCAGACGCCGAAGTCGCCGAATCCGATGCGTCCGTCCGAGATCGATTCGTTTAACTATCAGATCTCGCAAAGCACGCAGATCGGCGGCACCGACATGCTCAATCGCACCATCGGGCAGCAGACGCAGGCAACGCTGAGCGCTAGCTATCACCGTTCGCTGTGGGCTGGCGTTCCGCTGAATCTGACCAGCGATCCGAAGTCGCAGAACTATGAGTATGTGAAGGTCGAGGACACGGCCAGGAGTGCCGTGGATGTGGGGTACCGCAACGGCCTGCTTGCCTACGCGCAAGTAAACCGCTCGGCCAGCCAGACGACGCAGGTGCAGCGCTATGAGATGGCGAAACTCGTGAGCGACGTCACGACACCGGTGTCCGCATCGAGCAGCAGCGATCTGCTGACGCTGCTCCAGTCGATCATGCAGAACGACGCCGCACGTGCGACGAAGCCCTCGGCCAGTCAATCGGCCGACGACGATGCTGCGCTCGACGCCGTGCGCAAACGCACCTCGCTCGAAGTCGACCCGACGCGCCTCAAGGCTGCTGCCAGATAAGCGCTCCGGGAGGCGGCAGGTTCGGTCCCTGCGACGGCCTCGTCCCGTCGCGGGAGTAAGATGTCAGGCAAACATTGACGAACCACGGGGATCTCCGGAGTTCTCGACGCCTGATGGCACACACGCCAGACGAGACAACCACTGCCCTTGCTTCCCAACGTCCGGCGCCATCGCTCGTCGATACCGACCTGCCCGCGCGGCTGGACCGTCTGCCCTGGGGACGCTTTCACACGCTGATCGTCGTCGCGCTCGGCGTCACCTGGCTCCTCGACGGCCTCGAAGTGACCCTCGCAGGTGCTGTCGCCGGGGCGCTAAAAGCCAGCCCGGCGCTCGCGCTGACCAACGCGCAGGTCGGTCTTGCCGGCAGCGCCTACATCGCCGGCGCCGTCATCGGCGCGCTCGGCTTCGGGTGGCTCACCGACCGGTTGGGACGTCGCAAACTCTTCTTCGTCACCCTGCTCCTGTATGTCTCGGCGACGGCCGCCACCGGTCTGTCGTGGAGCTTCACGAGTTTCGTCGTATTTCGATTGCTCACGGGGGCCGGCATCGGCGGCGAGTACACCGCGATCAACTCGACGATTCAGGAGTTCACCCCGGCGCGCGTGCGTGGCTGGACGGACCTCGTGATCAACGGCACGTTCTGGGCGGGCGCAGCACTCGGCGCGGCAGGCTCGCTCGTGCTGCTCGCCCCGGGCGTGCTGCCGACCGACTGGGGCTGGCGCGTGTGCTTCTTCATCGGCGCTGCGCTCGGTCTGGGCATTCTGCTCATGCGGATGTGGGTGCCGGAGAGCCCGCGATGGCTCTTGCTGCGCGGACACACCCGGCAGGCCGAAGCGATCGTCGACGCCATCGAGCAATCGATACGGCAGCGCGGACAGCCGATCCCCCCGGCAGATGGCCTCCGCCTGCGACTCCACGTCCGCCGCGCCACGCCGCTACGCGAGGTGTGGCGCACGCTCCTGCACACGTACCGACGCCGCTCGCTCGTCGGCCTGACGCTCATGATCGCGCAAGCGTTCTGCTACAACGCGATCTTCTTCACTTACGCACTGGTGCTCACCGACTTCTATGACGTGCCTGCGTCCAGCGTCGGCATGTATCTGCTTCCGTTTGCCGCCGGCAACGTGCTCGGGCCCATCGTGCTGGGACATGGCTTCGACGTGTTCGGCAGGCGGGTGATGATCTGCGTGACGTATGCCGTCTCCGGCGCGTTGCTCGCGTTGAGCGGATGGGCGTTTGCACAAGGCTGGCTGACCACGCTCACGCAAACGGTCGCGTGGTCCGTCATCTTCTTCTTTGCATCGGCCGCGGCAAGCTCGGCTTACCTCACCGTCAGTGAAACCTTCCCGCTGGAGATTCGCGCGCTGGCCATCGCCGTGTTCTACGCCATCGGCACGCTGCTCGGCGGCGTGGCAGGCCCAGCGCTTTTCGGCTGGCTCATCGACACGCACCGGCGTGCCGATGTGTCGGTCGGTTACCTGATCGGCGCAAGCCTGATGCTCGTGGCCGCAGGCGTTGCGGCGCGCTGGGGCATCGCAGCGGAGCGACGCCCGCTCGAAACGGTAGCCACGCCGCTGTCGGCGGCACGGCACGACCCGCCGTAAACGACCCCGTGCGTCAGTTCCCTCGCCCCGGAGCCTGCACGGCCGCACCGCCATCACGTTGGCGGTACCAGAGCGCGTACACGACCGATAACGCCACCACGAACGGCACGCCGTAGATCAGCGTCATGCGGAACTCGTCGGTGAAATAGGTCGTGACGAGCGTCGCGAGCATCAGCAGCGCCCCCGCCAGACTGGCGTACGGATAACCCCACATGCGAAAGCCCAGCGACTTCGCGTCGTGCGCCCGGCGGAAGTACAGATGCGTGACGAAGATCATCAGCCACGTGAACATCGCCCCGAACATCGACACGGACATCATCAGCGTGAACGACGCTTGCGGCGCCATCACATTGAGTGCGACCGCGAGCGCAATGCCGATGGTCGAGAGCATCAGCGCGGCGACGGGCACCCCATTGCGGCTGACCTCGCCAAAGCGGCGCGGCGCATACCCCGCACGCGAGAGCGAGAACATCATGCGGGTGGTGATGTACAACTGACTGTTCATCGCAGAGAGCGCGGCGACCAGAATCACCAGGTTGATCACACCGGCCGCTCCCGGGATATGGGTGGCCGCCATCACCTTGACGAACGGACTGCCGTCTTCCCCGGCCGCGTTCCACGGCACGATCGCCAGCGTCAATGCCAGTGTCAGCAGATAGAAGAACACGAGCCGGAACATCGTCGCGCGAAACGCACGGGTGATCGCGCGTTGCGGATCCTGCGCTTCACCCGCCGCCACGGCGATCATCTCGATGCTCAGGTAGCTGAAGATCGACACGATCACGGCCACCCACATGCCCCACGCGCCTTTCGGGAAGAACCCGCCATGCGACGTGTAATTCGCCAACCCGATGCCGCTCGCCTCCGGCGCACGGAAGACGATGTACGCGCCGAGGATCAGGAATGCGACGATGGCCACGATCTTGAGCATCGAGAACGCATATTCGACTGCACCGAACACCTTGACGCTGGCCGCGTTGATCGCAATCAGGCCCGCCGAGAAGCCAACGATCCAGTACCAGCCCGGCACGGCCGGAAACCAGTACTTCATGTAGACGGCAATGGCCGTGACCTCGGTGCCGACGGCAAACACGATCGACGACCAGTAGCCGTAGCGCACCAGAAACCCGGCCAGCGGCCCGATGTAATGCTCGGCGTAGGCCCCGAACGATCCCGACGTGGGATGCGCGACCGTCATCTCCGCCAGGCACCCCATCAATAGCAGCGCGATGGCGCCGCCGATGGCATAGCTCAGCAGCACGCTCGGCCCGGCGAAGCCGATGGCAAACGCGCTACCCAGAAAGAGGCCCGTACCAATGGCCCCGCCAATCGCAATCATCGATAACTGCCCGCTGCTCAAGCCGCGGTGCAGTCCTTTTTCTCGCTCGACAATGCTGTCGAAGCCCGGTTGTGTCGTACTCAAGATCGTCTCCTGTGAATCTCGTGAATCAGGGGTAGGGAAAATTGATGTGGAATGGCGGATCAGAAGGTGTGCTCGATACCGACACCAACGCCCCGGTAATGCACACCTGGCGGCGCATTGACACCATTAGCGCCGAAATTCGGACGCGGGGAAAAGCCGTAGCTGCCCCACGCCCGGTTGATGACCTGGTAGTAGGCGACGTACACGTCGGTCCGTCGTGAAAAGTCGTAGCGGTAGCCGAGATTGAGTTGCGTCGCGCCCAGATCGTCGGTGTTACAGACGGCGCCGCCCACGCGCGAACACGCGCCGTTCGTCGCAACACCGCCGCCGAGCCAGACGGAGTGCCGCCCCCCGCCGAAGAAGTGCTGAACCATCGCGTAGAAGGCGTCGCGACGGTAACGATTGAGATTGCCGGCGGTGCCGTCGTCGGTGCGATACGTCAACCGGTCCCAGCCCGCGACCCACTTCGTGTGCGCGTACGTGAAGACGATGAGCACCTTGTGCGCGTCGTCGGTCGAGCCCGTGACCTTCGATCCGGCGTTGGACGGATTGGCGCTCGCCGGTGCCCCCAGCCATGCCAGGCCGAAGTAGTCTTTGTGAAGCTCATAGGCGTAGCGCACGCGCAGCGGGCCGTTCACGTACTCCAGTCCGGCGCCGAAGACCTGCGGCGAAATTTCACCTGCGGGCGTCGTCACCCGGCCGTTGGACAGCGAGTACGAGAATCGCAATTGCAGCCCCGCCCACTCCGGTGTCCAGTACTGGAGCGAGTTGCCCTGACGGCGGTTGAACGTGGCATCGGCCGCATTGTTGACACGCCCCGACTGCGTGGTCGTGTTCGGCACGTTGAAGCCCGGATTGCTCAGGATCGTGCTCAAGTCGCCGGTATACGGATTGCGCACGGGCGAGCCGACGGAGAGCGTCGACCATTGATACGGCGTATCCCAGTTGCCCAGAAATGCCGTGCCGAACGGCCCTGTCAATCCCACATTCGAATTGCGCCCGCCGATGGATCCCGTCGCCTTGCCCTCGATGGAGACCGGGGTTTCGATCTGCCAGATCGCGGCGTAACCGTCGCCCAGGTCCTCCTTGCCACGCATGCCGAAGTAGGAAATGCTCGACAGCATGCGGGTGCCGCTCAACTCGGCGGCGTTGATCGCCCCC
Organism: Pandoraea sp. LA3; assembly: GCF_022696215.1. Classification (NCBI taxonomy): domain Bacteria; kingdom Pseudomonadati; phylum Pseudomonadota; class Betaproteobacteria; order Burkholderiales; family Burkholderiaceae; genus Pandoraea; species Pandoraea sp. LA3. Next base: position 179,704 of record NZ_PTPY01000038.1, on the reverse strand, counting down.
GGCGGCGCCTGCGTCGGGCGCACCGCCGACGCAGGCGCCTGACGCGCACTCACGCTGACCCAGTCGGTCATCGGCGTGAGGTGCCCGTAGATCTGCACTTGTGCCTGCGCCAGCTCGCAGGCCCCCATGCCGAGCGCCATCGCCAGCACCGTGCCCGGCATACGGGCCCCGGCGCGTGCCAAACCCCGCGAGGTGCCGTGCCCGCGATCAGGCCACGCCCGGCCTATCCCTCGATACCGCAACGCGCCGCGCATCGTGCTTCAACCCGGCAACGTGAAGCCGCAAGCGGCCAACTGCGCATGCAACCGCTCGTGCTGATCGCCCGCCAGCGGCGAGAGCGGCGGACGCAACTGCGCCCATGCCGGGTCGTCGCGATAGGTCGCCAGCACCGCCTTGAGCGCCGGAATCATCGGGAACGACTGTACGATGCCGCGCACGGCGTCGGCTTTCGCCTGAAGCTCGGCACCGGACTCGCTCGCCCATTCGCGGCACAGGCATCCAATGATCTCCGGATGGATGTTGACGGTCGCAGAAATGCAGCCCTTCGCGCCCCGGGCCGAAGCTCGTGAGACCAGCGACTCCGATGCCGGGAAGATGCCGAAGCCGGGGAACGCATCGAGCATCGCACTCAGGTTCTGCCAGTCGCCGGAGCTGTCCTTGATGCCCACGACGGTCTGCGGGAAGTCGCGAATCAGCCGTTCGATGACCGGTAGCGTGATGGGCACGCCCGAGAGCGCAGGGATGTGATACAGGTACAGCCGCAAACGCGCGTCGCCCACTTGCTCGATCACACGTGCGTAGTAACCGTAAAGCCCGTCGTCCGACAGACCTTTGTAGAAGAACGGCGGCAGCATCAGTACGCCGGCGCAACCGCGCCCGACGGCATGACGCGTCAACGCCACGGTTTCCGGCAGCGCGCAGCAACCGGTGCCGGGCAGCATGCGCCGCGTGTCGAGACCGTTGTCGACGAGCAGATCGAGCAACGCCATGCGCTCGGCAAGTCCAAGCGAGTTCGCCTCACTGTTCGTACCAAACGGTGCGAGACCGACGCCGTGCGACAGCAACCATGCGCAATGCGCGAGAAAACGGGGGGCATCCGGCGTCAGATCCGTATGAAACGGCGTGACGACGGGCGCAAACGCCCCGGTCAATTCGTGATCGACCATGACAGTTCCTGGAAGGGAGAAAGAGATGTACGGTGCTGCCGTCGCCGAACCTCGGTGAACGAGGCTCAGCGACTCAGGCAGGCACGGACCGCATCAGGGCGATGGGTTGAGTTCGTGCAGGAATTGCAGGATTTCGCGACCCAGCGAGTCGTCGCCGGTGTCGAGATGGGCCACGACCGAGGTGTGGTTGTGGTCGCGCACCTGAACGAAGCGCGAGGCGCGTCCGTCCCGTTGCGACAGCCGATGACAGAACTCCAGCGCGTACGTATCGAGATGGGGATTCTCGAATTCCGCGACGACCGTCATCACCGGCACCGGCATCGCTTCGACGTGCGCCATCGGGGCGTCGGTCTCGAAGCGCGCCGGATCGTCGCCGTAATACGCCACGACGCCGGGCGCGTTCGGGTTGTCAGGCAGTATGTCGGCCCGTAACCGTGCGCTGATGAGCACTGCGCCCGCCACCTCCGGCGTGACAGGTCGTACGCGCGGATCGCTCAGATAGCTCGCCACGTGCGACCCGCCGGCCGAATGGCCGATCAGCAGCATGCGCGACAGGTCGACGTCACCCTCGCCCACGTGCTCGCGCAGATGCGCGCGCAACCAGCGCATGGCCAGCGCAACGTCTTGCGCCCCGCCGGGGAACGACGCCTCGGGCGCCAGCCGATACTCCACGTTCACCGCCACACAGCCCTGACGCGCGAAGTACCGCGGCACGTTGCCGTAGATCTGCGCGTTCGCATTCATGTCGCCGCGCACGAATCCGCCACCGTGCACGAACACCACGACCGGGGCCGGGCCAAGGGCATGCGTTGCGCCGCACGTCGGGCGGTAGACGTCGAGCCGATGCCGCGCATGCGGTCCATAGGCCAGATCGCGCTCGACGGCGAAACCATCGGTCGACGCCTGCGCCAGCAGCGGCGTGTAGGTGTCGAGCACCGCACGGCGGCCGGCGGCAATGTCGTGCGTCCACTGCGGGCCGAGCGCGCGCATGCGGGCACGCGCGGACGCCCAGCCCGCGTTGCTGACATCGCTGGCGACGAACGTCTGCCCATCCATCAATAGACCCCCATCAGCTGCGAGAGCTGCGCGATGTAACCGGCGTAACGCGGGTGTTGCTTGATCGTCTGCGGTGAACGCGGACGCGGCAGGTCGATGACCACTTCCTGTTCGACCTTGCCCGGTCGCGCCGACATCACGATCACGCGGTCCGACAGAAACACCGCTTCCTCGATGCTGTGCGTGACGAGCAGTACCGTCTGGCGATGCTCCTGCCAGATGCGTAGCAGTTCGACGTTCAGGTTGTCGCGCGTGAGGGCGTCGAGCGCACCGAACGGCTCGTCCATGAGCAGCACTTTGGGTTCGAGCGCGAGGATCTGGCCGATGGACGCCCGCTGACGCATGCCGCCGGACAGCTCATGCGGATGGTGGTCCGCGAACTGCGCCAGCCCCAGCATTTCCAGCAGCGCAGACACGCGCGGCTCGCTTTTTTCCTTCGGAATCTTGCGAAGGCTCGTGCCGAGCATCAGGTTCTGCCGTACGGTTAGCCAGGGCAGCATGTTGCTCGTCTGGAAGACGACGCCGATCTCCGGGACCGGGCGCGACACGCGCTGCCCGCCAACGCGGACCTCGCCGCCATCGTGCGGCACGAGCCCCGCCACGATGCGCAGCAATGTGCTCTTGCCGCAGCCGCTCGCGCCGAGAATCGACACGAACTCCTGATCCGCGATGGACAGGGACACGTCGTCGAGAATCCTCACGGGCGCGGCTTTGCGTTGCTTCGCGGCGAACGTCTTGTCGACGTGACGCACTTCGATCATCGCCTCGGCCGGGCGTGTGACGGCGGCGGGTTCCGTCGGGCGTGACGTCGGCAGCGACGTCACGCTACCCACGCTGCCCGTCTTGATGTGCTGAATGCCGCTCATACGTTGATCCCCCGCCACCAGACGAAGCGCGCCAGGCGCTCGATGCCCCAGTACAGCACCACGGCGAGCAACGTCACCATGAGAATCGCTGCGAACATGACGTCGGTGCGTGCCGCCGCCGACGCGAACACGATCAGGTGGCCCAACCCCTCCTCCGAGCCAATGAACTCGCCGACGATGGCCCCGATCACGGCGAGCGGCATGGCGATCTTCAACCCGTCGGCGAATGCTGGCAGCGCCGCCGGCAGATACAACCGCCAGAAGGTGTCCCACGGGCTCGCGCCCAGCGCCCGGAAGTGCTCATCCAGATTGCGTGCGACGGACGCCAGTCCACCCATCGTCGCGACCACGACCGGGAAGAAGGCGAACAGGAACGTCGACGCCAGCTTCGACGCGAAGCCATACCCGAACCACACGATCATGAGCGGTGCGAGCGCGATCTTCGGCATGCTCTGCAAGGCGGTAACGAGCGGATACAACGTGCGACGTGCAAAGGCGCTGTAGCTGATGACCACGCCGATCACGAGCCCGCCCGCGACCGCCGCGACGAAGCCCGTCAGCACTTCGACGGTCGTCACCCATGTGTCGGCGAGCATCTGCGGATGCACTTCCCACGCGGCGCGGAAGATCGCCGACGGCGGCGGCATCAGGTACGACTGCACCTTGAAATACGTTACGGCCAATTCCCACAGGGCGAGCAATACGCCCCAGAACACGATCGTCTGTGCGATGCGTTTCATTCGAATGTCTCCTCCGGAATACCGGTGCCCGACGCGGCGCGGGTCACACAGCTAAGCGGCTGAACGATGGCGTGGCCGACGGCCTACGCCTTGCCGCCCGACTTCTCCTTGACCATGCCCGGCGGGGGCGGCACGACGAAGCGCTCGAACCGGAATCGGTCGAAGCTCTCGATCTTGCGCTCCCAGACCTTCGCTTCATACGGATGCTCGGCGTCGATCTGCGTCATCTCGCAATACAGCTCGACGTTGTTGCCGTCCGGATCCTTGAACACGAGGAAGTAGTTCGCGCCGGGGCCGTGACGACCGATGCCGCGCACGATTTCGACGTTGTGCTCGCGCAGAATGTCCACGGCCTTCTCCATCTCCTCGACGCTGTCGACCAGATACGAGAAGTGCTCCATGCCAGGGCGGCTGTAGCGCGGCAAATCGTCGATATCGGGCGAGTTGGCGGGAATCTGCGAAAGCGCCAGATCGTGGTGATCGCTGCCGGCGCGCAGGAACACCATCTGATCGTCGATCCAGTCGGAGACGGTCAGGCCGAGCACTTCCGTATAGAACTTCGCCGACTTCTGGATATCGCGCACGACCAGCACCAGATGGCCGAGACGCTTCGGATTGAGTTTGGGTTTGGGGCTTGTCATCTCCACTCCTTGCATTGCCGTCGTTCGCACCGCAGCGGGCGTCACTCGACGAACTGATTGGTATAGATGTCGGTCGCTTTGAGCGCGGGCGCGAGGTTGAAGGCATCGCGCACGAACTTCGCGGTCGCCTCCATACGCGGCACCGGCAGCCAGCCCGGCTTATGTGCGTTCGGTCCCTTCGTCTCGCGATCGGTCTCGAGCGCGCCGATCTGGCGAATCTGTTCGACCATCACCTGCTTGTCGAGCATCGGGTACTGCGAGACGATCACGGCAGCCGACGCCTCCGGGTGCTCGCGCATCCACGCATAGCCGCGGTAAGTGGCCTGCACGAAGCGACGCACCACGTCAGGTTTCTGCTCGATCATTTTTTCCGTCGTGACGATGCCGTTGCCGACCATGTCGAGGCCGAAATCGCGATAACGCAACGAACCGATCTCACGGCCTTGCTTCGCGGCAAGCGACTTGAGCACAGGCAGATTGGCGCCTTCCCAGCATTCGGTCAGATCGACGCGTCCTTGCAGGAACGACGGATTGATGGTCGACGGATCGAGGCGCAGCAGCTTGACCGACGTCGGCGGCAGACCGTTGGCCTTGAGCCAGGCGGGCACGATGTTCTGCAACGGCGACGCACCGCCGCCGCCCATCGACATGCCCTTCAGGTCGGCCGGCTTCGCAATGGTCCGCCCGGGCTTGACGAGGTAACAGATCGCCCCCGGCCAGACAGCGTTGATCGAGCCGACCATCTTCGTCTTGCCGCCCTGCGCACGGTTGAGCATCACGCTGATCGGATCGCCGTAGCCGAACTCGAACAGCCCCTGATCGACTTCATTGACGGTGCGCTGACCACCGTGGCCGACGATGGCCGAGACGTCGAGTCCCGCCTCGCGGTAAAAGCCCTTGTTGATCGCGACGATCACGCCGCCGGTACTGCCCTGCGGCAGCCATGAGAGGTTGAACTTCACTTTTGTCGGTGCGGCCTGAGCGGTCTGCGCGACTTGAGCAACGACGGGGGTCGCCCACATCGCGCCTGCACCGACAGCGCCGAGCGTTCCGGCACATACGAGCGCCGTCCACCAGCGCCGGGTCAACTGCCACTGCTGCATTGCTGCCTCCTCCTGGCCGCCACATGAGCGGCCTTTGTTATTTGCGCTGTGCCACGACACGGTTCTCGATGGCGCCAATGCCTTCGATCCCCGCCACCATCACGTCACCCGCCTTTAGGTACACGCCGCGTCCCATGCCAACGCCGGTCGGCGTGCCCGTGGCAATCAGGTCGCCGGGCTTGAGCGTCAGGATCTCGGACAGGTAGGCGATCTGCTCCGCGATGTTGAAGATCATTCCCGCCGTCGTGTCGTTCTGCATCGTTTCGCCGTTGACCGACAGCGTCATGCGCAGATTCTGGGGATCGCGAATGACGTCGCGCGGCACAAACCACGGCCCCAGAGGAGCAAAGGTATCGAAACTCTTGCCGCGAAACCAGTCGTGCGTGAACGGATAGTCGGTGCGACGGTTGAGGTCGCGCGCGCTCACGTCGTTGATGACGGTATAGCCCGCGATCCACTCGTGTGCCTGCGCCACCGGCACGTGACGGCCCGGACGCCCGATCACCACCGCCAGCTCGACTTCCCAGTCGACACGCTCGGCATGCGGCGGCAGCACGACGTCGGTATCGGTGGCGGTCACGCTCGTCTCCGCCTTCATGAACATGTACGGTGAGCTTTCGCTGCGCGGCGCGAGCTTGGTGCCCATTTCCGCCGCGTGCTCGTAGAAGTTGGATGCCGTGGCAAAGATGCGGCCCGGCTGGTACGGCACGCACAGACGGTACGTGTCGGTCGCCAACGCACCGACCTTGGCCGGGACACCGGCGTCGATGGCGCGGCGCACGGCCGTGCAAACCGCATCGCCGCGAACGTACCAGTCCGAGAGCAGCGCCGTCAGATCCTGCGACGCGCTCAGGCCGTCCTCCAGCGCCACGTCCATCTGACGCAGCACGGCCTCCAGGTCATACAGCCGCCCGTGTTGCACCAGCGCCGTACGACGTGCTCCGAGCGTGTCCGTTGCCAGCGATTCATAAGTTGCGATTCCAAACCAGCTCACACCTTCCTCCTTGTCTTCCTTCGTGAAGCCGACGTCGTTTTCACCGATCGGCTGTCTTTTTGATTGCTATGTTGAAACACAATACATAGCATATGTATACATAACAACTAGTTTGTATTTTATTCTTCAATCCAACGCATCGAGGCGATTAAGACCCATGACCGACGCTCCGCTCCTCCTCAATCTCATCCCGCTCGAACCGCTCGCACGGGCGCAATTGCTTGCCGCAGGACTGCGTCTGCACGATGTCGACGTGCGCACCACGCGCCTCGAATCGAGCGACATCACGCCCGGCGTGCGGCTCGTGCTGACCAACGGCACGACGGGCTTCACGGCGGCGCAAATGGACGCCATGCCACACGTCGAGCTCATCTGCGCCTTCGGTGCGGGCTTCGAGAACATCGACGTCGCCGCCGCCACCGCACGCGGGATCGCGGTCGCGCACGCTCCCAACACCAACGGCGAGACCGTGGCCGATCACGCGCTGGCGCTGATGCTCGCAGCCGCGCGCGGGCTCGTGACACTCGATCGCGCCGTGAAGGCGGGCGGCTGGGCCAGACATCGTGCGCCGCGCCCGACCCTGCACGGTGCGCGACTCGGCCTCGTCGGCCTCGGCAACATCGGACAAGGCATCGCAACGCGCGCCGAGGGCTTCGGCATGTCGATCGGCTATCACACGCGTACGGCGCGCACCGGTTGCCGGTGGCAGCACTACGACAATGTCGACGCGCTGGCCGCTGCCAGCGACTTCCTCGTGCTCGCCTGCCCCGGCGGTCCTGCCACGCATCACCTCGTGAATGCCGACGTACTCGCACAACTCGGCGCCAACGGCTTTCTGGTGAACGTGGCGCGCGGCAGCGTCGTCGATACCGTGGCGCTCATCGAAGCGCTGTGCGACGGCGTCATCGCAGGCGCCGCGCTCGACGTCTACGAGAACGAACCGGAAGTCCCTTCCGCGCTGCGCATGCTGGAAAACGTCGTGCTGACGCCGCACATCTCCGGGCGTTCGCCGACGGCGTTGCAAGCGCAGATCGATCTGTTGCTGGCCAACGTGCGCGCCCACCTCTCGGGCAAACCGTTACCGGCGGCCGTCAACACCGTCAGTACCGTCACAACGCATCGCAAAGCGAACGAATAAAAAAGAAGCGGGCAACCGGGAGACCATCGGAGGTTGCCCGCTTCAACACTTCACGCTTTGGAGGCCCTGTGAAGTCGTTCGCGGCAGCGGCACGACATCACCTGTCGTGCCGCACTGGCGTAATGCATTGACGCAGTGCCTATGAAGGCCGGTCAGCCACGTCTCATCGCGCCGGCCAGGGCTTTGCCGGTGCGCCCATGACCGGCTCACCCAGCAAGGGGCTCGACAGTGCGTAGGCGCCGTTCTCGGTGAAGGCCCACATGATGTTGCGGTCGTACTCGGTGTACATCGCGAAGACGCCCTTGCCCAGCGTGTAGACCGGCAGTTCCGTCTCGTCGGCCAACCCCGGCACGAAGTACCCGGCAATGCGCGGCTTCGCCGGATCCTTCACGTCGAAAATCTGTACGCCGGCGTTGTAGTACGAGTAAGGCACGATGCCCTGACGCCAGGTCCCCGGCTGTCCGATCGAGTTCGAACGCTTCGGGCCGTAATTGCCGCCACGCTGGCAGAAGCTCGTGAACGGCGCGCCTTCCGGGATTTCCGGCTCGGGCAGCTTCGTCGTGACCTTCATCCTGGCGGGATTGCGCGCATCGACCACGAAGATGTCCTTGAACGGCTCGTAGCAGTCGCGGTTCATCGGATAGCCGCTGGTGAGCACATAGCCCGTGCGCTCGTACTGGCTGACGTCGGCGTTGTCGTACTCCGTGCCCGCGAAGCTGGGCGGCGTGTTCACGTTGCCCACCACCTTCGGATGTGCCGGATCGGACAGGTCGAACGACCACAGCCCCAGACCGCCCATGGCGCCGAAGCCCACCTTGCCGCCCTGCTCCAGCGGCTTGGGCAGGAAGATCGGCATGCGCGAACCCATCCACGACGTACGGTTGCCCGCGCGTGCGTTTTGCAGATACGCCTGCTCATGTTCGGCGTTGCCGAGAATCTGTCCCGGGACCGAAATCTGCGAGACGAACTTCGGGTTGGCCGGGTCCGACATGTCCCACACCTGATAGCCCGGCGAGTAGAGATAGTTCGGGTACTCGGTGAGCGCGTAGCTGTCGTCCGGTGCGGACGAGAGAATCATGTACTTGCCGCCGTAGAACTCCGGCGAGTCGAGCGAACCGGACCCCTGCTGCTGGCCGACGGGGGCATCCGGATGCTTGTAGTCGGTCGTGCGCGTGGCGATCAGCTTCCAGTCGGAGGGCAGCGGTCCGTCCATCACGAAGACCTTGAAGCCCTTGAGCGAGTTGTAATTGCGTTGCGCTGCGACCTTGTCAGGCTGCTTCGACTTGTCCTGCATCAGCCCGTAGCGACCGATTTCGAACGAGGCGACGAGGATCGGCTTGCCCAGCTTCTTGTTCCACACGATGGTGGCGCCGCCGAGATAGTCCTGCACGTTGTTGGCATCGAACTTTTCGCTCGATCCCTTCGGCCCCCATACGCCGCCTTTCGAATACACGACCTTGCCGTTCGCCGGATCGGTCACGTCCATGATGCGCAGATAGTCGCGGTCATGGATGTAGAGATAGCGCTTGCCGTTGAAGTCGGCGATGTTGTTCCACGCGTGGAACGGCGAATCCACGCCCGGGTAGAACGCCAGCACCTTCACGTTCTTCGCATAGCTCTTCTTGTCCCATGACGTCAGCTCGCCGGGAAAGCGCTGGCCCGTGTGGACTTCAGGCGTGGCCTTCGGCCAGATGAACTTTCCCGTCGCGGGGTCCATGCCGTAGTCGACGCCGGGTTTGAGCGGCTTGGGCTCGCGATCCGGCGTGAGACGCAGCCAGCCGGCCAGATACGGATCCTTGACGTTGGGCGTGCCCGGCGTGCCGCCCGGCTGTGCCTCGGCAGCCTGTGCAGCCTGTGCCGGTTGTGCGGCCGGCGCACTCTCGGGTGCCGACGCGTGGGCCGCGAGCGTCATCGTCAGCGCGGCGAGCACGGCCGTCGCTGTCAAGGACACACCGAGTGATTTCGTGCGAAACATGTCTTCCTCCTTCGTCTCAAAAGTCTTCTTGCCAGCGCCCCGATGTCGGACCCGACACGCGGGCACTGGCGGCTTGATGCAGGCAACCGGAATGCGTCCGGTCAGAACGCGTGACGAATCCCGAACTGCACGCCCGACGGGTTTTGCGAACCGGTCGGCGTGACCTGGAACGTCACGGGGTAATGAACGAGCGTGTCGTTGCTGTGCTGGACACGGGCGTAGGTCGCATAGAGCGTGGTGCGCTTGGACAAGCCGTACATGTAGCCGACGACAAAACCGTTGGCGTTCGAAAGCGCCTTGTTGTCGTCGTCCTGACGATGGACGAAGCTCGCGTAGAAGCGATGGCGATCGGTGAGTGCATAGCGCACGCCCGCCTGAATATCCCAGCCGCGCACGTTGAAGGCGACATACGGGGGATAGGCGTAATAGCCGTTGTACGTGTGATAGATCAGGGTCGGCTCCACGCTGCCGAACTTGTACGTCGCCGCGAAGTAGTTGTCGCGCGATGAACGGATCTGGCTCGACGAATAGATGTCGCGCGTGTATTGCAGCTCACTGACCGCGCCCAGGAAGATGTTGCCGCTGCGGTATTCGAGTGCCGCCGAATAGAAGCGGCCCGAGCGCGTGCCGTCGCCCACACCGGTCGTTGCCATGAAGCGGGCGTTCAAGCCGTACCACGACGGTGTTTTGTACTGAATGGAGTTGTCCACGCGGTACGACGCGTAGAAGAACTCCATGTTGTTGACCATACTGAAGTCCGCCGCCCAGCTCGGGTCAGCGTACCCGGCGATCCAGTACGAGGGCGTGAACTGACGTCCCAGCGACAGATCCCCCCACGGTCCCTTGATACCGACGAACGACTGACGCGCCTGCGCCGATTGCGAACCGTTGTTGGCCGAGAACATCGGCTCATAAGTGAAGAACGCGCGGTTGCCGCCGCCGAGTTCTTCATAACCGCTCAAATTGAAGCGAGAGTTGTTCAGCCCGCCGCTGGACACTCTTGTGACCTTGCCGCCGTTCGCGCCCGAGCCCCACAACTGCTCGATATTCAGGTCCACGAACCCCGAAAGCGTCACACCCCCGGAAGATTGCGCATACGCACCGCCCTGCATTGCACCCAGCAGCAATGCACACAACACTCGCTTCTTCATGCTGTCTCCTGATAGTTCTCGTTTTATTTGCGGCGCTCCCTTCTCTGTTACCGGGATGTCTGCCGCCCGCCCGTTGTATGTATACAATCGTTCGAACGATTATACATATCAAAGAAATTGAATTTCTACTGCTATTTGCTTATACAAACGGGCTATTTTTTTATAGCGGGTTACCCCTGATACCCGATGCGTAGCGAGTCGAGGCCGCCGCCGGCGTCACGCTGCCGGCGGGGTTTTGGAAATACCGAGGGGATGCGTCGTTCGGGTGTGCCTGATCAGAGACCGGTGCGATCGGCTTGCAGCCCTTCGTGACGCAGCTTCGGAGCATCGTCCGTGCGTGTGCCGTCTTTCGACGCGCCGCCCCAGCCGTGGGCCGTCACGTCGAAGATCACGCCGTTCGGATCGAAGAACTTCACTTCATAGAAGATGTTGCTCTTCACCGGCACTTCGCCCATGTAGTAACGGCCGCCGGCCGCTTCGATCCTCGCGCGCGTGGCCTCGACGTCCTCCACCCAGATACCGATGTGGTGCAGACCGACGTACTCACGGCCGCGATCGCCTGCGGCCTCGTCGTTCTTGTAGTTGAGCAGCGCAAGGTTGATGACGCCGTCGGAGAGATACACGCCGCGCGCCAGCGACGAGTCGGTCTCCCCCACTTTCTTGAAGTCGAACGCCTGCATGTAGAACTCGGCCGCCTTCCAGGGATCGGGCACGGAAAGGGCGATGTGACGCAGTTTGGCCATGGTGAATGTCTCCTTCCAGTTAGGTTTCAAGCGAGGTTTCAAGCGAATCTCAAACGAGATAACAAGCCCTGCACGAGATGTCGGGCAGATGGCTTATGTATACTATCCCAGCTATTTGCATTCAAAAACGTATTTTTGAATGCATTAAAGTGTCCTAATCTTTATGGAAACCGACCAAACCACGCCCCACGTGGCGTCAGCACTGCATCGCGCGGGAAAATACTCGTATAATCCGCATGTATACAATCCAATCAAAACGACGCATCCACGGAGCGAATAGATCAGCATGGCCGAAACCATTGCCGCAAGAATCTGCCGGGTGTTGACGGGCGAGATCATCGACGGAAGCCTGCCGCCGGGGCAAAAGCTGGAAGAAGTCGTGCTGGCCGAGCGTTTCAAGGCGTCGCGCACGCCGATCCGCGAAGCGCTTCGCGAGCTCAATGCGCGAGGACTCATCGAACTGACGCCGCACAAGGGCGGTGTCGTGGCGAGCATCAGCGTCGACGATCTGTCCGACATGCTCGAAGCGATGTGCGAACTCGACGCCCTGTGCTGCCGCCTGAGCGCGCAGCGCATGAGCGCCATGCAGAAGAAGCAGCTCGAAATGATTCACGTCCAGAGCAAGCAATGCATGGATGCAGGCGACGAGGCCGGCTATCTGGCGCTCAATCGCGAATTCCATCAATTGCTGAGCGCAGGCACCCAGAACAAGACGTTGATGGCGCTCATCGACAGCCATCGGGAACGGCTCGCCCCTTTCCGGGCCGCGCAATCCGATGTCGAAGAGCGTTTCACGGTGTCGTTCGATGAACACGAGCGTGTCGTCGAAGCCGTGCTCGCCGCTGATGCCGAAGCCGCTTATAACGCCATGCGCAGTCACACCGCACGCCTGAGCATTCACGTGCTCGAACGTCTGCAACACAGCCGCAAGCCTGGCTGACACACCTACCGAGCGGTGACGCGTCGCAGCGCGTCGCCACGAGAAACGATCCGGCCCATGCCCGCCCCGCGCGCATGGGCCGTTTTGTATGGGTCGATTTGGTCACGAAGCTCCAATTTTTCGATTGGTAGCGTTCGGGCGAGTCCCCGCGCCGCCAGCCGCAGCGCGGCCTCGCGGCCCGAAGTCACTCATCGTAGGCACCCGTGCGTCGTTGAACGCCTCTCATTCCCTTCCTACGCTCCACCGGTGAAACCAGCAGTGGCCGCCACGCCGTGCGCGACCGCCGCGACGTTTCCGCTCGCGGCTGACGGGCCGCTGCCTGACCGTTCGACTCAGGGCCGGTATCGCGCCCGGTCGGCGGCATTCAACCAAGTCTTTCGTGGAGAATCCCATGTCGCAAATCACCGATGTGCTGGTCAGCATCGACACCAAGACGATCGTGGACCGTTACGGCAAGAACACCAGCATGACGAATCCGCCGATCATCGACTTCAAGCACGTCTTCATGATCGTGACGCAAGGCAATGTGGTGAGCGGTCAGGCCGGTGGCGAACTCGATGTCGCCGCCACCGTCGGGGACGTCATTCGCTGGCGCGAATGCTCGCTGTCGCTGGGCTTCGAGCAGTCCTGCATCTTCTACAAGTTCGTGGGCAATCAGGGCAACGAGCTGATTTCTCCGCCGTCCCCGCGTGAAGCCGAGGTCACGATCCCCGTTCCGAATCCGCCGGATCCGACCAAGCCGAAGAAGCAGAGCTGCTCCAACTACTTCTGGTCCTGCGAGACGCTCAAGACCGGGCGCGTGACCTACCACTTCCAGTTCATGGTGCTCGATCGCGCAGGCAACCTCTGCGGTTGCTATCAGTGGGATCCGTTCATCACGATTCGCAATCATTGACGCACTGCGCGTTCTGCCTGCCCGCTACCCGTCATGCCGCTTCGTTCATGCCGGGGGGCGGCGCCTCCGGATATCCCCGCTGGTTACGCCCAAGGAAACTCCATGTCCGATGCACAGACCTGCGGCACCGGTGATGGCGGAGGTGCTCTCGTTAGCGCCGCCGTCACCGATGTGCTGCTCGTGATCGATACGGCAACGTTGCTGGACAAGGCCGCCGGGCCGACGTCTTCACCTGTCGCGGTCGACGGCGACGATTGCTACCGCCTGTCGCCCGGTCACGACACCCTTGACGGCGACCGCGAGACCCACGCGGCGGGTTGGCGCATCGACGCACGCCCGGGCGAGCGGATCCGGATACGCTGGACCGCGCTAGCAATGCGCGGCGAGCACGCGGTGCTGTTGCAACTCGCGCTGGCCGACGATGCGACGCTGGGCAATCTGCAACTCCACGTCGAAGACAGCGCCGTGCGCTATGCGCCGCGATCCGACAAGCCGGAGGAAGCCGTCGCACGGCAAGCCCCCGATGCTTACTGGCAAGCGGATGTTGTTGCCAGCGGCGAGGCCGAAACGAGTGTCGAAGCCACCGTCACCGACCGTGACGCGAATGTGCTCGGGCGCTTCACCTGGTCGATGCGGATCGCTGTGGCATGAATCCGCCAGTCCGATAAGCACACGGAGACCGGCGCGATGCCCTCCTCGGTATCGTCGTCACATCGGCCACGCCCGGTCATCGACATCCACTATTCAAAAATCGAATGCCATGCATTTTGATATTTAATTTGTCGATGTTCGACCGGTTCGCTATCTTGTAAGTCTTACCCCGCAGTTTCACTCCCCTAAGAGACCCCGCGGCGCGGCTGCGCCCACCACACGGAACGCAGCACCAGCGAGGGCCCGGGCAGCACAGAGGTCGTTCCATGAGTTCCTCCGGTCATCACCGCGTCTTCGTTGGCGCCATCGACGCCGACGGCAATCCCATCACGCTCGCTACGCGCGACGGACGTTTCACCTATGTCGGCGCACCCGCGTCCTACACGGCCGACGCCAACGCACAAATCGTCGATCTGCAAGGCAAGCTCGTGCTGCCCGGTTTCGTCGACGGCCACATCCATCTCGACAAGAGTTTCGTCGGCGATCGCTGGCGCCCGCACCGCCCCGCAGCCACCCTTCGCGAGCGTCTGGCCGCAGAGAAGCAGGAAATCGCCGCCGCCGCGCCCATGGCCCAGCGTGCGGACGCCCTGATGCGCCAGACCGTGTCATTCGGGACGGTGGCGATGCGCTGCCATGTCGACGTCGACGCGAGCACCGGTCTCTCGCATCTGAACGAAGTCATGGCCATGCGCGAGACATGGCGCGAATGGCTCGACATCGAACTCGTCGCCTTCCCGCAGGCGGGTGTCATGACCTGCCCTGGCACGGCTGAAGTGCTGGAGGATGCGGTTCGCGCGGGCGTTCACGTCGTGGGCGGCATCGACCCGACCACGCTCGACGGCGACCCGCACGGCCAACTCAACGTGATCTTCGGCATCGCTGAGAAGCACGGCACGAAGCTCGACATCCATCTGCACGAACCCGGCGATATCGGTCTGGCACAACTGCATCGCATCGCCTCGCGTACACAGGCCGCCGGTTTGCAGGGTCGCGTCAGCGTGAGCCATGCCTACGGACTCGGCGACATCGGCCCTGCCGAACTCGACACCATCGCACGCGCATTGGCCGACGCCGACGTCTCGATCATGACCAACGCCCCCGGCGACCGCGCCTTCCCGCCGATTCTCCGGTTGCGCGAAGCCGGTGTGCGTGTGTTCACGGGCAACGACAACATTCAGGACAGCTGGTGGCCGTACGGTAACGGCGACATGCTGCAACGCGCGATGCTCATCGGCTATCGCTCGGGTTTCTATACGGACGAAGATCTGCGCGTCGCACTGGAAATGGCCACGACCGCAGCAGCCGCCGTGATTGGCAAGAACGACTACGGCCTGCATGCGGGCAACGAGGCGAGTTTCGTCGTCTTCGACGCACCGAACGCCGCCGCAGCCGTGGCCGCCGCACCGGCGGCCCGCGCCGTCATTCGTCACGCACGCTATTGGGGCGGCCCCGCGCAACTTGCGCTGGACCCCGCCCTGCTCAAGGACACAGCAGGGTCCACCCCGACCTGACTGTCATGCGCGACGTCACGCCCGGCACGAGACATGCCGGGTCGTGGCGCCGCAGGCGTTCGTCGCACCGAGGTCAAGCGGTCTGTGCGCGCCCCCAAGCGCGGATCGCAACCAAGGGGCCCGGCGGCGAACGATGGGGAGAACAATCAGAATGCATCAGGAGCCAACTGCAATGTCGAAGACTACGTATTACGCGCCGCATGGCGGGCATCCCGGCCAAACGGAACTGCTCACCGATCGCGCCATGTTCACCGAGGCGTACGCCGTCATCCCGAAGGGCGTGATGCGTGACATCGTGACGAGCCATCTCCCGTTCTGGGACAACACGCGCCTGTGGGTGCTGGCACGTCCGCTCTCCGGGTTTGCCGAGACCTTTGCGCAATACATCATGGAAGTCGGCGCCGGTGGCGGCAGCGACAAGCCCGAGCAGGACGACAAAGCGGAAGGCGTGCTGTTCGTCGTCGAGGGCGAAATCACCGTGACGATTCAGGGCAAGGCCAACACGCTCACCCCGGGCGGCTACGCGTTCATTCCTCCCGCGACCGACTGGCAACTGCGCAACAACAGCCAGGGCACCGCGCGCTTCCACTGGATTCGCAAGCACTATCAGGCGGTGGAAGGCCTGCCGTATCCGGAACCGTTCGTGAAGAACGAACAGGAGGTAGAGCCGATCCCGATGCCGGGCACCGACGGCCGCTGGGTGACGACGCGCTTCGTCGACATGCAGGACATGCGCCACGACATGCACGTCAACATCGTGACGTTCCAGCCGGGTGGCGTGATTCCGTTCGCGGAAACGCACGTCATGGAGCACGGCCTGTATGTGCTCGAAGGCAAGGCCGTCTATCGTCTGAATCAGGACTGGGTGGAAGTCGAAGCCGGCGACTTCATGTGGCTGCGTGCATTCTGCCCGCAGGCCTGCTACGCCGGTGGCCCCGGTCCGTTCCGTTACCTGCTGTACAAGGACGTCAACCGTCACATGACGCTGACGTTGGGCGCACAGCCGAAGTAACTTAAATCACCCGACGCGGACGTTCTCGAAACGTCCGCAGCCGCGCGCGTCGATGATCTCACTCATCTCGACGCGCGCGGTTTCGTTTCGAGCATCCCCACGAGCACCTTGGCGAGCGCGCCGACCATCGGATCGGCCGTCGGACGGTGGAAGATCGCCAGCTCGAACGTATCGATCACCGGCAGGCCCTGCGCCCGGCCGAGTACCACATGCCCCGGCAAGACCGCGCGCGGCGGCACCAGACTGATTCCCATGCCGTCGGCGACAGCGCCCTGTATGCCACTCAGACTGGAGCTGGTGAAGCTGATGCGCCAGTTGCGTCCCATGGCCTCCAGCGCGTTGATCATGTCGTCCCGGTACAGGCCGCGTGTCGGAAAGGTCACCAGCGGCACGGGATCGAGTCCGAACGAGGGATGCTTCGCGCTGTCGATCCATGCCAGCTTCTCCGGACGGCTTGCCACCGATTCGCGGCTGTTGCGTCGCTGCTTGACCAGCACGAGATCGAGCTCGCCGTGATCGTAGCTGCCGAGCAGATCGCGACTCAGCCCGCTCGTCACTTCGAGCTTCACCTGCGGGTACTGACGGTTGAAGCGCGCGAGCACCTGCGTGGTCGCCCCTGTGGCGAAGTCCTCCGGCACCCCAAGACGCACCGTGACGGCCACGACCGCGCCCGAGAGCGCTTCGAACATCTGGTCGTTGAGGGCGAGCATCTGACGTGCGTAGCCGAGCAGCAACTCGCCGGCGTCCGTTGCATGGACCTCGCGATTGCCACGGTCTAGCAGCTTGTGCCCGACCATGTCTTCGAGGCGCCGGACCTTCTGGCTGACGGTGGACTGCGTCGAATGCAGACGCGCGGCCGCCGTGGTGAAGCTGCCGCAATCGGCCACCATGATGATCGAGCGCAGCAGATCCAGATCAAACAGCGGTCGATTCGATTTTGCACTGCCAGCCATGTCTCGTATTTGTTTTGTCGATGGATGGCTGAACTTGTATCACGTGCAACGAATGCCCGACAACTGGGGTTTTCGGCGTAGTCGGGCATTGACCGCGATCGCGTTACACGCCGAGCGCTCTGCCATCGCTGCGCGGATCGTGCGCACCGCTCATCTGCCCCTGCGCACCGATGCGAATCGCCCCCGGATGCCCCGCTAGCTGACTTTGCGGCGGCAGCGGGCTCATCTCATGTCCACGAGCCGCAAGCGCCGTAAAGACCCCTGCCCCGGCGTCCTGTTCGAGCTTCAGACTGTCGCGGGTATCCGAGAACGTCTTGCCGAGCAGGAAGCGCGGACGCCTGAGCGCCGTGAGCGGATCCATCTCGTAGTCGATCAGACGCGTGAGCACGGCCGCGAGCGTCTGCGGCTGCCCGTCGGCGCCCTGTGTACCGTATAGCAACTGCGGCCGCCCCTGCTTCAGATACATGCCCGGATTGAGCGTATGGAACGGACGCTTGCCACCCGCGAGCACGTTCGGACTCGTGGGGTCCAGGCTGAACGAGGCGCCCCGGTTATGCCACAGCACACCGGTATCGCCGAGCACCACGCCGCTGCCCCAGTCGAAATAGACCGTTTGCAGCATGCTCACGCAGTTCCCCTGACTGTCAGCCGCGCCGATATAGACGGTGTCGCCCGTCTTGAAGACGTGCGGCCACGGCATCGCGCGATCCATGCGGATACTACGGGCGTGCGCGTCCAGATTCGCACTGGAGAGCAGACGATCCACGGGCACATCGACGAAGTCCGGGTCGGCCACGTAACGGTTGCGGTCGAGGAACGCGAGCTTCACCGCTTCGACGAGCACGTGATAGTAGTCGGCACTGCCCTCCGGCATCGACTTGAGATCGAAGCGATTGAGAATGCCCATGATCTCAAGCGTCGTCACGCCTTGCGTGGGCGGCCGCAGCCCGAGCAGTTCGCCGTCCCGATACGCCACGCGCAGCGGGACTTCTTCGCGCGCCTGCGCTCGCGACAGATCGCTGGCGCGCAAGGGGGAACCGGCCTGCTTCAGCCCGGCGGCGATGCGCCCCGCGAGATCGCCCTCGTAGAACTCGCGCCCCCCGTGCGTCGCAATGCTATCGAGGCTTCTCGCCAGTGCGGGCTGATGGAACCGCTCGCCGACCTGCGGAATGCGTCCGCCGGGCATGAAGACGGACGAGAAGCCTTCCCAGTTCGGCAAATCGCCCGCTCGGAACGTCTGCCAGAAGTGTTGCGACGGCGTGACCGGAAAGCCGTTTGCCGCATATTCGGTCGCGCGTGAAAACAGTGACGACCAGGCTTGCTGACCATGCCATTGCGTGCGGCTGAATTCGAACGCCTTGTCCCAGATGGCGACCGTCGCCGCTGTGGTCAACGTCGCGCCGGGGCCGCGCACGGGAATCGCGCTGCCGTATGACGGCGTTTGCGCGGCGGCCTGTCCGATGCCGGAGAGCGTGCGCACGTTGCCGTCGCGATCGCTGATGACCATGAAGGCGTCGCCGCCCAGACCGGTGAAGTGCGGATACGTCACGCTCAATACCGCGCCGATGGCGATCGCGGCCTCGATGGCGTTGCCGCCCGCGCGCAGCACTTCCAGCCCTGCTTCGCTTGCCAGCTCGTGCGGGCTCGTGACCATGCCGCGCGTCGACTGTGCGAGGCGCGGACCGGCGTCTGCGTCGGTCTTGGAGAACGCCGCAGGTGCCGTCGCGACAGCCGCTGCTGCCGATGCTGCGGACGCCGTCGACATGGGCAACACGGCACTGCCCGCCAGGGCGGCCGTACTCATCAGAAAGTCCCGACGCGTGGTACTGCTGGCCGCCTCGGTCTCGTTTAAGGCGTTTTGCGGATGCGCCGGAGGTGTCGTGTTCAGCCCATCGGCCGTTTTTTGTGCGAACGTCATGCCGTCTCCCCTCGGGATTGTCGTTAGAGGACGAAGCGCGCCCGACACTGGCGTCGCTTCGTCCGAACACCATCGAATCGTCAGATCAGACTTCTGCCTTCCAGCCCTTCCAGTTGCGTTGATGCGTGACTTCCGGCGCCGAATAGCGCTCCTTCACCCACGCGTACACCGGGCCGAGCGCATTCATCGCCACGGCGGCTGCGAGTGCGGCGAGCGGGTCTTGCGCGACCGGACCGAAGCCGCCGAACAGCGTGGCGAAGTACGTCGCGAAGCCGAAGAACATGCCGGGAATGAAGTTCAGTCCCGGGAAGAAACGTGCGAGCGCCATCATCGAACCGTTGCCCGCAAAGAGAATCACCATCTCGGCGAGCACCAGCGTGTTGCCGCTGAATTGCGTTGCCGCCTGCTTGAATCCCAGCACGATGAGGAACGCAAAGAATGACCCGACGGGCAGCGTGGCCCAGATGCGTTTGAGATTGACGAACGTTGGCCCGCCCATGGCGAAGGTGGCGGCCCAACTGATGAAGATGGCCCATGGCGGGAGATGTAACGGCAACATCGCAATCGGAATGGTGGTGACGGCGAGTAACGAGGCAACGACTTCCGCAGGCAGCTTCTTCATGATTGTCTCCTTGAGTTTTATAAGAACTTCATTGCGCACAACAACATGAATGCCGGTGAATTTCGCAGTGATGCTGCGTCACGACCGTGATGCGGCCGCGTTTGATGACCCACAGGCGTGGCGGGATATCGAGCAGCGCATCGGCCACCCGGAACGTATCGAGAATGATCAGATCGGCCTGCTTGCCCACGGCGATGCCGTAGTCGTGCGACAGCCCGATGGCGCGCGCGGCGTTGTGCGTGCCCATATCGAGAATTGCCTGCTGATGCTCGGGCACCCCGAACTGCGCCACGTGCGCGAGCAGATTGCCGATCTGCAACATGTCGGCCTTGCCGAACGGCGTGAAGGCGTTGCGCACGTTGTTCGACGAGTACGCCACGTTCACGCCCGCGCTATGCAGCGCCTTGACCGGCGTGAGGCCGCGCCTCGGGTTCTGCGTGTCCTTGCGTCCGCCCAGATAGAGGTCGGTGGCCGGTAGCGTGACGATGCTGATCCCCGCCAGCCGGATCTGTTCGATGACCGGGGCGAGTTCGTCGGAATCGAGTGCGCCCAGACTGGTGACGTGCCCCAGCGAGACACGTCCCTGATAGCCCGTCTCGATGGTCTTTTGCGCAATGTAGGAGATCGCGGCGAAGCGCTGATCGCGAGTGTCGTCCGCGAAATCGGCATGCATGTCGATGGGCGCACCGAAACGTTGCGCCAGCTCGAACACGATGTCGATGTGCCGCTTCGTGTCATCCCAGTTCAACTCGTTGTACGGGCATCCGCCGACGACGTCCGCGCCCATGCGCAGTGCGTCGATCATCAGCTCGTACGTGCCTTTGGACTTGAGAATGCCCTCCTGCGGGAACGCCACGATTTGCAGGTCGAGCAGGCTGTCGTATTCGTCCTTGAGCGTGAGCAGCGTTTCCACGCCGATCAGCCCCTGAATCAGATCGACGTCGGGGTGCGCGCGCACGGCGACGGTACCGTTCTTGACCGCCATGTCGAGCACCTGACGCGAGCGATCCAGCACGTCTTCGCGTTCCTGTTTGCTCTTGAGAATACCGGTGACACGAATCGCCTCGTCGAGCGTGCCGAAGCGCGCCGGCAGCCGGCGATGCAGCAGCGCCTTGTCCAGATGCAGATGCGCCTCGACGAGGCCGGGAATCGCGGCACGACCCTGAGCGTCGATCTGCTCGTCGGCGCTGGCGTCGATCCCCGGCTCGATCGCGACGATACGCCCGCCCTTGATGGCGATGTCCACGAGTGGCGCGTCATCGCGCACGCACACGTTGCTGATCAGCAGGTCCACATGCATGGTGCGGTCTCCTTACGTCACGAATGGTTTGAATGGTTGAAGTGCTGGCAGAACATCTGGGAACGCTGCCGGCCGGGTGGCAAAGGTCTGAACTCATCGTAGGGGCGCGCCCGGGCGCGGGGCATCGGGATTTGCTGGTTTTCGTCTAGGAATTTCCCTAGACGCGGTGCAGCAATCCAAACGCGCGGTAAGTCGACGGGTCGGCGAGACCCAACTGGGAAGAAAAATCGCGCGGGAAATCGCAACGCCGGACGGGAGTCCGGCGCGAGCGGGCATGCTGGCGCAGAACGTCGATGTCAGTTCGATGTCAGGCGTCGGTTCCCGCGACGATCAGGCCATGTTCGATGGCGTAGTGGACGAGGCCTGCCGTGGATGGAATGTCCATCTTGGTCAGAATGTTCGCCTTGTGGGTGCTGACGGTCTTGGCCGACAGCGACAGGCAACGCGCGATGTCGTTGATGCCGTTGCCTTCGACGAGCATCTGGAAAATCTGAAACTCGCGCGCGGTGAGACGCGTATGCGGTAACGCCTGCGCGGGTTGTTGAAGCTGACGCACGAGTTTTTCCGCCACCAGCGGCGAGACGACTGTGCCCCCACGCGCCACACGACGGATCGCGCTCATCAATTGTTCCGATTCGGCGTTCTTCGTCAGGTATCCGGCAGCGCCCGCGCGAATCGCCTGCACGGCGTATTGCGATTCCCGATACATGCTCAGCACCAGCACCGGCAGCGCGGGATAGGTCGCCTTGATTTGCGAGATCAGGGCGATGCCGCTCTTGCCCGGCATCGACATGTCGAGCAGCAGCACGTCGACGGTGGTGAGGCGCAGGCGCTTGAGGACGTCGTCACCGTCCACCGCCTCGGACACGACGGCCATGTCGGGCGCCATCGCAATGATCTTTTTCAGGCCATCGCGAATGATGGCGTGGTCGTCGGCAATCATCACGCGCATGTCGACGACCCCGCTTTGGCTGCGCCCGCAGGCGCTGCGTCGGGCAATGAATCGCGCTCATGCGTGGTGTCAACACCCGTCAGCCCGCCTGCACCCGCTCTCGCCGGAATTCGGACCAGGATGCGCGTGCCCTGCCCCGGTGCGCTATCGATTTCGAACGCGCCGCCCAGCATCAATGCGCGCTCGCGCATGCCCATCAGCCCCAGACGCTGACCATGTCCGGCACGAGCGGTGTCCATGCCCCGGCCATCGTCGGCAATGCTCACGTGGCAATGACCCTCACGCAGATCGAGCGCCACGCGCACGTGTGTCGGCTGGCCGTGACGGCTCGCATTCGTGAGTGATTCCTGCACGATGCGGAAGATCGCCGTGCTGCATTCGCTGTCGAGGCATGCCGTAACGGCTTCGGGCATGACCAGTTCGCACGGTAGCCCATGACGCTGTGTGAACGACTCGGTGAGCCACTCCAGCGCAGCGTGCAGTCCGAGTTCGTCAAGCACTGCGGGACGCAGATCGGCGGCGATCCGGTGCACGGCATCGATGGTTTCGTCCACGAGTTCCTTGAGCATCTGGATGTGGGCCGACTGATCCGCAGCGGGCATGTCGGGCTGCGTCTCCAGATAGTTCAGGCCGAGGCGAAGGCCGCCCAGCCATTGACCGAGTTCATCGTGAAGCTCGCGGGAGAGTCGCGTGCGCTCCGCTTCGCGCACGGTTTGCAGATAAGCGGAGAGTTGGCGCAATTGCGCGCGAGAGTCGAGCAATGCCATCTCGGAGCGCTTGCGGTCGGTGATATCCCGGGAGATGCCGACCGTGCCGACGATGCGACCGACTTCGTCCCGCACGGGCATCTTGACGGTGTCGAACCAACGTGGCGCGCCGTCCGCACCGGGACGGCTTTCCTCGTAGCGACGCCGCATGCCGCTCGCGACAACCGCTTTGTCCGTGGCGAGGTACACGCGTCCCCAGTCGGACGACCAGACCTTGTCGGGGGTACTGCCGATGATGTCGGCTTCGCTGCGGCCGCACGCGGCCATGAAGGCCTCGTTGACGAGGATGTAACGCGACTCGGTGTCCTTGAGCCACGCCTGATCCGGGATGTTGTTCAGAATCGCCCGGTGCAGTTCGCCATGCGTCTCCACTGCGTCTCCTTGCCGTACCGATGAAATGGCGCGGCGCAACACAGTCAGAGGCTCGCGAACAAGGCGTTGGCCCTGCCGGAGGTACGCGGTGACATCGGCGCCGGTCCGGAACCAATATAGCCAGACCGGCGGTCGCGCGCGCCTCTAGTTTTCCCGCATATCGGAATGCTGCGTCGTTTCATGAATTTATCTGATGAGCGCACGACACACCCGACAGCCCCGGGAGACGCGGCAGCGCCCGGGCCGCGTGAGCGACGCTATCGTTCAGCCCGCTTCACCGAGCAAGGCGTGCGGCCAGCCGACGATCTGCTTGCGGCGCGGCGTCGCATAGGTGCGCACCTTCGACGTGCTAAGCCCCAGACGCACCAGCGACTCGGCCAGCACGACGGCGGCGGACACACCATCGACGACGGGCACGCCCGTGCGCTCGCGAATCTTCGCATCGAGCCCGACCATGCCGCCGCAGCCCAGGCAAATGACTTCGGCGTAATCGTCACGCACGGCACGTTCGGCTTGCGCCACCACGGCGTCGATAGCGCGCACCGGGTCGCGCTCCAGTTCGAGCACCGGCATGCCGCTTGCGCGCACCGAGGCGCAGCGTGCATCGAGACC
Organism: Pandoraea sp. LA3; assembly: GCF_022696215.1. Taxonomy (NCBI): domain Bacteria; kingdom Pseudomonadati; phylum Pseudomonadota; class Betaproteobacteria; order Burkholderiales; family Burkholderiaceae; genus Pandoraea; species Pandoraea sp. LA3. The sequence continues at coordinate 155,626 of NZ_PTPY01000038.1, read as the reverse complement.
GGCAAGCTTCAGACGGTCCTCGATCAACGGCACCGTGCGATCGAGCGTGGTCACGACCGAATAGCGGTGGCCGAGCAGCATTGCCACGCTCGCGGCGGCTTCGGTAATGTCGACGACCGGCACATTCAGCAGCTCCTGCAACCCTTCGCGTCCATGCTCGCCGTAACCCGCCTGAATTACGGCGTCGTAAGGCTCGTCGTAGCTCATCACCCGCTGCATGACGGCAATCGCGGCGAGATAGCTCTCGAAGTTGCCTTCGACGGATTCCGCGCCAAAGTGCGGCGTGAGGCCGACGATTTCGGTACCCGGCGACGCGCTAGCACGTGCATGGTGCGCAATGGCGTCGGTTATCGCGGCCGTCGTATTGACGTTCACGACGAGGATCTTCATAAACACTCCTGATGGGGGCTGAGACAGTGGAGACAGCGGATACAGCGGTCATGCAAGCCGGTTGCCCTGCCGTCGAACGATGCTCAATGCTCGACGGCAAGGCAGCCAGCGGGGGATCAGTGCGCGGCGCTATCGACGGCGAAGTGCTCGCCCGAGCAGTCCTCGAACGGCTGCCGACGGTCCGAAATCGCGTAATAGACGCCACCGGCAATGCCCGCGCCCAGCAGCCACGAGAATGGGGTGAGCGCGCTGAACGCGGGGACCAGCGCTGCCGTCACGGCCGCGAGTGCCGAGGGCACCAGCGCGATCAAAGCTTTCGGATTCACGCCACGGAGATAGTGATAGGTGCTGCCGCGCATCTCGCTGTACAGATGCGGCACGTGCACGCACGTCTTGCGCAGCAACCAATAGTCGACGGTGATGATGCCGTACAGCGGCCCGAGCAACGCCCCCAGCCCCGAGAGGAAATACACGATCACGATCGGGCTGTTGTACAGATTCCACGGCAGGATCACGACGGCAATCGTGGCGCTGATGAGTCCCGCGCGGCGGAACGTCAGACGATGCGGCGCGAGGCTCGTGAGCACGAACGCCGGGGCGACGAAGTTCGCCATGATGTTGACGGCGACCGTCACGACGAGGAACGCGAGGCATCCGAGCACGAGGAACGTCTTGTCGGGAATCGTCGCGATGATTTCGGTCGGGCTGTGGATGATCTGGCCGTTCAGGCTGAACTGCGCACCGGCAAGCACGAAGCTGATGACGGCGAAGATCAGGATGTTGACGGGCAATCCCCAGAAATTCCCCGTGCGAATCACCTTGCGGCTCGGTGATGCCCGCGTGAAGTCGCAGAAATTGAGCACCAGCGTGCCATAGATGGCGAGCCACAGCGCGCCGCCGGCGAAGACTTTCGTCCACATGGCGAAACCGGTCAGCGGCTCACCCACCGACATGGCGATGTGACCGCCTGCGCGGTGGTACATCCACACGGCAAGGCTCGTCACCGTGATCAGGATGATCGGTCCGGCGAACGCTTCGTACTTGCGCACCATCTCCATGCCATACGCCAGAATCGCGAGCTGCACGAGCCAGATGGCAATGAAACTGATCCAGCCGAGCGTCGAGAGCCCCAGCACGGCATTGTGATCGTAGGCCGCCAGCCCGGGCCAGACAGCCACGAGCAGCACCCGCAGCACGACCGAGGCGAGATACGTCTGAATGCCGAACCATGCAATGGCGATCACCGCGCGAATGATGGCGGGAATCTGCGCGCCGTACACGCCGAAGCTCATGCGGCTGATCACGGGAAACGGCACGCCGGTCTTGTGGCCCATGTACCCCGTGAGGTTCATGAAGACGTAGACGAGCGCCGCACCGATGGCGAGCGATGCCAGCATCTGCCAGCCCGTGAGGCCCAGCGCGAAGAGGCCGATGGCGAAGGAATAGTTGGCGATGTTGTGCACATCGTTGGTCCACAGCGCGAAGATGCTGTAGCGGCCCCAGCGTCGTCCCTCCGACTTCGTGGGGGCCAGGTCGGCGTTATGTAGCCGTGGGCTGAGGCCATGTGCCGACGGCGCATGTGCGTGTGCCTGCCCGGTCGAGGGCATCGCGCCCAGGACCTCGTTCGAAACGTCCCATTGCATCCGCATTGTCTCCTTGATGAAGCAAGGACGGCCTGACCGCTTATCTGTTGCCTGCCGTGCGGTCTTCGTACCGTCCCCGCTGAATGCGTGTTGGTGCTCTGGAGTATGGGTGGGACGTTTCGAATTGGGAAATTAAATGTTTGGTTGCCTGCTATTCGGAAAATGGATGCATACCGGACGAGGAAAGCCCACGTATTCCGCTCATGCGTCGTAGCCGCGAAACAGACCGCACAGGCGGAAGACGTCTTCCGTGTAAGGCATGTTCTTGACCTTGCAGTAACGGCTGGCGAGCTTCATCAGCTCCTTGATGTCGCGTCCGCTCGCCTTCGGATAGCGGGCCGCGAGCGTTTCGATCAGGCCGTCGTCGAGATACGCCCCGACCTGCTCCGCCTGCATGCGCCACAGTCTGCGCGCGTCGGTCGCGCACGGCGTCTCGTAGTGAATCGTTGCGATGCAACGCGAGAGAATCGCGTCGTCCACGTCGCCGATGCGGTTCGTCGTCATGAACAGCAGGCCGTGGAAGTATTCCAGCGAGCGCAGGAATTCCGCCACGATGGCGTTGTGCTCAAGATCGTTGTCGCGCCGCCGGATGTACACGTCTGCCTCGTCGAGCAACAGGATCGCGTTCCAGCGCATGGCGCGGCGCAGAATGCTCATGAGTGTGGCGCCGACCGACGCCGCCGTCGTACCCAGTTGTCCGGAGTGCACGCGATACAACGGCTTGCCGACGACTTCCGAGTAGATCTCCGCCGTGAGCGTCTTGCCCAGGCCCGGCGCGCCCTGACACAGGATCGTGGCGCCCCCCGATTTGCCGGGGACGAAGTCCGGCATCATCGCGTCCATGTTCGACGTCAGAATATCGATCAGATCGTGATGATGTGCCGGCAACACCAGTTTGTCGCGCAGGCTCGGCTGGTATTCGTACTCGGTCATGTTCTGCACGTGCACCCAGAGATTGCGATGCCAGTCCAGATGGAACACGTGCACGTAGCAATGCAGCGGAATCGTCTCGAACGCCTGCGCGATCTCGGCATTGCGCCAGAAGTCGGCGTCGCACGCCATCTCGAAGTTGCGCTCCAGACGCTCTTCGTCGTTCACGCACTTCGCTGTCACGCCGTCGCCCACGCGAATCAGTTCCGTGCCGCCCTTCGGATCGACGGAGAACGCGGCGCGGCTCAGCACGAACTGCGCGCCGAACGCACGCTGCACGCGCAGGAAGCGCTGGGCGTGCTGTTCGTATTCGGCCTTGAACTCGGCGCATTCCTTGTAGAAGCCGAACTCCGCGAGCAGTTCGGGAATCGTGCGATTCGCAATGTCGTCGCGCGTGAAGACCAGCGACGTGGTCATGCCGGAGCGGCGCGGACGATGTTCCGTCGGGCTCAGGTTGGCCGATTGCATCGTGTTGGCCAGCATGTCCACGACGACATACGGAGCCCCCTGATCTGGCTCCACATAGCGCAGTCGACGCACGAGCCACGGCAGCAGCGCGCCGTCGCGATGACGCTGATAGAGCCAGCCGTCGATGACGTCGCGCGCAAGGTAGGCGACCAGCCCCGGCACCAGCTTGTCCAGACTCGGAATGACGCGGGCCTGCGGCGCGTTGTAGACGTTGTCCAGCGCGAGCATCTGGAACATCAGCGCCCGCTCGTTCTGCGACTTGCTCAGCACGTAGAGCGTATTGAGCGACTTGGCGTCGAACCATTCGCTGGAGACGAGCATGTTGCCGCGACACACGCCGTAGGCCGTCAATTGCTTGCCCAGCGGCGAGTCGGTGCCGATCAGTTGCATCAGCGGGTGAATCAGTGATTCGGGAATTTCGAAATCCATGGACGGCACTCCCCGTATGGCGTGTCAGGCGGATGAGGTCTTGAAGACGTTCGTGACATTCGCAACATTCGGCCCGGGCGCTGCGTCGTGTCGACGCGGGTAACGCGTGCAGACCGATGCGCGCGTTCAGGCGAGGAAGAAGTCGATGGCCTTTGCCACCACCCCCGGCTCGATGATGTGCAGTCCGTCGAATTCGACGTATTGCACATCGTAGCCCGCCGCTTTGAGCTTGTTTGCGTTTTGTCGCCCGCTGGTGGCGATCGGCAGTTGCTCGTCGATCAGGCCATGCGCGATGAATACCTTCGGCAGCCCTTCCTGCACGAAGATCGACATGAAGCCGCCGGAAAACGCGATGACGTGGCTCGCGATATCGCCATTCGTCACCCCGATGGACAACGCATAGCTCGCGCCATCGGAAAAGCCGGCGAACGCCACACGCTTTGCGTCGATGGCATAGCGCGCGGCAACCCGGCGCAATGCCGCCTGCAACCGCTCCAGATCGGGCCCGTTGCCGCCAATGACGATGTCCCACGTCGGGAAGGTCGAGTGCGGGGCGAGCACGAGAAACTTGTGGCGATCGGCATGTGCTTCGATGAACGGCAACACCTTCTCGGGGAAGCCGCCCGCGCCGTGAAACATCACGAACAGCGGCACCGGCTTGTCGGTCGGCAAATCGTCAGGCACATACAGCACGGCGTCGCGTGTCTCGCTTAGACCGAGCGGATGGCGCCCGGGCGCGAACGGTTCAGAAGCAGAAATGGAGACGGAAGCGGAAGCAGAAGCGGGATCAAAAACGGAAGCGGCGGCCGACGCAGACTCAGGCGTCGCCAGAGGCATCGATGCGGACGTGATGACGTCCGGTGACATGCGTCCGAACAATGAAGGGTCGAACATGGCGCGGTGATTGTCTCGTGATCGTTGATGTTATTGATATATTGTATATCACACATTTCTTCACTGACATTCGGTATTTGCCGCGCAGCCGCCTTATCCGGCCATGTAGGTGGTTAATCCGGCCACGAGTGCATCGAAGGTGACCTTGCATCGGGGGCTTGAACGCAGGTCTTCGTGCATCGTCACCCAGGTGTGCAGGCGGAAGCGGAACGCGCTGGGCAAGATCCGTACGAGACGCGCATCGCGTCTGGCGAGCGGCACCTGACATCCCCCGATGCCATAGCCCGCGCGAATCATCGCCAGTTGCGACAGATCGCTGTCGGTGCGGAACGCGAAGTTGTCGCGCGACCACACGGGCACACCGCGCGTGGCTTCGCGCAGGAAAGGTGTCATCTGGTCGAAGCCAATCACCGTATGGTGTGCGAGATCGGTTAGCGACGCCGGCACGCCATGGCGTGCGAGGTAATCGTCGCGGGCATGCAGTCCGACGTCGATGATCCCCACCCGCCGCGCGATCAAGGCGTCTTGCTGCGGAGGCGCCATGCGCACCGCGATATCCACTTCGCGATGCAGCAGATCCTGAATGCGGTTCGTCGGCACGAGTTCGATGATAAGGTCCGGATGCGCGCGACGCAGCGCCGTCAGGATCGGCGGCAACACTTCTACCCCGACCACCTCGCTTGCCGAAATCCGTACGACACCGCGGGCACCGTCTCCATGACTGGCGGCCGCCCGCTCGAACGCCAGCGCCGTGTGCTGCATGGCCTGTGCGTGCGGGCGCAGCGACTGTGCGGCGTCCGTGGGCAACAGGCCGGTCTGCGAGCGGGTGAACAGCGTTTGCCCGAGCGCCGCCTCAAGCGCCGCAATATGACGGCCAGCGGTCGGCTGCGTAATACCCAGCGCACGCGCGCCACCCGACAGCGAGCCTTCCGTCAACACGGCGAGAAACGTCCGGTAAAGGTCCCAACTCAGTTCTGAGGTCATGTTCTTCACCATACAAAAATGTATAGCTGATAGATGATTTTCAGCAATTTTATTCCAACTCGCTCGCGCGGAGAATGGCATCACCGACAACCAACGAGGTGCCTCCTCATGATCCAATCGACTCAACGAAAAGTGTCCCGTGCGCTGGTCCTCGGCGCGACGGGTGGCATTGGCGGCGAAGTCACGCTGCAACTGCTCACGGCCGGGTGGCAGGTGCGTGCGCTGCGTCGCGGCGGTGCGCCGCACTCGGCCGCGTCCGCGACCCAGGCGCCCGACATCGGCATCGAATGGATCGACGGCGACGCCATGCAAGCGGACGATGTGCTCGCCGCCGCGCGCGATTGCGACGTGATCGTGCACGCCGTCAATCCGCCGGGATATCGCAACTGGAACACGCAGGTGTTGCCGATGCTCGACAACACCATCGCCGCCGCCACGCGGTATGGTGCGACCATCGTCCTGCCGGGCACCGTCTACAACTATGGTCCGGAGACATTTCCGAGGCTGCGCGAAGATGCGCCGCAACGCCCCCTCACCCGCAAGGGCAAGATTCGCGCGACGATGGAAGCCCGTCTGCGCGACGCCAGCCACAATGGCGTGCAGACGATCATCGTGCGTGCCGGAGACTACTTCGGCCCACGCACGCGCAATAGCTGGTTCGCGCAAGGACTCGTGAAGCCGGGGCAACCGGCGCGTATCGTGCAAGTCCCCAATGCCCCCGGCATCGGTCATGAATGGTCCTATCTGCCGGACGTCGCGCGCGCCATGGTCATGCTGATCGAACGACGTGCCACCCTCGCCGATTTCGCCAACTTCCATATGGCGGGTCATTGGGATGCGGACGGCACCGAGATGGCCGCCGCCATCACCCGAGTCATGGCGCGCCACGGTATCGAGGTCACGACCCGGCACTTTCCGTGGTGGCTGATGACGTTGCTGTCGCCCTTCGTCACGACGCTGCGCGAAATGCGCGAGATGCGTTACCTGTGGAAGCAACCGGTGCGCATGGACAATACCCGGCTCGTCGATGTGCTCGGGGAAGAACCGCACACGCCGCTCGACGTCGCCGTCCACGCCACGCTCGAAGGGCTGGGATGCCTGCCGGGCAAGCGGTCGGGCAAGGGCTTCGCATACCCCTGATTTATACAAGTGTTAACTTGCATAAATCATCATGCGCTCCTATCCTTTGGCGTACTTCCCAATGCTCGTCCTCACGAAGACGGGCATCCCGAAACCACAGGAGCCCCTGCCGATGTCCGGTGTTGTCGAGACGTTCGATGCTTTCGTAATTTTCAAGCTGGTGCTGGTGGCCGGACTGACGTTATGGTCCGCCATCGCTGCGCTGAACAATGTGGTGGCGTTCGGCGCGTCGGCGGGTGCCATCGGCGCCACGTTGAGCATGGCGCCGTTACGTGCGGCACCGGCCATCGACCTCCCGCTGTTGCGTCGCGCGTTGCATGCGAAGGGATGGTCCGTGCTGGCGTTATCGACCGTAATTGCGCTTCAGATCGCGGCCACCGTCTGCCTCGGATGGGGTGGCATTCAGTTGGCGGGAGCCATCGGCCACGGCGCAACAGCGGCGGCCATCGCATGGGCGACGCTTGGTCTCAGTGCGCTGAGCGCTGCGTGGCTGATGATGATGATCGGCGGCCTGTGGTTCGGCTACTGGATCCGTCAGGAAGGTCTGCAACTCACGCACATGATGTTGCTGACACTGACGATTGCCGCGGCCGCCGTGCTGCGAATGTAATCCGGGATGTGAATCGGGGTGTACGGGGTGTAATCAGTCGCCGCGCGCCCCGCCGAGCAGACGCGAGATGCGCCGCGCCGCATCGGTGAGCGCTGCGACCGTCTGCGGATTCGGGTGCGCGGGCAGATAGTGGATCGAGCCGACGATGGCGAGCGTGCCGAACAACGAACCGTCGTCCTGCACGATCGGTGCGGCCAGCGCGTTCACGCCCAGAAACACCTCTTCCGGCGCATCGGCCCAGCCCCGCTCGCGCACCAATGCAAGCTCGTGCGACAACCGCATCGCGTCGGTAATGGTATGCGGCGTGCAAGCATCTAGCGGTGCGGCGAGCACTGCGTCGCGCCGGTCCTGCGCGCCGAACGCCAGCGCAATCTTGCCCTGCGCCACGCTATGCAACTTGAACTGCGTGCCCGGGTGCAGCAATATCTCCAGCGGACTGCGGCCGCGCATCACATCGAGCACGACCACATCGGTTTCCGTGAACGAACTGATGACGATGGTCTGCCCCACGGCATCGCGCAATTCTTCCATGACGGGACGCGCCAGTCCCACGACATCGAACTGCTTGACCAGCTTCTGGCCCAGCAGGAACAGACGCCAGCCGATGCGGTAGCGGCTCGTGCGCGGGTTCTGCACGACATACCCTTCCTGACGCAGCGCCGTGAGATGGCGATGCACCCGCGCTTTAGGTACGCCGAGCGCGTCTGCCAGATGCGTGACGCCGCACTCGGCATTGCGCTCGGCCAGCAACTCCAGAATGCGCAACGAAATGACCGAAGTCGACGACGTGTTGAGTTCGTCTGCGCCCCGCTCTCCCGCATCGCCCGCCGCGTCGCCCATGCCGCGCTCCCCCGCGCCCGGTGCAGTGGCGGCACGTACGGTGCGAGGGCTGCGGGCGCTCTGGATCACGTCGTTCAGGCTGTCCTTCGATCGTTTCACTGATTGTCCTTTGTCACTGTCGCCGCACGTCGACTAAGCGGCTATTGCGCGTCGAGCGAGATGAAACGCTCGCCGAACACGTGATAGCGCTGCGGCTTGTTCTTGTTCGCGTCCTCGGGGCGCACGTAACGAATCGAGCTGCGATTGCGACACGCCCGCGGCAGAACGAAGCAGCGGATGAACGTGGTATCGCGCGCCTCGGTCGTCGGTGCGAGCACCGGCGCGTGGCCGAGTTCGAGCCAGGCCTGTCCCGGCCCGTGGGTGTGCGATGCGCCGAGCGTCTCGATCGTGATCTCGCCCTCCAGCGTGCAACGCACGCCGGGGCCTTGATGCACGTGCGTATGCGCCACGCCGCCGGGGGGGAATTGTACCTTGTCGCAACGCATGAGCCACTGTTGGCGCGGGTCCAGCTCGATCGGCGCGGCAAGCTTGAGCGTCGACGATGCCCCCGGTGCCGAAGCAATCTCACCCGGCGACGGCTCGTTGCCCGTCATCAACTCCCAACGCCACAACGTCGCCCCCTCGCTGCCCGCGATCAGCGCCACGCTGTCCTCGCCCAGCCAGGCACTTTGCGCCGGATGGTGCTGGGCGCCTGTATCGAATTCGATAGCCACGTCGCCCTGCACGACGTAAATCGCCCGGCGCGCGGCCGGCAGATACACGGGCGGATGGTTCGGCGCAATGACATCTTCAAACAAACGCAATTGAAACGGCTTCACTTCTCGATCTCCTGTGACCAACCTGTTGCCCCGACCATCGAGACAACCTTGGCATTGAGTATCGACTATCGATACGTAAAGCACCATTTATGGTTTACCACGAGAACAGATTTCCAAATGTCCTGTTAATATTCAAACGAAATCATTCCCATACGTATCGATAGTCGATACGTGAGGTATGACACTAGGATGGGTTCCATGAAGGAGACAAGAATGGACACTGGCACGACCGCCCTGAATTCGGCGGGCGCGGCACGCCGGCCGTGGTATCGCGGTGCGAGCGCTGCGCAATGGCGCGCGTTTGGTTCGGCCTACATCGGCTGGATGCTCGACATCATGGATCTGATGCTGTTCGCGATGGTGATTCGCTACATCAGCGTCGATCTGCATTTCGACAAGGGCGTGGCGGGCATCATCGCGTCGCTCACGCTGCTGGCGACGGCCTTCGGCGGCCTGTTCTTCGGCTTTCTCGCCGACCGCATCGGCCGCACCAAGTCGATGATTCTCTCGATCCTCTGCTACTCGATCGGCACCGCGCTGTGCGGCTTCGCCGATTCCGTGACGTCGCTTCTCATCTTCCGCTTCCTGCTTGGTCTCGGCATCGGCGGCGAGTGGTCGGCGGGTGCCGCACTGATCACCGAGACGTGGCCGGCCGAGCATCGCGCCAAGGTCATGGCATGGGTGCAGAGCGCGTTTGCCGTGGGTTACGCGGTGGCTGCCATCGTCGCCGCCGTGATCCTGCCGCACTTCGGCTGGCGCTGGGTGTTCGCGTTCGGTCTGGTGCCGACGGTGCTGGCCTTCTGGGTGCGCCGTCACGTGGAGGAACCGGCGATCTGGCGTGAGCAGCGGGTGCGACTGACGCTCGGTCAGACGCTTGGCATGCTGTTCGGGCCGTATGCCCGGCGTACGATCGTCGGCCTCGCCTTCACGGCGGCGGCGATGTGCGGCTACTGGGGGTTGTTCACGTGGATTCCGGCCTATCTCTCGACACCGATCGACCAGGGTGGCCCGGGCTTCGATCTGATTCGCTCGACGACGTGGATCGTCATCATGCAGGTCGGTGCGGCGGCGGGCTTCGTGTGCTTCGGTTACATCGCCGATCGCATCGGATGCCGCAAGTCGTTCCTGCTGTTCTTCATCGTGTCGGCGATCACGGTGCCGCTCTATGTCGTGATCCGCGAGCCGATGTTGCTGCTGGCGTTCGGGCCAGTCGTAGCGTTCTTCGGCACGGGCTTCTATAGCGGCTTTGCCCCGACGTTCGCCGAGATGTTCCCGACGCAGGTGCGCGCCACCGCTCAAGGCTTCATCTACAACACGGGACGCGCCGCCAGCGCCCTCGCACCGGCCGCCGTCGGTCTGCTCTCGCGCGGCGAGAACGTGAGCGTCGCGCTGGGTGCGACCGCCGGGTTCTTCCTGCTCGCGGCCATCATCGTCTACTTCTTCCTGCCGGAAAGCCACGGCGAAGCGCTCGCCTGAATTGGCGTCTGAGTCTGCGTCTCATGCCGAAAGTTGCATGACGACCTCACGCGCCGGTGACATGCCCTGTCACCGGCGCGTGGTCGTTCTCACCTCCCCCGATCTCTCGGACTTCCCTGCGGTGTCACGCTACGATTACCGCGTAGTCGATGCCGCCTCTGCCAGCCGGATGACCGACGCGCAATCCGAATATAGGCGTACGACGTCGTCGGCTCGCAGCGTCAGCACGGCCCGCTGGTTGACGTACCCCTTGTCCGTGATCTCTCCTTGTTCCAACGACGGTGGCGATGCCAGGATGGCAGCCCGCGCGGCCCGCTGCGAACTGCCCGCGTCCTGTGCGAGTTGCGCAAGCGCCTGCGCGATGTGCGAGCGCACGTCGTCGTGCATTGCCATCGCCTTGCCCGCATGGGGCTCTTGCCGCGTGTCGGGAGGTGCCGCCACATCCGCCACCCTCGCTCGCATGGCGGGACTCGGAAAGATCAACAGCCCGATCTCGTCCCGGTCATGGCCCGCGATGACGACATCCGATGCATACGGCGCCAGTGCCGTCACCGCGCGCAAACGCAGTGCGCCGACAGAGACCCACGTGCCGCTCGTCAGCTTGAAGTCTTCGGACACGCGACCGTCGAAGATCACGCCCGCCCCCGGATCGTCGACGTCGGACAAACGGCCCGCGTCGCCGGTACGGTAGAAGCCCTCCTCGTCGAATGCGGCTGCCGTGGCGTCGGGGTCCCCCGCGTAGCTGCGAAAGACCGACGGCCCACGCACGCGCATCTCCAGCTTGTCGCCGTTGGGCACGAACTTGAGTTCGTTGCCCGGCGTGGGCAGGCCGATGTTGCCCGCCCCCGGGATCGGGAAATGCACGCTCGTGATGAGCGGCGACGTCTCCGTCGCGCCCCACGCCGAGGTGAAGAACGGCATCGTGTCGCAATGGCGTGACGCCAGCCGCTCGAAGCGCTGCCAGACCGCAGGCGGCAAACTCGCCGCCGCGTAGAACAGCACTTGCAGACGACCGAAGAAGCGCGCGGCGAAGTCCTCGTCGTCCTCCAGATACGGCGCCAGCGCTTCGAAGCCCTTCGGTACGTTGAAGTGCAGCGTGGGCGACACGTCGCGCAGGGCTTCGACAGAACGGCCGATCAGCTCCGGAACGGGGCGTCCATCGTCCACATAGAAGGCGCCGCCATTGCGCAACGCCATGTGAAAGTTGTGATTCGCGCCGAACGTATGGCTCCAGGGCAGCCAGTCCACGACGACCGGCGCGGCCTCGTCGAGAAAATGCCAGCATTGCGCAATCATCTGCTGGTTGGCGGCCAGCATCCGATGCGTGTTCACTACGATCTTCGGCTTGCCGGTCGATCCCGAAGTCAGCAGCAGCTTGGCCGTGTCTTCGGGACGTACCTGTGCGAAGACCGTGTCGAGCGCCGCCGACGCCGACGTACTCGCCAGCGCGTCGAACGTCAGCCAGCCGGGGCGCGCATTGCGTGTCGCCACGATGGGGCATGCGATCGGCGCGCCATCCAGCGCGCGCGAATAGGCGTCGCCATCTTCCACATACACCAGCGCCGGATCGAGCCGCGCGAGAATGCCGTGCAGCTTGCTCATGTCCTTCGCGATGCGCGAGTAGGCCGACGACACGATGGCCGTCTGACGCCCCGCCATCATCGCGCCGAGCACGAGCAGCGCATGATTCACGCTGTTGTCCGACAGGATGACCACCGGCCGGTCGCGCGGCACGTCGAGATCGAGCAATGCCTGCCCGATGCCACGCGCCATCGCCAACGCTTCGCGGTACGTCACCCGTCGCCAGAGATCCGTGGACGTCGCGCCCTCGCTCGCCTGACGACGCTCGGCCACGAACACGGCGTCGGGCGTGCGCGCCGCCCATTGCACGAGCCAGTCGGCCGGGCTGCGCGCGAACTCGCCCAGCGGGGTGCGCGAGCGGATGACGAAACTGCCGTCCGCGCGCTGCTCACGCTCGATATCCGGCCGGGCAAGACGGCGCGCGCCGGCCGTCGCCACGCTCAGTCGATCGTCCACTTTCCGCCCTTGACCGTGACGAGCACGCGACCGTCTTCGCCGTAAGCCGAATGGTCCTGTGCGTTGACGTTGATCATGCCGTGCGTGGCAGCCAGACCACGCGTCTGTTCGATGGCGGCGACCAGGGCGTCGCGAAACGCCTGCGTGCCCGGTTGCGCCTGTTTCGCGGCGACCGCGACAGCACGGTCGAGCACCAGATAGGCGTCGTACGCATACCCTGCGAACAGGTTGCGCGAGCCTGCGCCGTACTGCGCCTCGTAGCGCCTGGCGAAGTCCGTCGCCACGGCCTTGCCCGGATGGCTCGCCGGCAGTTGCTCGGCCACAAGAATGTTGCCCACCGGCAGAATCACGCCCTCGGCGCTCTTGCCCGCCACGCGCAGGAAGTCGTTGTTGGCCACGCCGTGCGTCTGGTAGATGCGTCCCTTGTAGCCGCGCTCGCGCAACGTGCTCATCGGCAGCGCACCGGGTGTGCCGCTCGCCGCGATGATCACGGCGTCGACATTGGCCGACATCACCTTGAGCGCCTGCGCCGTCACCGACTGGTCGTTACGGGCATAGCGTTCGACGGGCGCCACCTGAATCTGACGTGCCCCTGCCCGCGCCTGAATGTCCTTGAGCCACGCTTCGCCGTACGAGTCGCTAAAGCCGATGAAGCCCAGCGTCTTCACCTTGTGCGCCTTCATGTCGTCGAGCACCGCGTCGGCCATGACCGCGACCGACTGCGGCAACGAGAAGACGTAGCGCATCTGCGCCGCGCTGGGCACGAACGGGCACAGCCCCAGTTGCGGCGTGCGCGTGTCGGCCGCCACCGCCGCCACAGCCAGACACGCCGGCGTGGTGGACGACCCGATGATCGCGTCGACCTTGTCTTCCGTGGCGAGACGGCGGGCGTTCTTCGTCGCGGTGGTCGGATCGGTGGCGTCGTCGAGCACCACGTAACGTGCCGGCAGCCCGCCAAGCGTCTGCGGCAGCATGCTGATCGCCTGCTTCTCCGGAATGCCGAGCGAAGCGCCCGGACCGGTGGTCGACAGCGTGACGCCGACGGTGACGCCCGCCGGTTGCGCGCTCGCCTGCGTCGAGGCGCAAAACGCCGCAACGCATAACGACAACGCCGAGAGCGAGAAAGCAAAACTGCGTGTGAACCCGTTTGCCGCCATGTGACATGTCTCCTGGAATGTTTTCGTTCTTGGGGCCGGACAGCTTGCGACGCACACCTGCGGATCAACGCACCGCGAACTCCGGCAGCACTTCGCGATTGCGCGGCAAGCCCATGATTTCGCGCGCTTCCTTGGGCGTGGCGGGCTCATAGCCCATTTCGCGCACGAGACGCACCACGCGCTCGGTGAGTTGCTGGTTCGTCGCCGGCACGCCGTGCTCGTAGTACAGGTTGTCTTCGAGTCCCACGCGCACGTGCCCGCCGAGCAGCAGCGAGTTCATGGCAGATGGCAATTGCGCCGGGCCGATGCCGCTCACGCAGAAGATGCTGCCCTTGGGCAACAGATCGACCATCGACTGCAACACACGCGGCGTATACGGCATGGCGTTCTGAAAGCCACGATGCACGCCGAGCACGAGATTGACGAAGAACGGCTCGTCGTCGAAACCGGCGGCCGTCAGCGTAGCGAGGTCCTGCACGATATGCGTCGGGCTGAACACTTCCCACTCGGGCTTGATACCGCGCTTCTTCATCTCGATGGCGAGATGCTTCGAGCGCTCCGGCGAGGTATGCATCAGCAGTTCGCGGCCGCCGAAGCTCGCGATGATCGTGGTGGCATCGAGCGTGCACATCTCCGCACCCGCATCCATCCCCTTGAGGCGTTCTTCCCAGAGGATTTCCCAGTAGCCGTTGTCGGCCTGCCCGATCATGTCGCCGTGCACGCCGCCGCCCGTCGAGTTGTTGATGACGATGTCGCACTTGTCGCGAATCCGGCGGTTGATGTCGCGATAGATCGCCGGATCGCAGGTAGCGCCGTCGTCACCCGGACGACGGGCGTGAATTGCCACGACGCTCGCGCCCGCGTTGTAGCAGTCGTAGACGTCGCGGGCGATCTCGTCCGGTTGCGTGGGCAGATGAGGGTTCTGCGACTTGTAGGCCATGCCGCCGGTGGGCGCGATCGTGACGATGACTTTGGGTTTGCTCATGCCTGTCTCCTGATGCGATGTCTTGTTCGATGTCTTGTGCGATATGGGGTTGGGTCGGGGGCGTGCCCCACCGTCACGACTTGCTCGCGAGAATGCCGAGAATGACGGCGTCGCGCTGGGCTTCGAGGCGCGCATTGCCACGCCCGGCCAGTTCGGCTTCGACGCCGGCGGTAATGCGTGCCTTGAGGTCATCGGTGAGCACCGGTGCGCCGAGGTCGGCCCACCACGACTCGATGGGCGGGCCGAGATGGTCGAGCAGATGCGCGATGCCGCCCGCACCGCCCGAAAGGTGCAGATTCAGGAAGGGCCCGAGCGCCGCCCAGCGCAATCCGGGGCCGTAGGCGATGGCGTCGTCGATGTCCTCGACGGACGCCACACCGGCGTCGACGAGATGCATCGCTTCGCGCCAGAGCGCCGCCTGCAAGCGGTTCGCGATATGGCCCTTGACCTCTTTCTTCACATGAATCGCCCGCTTGCCGATCGCACGGTAGAACTGCATCGCGGTCTCGATCGCTCTGGCGGACGACTGCTCACCGCCGATGACCTCGACCAGCGGAATCAGATGCGGCGGATTGAACGGATGCCCGAGCACGACGCGCGCCGGATGCGTGCACACCGATTGCACACGACTCATCAGCAGGCCCGACGAACTCGATGCGATCACGACGGATGGAGGCAACGCGGCGTCCATCTTGCGAAACAGATCCTGCTTCAGATCTTCGCGCTCGGGGCCGCTCTCCTGGACGAAGTCGGCGCCTTCGAGCGCTGCGTCGAGCGTGTCGTGGAACGTCAGCGCGTCGCGCGTCGCCCCGGCCGTCAGACCGATGCGGATGAGCGTCGGCCAGTGCGCGTCGACGGCTTCACGCAAGCGCTCGCGCGCTCCCGGCGCAGGGTCCCACGCGCTCACACGCAAGCCGCGCGCGAGAAAGTACGCGGCCCAACTGGCGCCGATGACGCCCGTGCCGATGACCGCAATCTGTTCGATGTTGTCGTATTTCACCTTCGTCTCCGTGGGGGATGGCCGCTCATGTCTCGCGCTCAGCGCGTGGATCGGCCCAGAAAACTTTCCATGCGCGCACGCGCTTCGGGCGTGGCCAGCATCAGCGCACTCGTCACCGACTCGGTAAAGAGCCCATCGGCCATCGACATGTCGTGGATGCGCGAGAGCGCGTGAATCGTCGCCCAGTTCGACAACGGGCTGTTCGCGGCTGTGTCGCGGGCCAGTTGCGTGGCAAGGGCGAGGCCTTCACCGGCGTCCGTCAGATAGTGACCGAGGCCGAGGCGCTCGCCATCGACGGCGTCGTAACGGCGACCCGTGAGCATCATCTCCGTCATGCGGTCCGGGCCGAGAATGCGTGCGACGCGTACCGACGCGCCACCGCCGACGAAGATCCCGCGTTTGCCCTCGGGCAACTGGAAGAAGGCGCTGCGCTCGATCACCCGCACATGGGCGGCAAGCGCCAGTTCGAGACCGCCACCGATGACGGCGCCCTGCAATACGGCGACGACGGGACGTCCGCCGAACTGGATATCGTGGAAAACCTTGTGCCAGCGCTGCGAGACACGCAGCACGTCGATGGGATCGCGCGTGCTGTTCTCGGCGAGATCCAGTCCTGCGCAAAAATGGTCGCCGGCGCCGGTGAGCACGACGGCGCGCACGCTGTCGTCGAAGTCACGAAACGCCGCTTCCAGAGCGTCGATGGCCGCATCGCAAAGCGCATTGCGCTTGTCGGCACGGTCGAGTGTCACGAAGGCGATGGCGTCGTCGACGCGTACACGCAAGTGGGGATAGGTCATTTTCTGCATTCGCTCCAAATCGTGAAAAGTATCTTATAAGATATTTTTCACGTTGCGGGCGTTGTGCAATGCAGTTCAGGGTTAACAGGGATAATTCGGCAATAAAGGCAATTTAATGCATATTATTGCCATGCAATGCGTCACCCCTGATGAATCAGCGCCTTACATGCGGTATCTCATAGTATATTTACCGCTAACCCTGCCTGATCCTCGACGATCACGCGACCGCATGACTTTCCGATGACGACATTCCCTCCCGACGCTGCTTCCCCCGATCTGGCCGACGACGCCGGAGTGTCGTCACGCCTGGCCTCGCTCGCACGGCAAGTGCGCACGTTGCGGGCGCAACGGGGCATGACTCGCAAGCAACTGGCCGCCCAGTCGGGGGTGTCGTTACCGTATCTCGCGCGCGTGGAAGCCGGCACCGGCAACGTTTCGCTCGCCGTGCTCCACAAGCTGGCCGAAGCGCTGAACGTCGGCGTCGAGACGCTGGTCGCTGAACGCACCGTCTACGACGGCGACTTGCTGATCCTGATCGAATACCTGCGTCAGCAACCGGCCGACGTGCTGTCTCGTCTGCGTCGGCAGATCGTCGTGCCGAGCACGGCGGACATGCGTCACACCGGGCAGCGCATCGCGCTCATCGGATTGCGCGGCGCGGGCAAGTCGACGCTCGGCCCCCAACTGGCAAAGGCCATCGGCGCGCCGTTCATCGAACTGGATAAGGAAGTGGAACGCGAAGCGGGCATCGCCATCGGCGAGGTCATCACGCTTTACGGGCAGGCCGCGATGCGTCGTATCGAACGGCAATGCATCGAACGGATCATCGCCGGGCACGAGCATGTGGTGCTGGCGACCGGTGGCGGCATCGTCTCGGAAGCCCCGACGTTCGAGCGCGTCCTGCGTGCCTTCCGCACGGTCTGGCTACGTGCACGCCCGGAAGTCCATTTCCAGCGGGTCATGCAACAGAACGACGCCCGTATCGCCACCGAAGCGCTGCGCAACGAGGCGCTCGATCACATCCATCGCATGCTCGACGCGCGCGAGTCGCTCTACCGGCTGGCCGATGTGACGCTCGACACCTCCGACATGACGCCCGAAGCGGCGCTCGCTACCCTCAAGGCCTCGCTGGCGCGGGCTCAGGCGGCCTGAACACCCGCGCCCAACGCAAGCACCAGAACGTCGACTGCCCCGCCATCCCTCGCGGCGGTTGTTTCGCCTATTGCGTCGCCTCATGATTCACAATTACAATTAATAAGAATCATTATCATTTGCGAATCGACGACAGCCACCGGCTGACTGCCGCAAGACCGGCGGCGTCAGCGAGGTCGACCGGCCTGCCCTGTGCGGAATTGCATGGCGACGTCGGGAAGCGGCGTCGGGCAAACACGGGGAATCATGGAAAGTCATTTTCAGCGCGAGGTGGGAGCGCTCTATCGCGATCATCACGGCTGGCTGCGCGGCTGGTTGCGCAAGAAGCTCGGCAATGCGCTCGATGCCGCCGATCTCGCGCACGACACCTATCTGCGCGTGCTGTGCACCGGACGCGCGCCACAAGCCGACGACTCCCGACGCTACCTCGCGCGCATCGCCAACTGTCTGGTTGTCGATCTGTTTCGCCGACGTCACCTCGAAGCGGCTTACCTTGAGACGCTGGCCGCGCTCCCGGAGCCGGTCGCGCCATCGCCCGAGACACGCGCGCTGGTGCTCGAAGCGCTCGTCGAAATCGACACCCTGCTCTCCCGCTTACCCGCCAAGGCCCGCACCGCCTTCCTGCTGTGCAAGCTCGAAGGCCTTGGCTATCGCGAGATTGCCGAGCGATTGCAGGTCTCGGTGTCGTCAGTGGAGAAGTACGTCGCGCAGGCGCTGCGCGAGTGCTATGCCGTGCAGTACGGGAGCGACGCATGAACGCCACGCACACGGCGTCGCCGCTCGCCCCGGAAGTGGTCGAGCGTGCCAGTCTCTGGCTCGCCCGACTCTGGTCCGAAACCGTCACCGCCGAAGACATTGCCGCCTGCGAACGCTGGCGTGCGGCGCATCCCGATCACGAACGCGCGTGGGCGCGCCTCGGTGTCATCGGTCAAAAGTTTCAGGCGCTGGAGTCGCTTGAGTCGCTGCCGCCCCGCGTTGCTTTCGAGACGCTGACGGCACGCCCTTCACCGCGCGTGGCCAACGCCGGACGCCGTCGCGCGTTGCGCGTCTTCGGTGGCGTCATCACGCTTGCCGGTGCCGGCTACACGCTGCGTCGCTCGCCCATGTGGGACACCGTCGTCGCCGACTATGCCACGGGGGTCGGCGAAGTCCGGCAGGTCACGCTGGCGGATGGCACGCGGCTGTGGCTCGATACCGCGTCGGCCGTCGACGTGCGTTTTTCGCCGGGCGAACGGCGCATCGCCCTGCGGCGCGGACGCATCTGCGTCGAGACCGGCGCGGCACGTCATGGCACGCCGCTGGTCGTTGCCACGCGGCAAGGCGAGATTCGCGACATCGGTACACGCTTCACAGTGCGCGACGACGGCAATCGCACCCAGGTCGCCGTCTTCGACGGCATCGTACTCGTGCAACCGACCGACGGCACCCGCACCCAACGCCTCGATGCCGGACAGGCGGCGAGCTTCTCGTCGACCGACATCGATCCGGCCGACGCGTCGGCAACGTTCGACGAAAATGCCGCCGCCTGGACCCGTGCGCAGCTCATCGTCGAGCGCATGCGTCTGGGCGACCTCGTCGACATACTGGCCCGTTATCGACGCGGCATTCTGCGCTGCGACGCGGCGGTGGCCGACCTGCGCGTGAGCGGCGTGTTCTCGCTCGCCGACACCGACCGCGCGCTGTCGAGTCTCGCCGTCGGCCTGCCCGTGGAGACGGTGTACCGCACGCGCTACTGGGTCACGGTGAAGGCCAGATAACCGCCACAGGCATCCGTCAACGCCCCGCCAGACAACGATCCGACAACTTTTTTCATTTTTTTGCGATTTCGGTTGAGGGTTTGCCGATCTCGTTCGGAATACCTGTATGCACCGGTGCGATGTGTGCACGACGCTCACATCGCACCGGCATCCCTTTCCGAACTCACTGGCTTCCCAGCTACTACGACCGTGTTGATTTCCGAAGCTGTTCCTCTGCGTCCGACGCCTTTCGCCGCTGCCCTTCGTCCCGCCGTGGCGCTCCTCATCACGCTGGCTGCCGCCGGCATTACCGATCGCGCCAGCGCGGCCCCGCCCGCACCCGCAACCGCCGCGCAGAGCGCCCCCGACGCCCGCCGCGCGTGGCAGGTCGCCCCGGGCACGCTCGACGCCGTGCTCAACCGCTTCGCCAACGCCGCAGGCATCGAGCTGGTCATTGACGCGTCGCTCACACAGGGCCGCCAAAGCACCGGGCTCGACGGCGAATACACACTGACGCAAGCACTCTATCAGTTGCTCTCGCCACACCAGTTGCAGGCGATGCGCAGCACTCAGGGCGTCTACACGCTTCGCGCCGCCGCACAGGACACCGGCGCTGCGATGGGCGACGGTGTACTGCTGCCCACGACGCATGTCGTCGCGCAGGCGGTCGGGCTGCCGGAAGCCTACGACGGCGGTCAGGTCGCACGCGGCGGCCATCTCGGTCTGCTCGGCAACAAGGACCTGATGGACGTGCCGTTCAACATCACGTCCTACACCGCCAAGACGATTCAGGACCAGCAGTCGACCACGCTCGCCGACGTGCTGGACAACGATCCCTCGGTGCGTTTCACGACATCGAGCGGCCACATGTACGAGAACTTCAGCGTGCGCGGCTTCCCGCTCACCGCCGATGAAGTCTCGCTCAACGGCATGTTCGGCCTATCGCCGTACGGTCACGTGCCGACCGAGTTCATCGAGCGCGTGGAAGTGCTCAAAGGCCCCAACGCGCTGCTCAACGGGATGTCGCCGTCCGGTGCGGTCGGGGGTGCGATCAACGTGGTCACGAAGAAAGCCGAGAGCACACCGCTCGCGCGTGTAACGGCCGATTACCTTTCCGACTCGCAATTCGGCGTGCAGGCCGATCTCGGACGCCGCTTCGGCGACAACGAGCAGATCGGCATCCGCTTCAACGGCGCACTGCGCGACGGCCGCACCACGCTCGAAGGCCAGAGCAAGCAACGTCAGTTCGGCTCCGTCGCGCTCGACCTGAAGACCGACCGCGTGCGCATCGGACTCGACGCCTATACCGATACGGAGAAGTACACCGGCGGCAGCCCGTGGATGGCGACGTTCGCGACGAAGGTCGTCGCGCCGCCCGCCGCAGGCACCAACGTGCTGCTTGGCGAATACGGCAATCTGGAGAGCACCGGCGTGCAATTGCGCGGCGAGGTCGACGTGACGGACGCCGTCACGGCTTACGCCGGCATCGGTGCGCTGAGCTATCGCTATTCGGGTTTCATCACCGGCACGCGCACCGGCCCGATCAAGGCCGACGGCAGTTATACCGGCGCGACGTATTTCCAGCGCGGCTGGACCGACACCCTCTCGCTCGACGCCGGTGTGCGAACGCGCTTTCGTACCGGTCCGCTGGGGCATGAGCTGACCCTCTCGGCGACGTCGCTCGACACGACCAGCGGCAACGTCTTTACCACGAGCGCGAACTACACGTCGAACATCTACGCACCGGTTAACCCGACGCTCGCGAAAGATCCCGGCGCCGCGCCCAAAACAGCGGATTCGACATTGTCGAGCTTCGCACTGGCCGACACCGTATCGATGTGGCAGGACCGCGTCACGCTGATCGCCGGTCTGCGCAGCCAGCGGGTTCGGGCCGCCGCCTACTCGGCCACCACCGGGGCACGCACCTCGAACTACGACGAGAACGCCATCACGCCGGCGTTCGGGCTGGTGCTCAAGCCGTTCGGCCCGAACGTCTCGCTGTATGGCAACTACATCGAAGGACTCACGCAAGGCGGCATGGTGACCGACGTGAGCGCGGCCAACTACGGACAGGTCTTCGCGCCGTATCGCAGCAAGCAGGCAGAGGTCGGCGTGAAGTGGGACGCCGGCAGCTTCACCAACACGCTCTCGTTCTTCCAGATCACCAAGCCCGGCATGATCAAGGACGTGGCGACCAACACGTACAACCCGGACGGCGAGCAGCGTAATCGCGGCGTCGAGTGGAACGTGTTCGGCGAGTTCACGCCGCGCTGGCGTGTGCTGGGCGGCGTGGCCTACACACGCGGCGAACTGACCAAAACGGCGGGCAACCTCTACAACGGCAACACGCCGTACGGCGTGCCCAAGTGGACGGCGAACCTCGGCACCGAGTGGGATCTGCCGTGGGTGCCGGGCGTCACGCTCACGGGACGCATGATCACCACGAGTTCGCAATACGTGAACTCGGCCAACACGCAGCAGATCGGGGGATGGACGCGGTATGACGTCGGCGCGCGTTATGCCACGCGCATCTACGGCAAGGGCGTGGTGTTTCGTGCTGCCGTGGAAAACGTCACCAATCGCATTGCATGGTCGGGCACGTTCAACGACGGTTACGTGATCCAGAACGCGCCGCGTACGTTCAAGCTCTCCGCCAGCATCGACTTCTGAGGTTCGCCATGACATTTCCCATGACCCGGACGGCGATGGCCGTTGCCGTCACGATCTCTGCCGCGTGGCTCGGCGGTGCGACGAACCTGGCGCATGCCGCGCCCACCACATCCAACGAAGCATCGCCCGCCTGCGCAGGTGACCCGCAAGCGCCGAAGCATCGCCTCGGGCTGGTCAGTCCGCGTCTGCTGGCGCTGAACGCCACGCTTTGTGCCGGCGGCGACACCGCGGCATTCTGGCGCGACGTCGATGTCGCAGGCACGCCGATGATTGAAGCCGTTGCCCAGGACACCGTGACGGGCGACGAGACCGCCTCACTGCTCGCACAACCGCCGGGCAAGGTCTCGCTGATGACCTTCCTCTGGCGCGGACATCCGAAGAACGTGCGCATTCTGGGCGCGCCGTCGGGCGATCACGACGACATGCGTCAGTTGGGGAACAGCGATGTCTGGTACCGCAGCTACGTCGTGCCCGACAGCGCGCGTCTGTCGTATCAGCTCGCGCCGGACGTCCCCGATATCGAAGGCACGGCCATGGAGCGCCGCCGCGCGGTGGTGAAGACCTTGCAGGTCGATCCGCTCAATCGTCACCCGTTCACGGTGGAGGGATTCGACGGCAAACGTAATGTGAAATCGTCGGTGACGTTGCCGGATGCCCCGCCGCAGCCGTGGATCGAACCGCGTGCCGGTATCCCGGCGGGCACCTTGCAAGCCGCCCGCTTCACCAGCAAGGTGCTCGGCAACACGCGCGATGTCTACGTCTACCGCCCTGCAGGGTATCGCGAGAACGATCCGTCGCAGGGATTGCTCGTCGTCTTCGACGCACACGCCTATGTGAACACGGTCCCGACACCGGTGATCCTCGACAACCTGATCGCCGAGGGACGCATTCCGCGAACGGCGGCACTCATCGTCGGTGTGATCGACGGCAGCACGCGCGGCAAGGAGTTGCCGCCGAACCCGGCCTTCGCGCGCTTTCTCGCCGACGAGTTGATGCCGTGGGCAAAAGCACATGGCGTATCGGCTCCCGCCGCGCACACGGTCGTGGCGGGATCGAGCTATGGCGGGCTGGCCTCGGCCTGGGCGGCACATGAAGCGCCGCAATGGTTCGGCAACGTGCTGTCGCAGTCCGGTTCTTACTGGTGGGCGCCGTCGCAGGGCGATGCCGACACGCGCGAATCCGGCTGGCTGATCCGCCAATACGCCGAAGGACCGCGCCTGCCAGTGAAGTTCTATCTGGAATCGGGGATCTTCGAAGACCGTCGCGGGCCGACGGGCATCGGCACCTCGGGACGCCACATGCGCGACGTCCTGCGCGCCCGGGGATATCGCGTGACGTACACCTCGACGGCCACCGGGCACGACTACCTCCAATGGCGCGGGTCGCTTGCCTGCGGCCTGATGGCGCTCATCGGCACGCCCGACACGCAGCGTGCATTGCAGGCGCGTCCGGCCGCCGCAGATAGCCTCGCCGGCGTCTGCTCGATGCCGTCGTTCGGCGCCCCCGCGAAGTAAATCAGCGCGTCTGCCGCCTCGGGCTCGGGGGCTTCGCGACCTTGCCTTGCCCAGGCGGCGTCTTTCGTGCAGACGGCATCACGATGGCGTCGGCGTCTGTCGCACGCCGCGCACGCTTGGTGCTCGTCGCACCCGCGAGCCGCAGCAATCGCTGGAACTGCGGACACGCCAGGTGCTCCGGCGCGGGGCATACGGCGGCGTGACGCAAGCCGTCACGCAACGCGCCGAGCTGGCGGATGGTCCAGTCGATGTCGTCCGCCCTAGCGGTCAGCCTTGCCCGGTCGATGTTCGCCTTGCCTTGCGGCAGCAACATGCCCGCAATGTCTTCCAGCGAGAATCCCGCCGTTCGCCCCAGTGCAATGAGCGACAGCGTCTGCAAGACCGAGTCGTCGTATTGACGGCGCAGCCCCCGCCGTCCCGTCGCGGCAATCAGTCCCTTCTCCTCGTAATACCGCAGCGTGGACGCCGGAACGCCCGCTCGCGCCACCACTTCGCCAATGTCCAGTGCCATGTCGATGCTCCCGCTTGACTTCAAGTCAACTTGAATTCGTATAGTGCCCTAAACGCGGTCGTGACGTCATGTCGCGTCCGCATGGATCACACGCATCGGGAGATGACCATGACAACGCTAGGACTTGCCGCACAAATTCTGACCATCGGTGTCTGTGCCACGGTAGTGACGGACCTTTGGGCCTTATTGCTGCGTCGCGCATTCGGCGTGGCGTCGCTGGATTTTGCGATGATCGGGCGCTGGCTCGGCCATATGCCCTCGGGACGTTTCGCGCACACGGGGATCGCGAAGTCTGCGCCGGTAGTCGGGGAACGAGGGCTGGGATGGGCGGTGCATTACCTCATCGGTGTCGGCTTCGCGGCCTGCCTCGTCGCACTCACCGGCCCGGTCTGGCTGGACTCCCCGACGCTGCTGCCGGCGCTCGCGTTCGGCATCGTCACGGTCGTGTTGCCATTCTTCGTGATGCAACCGGCGTTGGGCGCCGGTTTCGCCGCCGCCAAAACACCCAATCCCCCGCAAGCGCGCCTGCGAAGCCTCATGACCCACGGCGTGTTCGGGCTGGGCCTGTATGCAGGGGCATGGTTCGTTCATGCCGGCGTGGCGTCACTGGGTGGATGAGCTCGCGCCAGTGGGAGCGCCCCCGGATGTCAGGCGGCATGCTTGAGCTGTCACGCACGCCGTACTATAGTGGCCGACGTCATACCCGCACCTGCCGTGCGCTGACGTCCTCACAACATCAAGGATTGCGCCCCCTATGGAAACCACTGTCGTCGAGAGCTGGAAGGATTTCATGGAGCTGTCCTCCCGCTTCGAAGGCTGGGCGTTTCGCGGGCAGCAGGACGCCCGGTGGCATCTGCAAAGCTCGCTCTCGCGCTATCTGCATGCCTATGTGTCCGACAAGGAGCAGTGGCGCAGCCGCGAGGCCCGCGCGATCCGCATCTTCCGGCGAAAGGCGCACAACCACGTGCCGTGGCCCAAGCTGCTGCACGACGACCTGCGCTGCCTCGGGCTGATGCAGCATCATGGCGCCCCCACGCGTCTGCTCGACTTCACGAAATCGCCGTTCGTCGCCGCGTTCTTCGCATTGGAGCGCGCCACCTCTGATTCGGCCATCTTCGCGCTCAATACCCCGGCGCTCTACGACGATCGTGCGCGCCCGCGCCACGCGGAGTGGCTCACACGCGATACGATCGATCCGCGCGTCAAGGGGAATATGGAGAAGTACTTCCTCGGCAACGACAACGAAGTGGTCTGGTTCGGCGAGCCGGAAGAAATGGACGGTCGCCTGATCGCGCAGTCCGGCACGCTCGTCGTGCCCGGCGTGATCGACCGGCCGTTGCACCGCATTCTCGACGGGTACGATAGCGAGGAGCCGTTACTGCGCAAGATCGTGCTGCCGGTCGCATTGCGCGCCGACGCCATGAAGTGGCTCTACCGGATGAACATCACGAACGCCTCGCTGTTCCCCGATCTCGATGGGCTGGCAAGATCGATCGCCGTCGAAATCGAAATGGTCTGGCCGACGCAGACGTTGGGCTGACGAGCCCGGTACGAACCGGGGACCGGGGCGGCCGGCGCCGCCCACACTCGCTGACAGACGACTACACGCCCACACGCGCAGACAAGCACCGATACCGCGTCAGAGCAGTCGTTCCAGAAAGCTCGCACCGCCCGATTTGCGCGCGGCCTTGTTGGCGTACATGCGCTGATCGGCCACGCGGATCAGTTCGCTCATCGACTCGCCGTCGTCCGGGAACACGGCAACGCCTACGCTTACCCGCACTGTCAGACTGGTGTCGTTCACCGCAATGGCCTGCTCGATCTCGGCGCGCAGACGCGTCACCGCAAAGTCGATCCGGTCGACGACTTCCGCATCCTGAACGAGCGCCACGAACTCATCGCCCGAATGGCGGGCCACGAAGCCGCAGTCCGCCACACCAACGCTCATACGCCGTCCGATTTCCTTGAGCATCATGTCGCCGGCCGCGTGACCCATGCTGTCGTTCACATCCTTGAAGCCATCGATGTCCGCAAAGAGCAGCGCCAGCTTGCCATTGGTGCGCTGGGCGCGACGTACCGCCTCGCTCGCGAACTCGCCGAACGTGCGGCGATTCGGAAGCCCAGTCAGTTCGTCGAAGCGCGCGGCGTTGTAGAGATCGTCGATCAGTTGCTTGCGCTCGATGGCCAGCGCCGTCTGATCGCAGACGAACGCGAGCAAGCGCTGCGCAGCCTCGGCCTGCAACGCCCGCACGGGCCCGTAGATCATGAGCGTGCCGACCGCGCGCCGCGCGGTATGCATTGGCAGGACCGCGAGCGCGTGACGGGCCGCCTCGACATCGTCGTCCGGCGACAACGGCTCGGTGCGCACCTGCACAGAGGCCGACGTCACTGCGTTGCCGGGCGGGCTTTCGATCAGACGCCAGAGCGGCTCCTGCGCGTTGGTCGCCAGTACCGAGAGTTGTTCGGCCTGCGCCCAGTCGAGCAACGGGACGTCAGCGCTTTCGCGATACTGATACGCCTTTTCCCAGACGCGTAAATCCGCGTCGCACGTCGTCACGACGATGGCGTCGATGGGGAACAAGGTGCCCAGCGTGTCATGCACGGCCTTGCACAGCGACCGGATGTCGGCGGCGTCGTGTGCTGCCTCTGAGATCGAGTAGGTCGCGCGCTGAAGCGCTTCGGCGCGCTTTCGGGCGGAGACGTCGCGGGCGACGCCGATGCGAAGTCCATGCGCTTCGGACCAGCGCGCGGACCACATGATGTGAACGTAATGGCCGTCTTTGTGGATGTAACGGTTCTCGAAGCCGATCCGGGGGCGGCCCGCCATGACGAGCCGGGACTCCTCGATGGTGCGCTCGCGGTCCTCTTTCGCCACGTAATCGATCATCGAGCGTCCCATCAATTCTTGCGGCGTGTAGCCGAGAATATGCTCACAGGCCGGACTCACGTACACGAGCGTGCCGGTCTGATTGACGAGAAACACTGCGTCCAGCAGCAACTCCATGCAGCTAGCCAGGACGTCTTTTGTTACGAATTCCATTTGTTTCGAACGGCCATGATGCGTCGGGCCAGTATAAGGCAATCTCAACATGTGAATATTTCATCACAGTGACAACGCAAACCTTGCGATTGCCGTCCCGCACCGGCGCGTGCCGCCTAGAAAATAAGCTGTCTGACCCAGCGAGGCGTGACGACATCGGCTGCGCATTGCGCAAGGGCTTCCCGGTGAGCCCCATCGTACTCTTGGCGAAGCAGCTTGATTCGGGCTGCGACGAGGTGACGGAAAGCCAACTCACGTTCGCTAAACCCTACCCGATCCACATAGCGCGTGCCATCCGGCAACGCCCCTCGAATTTCGTAATAAGTCACCCCGTCCTGCAAATACTTCACCACTTTGGCTGCCATCTTGTTCCGATTCTTATTCGTTTTTGCCCGCGCTGTACCCGTTATTTTTGAGTGTCCGGGTTTTGGCGATTGTCACTTGGGAGATTCAAATAAGCAACCGCCAGGACACGCGCGTGGCGGCCGCGCGACGGGAACGAGACAGGCGCGCTCGCACCGGTGTAGTAACCTGAATTACCGCCTTTTTCGGATGGCGGCTCACCAAGGAGACCACCATGACGAAGCTCGTCACCTGCGTTTGGTTCAACGGTCAGGCCCGCGAAGCCGCCGAATTCTATGCAGCGACATTTCCCGACAGTCACGTTCAGGCGCGCCATGTCTCGCCCATTCCGGGTATCGGCGCCGGAAACGAGCTGACGGTCGAGTTCACGGTGCTCGGCCAGCCGTTCGTCGGCCTGAACGGCGGCCCCGAATTTCAGCCGAACGAGGCCGTCAGTTTCATGGTGGTGACGAAGGATCAGGAAGAGACGGACCGCTACTGGGATGCGATTCTCGCCAACGGCGGCAAGGCATCGGCATGCGGCTGGTGCAAGGATCGCTGGGGCTTCTCTTGGCAAATTACGCCGCAGCGGTTGCTCGATCTCATGGCAGACAGCGACGTCGCCCGTGCACGCCGTGCGATGGAAGCCATGATGACCATGCACAAGATCGACATCGCCACGCTGGACCGCGCCGCGGCAGGATGAACGTGCTGCGCTAACGCTCGTTCACGAGGGTCATGGCCCGGTCCGGCTCGCGGATCGATGCGTTGCCGGTCTGCGCCTTGCGATGCGCAGGCACGGTCGTGCGCAACACCGAGACGAGCGGCAGATGATCGGAGGCGCGGCGTGCGAGCGCCGTCGCATGAGCATGCACCGTTCCAAGATGAGCTCTGGGCGATGTCCAGATCCGGTCGAGTGCCAGCAATGGCCAGCGCGACGGGAACGTCGCCACGTGCGGTGCACGTTCGAAGAATCGGTGCAGCCAACGTAACGGACGCCCCCACAGAAACCACTCGTTCACGTCGCCCATCAGCACGGTCGGCGCACCCGGCTGATTCGC
This sequence comes from Pandoraea sp. LA3, assembly GCF_022696215.1. Taxonomy (NCBI): domain Bacteria; kingdom Pseudomonadati; phylum Pseudomonadota; class Betaproteobacteria; order Burkholderiales; family Burkholderiaceae; genus Pandoraea; species Pandoraea sp. LA3. The sequence continues at coordinate 127,002 of NZ_PTPY01000038.1, read as the reverse complement.
CAGACACGCCAGCAGACGCTGCACCTGCTCGCGCCGTTCGCCGGGACGAAGCCCCAGGTGAGTCGCAATCACGCGCAGTTGCATCTCGCGGCCGTGGGTGTCCTGCCAGGCGAGCGTCGCGTCGATGGCACCACGTGGCTCGCGTCCCGCCACACTCAGGTCGATGTGCCGCACGGCCACGGGCGCGAAGCGCGTCATGATGGCATTGCCGTAATCCCGTTCACCGCGTCTGAGTGTCGGCCCAGGGATGAAATGCATATCTCGCGCGCTGGCCAGTTTGGCCAAGGTGCCGACATCCGTCGCGCTCGCCTCGATCTCCTGCAACGCGACGATGTCGGCATCGATTTCGTCGAGCACGCGGGCGATGCGATCCGGCGAATGCTGTCCGTCCGTACCGACACAGCCATGCACGTTGTAGCTGGCCACACTGAGTTCGCGGCTCAGCACGCGCCCACGCTGCACCGACGTATCTCCCTGATCAGGCGAGGCGATCGGTCCGGTCTCGTTCGATGCGTCCGGCGCGTCACGCTCTCCGTCTTTGCCGTTCATCCCCGAAATGCGACGCCGTAACGCCACCACGCCCATGCCCGGCAACACGAGCACGGCTGCGAGCAACGCTGCCGTCCATCCGCTGGGACGCTGTGCCAGCGCCGCCACGCGATCCACCAACGCGGCCGCGATGACGATGCCCGGCAGCATGCCGATCAACGTGCCCAACAGACAGTCGCGCAACCGGATCCGCGATGCGCCCACAACGAGATTCACAAGGGTGAACGGTGCAATCGGCATGAGGCGCAGCACGACCATCGCCAACAAACCATGATTGCCGATTTGCCGGCTCAGCGCATTGAGCCGCTGCCCGCCGAAACGCTGCACGGCGTCGCGGCCCAGCATGCGACCTACGCCGTAGCCCGCTGCCGCCCCGAGCGACGTTCCGGCGAGCGCGTAGGCCGCGCCGGCAAAGGGACCGAAAACGACGACCGTCACGACAATGAGGACCGTTACGGGCACCATGACCAGCGTGCCGACGAGGTACACCGCCATGATTGCCATCGGGGCCAGCGGCACCAGTCGAATACGCTCGACGAGACGAAGCACGCGCGGCAGATCGGCCCATTCTCGCAACGGCGTGTAACGCCAGGCCAGCGCGATGCCCGCGAGCGCCAGCAGCAGGAGCACGAGTGCGACGATGCGCCCGGCAAGCAAGGGCCGCGCTTCCGTTTCGATAAACGTCCCCATCACATTCTCGAAATCGATGGGCTCCATTGGGTCGAGCACAACCGCGCCAGGCGACGCCGCATCGTCCGCGTCCCGTAGCTCGGGGACAAAGGCGCTCAACGTTCTTTCGCCGTCTCGATGCAGGGCATCGATGGCCCCATGCAATCCCGCGTCTCGCGACAGCGCCGACGCCATCGCAGCGTCGGTGACGTCGAGATGTTCGGCAAGCAAACGATTGCGCGCGCGGGCGATACCGGCGGCGATGCGGGCATCCCCGTTGGCGGCAACGGCAAGATTGCATTCGGTGTCGAGCGCCATCGAGCGGTTATTGAGGTTGGCCGAGCCGATCACGAGCAATTCATCGTCGACGACCATGACTTTGCTGTGGACGTTGACACAGGCAGGCGCGATGCCAGGCACTTCCGGGCAATACAGGCGAAACCGTGCGCGAGGGTCTGCCGCCCGCAGCCGTCGGTACAGCCGCGCGCGTAACACGCCCATGCTCTGTTCCTGTAACCAGCCGCTTTCGGCCCGGCGCGACACCACCGCAATGTCCGGACAGTCAGGGGCGGCAAGACGATCGATCAGCGCATCGCCGATTACATTGGCGGTGAAATACTGATTCTCGAGATAGAGGCGTCGGCGGGCGCTCGCAATCGCATCGCGGTACAGCGCCTCGATCTCCTGCACGGCGGGCCGCCCTTCGAATGCCGGCGCCGTGCGCGAAATCGCGATGTCGACGTCTGTCAGGTCGGGGGCGACCGAAACCGGCCATGGGTCGAGCGGCGCGTACGGTGCGTCACGCGCGCTGCGCGGCGTGAGATCGACGTGCATCCCCGTTGCACGATGCCAGCGGTCTTCGGCCAGTTCGGCCAACGCATGCGCTGCCGGGCCGTCGACGAGCGCCTGCACGTCGTGAAACGGTGGATAGGCGTGTCCGGCCGGATCGCGTCGCGCAGGCGCATCCGGTGCATGGGCCGACGTGTCCCAGCGATTGCGCGTGAGATCGAGCCCCCCGACGAAGGCCACGCGCTGGTCGATGACGACCACTTTCTGATGGTGTGACGCGCCCGTCGGGTGACGCCCGTCGAGCCGGAAACTCAGACGTCGGTGCGTTTTCCAGTCGAGCTTCACCGATGGCAGCCACTCGCGCTCGAGCGCGTAGAGCATCGCGAAGTCCCAACTGAGGCAGTAGATGCGCAGAGACTTGCGACGCCTGACCAGCGCGTCGAGGAAGTCGCGCAGTCCCGGCGGGAAGCCGTCATCGGGACCGTTGGGCGTGAGCTGCATCCGACTGTCGATGTCCCAGCCGAGGATGAATACCGTGTGACGCGCCGCAAGCAACGCCTCACGCAGCGCGCTGAAATACGCGTCGCCGTCTACCAGCATGCGCATGCGTGCCGCAGGCGCGATGCGCCAGCAATTGCGCCCCGCCTGCAACAATCCGTGCGGCGACCCGGTGGCCTCGCCCGCCGGGCTGCCGGACATCGGCTCCGGTCGTAGGTCAGGCACTTACTTCCCCATTTCGACCTTGGCGGACACTTCCCGCGCCTCGCTCAGATGGTGACGAAGCGTCGGCAACGTTTTCTGTGCAAAGGCCCGCAGATGCGGATCCTGTCCTTTTTCGGCCTCGGTCTGGAACAACGTGACGGCCTTCTCATGCGCGTCGGGGCCGGCAAGCGCCAGATAGGCGACATCGAACTCGCGTCCCTTCTTGCCCTTCAGCGCTTCGATATCCGGATCGACAGCCGCGTCGTTCGGCACGCTCACGCCCTTCTTCGCCGCTAGTTGACGAAGCGCTTCGTTCGCCTTGCTGTGATCGTTCACCATCTGCTGCGCGAAGCGTTTGATAGACGGGTGAAGCGAACGCTGAACCGCTAACTGGCTAGCCTGCACCTCCGTCTTGCCAGCCTTCTGAGCCTTGTCGACGAACTCGACGTCCAGGCCTGCCGTCGGTTGCGCGGCACGCACGGCTTTCGACGCCGCGTGTGTGACCTCCTCACCCGCGCCGATGGCAGCCTGATCCGTGCCGCCGCCCTGTCCGGGCTCGCCCCTTGGGAGTTCCTGCCCGATCGCCGATGGCACGTACGGCCCCGCCATCAATGCGGCCAGCGCCGCGCCCAACAGACAGGTGCCGCGCAACGTGAGATTGGATGAATGCATATTGCCCTCCCGGAATGTGCATTTCGTTGGATGGATGTCTAGCCCGACGTTTCCGACATTCGTGCGAGCTGCGCGTACAGCGTCTTCAGGCTGATGCCGAGCTTTTCTGCCGCGCGCGCCTTCACACCCCCGCTCTGTGCAAGTGCGCCGAGAATGACCTGACGGTCGAGATCGGCAAGGGACGCGTCAAGCGCGATAGACGTGCGATCGTCGCGTACCGGAAATTGCGCAAGCGTCTCGGAAATCGGGGGCGGCAGCGAATCAATGGTGACCGTCCGGCTCAGTATGCGAACACGCTGCACGAAATTGCGTAACTCCCTCACGTTGCCCGGCCAGTCGTGACGGCGCAGCGAGGTCAATACATGAGGCGCGAAACGCATCGCGCGACCATCAAGCGCATTGGCAGCGTCGAGCATGGCTTGTGCGAGCAACGTCACGTCGTCTCCACGTTCGCGCAGCGGCGGCAGCGTGACGGGGAAGACATTGAGACGATGGAACAGATCGGAGCGAAGCTTTCCGGCGCGCATGGCCACACCGGGAGAAACGTTCGTCGCGGCGACGATGCGCACATCGACGGCAATCTCCTGCGTGCCGCCCAAACGCGTCAGCTTGCCCGTCTCGAGCACGCGCAACAGATTGACCTGCGATTGCAGCGGCATTTCCGCAATCTCGTCGAGAAAGAGCGTGCCGCCGTGCGCCCGCTCGAAGAATCCGTGATGACGTCGCTCGGCCCCTGTGAAGCTGCCGCGCTCGTGACCGAACACTTCGCTCTCCACGAGATTCGGGGCGATAGCGCCACAGTTAACGGCGAGGAATGGCGCATCCCGACGCTCGCTGAGATCGTGCACCGCGCGCGCCGCCAGTTCCTTGCCGGTACCCGATTCGCCAGTGAGCAATACCGCAGCGTGCGTCGGTGCGACGCGCGAGAGCGATTCGAATACCCGCTGCATGGCGTCGGACTGGCCCAGCATTCGGGAGAACGCGTGCGCGGCCTCGCCGGCACGAGCGATGTCGCGCGCAGAGGCTCCCTCACTCCCCACCGCATGCTTTGTCGCGCGGGCAATCCATTGGCCCGCACGCTCACGGTCGCCCGGCAGCACAAGATAGTCGCGGGCACCACGACGCAGCGCCTGCACGGCGCTCTCCCAGCCGGGCCGTGCCGTACACATCACGACGTCGAAATCGCGCCGGCCGGCCCATCCCTCCAGCACGTCGAAACCACCACTGCCGTCCGGCATATCGACATCGGTCATGACGAGTGACGGCGGCGCAAGCGATAGATGCGAAAGGTGCGAGAGATGCGCATCGGCCTCCGCCAACGTGCCGGCCCAGGAGGGAGGGAGAAGCGTCGGTGGACACAGACTGAGACACAGGTCAGACAACGCGTCGCGCGTCACCTTATCGATACCGACCAGCAGAATGGGCGACCGGTTGGCAACGGCGCGTGCCCCGGATTTGACGAACGGGGCGGATGATTCGCATGACATGAACCCTCCGGACATCGGTGATTGCCTGTTCGACTACGTTTTTTGCGATGCCGTTCGGCATGACGTCATCGAAACTTCCTATGCATTGCCGTGACGGGTTACAGAATTTCAATGTCGAATTTGCGAATCTTCGGGATATTCGCGGTGCACTTCACGTCACAACGGCATGACACCTCGCCCCGAGTCCGCATCCCTGTCAGGCCGATCACCCGCCATTCGTGCGCTGCGTGCGCAAATCGAATGTGTCGCCCCGACAGCGTTGAGTGTTCTGATCCTCGGTGAGAGTGGAAGCGGCAAAGAACTTGCCGCGCGGGCGCTGCATGCCGCCAGCCCGCGGTGCGACGGCCCATTCGTCGCCGTGCCATGCGGCGCCATGCCTGAAGATCTGGCGGAATCGCAATGGTTCGGTCACGAGCGCGGCAGCTTCACGGGCGCGGTCGACCGGCGTCGCGGCTATTTCGAGTCGGCACACGGCGGCACCTTGTTTCTCGACGAGATCGGCGACATGACGCCGTCGATGCAAGTCAAGTTATTACGTGCGCTGGAGTCGGGCACGATATGCCGCGTCGGCGGCACTCAGTCCGTTGCGGTCGATGTGCGCGTGATTGCCGCGACACGTCACGACGTCTCGCAGGCGCTGCGAAGCGGCACACTCAGAAACGATCTGATTTACCGGCTCGCCGCTTTCACCCTTCACGTGCCGGCGCTGCGTCATCGAGCGGGCGACATTGCCGCGCTTGCGAACGCACATCTCGATGTGCTCAATGCCCGCACGCGGCGGCTGACGAAACCCAAACGATTGTCGGCAGCGTCCCTGCGCCAGTTGAACAGCCATCTGTGGCCCGGCAATGTTCGCGAACTGCATCATGTCATCGAGCGCGCGTTCATCCTCGCAGACAGCGTGCTGCATATCGTCATCGATACCGCCCCACCGTCCGATCCGGAGATACACGATGGCGCATTGGCATTGCCTCGCGGCATCACGCTGGCAGACGCGCGACATCGCTTCATCGCCGCGTCACTGGCGCATCACGAAAACGACAAACCCCGTACGGCGCGCGCGCTTGGCGTGAGTCTCAAGACGCTCTATAACCGTCTCTCGTCTTCGGCGCAGCGCTGACTCGACGCTTCCCTCTCGTGTCCCTCCCGCAACACTATGCGCGACTACCACGCGCCTCAGCGACGTCGCCGACAGGCACGACATCGCCAACGCGCCTGACGCGGTCGCCGCCCTCTGTGCGTCTTGCTTAGCGACCGCGACAGCCGGTCACGCTCAGTGATGCTTGCCTGATTCGTTAGACGTGCCGGAAGTCCCCGACGACGATCCCGTGGAACCTGCCGCGCTGGAAGCCGTGCTTGAGCCCGCCGTGCCCACGGTGCCGGACTGCCCCGGCGAGCGGTGCGACGCCGACGTGCCCGAGCCCGTGCCCCCGTGCGGGTGATCCCCCTGACTACCGGACGATTGCGTGCGAATCCGGTTCTCCACGTCCTGCACGCCGAAGCATTGCTCTGCGACGTCTTCGATGACGTGCTTCATCCAGCGCTGCGGCACATGACCTTGCAGTTCGACGTGACCGTCCTTGACCTGCACGCTGACCTCCTGCACTTCCAGCTGATGGGCCATGCACAGGCGCTCGCAGACATCTTCGCGAATGCGTTCGTCGGTACGGCTATAGCCCTTCGGCCCCTGCCGGTGGCGCATATCCATCGAAGGGCCGCCCGAGTTGCCGCCGTAAGGCCCATAACCGCCATAGTCGCCATAGCCGCGCTGTCCCGCGTCCTGACGCCCCTGCCACCGCCCCTGCCCCGGCTCGCCCGTCCCGTAGCGTTGCTGCTGTGCCCCGCCCTGCGACACCCCGCTACCGTAGTCGCGGTCGTAATCACGGCCGTAGTCCCGGCCGTAAGCGTCGCGCGAATAGCCTTGTCCTTCGCTCTGACGCCCGACGCCATAGCGTGAGTCGCCCGAATCACGCGTGTCACGTCCGCTGCCGTAGCGCTCGTCACGGAACTCATCACCGCGCGAACGGCCCGATTCGCTCCAGTCGGCCCGCCATTCGCCGCGCCCGCGCGACGGTTGCATGCCGTAGTCGTCCTCCTGATCGTAGGCGGAGAAGTCGCGCTGCATCGCCTCGTCGTCGTAGTCGCGACGGTATTGGCCACGCTGTCCGCCGCCTTGCAGTTGCCGCTCGTTATCGCGGGTGGCGGACATGGGATTTCGTCGTTGCATGATGATCTCCTGTTCAACGGCGCCGCCGGCCCGGAAGCAATGGCCTCCGTTCAGCCTGCATCGACGCCAGACAACTGCGTGCAAGTCGTATGCCACCCTCCAGCGCCAGCAGCGCCGCGCACGTACTCAGGTCGTACGGACGGCCAACGAGGATTTTTTTCCATTTCTGGCAAGTTCGCCCTGACGATGGGACCCGCACGATGCTGTCGACTTTCCGTCAACTCGCTTGACGTAACCCGCGCATCGCGTATAGAGTCACCGCATGACGAATTTCAGCCACCTCCGCTCGCAAGCTTTGCGTGCTGTCCTCACCGGACAGGCGGGTGCGTTCGTCAAAAGCAAAAAACAGTCGCTCAACTGACCGGAGCGTGCTGTTCCGTCAGTTGAGCGACGGAATAGCCACGTGGACCCGGCAGTCCCGCCCCGCGCCTCGCGCCGCTGCAACACCCGGCCAGCCTGCCCCGAAGTCTCCCACGCGTGTCCATCTCTGCGTCGCCCTGCTGAACGGTTTCCGTACAGGTCACCACTCGTTCATCGCATTCGTATCGTCCAGGGAGACACCATGCAAGACGCGCAACCGCAGACAACACCGGCCACCGTTACCGCTACCCGCTTTCGCGGCATCTGGCTGCCGCTGATCACCCCGTTTACCCGTGAAGGCGCGAATACGCCCGTCGACCATGCCGCGCTGCGGCGCCTCGTCACGCATTACCGCCACTCGGGAATTGCGGGCTTCGTGATCTGCGGTACGACGGGCGAAGCCGCGGCACTGGACGACGCCGAACAACTTGCAGTGCTCGAGACCGTACTCGCGCACGCCGATGGTCTGCCAGTGATCGCCGGGCTGGCGGGCAACCACCTCGGGCACACGCTGACCCGGCTGGACGCCTTCAATGCGCTCCCGCTGGCCGGGGTGCTAGTCCCGGCCCCGTACTACATCCGCCCGTCGCAAGCGGGTCTCATCGACTGGTTCAGCACGCTGGCCGATCGTTCGAACGCGCCCCTCGTGCTGTACGACATCCCCTACCGCACAGGCACGACGTTGACCCTCGACACGCTGCTGACGCTCGCGGGTCACGACAACATCCGGGGTATCAAGGACTGTGGCGGCAACGCGCACACAACACAGGCGCTGATCGCCGACGGCCGCCTGTCGGTGCTGGCGGGCGAGGACCATCAGTTGCTGTCGACGCTGACGATGGGCGGACATGGGGCGATCATTGCGTCGTCGCACTGCCGTCCCGCGCATTACGCGGCGCTGTATCGCGCCGTTCAGTCGCAGCAACTCGATGTGGCTCGCGTGCTTTTCCACGCGCTCATGCCCGTGGTGAAGCTGCTGTTCTCGGAAGCGAATCCCGGCCCGGTGAAGGCATGGCTCGCGCGTGAGGACTTGCTGGAAGACGTGCTGCGCGCGCCGATGACGAGCGCGTCGCCGGCGCTGGCGCAGCAGTTGGTGGACGCGGTCGCCGCCATCGACGCCGCGTTTGGCGCGAAGGCGGCCAACGCCGCCTGATCGGGCTAGTGTGCGTCTGACGTCAGGCGACGGCGCGCAAGCGAACTTCGCCTGACATTGCAGGCATAGACGAAGTGGAGACGACACTGCCATACGCCGCGCCTTCGCGATTGACCCGGAACTTCGACGCTTCGGTCACCAGTTCACCCGCTTGCTGGCGCATGTGTTCAGCCGCCGCTGCCGCCTCCTCCACGAGCGCGGCGTTCTGCTGCGTGACCTGATCCATCTGCGCGACGGCCTGATTGACCTGCTCGATGCCGCGCGCCTGTTCGTCGCTCGCGGCGGCAATTTCCGTGATGAGTTCGCTCACACGGCGCACCGACACGACGATCTGGTCCATCGTGCGACCGGCAACTTCCACGCGCGACGAGCCGTCCTGCACTTGCTGGACGGACGCCGCGATCAGTTCCCGAATGTCCTTGGCCGTGCCTGCCGAGCGTTGTGCCAGCGTACGCACTTCACCCGCGACGACCGCGAAGCCACGCCCCTGCTCGCCCGCGCGCGCCGCCTCCACGGCCGCATTGAGCGCCAGAATGTTGGTCTGGAACGCAATGCCCTCGATGGCCGAGATCATCTCGCTCATGCGTGCCGAGGCGCTGGCCATCGCCTGCATCGTCTCGACCACGGCGCGAACGCTTTGCGCACCGGCATCGGCCACGCCCGACGCTTCCTGCGACAGACGCTTCGCTTCCAGCGCATGCTCGACGTTCTGGCGCACCGTTGACGTCAGCTCTTCCATGGACGCTGCCGTTTCTTCGAGCGACGCCGCCTGCTCTTCCGTGCGTTGCGAGAGGTCCGTGTTGCCTTGGGCGATTTCGCGTGCGGCGGTATCGATCGCGCCGGACGCGCCCTGAATGTTGCGCACGAGATGGCCGAGCTGTGCGATTGCGGTATCGAGCGCGTTCGCCATCTGACCGATTTCATCGGTCGAATCCACCTGCACCCGGTGCGTCAGATCCCCGCTTGCCAGGGCGCTGGCGCCATCGACCGCCGCCTGCACCGGACGCGTTACCGAGCGCGCAATCGCGATGCCGCTCGCAACCGATGCCGCCACGGATGCCAGCAGTGTCACCAGCAACCACAACCGTGCGGACAGGTAGGCGTCGTTCGCATCAGCCGCTTCCTTCGCACTCACGGCCTTGCCTACGTCCATCAGGTCATCCAGTGGCGAGAAAAATGCCAATTGCGCCTTTTGAATCGGCCCCATCAGTTCGCTCTTTGCGGCGGCGAAATCGCCGTTGTGCACCAACGTTCTGAACCGGTCGATCTGCTTGCCGTACTCGGCACCGGCGGTCGTCAACGTCGCGTAGAGCGCTTTGCCCTTCTCGGTGTAGAACATCGTCGCCATGGCGTCGAGGCTCTTGAGGTTCGCGCGATGCAGTTCGTCGATCTTGCCCAGACGGGCATCGAGCTGCGAGGCGTCTTCCGACATGGCGATGTCGCGCATGAGCACCGCCACGTGTGCCGCCCGGTCCTTGAGGTGGTGGAATTCGAGAATCTTGTTGTTCAGATCGGAGACGATGAGTTGCGTGTTCTTGTCCATCGTCGCCATTTTCGTCACGGCGACGACCGCCACGACCAACAGCATCACGACGTTGAGGGTGAAGGCGGCGGCGAGCCGTTTGCTGATACTCAGGTTCTTGAACATTGCCTTGCGCGCTTTGGTCGATGTGTCGATGTTGGCGATTCGTCTTGCGTCGTCTCGCGGTCGTATTCACGATCTGCCGCCGGTCGGCACGGCAGTCGCTGTCTCTCTCAGTCCCGTCTCTCAGGTCCTTCTCTCTGGACCTCTGACGAGACTTAACGAATGCTTTTGACGAAACTTGAGCTTCCTCTCGACAAATTCCTCCGACGGCCCGCAAACGCCCGTCACACAAGGCTTTCCACCGGTGGTCACATGCACCGAAAACGTGCTGGAACCGTTTGAATCACATATATCAGGGATCCGATTACATCGACGTTGAGCGCAATGCCGACCGCATGACGCCGATGACCAGCCGGCATGTCGTCGGCGTCACGACATTCACGAGCCGATGGCGCTCGCCGCCGAGGCCCTCACCGGTGCGGCGCGAGTGCCCCATTGCACGACGATCATGCCCGCGACGATCAGCACGACCCCGGCAATCCGCACGAGGTTGACGGGCTTGGTCGGCAGTCCCATCAGGCCGAAATGGTCGATGAGCAGCGATGCGACGACCTGCCCCGCCACCACGCAAACGATAAAGTTGGCGGCGCCCAGACGCGGCGTCAGCACCAGCGCGGCCGTGATGTAGGCCACGCCCGCGAGGCCGCCGATCCACAGCCACCAGGGACCGCGCGCGGCGGCGGCGAGATTCGGCAACCCGGCGCGCATGCCGATCAGCACGGGCAGCACGACAATGAGACTGACCAGCAGCGACGCGACCGTTGCCCACAGTGGATGCCCGAGCGTGCGTCCGAGCGCGGCATTGCTGCCTGCCTGGAACGGCACGACCGCGCCGGCGAGCATGGCGACCACCAACGGCAACAGCACGGATACCGGCATTTGGGGCGTGAAGGATGCATTCATGAGGTGACCTCTCTATTCGTAAATAAGGCTTGCCTTCAGCATGAATCATCCATTTCAATAATGGAAATTCGTAATCGATACACAAACTATTCGTCATATGGATGATCTGCGTCGTATCGACCTCAATCTGCTGCTGACGCTGCATGCGCTGCTGGCGGAGCGTCACGTCTCCCGTGCGGCCCTGCGACTGCACCGCAGCCAGCCGGCGGTGAGCCATGCACTGGCGCAACTGCGCGGGATCTTCGACGACCCGCTTTTAGTGCGGCGCGATGGCGGGCTCGTCCTCACGGCCCGGGCGCTCGAATTGCAGCGCCCGCTCGAAGATGCGCTCGATCAGTTGCAAGGGCTGCTGCATGCGCCGACATTCGATCCGCGCCGGGCACGGCGAACGTTTCGCGTCGCGTTGTCCGACTATGGTTCCCGCGTGGCGCTCCCCGCACTCACACGCCGGCTTCGCGAGCGCGCGCCCGGCATCGATATCGCTGCCACGCAGGCGAGCCGCGAGGCGATGCTCACGCAATTGCTCGATGGCGAAATCGATCTCGCGCTAGGGGTGTTTCACGACTTTCCGGGCGAATTGGAGACGTTGACGTTGTTCGACGAGTCGTTCGTCTGTCTGGCGGATCGCGCGACGTTGCCTGCGCGTGGCCATCTGACGATGGCGCAATGGATCGCCCGGCCGCATGTGCTGGTCGCTATGCGTCCGGGGGCGGACAACGAGATCGATCAGGCGCTCGCGGCGTTAGGGCACGTGCGACGCGTGGCCGTCACGCTCCCGCACTGGAGCATCGCCCCGGAGTTGATCGCGGGCACGGACCTTGTGCTGACGGTCGCCGAGCGCGCGGTGGCGCACCTGCGCCACGAGCGGAAATTGCGGCGCTTCGCCGCGCCCTTCGCCATTCCCCCCTTCCCGTTTCAGGCCGTGTGGCACACGCGACGCGATGTGGACCCCGCGCACCGCTGGCTGCGCGAACAGATCGTGCAGGTCTGCTCGAACGGGCAATGACGAGACCTCGACCGTCAGCGTCCCGGTCCGGCGAGCAAACCATCGATCTGGCGCACGAACGCCGGACGGTCGTACTTCACGATAGCTATCCCACGACTTACGTCATTGCCAGCGATTACGTCCCTTGTGCGGTCAGCGACGTCACCAGATCCAGAAACGCGCGCGTCTTGGCGGGCGGATGGTGACGCGACGGATGGTAGGCATAGAGCGGGAAATGCTCGTCGGGCCAGTCGGGAAAGAGGTTGACCAACTGGCCGCTCTCGCGCCAGCCTTCCGTGCCGAAGCCCATCACCTGGGCGATGCCGTAGCCCGCCAGACAGGCGCTAAGCAACGTGCCGGCGTCGTTGACGACGAGGCGTCCGTTGGTCGGCACCACGAGTCGTTTGCGCTTGCGGTGAAACTCCCAGGCGAAGGGGCGTCCCGTGCGGGGGTCGCGAAACTCGATGCAGGTGTGCGCCTCCGACGACAGGTCCTCCGGCGTTAAGGGACGACCACACCGCTTCAGATAGGCCGGAGACGCGACCGTGTAGATCGGCGTGTCGAGCAGTTTGCGCGCCACGAGCGTGGAATCCGGCGGCACGCCGAAACGTACCGCCAGATCGAAGCCGTCGGCAATCATGTCGCCGAGACTGTCCTTCGTGATCAGTTCGAGATGCAGAGCCGGATGTTGCGCAAGAAACGCTTCGAGACTCGGCCCGAGAATCAGACGCGAGAAGAACGGATCGATGTTCACGCGCAACCGGCCGCGCACTGCCGTCGCCCCACCCGATGCCGTCGCCGCAGCATCTTCCAGCCCCGCCAGCAACGGGGTGACCTGTGCATAGAATCGCCGCCCTTCGTCGGTGAGCGAAACCACGCGTGTGGTGCGGTCGAACAAGCGAATCCCCAGTCGCCCTTCCAGTCGCGACACCGCACGGCTCACGCCCGGCTGCGACATATCGAGACGCTCGCCCGCCGCCGCAAAACTTCCCGCCTCCACGATCGCTACGAACACGCTCATGCCGTTGAGCATGCGTTCATCGAATCCGGCCATGATTCTCTCCCCCGGCGTCAGACGCCAAATCAGATGCAAGATCAGACACCCACATCAGATGCCAAAACGGCATCAATCAAATGACATTCATGTTATCGCGAAATGTCTATCATCTCACGACAATAGCGACCAGCGCGGTAGGGACCGCGATCTCTTCAAGGATTCGAAATGTACGTCATTACAGGAATTACCGGACAAGTGGGCGGTGTCGTCGCACAAACGCTGCTGGACCAGGGCGACGCCGTGCGAGCCGTCGTACGCAGCGCTGCCAAGGGCGCCCCGTGGCAAGCGCGTGGCTGCGACGTCGCCATCGCCGAGGTGGCCGATGCCGACGCCCTTACCCGCGCCTTCACCGATGCGCAGGGCGTGTTCGTTCTGCTGCCGCCGCACTTCGACCCGTCGCCCGATTTCGCCGAATCGCGCGCCAATATCGCCGGCGTCGTCAAGGCGCTGCAAACCGCCCGCCCGGCGCGCGTGGTCTGCCTGTCGACCGTCGGCGCACAAGCCACGCAGCCCAGCCTGCTGTCGCAACTGTCGTTGCTCGAACAACATCTCGGCGCGCTCGACCTGCCGGTGACGTTCCTGCGCGCCGCATGGTTCATGGAAAACGCGGCGTGGGACGTCGCCCGCGCCCGCACCGACGGCGTGCTCGAAAGCTATCTGTCGCCGCTCGACCGTGCGATTCCCATGGTCGCGACGGCCGATGTCGGCACGACGGCGGCACAGTTGCTGCGTGAGCCGTGGGAAGGGAAACGCGTCGTGGAACTGTGCGGCCCGGAACCGGTGTCGCCGGCATTGCTCGCCCAGGCGCTGGGTCGTGAGCTGGGTCGCGATGTCGTCGCACACGTCATTGCGCGCGACGAATGGGAAGCACGCTTCCTCGCACAAGGCATGCGCTATCCCACACCGCGCATGCAAATGCTCGACGGCTTCAACGAAGGCTGGATGACGTTCGAAGGCACGCCGCGCCGCGGCACGACACCGCTGGCCGATGTCGTGAAAGCACTCGTCGCTTGCCAGTAAGGCGCGCTCTGGTCGACACTGGGGGCACTGCAACGCGTGCGGCCGCGCAGACGGCCGGCGCAGCGTGCTCTCAGGGAGCGACCAATGGCGAACGGCAAGCACCTCAGCACTGCAAAGAAACAACGATGGGCCACGCCGGAGGCCCGGCTGGAACGACTCACGCGCGAACGCGAGCGCAAGATGGCGCGCTCGCCTCATGCGTATGTCCGAGGCAGCACCGTGCGGTTCTACGAATGGCTGGACGAGGCCGACGTCAATCTGCCGCAGGGTCCTGCCATCTGGATCTGCGGCGACTGCCACACCGGTAATCTCGGCCCGCTGGCGGATGCTCACGGTCACGTCGACGTGCTGATTCGTGATCTCGATCAGACCGTCGTCGGCAATCCCGTTCACGATCTGATCCGGCTCGCCCTTTCGCTGGCGAGCGCCGCACGCGGCTCGGCCCTCTCCGGGCTGACCATCATCCACATGCTCGAAGCGCTCACGCAGGGCTATATGTCGGCGTTCGATCGCGAAGCTGACAACGCGTCGACCGGCGGCGAGAAGCCGCCGAAGACGCGCCCCCGCAAAGGCAACGGCAAGACGAAGCGCAGCAAGACCGACGACGCTCGTCCGGAAGCCGTCGACCTCATCATGCGGCAGGCGGTCAAGCGCTCATGGAAACATCTGGCGCTGGAGCGTATCGAGGACATTCGTCCCAAGATTCCGCTGGGCCGACGCTTCTGGCCGTTGAGCCGCACTGAACAAAGGCAGATCGAAGCGTTGTTTCAGGTCGATGCCATCGCGAGTCTTGCAACGTCGCTGCGCGGGCGTCCCAATGACGGCGCGGTCGAAGTGCTCGACGCCGCCTACTGGGTCAAGGGATGCAGCTCGCTCGGCCGCCTGCGCTACGCCGTCTTGCTCGACGTGGACGGCGGCGTCGTGCAGGGCGACGACCTCTGTCTGATGGATCTGAAGGAAGGCGTGAAAGCGGCCGCGCCCCGCTATGCCGGGTCGCGCATGCCACGTGACAACGCCGAGCGTGTCGTGAAAGGCGCCCGGCACCTGTCGCCGTCGTTGGGAGAGCGCATGCGGGCGGCACGTCTGCTCGATCGCTCGGTCGTCATCCGTGAACTGCTCCCGCAGGACCTCAAGCTCGAGATCGAGACGCTCACCCGACACGACGCCGCCGAAGTCGCGCACTACCTCGGGCGTGTCGTCGGTCAGGCGCACGCACGGCAAATGGACGACGCCACCTGCCGCGCATGGCTGGCCGATCTGCAACGCAATCGCTCGAAGACCATCGACACGCCGGTCTGGCTCTGGAACAGCGTGGTGCAACTCACGAGCGAACATGAAGCCGCTTACCTCGAACACTGCAAGCGAATGTTCTCCGCAGAATCCTGAGCGCGTATCGCGCCGACGTGACACTCGCATCAAGCGTCGGCGCGCACCGCCTCGGTTCATCAGAACATCGAATTGCCGCTGACGGTCTTGGCCGGGGTCTGTTGCGAGACGTCCCAGTGCTCGACGATCTTGCCCTTCTCGAGACGGAAGATGTCCACGATGGCGATGGGCAGATCGCCCGGATGCGGCACCTTGCGCACGTGCAGGATCACGAAATCGCCGTCGGCGAAGGCCCTTACAATGTCGCTGTGCGAGTCCGGCTGATTCTTGCGCAGAAATTCCAGAAACTTGCCGAACCCCTCGATGCCGTCGGGCGCATTCGGATTGTGTTGAATGTACTTGTCGCCGAGGTACTGACGCGCCGCTGCGAAGTCCTTGCGGTTGAGCCCCGCCTCGTAGAACGCGAGCACGGCCTGCTTGTTCGCAGCCAACTGCGCCGCAGAAACGGATGGGGCGGTACTTCCCGACGCGCCCAGCCCTTCGGTCGCCGCTGCCGAAATCGCGGAACCGGGCAACGGCGCCATCCCCTCCGCCGCGTAGGCCGCAGGCGCTGGGACGGTGAAGGCGGCGGTCATCGTGGCAGCCACGGCGAACCACGAGGCAATCGATGTTTTCATAGCGTTTCGCTTGTCTGTTTTGTCGGAGATAGCCTGAAATAAGGCGATGACGGAAATCAGCTTAGCAGTTCGTACGGTCCACCGCGCATGAGGGCACGTCGATAAGCGTCGCGCGCGTGGATGCGTTCGAGGAAATCGACGATGGCGGGCCAACGCCCCCGGGCATCACCCCGTGCCGCCACGGCTTCCAGCGGGAAACTCATCTGAATGTCGGCCGCGCTGAACTGGTCGCCGACGAACCAGCCGGTCCTGGTCAACGCATCGTTGACGTATCCGAAATGCAACGCCAGTTGAGGGTCGACGAAGCTCGACTGCAAGGTGCCGCTGATCTTGCGCGCGATAGGACGCACGAAGAACGGCATCGGCGCGCTGGCAATACGCAGTGCCACCAGCTTGAGCAGCAACGGCGGCATGGCCGAGCCTTCGGCGTAATGCAGCCAGTAGGTCCATTGCAGCCGTTCGGGCGTATCACGTGGTGGTGCGAGACGTCCCTGACCATACCGGTCGGCCAGATACTCGATGATGGCGCCCGATTCCGCCAGCGTCAGATCGCCGTCGGTGATGACCGGCGACTTGCCCAGCGGATGCACGCGGCGCAACGCGGGCGGCGCGAGCATAGTCTTCGGATCGCGTTCGTAGCGTTGCAGCTCGTACGGCACCTCAAGCTCTTCGAGCATCCACAGCACGCGCTGCGAGCGGGAGTTGTTCAGGTGATGGACCGTCAGCATGGTGTCTGGCTCCGGCGGGAAATCCGCACGCCATTGTCGCCTTAATGACGGGTTTACGGGTACGCTTGTTCATCGTCCGTGTGCGCGAACGCATCGCGGGCTTTCGACAATCCCTGACGTCCTCGTGGCGTCTCATCCCGTTCTCGCTCATGGACCGAATCGACGCCATGAAAGTCTTCGTCGCCATCGTCGACGAAGGCAGCCTCGCCGGCGCCGCCCGGCGTCTCGGACGCTCGGCTGCCGCCGTGAGCCGCGCCATCGCCTATCTGGAAACCCACACCGGCACCGCTCTGCTCCATCGCACCACGCGAACGCTCCGGCTCAGCGCCGCCGGCGAGCGTTATGCCGCCGCCTGCCGGCGCATTCTGCTCGATCTCGACGAAGCCGATGTCATCGCCGCCGGGGAGCGATCCGACCCACGCGGTCAATTGACGATCTCCGTGCCGCTCGCCGCCGGCGAAACTTTCATGCGCGAGATCGCCGACGCTTTTATCGAGCGCTACCCCGACGTCATCGTGCGGCTGCAACTGAGCGATCTGCCTGTCAACCTGATCGACGAAGGCGTCGATGTGGCAGTACGTGTTGCCCATCTGCCGGACTCGTCGCTGGTGGCGACACAGGTCGGCGAAGTGCGCCGCATCATCGCAGCCTCACCGGAATATCTCGCCACGCACCCGCCCATCGAGACGCCCGCCGACCTGTCGAAGCATCGCATCGTCTCCATGACGTATTTCGGCATCGACTCCTGGCGTTTTCCGCCCACGGGTCGCGGCGCCGTGCCGCAGATCGTTCAGTTCACGCCACGACTGATCGTCAACTCGATTCGTGCCGCGATCGCCTCCGTGGTCGCGGGACATGGCGTGGCACGCATGCTGACGTACCACATCGTCAAGGAACTGGAAGACGGTACGTTGACGATTCTCTTGCAGAACTACGAACATCCGCCCATGCCGGTGCATATCATCACCCCGCAGGGACGACTATCCGTGCCGAAGGTACGCGCGTTCGTGGACTTTGCCGTGCCGCGTCTGCGCAAGCATTTTTCGCACGTCCACAAGCTCGCGGCGGGCAAGGCCTGACAGCGACGCGCGAGCGCAAGCCACCGTCATTCGTACGCGGCGCGGAAGAATGACTTCCGGCGCACGCCCTTTTTCCGGCCCGTTGCCGCGACCTACACTGGCTCCATCGCTTTTGCGCGCCGTACCGGCCAAAGCCGGGGACGGCGCAGCGTCCCCGGAGTCAACATGTCCAATGCAGTACTCGGCGGCACCACGACCGCCCCCTTCAACGCCTGGCGCGCCACGCTGTCAGCCGCGTGCGCCAGCCTCATCGGTATCGGCTTTGCCCGCTTCGCCTACACCGCCCTGCTGCCTGCCATCATCGGCGCGCACTGGTTCGCGCCTGCCACGGCGGCCTATCTCGGTGCCGCCAACCTCGGGGGTTATCTCGCCGGGGCGCTGGGCGCACGGGTGCTGGCGCGCCATGCGCCGAACGTCATCGTGCTGCGCGCCATGATGCTGCTCGCCGCGCTGGCGTTCTTCGCCTGTGCGTGGCCTATCTCGTTTCTCTGGTTCTTCGCGTGGCGCTTTGCGTCGGGATTCGCGGGCGGGGTGCTGATGGTCATGGCGGCGCCCTCGGTGCTGGCCCACGTCGCGCCGTCGCGACGCGGCATCGTGAGCGGCGCGATCTTCGCGGGGTTGGGGCTCGGGATCGCCGCCTCCGGCACGCTCGTGCCGCTGCTGTTGCGTCAGGGACTGGCGCAGACATGGATCGGGTTGGGTGTGCTCTCGCTGCTGCTCACGGCAGTGGCGTGGCGCGGCTGGCCCGACGGCGCACCGGCCACCGCCGCCACGGCGCATCCGAAGCACCGTGCAGTCGCACCGCTCACGCTACGCTCGCTTTACGTCGAATACGCGCTGAACGCCGTCGCGTTGGTGCCGCACATGATCTTCCTCGTCGACTATGTCGCACGGGGTCTTGGCAAAGGCCTCGATGCCGGCGCGAATTACTGGGTGCTGTACGGCCTCGGGGCCATCGTCGGCCCGATATTCGTCGGTCACCTCGCCGACCGCATCGGCTTCGCGCGCGCCTTGCGAGTCGCTTACGTTGCGCAGATGTGTGCCGTCGTGTTGCCCGTGCTAGGACTCGGACTACCCGCCCTGATCGTCTCCAGCTTCGTGATGGGGGCGTTCACACCCGGCATCGTGCCGCTCGTGCTCGGTCGTGTGAACGAACTGCTCGCGCACCATCCTGCGTCGCAAAAGGGCGCGTGGAGCACCGCGACGACCAGCTTCGCCACCTTGCAGGCCGGTGCGGCCTACGGACTGTCGTTCCTGTTCGCAGCGACCTCCGGCAACTACTCGCTGCTATTTATCGTCGGCGGCGTCGCCATGGCTACCGGGTTGGTCGTGAACATCGTTGCCGGGCGCATGGCGCGCGCCTGACGCGCAGAGGTCGTCGCCGCAGGGGTCAGGCTTCGTATTCGATGCGGTAAGCGCCCTTCTGTTGCCGGATGCTTGCGAAGCCGAGTTCGCCCAGGTGCATCCCGGCGATCAGGAGCCGGTCTGCACTGACCCGGTCGAGCAGCCTCGTTCGCGTGGCCGCGGCGAGCGATGTGTCCTGATCGAAGGCAATCGACACGTCCGGGCGCTGAATCTGGATGTGGGGAAAATGTACGATATCGCCCCAGACGAGCAAGCCGGCGTCGCGAGACTCGACGAGGTACCCCGTATGTCCTTCGGTGTGCCCCGGCAACGACATCGCGCGGATGCCGGGAAGCACCTCACCGGCGTCAAACATGCGAAGCCGCGCGCGATAGCCATCGAAGACCTGTCGCGCGATCCGGAAGTTGCCCTGTGCCCGCTCGCTGGCGCGGGCCAGATTGGCATCGTCCTCCCAGAATGCCACCTCGCGCCGGTCGACGACCAGTTCCGCATTCGGAAAGGCGACCTCACCTTCTGTCATCAGTCCGCCGACATGATCGGGATGTGCATGCGTGAGGAGCACCGTATCGATGTCGGCAGGCTCGATTCCGGCGAGCAACAGATTGCCCTTGAGATGACCGCCCCACTGCTTGATGCCACCGGCGCCGCCATCGATGAGCACCGTGCGACCGGCCCCTTGCACGACATAGCAGTTGATGTGGATGGCGGCAGGCGCCTGCTCTCCGGCCTCCTCCTGGATACGCCCGGCTTCCGCAGTGTCGATGTTCGAAAGAAAATCGAGACTCGCAGTGAGATAACCGTCGCTGATCGCCGTGACGGTGAAGTCGCCGACTTGCTGGCTGGGGAAGGTGTGAGGGGGCACCATTGGGCTCCTGATATCAGTTTCGTTCACGCTTGTCTTCCGGCGCACGCCGGCGAGCGCTCGTCAGTTGGTCGCTCATCGGCGTATAGAGATCCACGCTTTCAGGAGGACGCGCGTACTGCCGTGCGTCATGCGCCGGCAATACCGCGAGCCAGCGAGACGTCGGACTCTTGTCCAGCGCCACCGCATGCATGGCGAGCGGCTTGAGCCCCATGTCGATCAACGGCGCCGGGCCGAGCGAGCACAGCGCCAGCCGCTCTCCCGTCTGCACCGCCGGGGCCGGACCAATGTCGCTGTAGAGGTTTCGGTGCCAATCGGTGATGTGCTGCTGCCATCGCGCAAAATTTCCGCCACCTTTGCGGCGATATTCGTCGCCGGTCAGCACATCCAGTCCGTAGACGGTATGGATGGCAAGGTAAGCCGGGCATCCGCCAGTCATCGCCCTGAAGCGTTGCGACGTGTGAAAACCCGTCACGGAAATGAGGGCAGGCAGCTTTTCAAGGCTGTAGAAGGCGTTCCATTCCGCCTCGCTCGCCGCGTCGGCGAAGTTGCATTCCACGGTGTAGATCATGAGGTTTCGTCGTTCCCGGAAGGCGCGCATCCGTTGGTGAATCGCGCGTTCTCATTGCATGAACGTAATGCTAATCTTGCGCTTTACCCGGTCATAGCGACTAAACGTCAGGCTTCATTGATGTTTAATCAAGCTGACGTCATGCATTCACCCAGCGAGACGATTTCCATGCGACGCAAGATTCCGAGCCATTCCGCCCTTCTCGCGTTCGAGGCGGCGGCCAGACACGGCAGTTTCGCGCGAGCCGCCGACGAACTGGCCCGTACGGAAGGCGCCATCAGCCGACAGATCGGACGACTGGAGGAATTTCTGGGGGTGACGCTGTTCGAGCGGATCGGCAATCGGGTCCGTCTGTTACCCAACGGGACGCGATACGCCGCGCAGGTCGGCGAGATTCTGGATCGACTTGAGCGAGACAGTCTGTATCTGATGGGCCAGCCGGCCCAGGGGGCGAGCATCGATATCGCTGCCACGCCGACGTTCGCCACGCGCTGGCTGATCCCTCGACTCGGGCGCTTCACGCAGTTGCATCCGAACGTCACGGTGCACATCGCAGAATGCATGGCGCCCTTTCTGCTGGCGGGCAGCGGGTTCGATGCCGCTATTCATTTCGATCATCCGGCATGGGCGGGCATGCATGTGCATCACCTGCTCGAAGAGGTGCTGATTCCGGTATGCAGTCCGGCACTGCTGGCGCGGGCCGGTGAATCTGTGTCGCTGGACAGCTTGCCTCGCCTTCACCGACGGCAGCATCCGGACGCCTGGCAAACCTACGCACAGGCTGTCGACATTCCGCTGTCCAATTCCGCCATCGGCGCGCGCTACGATCTTCATTCCATGCTGATCGAAGCCGCCCTCGCCGGGTTGGGCGTCGCCCTGGTGCCGCACCTTTATGTTGGCGCAGAGCTGGCGCAAGGGCGATTAGTCGCGCCCTGGCCGAAGGACAAAGCCGTATCGAAGCACTTTTGCCTGGTGCTGCCCGAGCCGATTGCGCTGAGTCAGGGGCCAGTGCAGGCGTTTGCCCACTGGCTGCTCGACGAGGCCGGCGAAACGCGCTCGTGCTGACGCGCCCACGGCAAACCGCACGTCATGCCATTCGCCACGCCCTACCGCCATGCCGCGCTCAGCATCACCCCACCGGAGACGATCAGCATCGTATCGAGCAGCCGCTGAAACACCGATGGCGAGATGCCGAGGACAAAACGCTTGCCGAGCATCGTCCCGAGCATCAAGGTCATGCCGACGATCAGGCCGTTGATCCACGCGGCGGCAGGTAACGCGCCGAGTCCGGAGAACATCAGCACTTTTGCCACGTAGATGAAGACGGAACTGGCCGATTCCGCGCCGAGGAAGGCGCCGCCCGATAAGCCGTAGGCCGCAAACGCCGGAACGCTGAGCGGTCCGGTCGAGAGCACAATCCCGGTGAGGAACCCGATGACGGCGCCAACGACAGCCAGTTGCCAGAGCGACAACCGCCATTGACGCCGTTGCAGGTAGTGGCGCGTGGGCACCATCGCGATGAAGAATAGCCCTAGCGTGATATCGACGACGGTCGACGGCAGAATCCATAGCGTCTTCGCACCGAGCGCGGCGGCCGGAGCACCCGGCACCGAGTAGGCGCAGACCGCACGCCAGTCGATCTCACGCCACCACGCCAGTACCTTCGAGATGTTGCCGAAGACGGCAGCCACCGCCATGATCGGCACGGCCTGCTTCGGGCCATACGTGTAGACCAGCACCGGCAACAGCATCATCGACGAACCCGTGCCGACCACCCCACTCACCGCGCCGGCCGCCGTCCCCACGATGGCGATCATCGCCATGCCCCATGCGTGCCCCGCCAAGAATCCTTCCAGCATTCATGCCTCGCCGTTTTTCGCTGCTGATGTTTCGCTACTGATGTTTCACTGCTAATTACTGCCCTTGGTCTTTTCTCGCCACGTGGTTTCGCGTGGTAACCCGCGCGCTTCGTTGGCACGTGTGGCCAGAGCCGCCACAATAAAGCATGATCATCGCTCACACCATCGATAAAATCGTCGCTCTTCCGTGATAAAAAGTCACAGATCGACGATTGGGTCGCATCAAGTCGCATTAGGAGGATTCGGGATGTCGCGTCAGCTACCGCCGCTACACGCGTTACGCGTGTTCGAGACAGCCGCCCGTGCGCAGAGCCTGAGCGCTGCGGCACAGGAACTGTCGATCACCCACGGGGCCGTGAGCCGTCAGATCGCGCTGCTCGAAGCGTGGCTCGGCCAGACGTTGTTCGTGCGTCAGGGCCAGCGCAACGTCGCAACGGACCATGCGCGCGCGTTCGCCGCCGAGATCAGTGCGGCGTTCGACCGCATCGGCGACGCCGCGCTGCGCTTCGGCAAGGCGCCACGCACGCGCGTGGTCCGCGTCAACGCCCAGACTACGCTCGCCATGCATTGGCTGATCGCCCGTCTGCCGGCGTTTCATGCCGCGCAACCCGACGTACAGGTCGTCGTCACCACATCAAGCAGCGGCGACGCGGCGTTTCGTGGCGGGTTCGATGTCGCCCTTCGCCGCGATCCGCCGCCCCGTCCCGAGTGGGAACCGTATGAGAGAACTGTGCTGTTCACCGAACGCGCGACCGTCGTCGCGGCCCCTTCGTTGCTGGAGGCGTCGCCTTTGCGTCGTTTGAAAGATCTTGCGAAGCACAACTTCGTCGCCACGCAAACACGCGTGGGCGCATGGGAGGAGTGGCTGAGTGCGGCGGGTGTGCCCGCACTGCGACCCGTGCGATTCCATCGTTTCGACCACTATCACGTGAGCTTGCAGGCGGTCGTGGATGGTTTGGGCGTGGGGATCGGCTGCCTGCCGACACTGAATCGCGAACTCGCCGCCGGACGCCTCGCCATGCCGTTCCCGGACATTCAGGTCGACGGCGCGACCTACGTCACGCTCGTGCCGCGCGACGCCGACAAGTCCAGACCGTTACGGGATTTCCTCGCATGGGTGCATGCCGCAGCCAGCACGCCTGTCGGGGACGTCGGCACCGAAGCAAAGACTACGCGCCCGGCCCGACGCTCCACTTCCCGGGCGACACGCCAAACGCGCGGCGGAAGTACCGGGTGAAGTGCGAGAGATCGTTGAAACCTTGCGCCAGCGCGACATCCGTTGCCGATGCCCCGGCACGCAACGCGGGCAATGCGCGGACCAGTCGCAACTGATTGCGCCAGGCATGAGGCGCCAGCCCCGTCTCGCGGGAGAAAAGACGTGCGGCGTGGAACGGAGAAAGCTCGACCGCCTCGGCCAGCGCCGTAAGCGACAACGACTCGGTGAGATCGGCGGACAGGCGCGCCTTCATCGTCTCGACGCGTACCGCGTCGCGATGCGTCGCCAACGCCGGCACCCGGGCCTGCGCATGCCGCACCAGCATCATCGACACCGCCTCGATCAGCACGCTTTCCGCCAGTAGCGGATCTGCGCCGAGCTGAAGCAGTCGATGCGCCTCTAGCAGCCGGTACATCGCCTGAGCGTCGTAGATGACGTTCTCGCCGAACCACGGCATGGCATCGCCAATGCTGTCGTGGCCGCCATTGCCACCCTGCGCGGTTGACACCGCAATCGGCCCGGCCAGCGGATTGGCGAGCTGCCGATGCACGCCCTGCACGAAGCCGACGGGCAGATAGAACACCCGATATCGCCAGCCGAAGTCGGTCTCGCGCGCGCCGGTGTGCACCTCGCCGGGATGGATGATGGCGACCGAACCCGCATCGGCCACATGCTCGCCGCCCCGATAGGCATAGCGTTCGGCGCCCGCCACGATGCAGGCGAACGTGTACGCATCGTGCCAATGCGGCGCGAAGGTGTGATCGTTGTACTCGGCCGTGAGCATGTCGCCCCCGGGAACGAGCGACGAGCGCCAGTACAAAGGGGCATTACGGAATGGCTGGAACGGCTGAAGGGGCTGAAATACGGCATCCATGGCCGTCACTTTACACCGGGCGACGCACGACCGTCCGCCGCCCGATACCGTTGGGATATCCGACGGTCTTACACGTCCGCCCACATGCGCAACAGGTTGTGATAGCTCCCCGTCAGTTGCACCAGCGACGCATCGTCCGCGCCGTGCTGCGTGAGACGCTGAATCGCCACGTCCATGTCGAACAGCACGCTGCGTTGCGCATCGTCACGAATCAGGCTCTCGATCCAGAAGAACGACGCGAGTCGCACGCCCCGCGTGACCGGATTGACCTTGTGCACGCTCGTGCCCGGATACAGCACCATGTGACCGGCCGGCAGCTTGACGGCACGCTCGCCGAAGCTGTCGCGCACCACCAGTTCGCCGCCGTCGTAGCTGTCGGGGTCCGACAGGAACAGCGTGGCGGACAAGTCCGTACGCACCCGCTCGCGCACGCCCTTGATGCCCCGCACCGCATTGTCCACGTGATAGCCGAATGCCTCACCGCCTTCGTATCGATTGAAGAGCGGCGGGTAGATCCGGCGCGGCAACGCCGCCGACATGAACACGGCATCCTGCGACAGGCGCCGCAGGATCTCCTCGCCCAGACGCTGCCCCCAGGGGTCGTCCTCGGCCAGTTGCCGGTTTTCCTTGGCCTGCGCCGACTGCATGCCTGCCGTCGCCTTGCCGTCGACCCACGTCTGTGCCTGCAATTGCTCGCACAGCGCTCGCGCTTCGTCGCGGCTGAATACGGCGGGGATCTCGATCATCATGATGCTGTCTCCTCAGACTCGGAACGCGCTCAGAACGCGATGTCCGCGCTGACGGTCACGGTACGCCCGGCACCCGGCACGCCGTACAGCTGGAAGCCGTCGAGCGAGGCGCCGATCTGCGCGTAGTAGAACTTGTTGAACACGTTGTTCAGGTTCAGGTTGACGTGCACGTGACGGTTCACGCGGTAGCGCGCCGCAATGTTATGCACCCAGTAGCTCGGCGCCTTCTCGTTGTCCTGCGTGTAGATCGGGTTCACGCCCGACGGGCCCGACGCGTTGCTGCTGTTGTTGTTCTGACCGCCGACGTAAAGGTTGTCCGTGTAACGACGATGCCCAACGTACTGAACGCCATAGCTCAGTGCGAGGTCCGGCGTGACCTTGTACGACGTCCAGATCGAGCCGCTCCAGTCCGGCACGTTGGCCGCCTCGGCCCCTTCGTTCGCACCCTTGGTGATGCGGCTCTTCATGCGCGACACGCCGGCGAAGATCGACCACTTGTCGGTGATGTTGCCTTGCAGGCCGAGTTCGACACCGTCGACACGCTTGGCGGGCAACGCGCGCACCGGCGACGTATCGTCGCTCGTGTACTGCCACGAGTTGCTGAGTTCCGTGCGGAAGATCGCAGCGGTGAAGCCGAGTGCGCCACCGGCGAGATCCCACTTGGTCCCCATCTCATACGTCTGCGACGTGGCCGGGTCGTACTTGGCGGTCGACGCCGTGCCGAAGATCAGGTTGTTCGTGCTCGCGCCGATGGCGGTCGGCTGCGTGGCGCGGCTGTACGAGACGTAGATGCTGCCCGGCTCGACCGGCTTGTAGACGAGACCCGCACGCCCGCTCCACGCGCCATCCGTGCTCGACGTGATCGAGGCGCCGCTCGGCGCGTTCGTCTCCGCGCGCCAGCGGTCATAGCGCAGCGACGCCAATACTTGCCAGTGCGGCGACAATGTGATCGTGTCGCTCGCAAAAATGGCCGCGTCGTTGACCGTCGAGCTGGACTGGTTGTTGCCTTCCATCGACCAGGTGCCCGCGAACGAATTCGACGGGTTCGCCATGTTGAAGAACATGTCGCCCGCCGGCACGTAGGCCGCGCGCGGGTTGCCGCCGTAGGTCTCGCGGTACAGCTCGAAACCGGTCACGACGTCGTGCTTGAACGGGCCCGTGTTCGCCGAGAAACGCAGGTCCGTCTGGTTATCGAGGATCTGATAACGCGTGGAATTGCCGAAGTTGCTGCCGCGCAGAATGCCGTACGGCGCTGACGTCAGCCCGTAGTCGGTGTACGAGTTCACCCCGCCGATGTTCGTCAACGGCCCGATGCTCGTATAACCCAGCGTCGCACAGCGGGTGCCCGTGCAAATCTTGCTGCCGTTGGCATTCGCTGCAAAGAATCGCGCGGGCGACAGCACCGAGAAGTTGTCCGTCTGCTGCCAGCGCAACTGGCTGCGAATGCGGGTGGTGTCGTTGAAGTCGTGCTCGACGCGCCCCGATAGCGACGTGCTCTCGGTCTGCTGCGTGTAGATGCCTGCCGCGCCGTACCAGTTGCTCTGCTGCACGCCCGGCATCAGTTGACCGCCCGTGCCGCGCTGGATCGGCAGGCCCGTGTCGGGCACGTTGTTGTCCTTCTGGTGGAAGACGTCGAAGATCACACGCGTGCTCGTGCCCAGACCGAGGCCGAGCGACGCGGCAATGCCGTAGCGATCGTTCTTCACCTCATCGCGCCCCGCCACCCCGTTGTGATGCGACATGAGATTCAGACGCAGCGCCGTGGAGTCGCCGAGTTGCTGATTGAGGTCGGCCGTCATGCGACGGTAGTTGTCGCTGCCCAGTCCGAACGACGAGCGGTAGAAGCTGCCAAGCTCGGCTTCCTTGGACACGAGATTGACCGATCCGCCCAGGGCTGCCACCCCCGATTCGATCGTGCCGGTGCCCTTATACACTTCGACGCGATCGAGGTCGAAGGTGTCGTTGCGACTCGACAGCCCTGCGTCGCGCACGCCGTCGATGGTGATGCTCTGCTCGGCGGAGAAGCCGCGAATCGAGAACAGATCGCCCCAGCCCAGATTGCCCTCGCCCGACATGAACGTGATGCCCGGCACGTTCTTCAGAATGTCCTGCAACGACTGGGCATTCTGCTCTTCGAGCACCTTCTTCGGCACTACGGTGATGCTCTGCGGGATGTCACGCAGCGGTGCCGTGTATTTGGACGACGACACCGTTTCGGCTTTGTACGGTGCATCGACCGTAGCCGTGACCGACGTGGCAGGTAAAGCCACGGCATCCGCCGACGCGGCCGTGGCCTGCGCGGGTGCGGCGGCACTGCCGGGTGCAGGCGCGGGCGTCACCGCCGTCGCGGGCGCGGTCTGCGCAGCCGCATGCAGCGATGCGGCCGCCAGCGCGGCAGCCACCGTCACGCGGGTTTTCAGTCGCAGACGGGTGTGACGCGAGCTTGCCGAGGTTGTGGTGACGGCCGTGACAGTCGTGACGTCCGTCACACCGGGCGCCGCCCCCGGCGACACGGCGAAGGGCGCGAGCGAGGCGTCGGCTTCCAACGAATTCAAGTGCTTCATCTGGTGTTATGCGTTATGAGATGAACAGACAAAAGGCGTCCTCGCGCGCCGGGGTGTGCGCGACACCGTCGGAGCGTTCGGACTGACTCGGACAACAAGGAGAAAACGACGCGGCCGGCGTGGCGATGTGGCTGGGCGCGCCGGTGCAGGTGCTACGAAGACCGGCGGGCCGCGTCGGGAGAGCGAACGGCGTCTAGACGGGTGTCACGACGTCGTCCACGATTAGTTGCGGCAGGCCGCGCGAGCACCGCTCGACCCGGGCCTGCACGTCGAATACCCGGGCGATGGCGTCGGCCGTCACGACCTCGTCGACACCGCCCGCCGCGACCACACGACCGTCGCGCAGCATCACGGCGGCATCGGCATGGCGCATGGCGATCGACAGATCGTGCATGACCACGACGGTGATCATCTGACGCGCGACCGTCTCGCGAGCGATCAGACGCATCACCTGAAACTGATGATGCAGATCGAGCGCCGAGAGCGGTTCATCCAGCAGCAGAATGCGCGGCGCACGGATCAGCGCCTGCGCCAGACCGACCAGTTGACGCTGACCGCCGGAGAGTTCGTCGAGAAAACGCATGGCGAGCGCTTCAATGCCCAACTGGGTGAGCAACGCCATGACGATGGCCGGCGTGGGCGCCATCGCACTGACCGACTCGCGCGACGCGTGCCGCGCGCCATGTCCCGCGGCCAGCACCGATTCGAGTACGCGCAGATGCACGCCCGCGGGCAGCGCTTGCGGCAGATAGACGACATCACGCGCCGGCGCGCGGCCGGTACACCGATGCAGGGTCTCGCGACCGAAGGTCACTTCGCCGCGCCCGGACACGAGTCCGGCGAGCGTGCGCAACAAGGTCGACTTGCCCGAACCGTTCGGCCCGAGCAGCGCCGTCACGGTGCCGGCAGGCAGCGTGGGCAGCGACACCGCGTGCAGAATGTGGCGACGTCCGAGCGTCACGTCGATGCCCGTCGCGCCTAGCGCAAGCGTACTTGCCGGCGGGACCGGGAATTTCGCAGCGTTGGCGGTTACCGTCACAGCGACCTCCCGCTGGAGCGCACGACAATGACCAGGAAGAACGGAATGCCGACGAGCGCCGTCACGATCCCGACCGGGATGATGACGCCGGGCAGCAGCGTCTTCGATGCAATTGAAGCGAGTGACATGACCAGCGCGCCCACGATGAGACAGCCCGGCAGATAGAAGCGATGGTCTTCGCCGAAGATGCCTCGCGCGATGTGCGGCGCGACCAGGCCGACGAAGCCGATCGTGCCGACGAACGACACCGTCAGCGCAGACAGCAGCGACACGCGCATGAGCGTGACCAGACGCAACCGCGCGACACGAATGCCGAAACTTGCCGCACGGTCTTCACCGAGCCGCAGCGCCGTCATTGCCCACGACTGACGCCACGCGAATACCGCCATGATCGCGAGCACGGCGCCGAGCACACGCACCTGTGTCCAGTCGCTGCGCGTGAGGCTACCCAGCGTCCAGAAGACCAGTCCCTGCAAGGCGTCTTCGGTCGCCACGAACTGCATCAGCGAGACGAGCGCGTGAAACACGAACACCAGCGCAATGCCCATGAGCACCACGCCCGAGGTCGGCAGACCGCGCCAGCGCGCCACGCCGTCGAGCACGAGCGCCGAGATGAGCGCGAAGATAAAGGCGTTGACGGGCACGATCCACACATCGGGCACGCCCGGCACATGCAGATTGAGCACGATGGCAAGCGCCGCGCCGAACGCCGCTGCCGCCGACACCCCCAGCGTATAGGGGCTGGCGAGCGGGTTATCGAGGATCGTCTGCATCTCGCCGCCGGCCAGACCGAGTGCGCCGCCGACGAGTACCGCCATCAGCGCATACGGCAGGCGGATCTGCCAGACGATGACCTGGGCGTCCGGGCTCGCGGTGCCCGAAGACACCAGCGTACGCCACAGGTCGCGCCAGCCTAGCGCCGACGGTCCGTGCGTGAAGTCCAGCGCCAGTGCCAACACGATGAGCGCCGCCAGCGCGACAAGCCATACCGCACGGCGCAGATTCAACTGGCGATAGCCGCTCGCCACCCCCGCATGCAACACGTCTTCTTCAGCCAGTCGGGCCGAGGAGTCGCTCAATGAAGGTTGCGGGGACTGGGAGGGTTGCGACGGATGAGACATTTCTCCCGCAAGACTCACGGCTTGTCTCCGTCAGTCCAGTACGTACCACCGTACGGCACGGCGAGGAAGCGCTGGTGAATCTCGGTGAACGTGGCGTTCGCGTCGATCTGCTTGAAGCGTCCCGGATAGAACCAGCCCAGCATTGCCTCGACGGCGACGATGTTGTACGGCGAGTCGTAGAAGTTGTGCCACAGCCCGTGAGTGCGTCCCTCGCGCACTGCCTTGATCGAAGCAATGCCCGGCGACTTCACGAAGGCGTCGAGCGACGCACGCGCGTCGCTGGCCGATGTTTCCGCGCCGACGTGGATGCGCAACTGGTGGGCATTGCCCCGCGTGCCGGTCGCAATATAGACGTCCGGTTGCGACGCAATCACGTGCTCGATGTTCAGATCGCCGATCACGCCCGGCAGCAAGTCGCGGGCGATGTTCACCCCGCCCGCCGCATCGACGAATTCGCCGATGTTGCCGTTGCCGACCGTATGACAGCATCCGGGCCAGACGCCCGCGAGCATTTGCACGAACACCTTCGGACGCTGGTTCGACGGAATCGTCGCCACGGCGTCGCGCACGGCCTTCAGATGCGATTCATAGAGGGAGATGTAAGCCTCGGCCTGTGCTTCGCGATGCATCGCGCGCCCCATCAGGCGAAGGCTTGGCACCGTGTCTTCGAGCGGCTTCTGACGGAAGTCGACGAAGATCACCGGCACGCCGGCGGCGGCGAATTCCTTGACGAGCGCATTGTGACGTCCCGGGCCATGGCCGCCGATGCTGAAGATCGCCAGATCCGGCTTGAGCGCGAGCGCTTTCTCGGCGCTGACCGTGGCTTCCGAGGACTGACCGATCTTCGGAATGGTGTCGATCTGCGGGAAGACCTTCTCGTACTGCTGCCACGTCTGCGGGTCAAGCGACTGCAACTCGCCCTGCCAGCCGACAATCCGCTTGAGCGGCTGCTTGCCTTCGAGCAACGCCACCGCGTACAACAATCGCCCCTCACCCAGCAGAATCCGGTCGACGTGATCGGGCAACGTCACTTGCCTGCCCGCCATGTCGGTGACGACTTCACCGGCATGCGCCGGCATCGCCGCGCCGAGCGCCACCGACGCGACGACGCTTGCCACGCACGCCGCTTGTCTGGCAACGTTAGCCAGTGACGTGCGACGCGAAAAGAAATTCAGCATAACGATGACATCCCACATTGAATCAAGAACCATTCTCATTTCTATTAGAATGTAGCGTTGCGTTATGTTGGCTTCGTGTTGACGGAATTTCGGTATGTATTGGTTTGTATTGGCATGTATCGGTATATGGGCGACGGGCGCAACGCGTGTGCTCACCGGTAGACTCCCGGTCTTCGGAATGTCGTCGTGATGTCGGCCGGCGCTTCATTCCCTTCGTTCTTCTCGTCCTCTTCATCGATGACTTCTTCGTCCGCCTCGCCCGCCCATGCCCGCCTGCTGATCGTCGACGACGATCCGCAAATCCGCGACCTCCTCTCGGACTATTTGCGGGAGTCGGGCTTCGATGTCGCAACGGCTGCCGATGGCGTTCAGATGTGGGCGCAGTTGGCCGCACGCCCGGCCGATGTGGTCGTGCTCGACCTGATGCTGCCCGGCGAGGACGGGCTGTCGCTGTGCCGTCAATTGCATGCGCGCGGTGATGTCTGTGTCGTGATGCTCACCTCGCGCAGCACCTTGCTCGACCGCATCGTCGGCCTCGAAGTGGGTGCGGACGATTACCTGCCCAAGCCGTTCGATCCGCGTGAGCTGCTCGCGCGCGTGAAGGCGGTGCTGCGTCGTGGCCCGCGTCTGCCGCCGGGCAGCGCGCAAGCCGGGGCGACGTCGGCGGTGGGCAGTGCGCCGCCGGGGGCACCTTCTGCATCGTCGGCGCCAGGACCGAGCACCCCCGTGCCGCACGGACGCACGTTCACGTCAACGCCGCCCATCGCCCCGCACACGCTGCCGTCGCAGGCCGCGTTCTTCGATTTCGACGGCTGGCGTCTCGACACGCTCGCCCGTCAGCTCATTTCGCCCGAGGGGCGTGTCATCACGCTTGGCGGCTCCGACTACCGGACGTTGCAGGCGCTGGTCATGCACCCGCATCGCCCGCTCTCGCGAGACTTCCTGCTCGATTGCGCCTTCGGTCGTCATGGCGCGGCCAACGACCGGGCCATCGATGTATGCGTGAGCCGTCTGCGCGCGCATCTCGATATGCGCGCGCGCCCGTCTCCTTTGATTCGCACTGTGCGTAACGAGGGCTACATGCTCGCGGCCGACGTGGTGGCCTCCAGTGTCTGACGCTTCCCGCACGACGTCCGCACGTCAGGAAGTCAGCCAGTCGTTCGCGGCCCGCTGGCTTCGCAACGCGCGGCGCTACGTCGGCTGGCCCCGCACCCTCTCCGGTCGGCTCGCGCTGATTCTCGTGATCGGCATGCTCGCCACGCAACTCGTCACGGGCACGGTGTGGTTCGACGCGCGCTACGGCCGCGTGGCGGAAGTGCCGGTGCGCTCGGGCGGCGCCCGCATCGCCGACGCCGTGAAGCTGTTCGATGTCGTTCCGCCGGCCGAGCGCGCTGCGCTCATGCAGCGTCTGCGGGCGACCGGTGTGGAGGTGCGCGAGATCGACGCGCCCGCGCATGAGCAAAGCATGTCGCACTTCTCGGACGATCTGTTCGACAGCGTGCTGACGTCGCAACTCGGCCCCGCGCATCCGTTCGTCGCCCATCCCGTCGTGCTTTACGACGACACCGGCGAACCGCTGGCGCTCGCCACCCTGCTGCGCGCACATGCACCGACGGCACACCTGGCGGCCGACGTTCGCCTGCAAGACGGGCAGTGGTTGTCGCTGGCAGTCGTGGCCGGTCAGGCGGGACTGGACCTGCGCCCCGGCGCCGCGTTTGCCGATTACTTCGTACGCATCTATCTGGCGCGCATTTTCGCGGTCATCCTGATTGCGGTCATTGCCGTGCGAATCGCGCTGCGTCCGCTGGCTCGAATGTCGGCGGCTGCCGACCGGCTCGGGCGCGACATTCACAGCCCGCCGCTCGATGAGAGCGGGCCGGTGGAGGTGCGCCGCGCCGCGCAGACGTTCAACGCCATGCAGCATCGCCTCATCGAAGCGATGCAGGCCCGTACCGCGTTCCTGGCTGCCGTCTCCCACGATCTGCGCTCGCCGCTCACCCGCTTGCGCTTGCGCGCCGAAACGTTGAGCGATCCGGTGCAGCGCGAGCGCTTTCGTCAGGACCTGATGGAGATGGAAGCGATGATCGCGGCGTCGCTCGA
Organism: Pandoraea sp. LA3; assembly: GCF_022696215.1. Taxonomy (NCBI): domain Bacteria; kingdom Pseudomonadati; phylum Pseudomonadota; class Betaproteobacteria; order Burkholderiales; family Burkholderiaceae; genus Pandoraea; species Pandoraea sp. LA3. The sequence continues at coordinate 93,476 of NZ_PTPY01000038.1, read as the reverse complement.
TCACGTGCGTGGCGTACCCAGCGGCGAGGCCCTGCGCGATGTCGATATCGACGCCCTGCTGCACGCCGTGGCCGAAGACGCCCGCGAGACCGGCGGAGATGTGCGCGTGCGGGAGCAGAGCGTGAGCGGCACCGTGCGTGGCTATCCGCGAACGTTGCGTCGCTGCGTTCAGAATCTCGTCGACAATGCGCTGCGCTATGCAGGCGGATGCCGCCTGTCGGCACATCTGTCGGCGCAGGGGACGCATCTCGAGATCGTCGTGGAAGATCGCGGTCCGGGCATTCCGGACGCGGAGCTGTCGGCTGCGGTGGAGCCCTTCGTCCGGACGGGCGTGCATCGGCAATCGTCGAATCAGTCGTCGAATCAGGCGCCGGGCGCTTTCGCCGCCGGACCAGACGGCGCCGGTCTTGGCCTTGCCATCGCCCGCACCATCGCACAGGCGCACGACGGCTCGCTCATCCTCTCGAATCGCCCGGGCGGCGGCCTGCGCGCCGAACTGCATCTGCCTGTCGCGGGTCCGGACGTCACCCTCGACACACATACGAAATACTCATAAATTACAACAGAACATTCATTTCTCTTATGCTGCGACGCGCCATAAAATCCGGGTATTCCCTTACCCACCCGGTCAGGACGTCGGCCCCGACGTCAACCAGGACGCAGCAAAATGAATACCACGCAGGTCACGCAAGACACCCTTCCCACCATTCCCACGCCAGCCCGCGCGGCGGTTGCTGCAACGACCGGACGTGAACCCGCGACGACGAGTACGAACGACGTTCGTGCGACGCCGCTCGTCACGCTGGCCGTCGTCACGATACTCACCGGCGTGGGTGCGGGTATCGGCGGGACCTTGCTCGCCGCCCTGCTCCATATCGTGCAGCATCTCGCCTTCGGTTACGCGCAGGATCAGGTCTTCGGTGCACAGAGTTTCCTGACCGGTGTGGCAGCCGCGTCTGCCGAACGCCGATTTGCCGTGTTGACGTTATGCGGCGTGGTCGCCGGGCTCGGCTGGTACGCCGTGCATCGCTACGGCGCGAAGCTTGTTTCCATCAAGGAAGCCGTGGGCCGCGCCCGCCCCATGCCGGTGGGCAGCACGCTTGCGCATGCCTTGCTGCAAATCGTGACAGTCGCGCTCGGCTCGCCGCTGGGACGCGAAGTCGCCCCCCGGGAAATCGGAGCATTGGTGGCCGACCAGCTCGCGCGTCGCGCGGGGCTGTCGACGGAGCACTGCCGCCTGCTGGTCGCCTGCGGCGCGGGCGCCGGACTGGCGGCCGTGTACAACGTGCCGCTCGGTGGCGCGATCTTCGTGCTCGAAGTGTTGCTCGGCACCTTCGCCTGGCGTGCCGTGCTGCCCGCGTTCGCCACCTCGGCAATTGCCGCCGCCGTCGCGTGGATCGGCATGGGCGCGGAGCAGCAGTACACGATCCCCACGTTCGACGTGACGGCACCGCTGGTCGGCTGGTCGCTCGTGTGCGGCCCGCTCGTCGGCGTGGCGGCCTGGGCGTATGCGCGTCTGACGGAAAGCGCGCGCGCCAACGCACCGCGTGACTGGCGTGCGCCCGTCTTCGCACTCGCCAACTTCATGGTGTTGGGGCTGGTCATCGCGTGGTACCCGCAGTTGCCGGGCAACGGCAAAGGACCGGCATCGCTCGCATTCAACGGCGAGCTGGTGACGGCGCTGGCGTTCGTGTTGCTCGTGCTGCGCGTTGCCTTCACGTGGAGCAGTCTGCGTGCCGGTGCGGCCGGAGGATTGCTCACGCCGGGGCTGGCCAACGGCGCGTTACTCGCCGTCGTGCTGGCGGGTGTGTGGAACGGCGCGCTGCCGCAGGGATGGGAGATGAGCGTGGCGCTCGGCGCGGCAGCCCTCATCGGGGCCACCGCATTCCTTGCCGTGTCGATGCGCATGCCGATCACGGCCGTCGTGCTGGCGCTGGAATTCACGCACGTGAATCAGGACTTCCTCGCGCCGATGTTGCTCGCTGTCGCCGGCGCAGCCTGTACCGCGCGCTGGCTCGATCAGCGTGTTCAGCGTGTTGCGACGACGAAGAGTCGCGGGAACGGCAGCAGCACCGTGCCGTCGGCCAACGCCGGATAAGCCTTCGCAATTTCCTCGGTGTAACGATTCAGGAAGGCTTCGCGCGAAGCGTCGTCGAGTTTCGCGAGGAACGGACGCAACGCGCTGCCCTTGAACCATTCGACCACCGCCGGTGCGCCGCCCGCGAGCGGGTGATAGTATGTCGTGCGCCAGATGTCGACGCGCGAGCACAGCGCGCGCAGCATCGGGTAATAGAACGTGGCGCCATGGCGCGCAGTGCGCTCCGTCCCCTTGAGCGTATCGGCCCAACGCGGATCGGCGGCGACTTCGCGCATCAGCTGGTGCGCGGGTTCGTCGAGGTTGTCGGGTGTCTGCACGGCCAGCGATCCGCCCGGCGACAGACAATCGATCAGACGCGGATACAACGTCTCGTGATCGGGCAGCCATTGCAGCACGGCGTTCGCGAGAATCGCGTCGAACGGACCGTCTTTCCATTTCCCGATATCGGCAACGTCGAAATGAAACTGCGGCAGACGCTTGCGCGCCGCGTCGACCATGTCCTGCGAACTGTCCAGACCATGCACCTGTGCCTGCGTGTAGCGCGCGGCCAGCACTTCGGTCGAGTTGCCGGGACCGCAACCGATATCCACCACACGTGTCGCCTCACGCCCGGGAAGTTCGGGAATGGCGGCCACGAGATCACGCACGGGACGCGTGCGCTCGTCTTCGAACTTGACGTACTGAGACGCCTGCCACGCCGGGTTGGTGGGACCAGTGGCGGGGGACATCGTGTTTTGCGGCATGAATCGCTCCATCGGGGGCTGTCGATCGATAGCCGTCACGATATCAGGTCGCCGCCTGCAATGCCTCCACAAAAACGCGCAGGTGCGAGGGTTCTGCGTCGGTGATCGCCCAGTACGTCATCCCGTTTCGCCGCCAGCGTGCGATCGCATAGCCGTCAGCGCCCGAGATCATGGGCGCGGCGGACGCCTTGTCACGTGCCGGATACACGTAAAGATCGATCGGATGTTTATCCGTGTGATAGATGAGAACGGCCACCGTGCGCTGGCCGACGTAGTCGAGCCTTCCGCCCGCCAGCGGGAACCCCTTGGCCGACAGATCGACCACCGGCGGCGCGTAATCGAGACGTCCGTTGAACCACGGTTTGACGGTGTGCTGATCGGTCGAGACGACATCGATAGGATGCTGCGACAACAGGGCGCGCACGTGACTCGATACGATTTCCTGCGGTTGCAGTCCGGTCGGCGTTTGCGGATCGGGCACCGGTGCGGGGACCGGCGGTCGCCCGACGAGCAGCGCCATCGCCACGGCAAGGCCGCCGAGGATCGCGCCGCCCGCGCCACCGAACAACCACGGCGCCAGGCTCGATCCCCATGCGAGGTCGACGGGCTTGCCGGAGGGCTTCGGCACGTTCGGCGCATTTGACGTAGTCGACGAATGCGATGGCTTGGGTTCGGGTTTCGGTTCAGGCTTCGGCGTGGACACCGCATCGGCCGATGACGCCGCCGTGTCCTGCGCTGACGTCGCACGACGTTCGGCTTGCGCCAACTCGTCACGCAGACGCTCGCGCAACGCCTGCGGCGCCTTGTGATGCAACGAACCGTCGCGCAGCATCTTGCCCAGCGTCGTGTCCTCGTTGCGAGCGGTTGCCGGTCCCGCATCGTCGGACGACGTCGCGGCAGTGTCTCTGGGATCGTCGGGCTTATTCATCGCGTCCTCCCCGGTGGGTGCCGTCGAGCGGCAGACGTTTGTGACGAGCCAGCGGCGTCACCTGGGCAGATGTCGATCTCGCATCTCCCGGCGTTGGCGTTTCTTGCCTGCCTCGCGCGGCAAGCACTGCCGCAGCGAGCATCTGCCGGCCTCGCGCCAGACGCGACATGACCGTGCCCGCCGGCACCCCCACGATCGTCTCGATCTCCCGGTAGCTCATATCTTCCATCTCTCGCAAGACCAGCACTTCGCGATACACGACCGGCAGCGTGGCCAGCGCATCGCGCACGAGCGCACACTCGTCGCGGCGCACCGCCAGCATCTCCGGATCGCCGGGCGCAGCATCGTCCCAGCCGGGTAAATGCCCTTCGCCATGCAAGCCATGTGTGGATTCGTCGAACGGTGTGCCGTCAGCGGCATCGGAGCGGCGACGCCACTCGGTCAGCCACGTATTGCGCACGATCGCGAGCAGCCATGCGCGAGCGTTCTCGCCGCGAAAGCCGTCGAAGAACCGCAATGCCCGCAGATAGGCCTCCTGCACGATATCGTCCGCATCGCTCGCACTGCCCGACAGCCAGCGCGCAAGGTTGTATGCCGCATCGAGATGCGGCAAGGCCAGTGCTTCGAATCGTCCTGACGCCGCAGCGCCGGAGGGATCAGCGTCGGTCACCGGGATCTCCCGAATAAGGGCAGCGCAGTGCCCGGGTGAACGTACGAGTCGGACCGACGCTGCATGACTATGCGAAACAACGTCGATGAGCGCATTGAATCACATCTGCACCGCAAGGCGATCATTTCACGACGATCACGCCCGTCATGTGCGGGTGGATTGCACAGAAGTACGGGTACGTTCCCGGCTTGTCGAAGGTAAAGGCGTAAGTGCCGTCAGTGTCGAGCGCGCCCGACGCAAACACGCGCGGCATGGCGGCACTCGTGACCGTGTGCGGCTCGTCGTCGCGGTTGGTCCACGTGACGGTCGCGCCCGCTTTGACCGTGAGTGTCGCGGGTGAGAACGTGAAGTTGTCGATGTGTACCGCGGTCGTCTGCGCAGCGCCCGCACGCCATGGCGCGCCGAAGACGATCATGCCGGCCGCCGCGACGGCCACACGCCCCAGCAACGCGCGACGCTGCGCACCCTGTGTATCGAGATCATCGGATTTCATGAGACGGCTCCGTCATCAGGAGACGAGTGTCGCGTCGCCGAGCAGCGGCGCACCGTCGAGCGAGGTGAATTCGACGCGTCGAATGCCCAGCGTCTGACGCAATTGCGACGTCTCGACCTTCAACGGCCCCGGCCCCGGACCCTCGCCAGGTGCCGGTTGCGGGAATGCCGTCGACATGGCGGTCTGCAACCGCACGTTGCCCTCCACCTTTTGCAGCACTTGATGGATGTGCCCGTTGAGCACCGTCACCGAACCGAACGGGCGCAACAGTGCCAATGCACGCTCACCGTCGTCCGTGCCCCAGCCCCACGCGGGATAGACGGACCACAACGGCATGTGCGTGAACACCACGACGGGCGTGCTGTGCGAGCGCCCCTTGAGATCGGCGGCGAGCCAGGCGAGTTGTGTGTCGCCAAGGTAGCCCATGCCGCCCGCCTTGAGGCCAAGCACGTTCACGAGCGCGACGAAATGCACGCCGCGCTGATCGAAGCTGTACCAGCCCTTGCCTTGGGTATCGGGGGAAAACCGTGAGAAGAAGGCGCGTCCGTCGTCGCCGATGACGTCATGCTCGCCCGGCACGTAACGGGTCTCGAGACCCGCACCGTTCACGATCTGCTGCGCGATATCGAATTCCTCGGGCCGGGACAGATGACTGACGTCGCCGGTGTGCAGCATGAAAGCGGGACGCCGGGCATCGTTGCGAATGCGCTCGATGGCCGACGCAAGCGTGGCGGCCGGATCGGGATTCGGCGCCTTGTTGAAGCCGATGTGACTGTCGCTGATCTGCACGAACGACAACACATCGCTGGACGCCGTCTCGGCGGCTGACGCCGCCCAGCCGCCCAGCGACACACCGCGCGGCACGCCGCCATCGAGCGTCCACAGAATGCCTGCGCCTGCCCATGCAAGGCAGGCCATCGCCCGACGGCGCGATATCCATGGCGATGACGATGACGCTTCGCCTTCGTTCGCCCTCCCGACTTCCTCGCCATCCCGATGATGCATGGCACACCTCCACACGGTGGGTCGGCGCCGCCTCGTCCGGATGACAGAGGTCGCAAGCGCCGTTACCCGTATTACCGGTGCACGTGCCGTTTTATTCCCGAAGTCAGAAAAGCGATGTGTCGGGCAGCGATAACCTCACATCGGCGCGAAGTTCCAGCGCGCGCCGCCGACACGCCCGCTCGTGCCGATCGACGTTGCCGGTCCGTGGGGTTGCCAGTGGACTTGCCATGCCGGCGCGGCCGGCGCGACGCTCTGACAATCGTCCTTACCCGACGCCTGGCCTGCGGAAGTGCCGCCGCCGATGGCCTTGATCGTCCCCCGGGTCAACAAAGGCTTCGGATCGACCGGATCGCCGTTACGCCGCAGTTCGAAATGCAGATGCGGCCCGGTCGCCATGCCGGTCTGCCCCACGGCACCGATGTGGTCGCCCGCCTTGACCACATCGCCAACACGCAGATCGCGCGCCGTGGCGGACAAATGCGCATAGAGGGTCTCGCTGTCATACCGGTGCGCGATCACGATGTAATTACCGAAGCCGCGGCGCTGGGCGCCAATGAATGTCACCTTGCCATCGGCTGCGGCCACGACCGGCGTGCCCTTCGGCGCGGCAAAATCGATGCCGTCGTGGCGATGCGACACGCGTCGGATAGGGTGGCGACGCGACCCGAAGTTCGAGCTCATGCGCGCCCCTTCGACCGGCATGACAAACGACTTGGACGTTCGCGATTGCGCCGTGCCGGTCACGCGTTTCGTGGTCGGGAACCATACGCTCTGCCCCGGCGCGGCGAAAACCGGGAGAGATGCGACTGGCGAGAACTCACCGCAGAGACGTCCTTGCAGGCGGCTGTGCGCCGTCGGGAGGAGCGGCGATAGTGCAGCAGGCAGCGGCGCGACCGATTGCATCGATGACGTCGTCAGACGCGAATGCAGCGGCAATGCGCCCCCCTCCGCCAGCGCGGGCAACGGTGCCGCAAGACATAACCAGACCCACGCACGGGGCAAAAGAGACAGGGAGGCGCTCTGCTTGACTGAGCGTCGCGCATGGTCGTCCGGCACGGTGTCGATACACGGGGCGGAAGGGTTGGAAGACGCGCAGGAAGCAGAAGACGGCGGACGTGAAAAAGGCATCGCTCGATAGACTAAATCAGAATCGACGCAGTCTACGGGCCACAGGAGCGCAAATTGATGGGAAAAGACCCAAACGACACGCAACTAGCGGCCAAAACACCGAAAATTGGGACTTAGCACACCGCAATGAGCGTGATTGAGAGGTCTGAGGCAAGCGTCAACGACTCAGCGCCGGACACCAGGCCGCGTACGTTTGACGGCGTACATCGCCTCGTCGGCATGGTCCATCAGCTCGGTCATGTCGGTACCGTCGTCCGGCAGCATCGCAATGCCGACGCTCACGCCCAGTTCCAGCGTCTCCCCCTCGAACTCGAACGGTGCGCCGACCTCCTGCGCGAGCCGTTCGCTGTGCGCCACGGCGTCGGCACGCGAGTGGATGCCACACAGGATCATGCCGAATTCGTCGCCGCCCACCCGCGCGATCGTGTCGGAACGTCGCGCAGTAGCGTTCATGCGCTCGGCGGCGGCACGAATGGCGGCATCCCCAGCGCGATGGCCGAATCTGTCGTTGATGGGCTTGAGCCCGTCCATATCGATGTTCAGAATGCCGAGCCGTGACGAGGAACGCAGCGCGAGATGAACCGCCTGACGCAGGCGGTCGTAGAACAGCGCGCGGTTGGGCAATCCCGTGAGCGCATCGTGCGTGGCTTGCAGATACAACTGGCTGGTCTCGAATCGTGCCGCATGAAACATGGCGGCGGCGATGAGTTCGCTCATGAGTTCGAGCGTGCGGACATCGGCATCGGGAAACGCCGACGGTGTCGGCGCAAAAACCTTGAGCACGCCGACGGTCGTGTCCAGATGCTTGAGCGGCGTGACGATCATCGAGCGCAGACCGACCTTGCGGCAAGCGTCGCGATCCACACGCGGGTCGGTTTCCGAGTCGTCGCAACGGAGAATCTCGCCGGTCTTCACGCATTGCCCTGAGAGCGATCCGTCACGCGACAGACGCATGCCGAGCAAGTTGGCGGCCACGCCGGACGTCGCCCGGTACACCATGTCGTCGCCTTCGGCCAGCTCGACCACGGCCCCGTTGGCCTGCGTCAGATCCTGAACCCGCTCCGTCACGAAGGACATCACGCCCCCAAGGTCCAGACCGAGTTTGGCGATTTCGGTCTGCGTCTTCACGATCTCCAAAAGCGTATGGCTTTCGGGCATCACACTCACGGCGTTATGGCTCACAACCCATCCTGTTCATCAAAAAGCGTGAACCCGAAATGTACCATCGCACCTTCGGAATTTCATGTCGGAACCGCAGACGGCGTGGGGCAGTGTCGGCGGCTCACAACGCACCGGCAGGCGTCGCCGCGGTTTGACGCGGCAACAGGCGGCGGGCCGCCGGCGTGCTGACATGCCGGTGCAACGCGCCGCCGAGCAGCGTGCAGACGACCAGCACGGGAAGGTAGACGAGGAACGTCCAGCGCATATCGCCGTTCGCCAGCGAACGATAGGCCGGCGTGACGGCCAGCACCACAAACATGTGGCTCAGATAGATTTCGTAACTCCATCGCCCCATTTGGGTGAGCCAGCCGAAGCCGCGCGGCACCGCACGCGTCGAACCGTGTACCGCCGCCAGCCACAACGCCGCGCTCGCGCAGAGCAGCAACATGACGTGGTCGTGCATGAGCGGCCACAAGACGTCCCCGTAAAAGACAACGGCAAGCAGTCCGAGCACGCCCAGCGCACCGAGGCCGCGGGCAACGGCGCGTGGCAATGTCGCACGCTGCATGGCCAGCGCCGTCAACACGCCCCATGCAATCGCCGCCATGCCGGGCAGATACGCTTTCTCCTGCCAGATCTCGTTGCCCTGGAGCGCAGCGCGCGTCCATGGCAGCGACATCGCGAGCGCCACGAGCGCCAGCACGCGCCACGGGCCACGTAGCACCAGACAGAGCAGCGGGAACGCGAGATAGAAACACTCTTCGATGGACAGCGACCACAGCACATCCCATCCGCCGGGCAACCAGTTCGTGCGCCCTTCGTACCAGTTCAGCGTCATGGTCAGCGCTGCGGCCAGCGCGCCGGGCAGCGATTGCCCCGGCTTGTTGATGACGAAGGTCGGCACGTCCAGCAGATGCATGACCGACAGCACTGCCAGCAACAACAGCAATAGCGGGAAGATGCGCACGGCGCGCAACGCGTAGAAATGGCGCCAGCGCATGGCGTCGAGCGAACCGTATCGCTCAAGCGACCGGCGCGTAATCACGAAACCAGAGATGACAAAAAACACGAACACGGCTTCGTAACCGTTGAAGCTGATGCCCTTGACGATGCGTTCGGGCAGCACGTCGCCCAGCAGACTCGGGCCGAGCGGCAGACGGAACTTGAGCGCGAGGTGATGAACGACCACGAAGAGAATGGACAGGCCGCGCAAGAGGTCGATGCCGTCGTTGCGCGCGCGCCGGTGCGCCGCAAGGGGCGCCTGCGCCGAGGGAAAAACCATGAAGACTCCGGGAATGGTGCGCGGGGGGTCACACCGCAGACATCGTACTATGTGGAGGCGCCGACAGCACCCCATCGAATTCGACGGGTCACGCGCCAACGGAAAATCATGGCGGCCGTCGCGAACGATCGGGGCAACGGGTTGTCCGACGCCCTGAGTCCGCGCCGTCATATGACAATTTGTGCCTGTCACGATGGCGCGCGTAAGATATCGCTTTCGCCCGACGCCTTCTGCTGTCGGGCCGTCTTCTGGCAGTCATGTCTAACTTCTGGATCACCATTACCAATTTCGGCAGCGCCGCCGTCACGGTGCCGCTGGCCATCGCCCTCACCCTCTGGTTGCTTTCCGCACGCGCATGGCATGCCGCGTTCGCGTGGGTCGCGCTGTTCGGCGCCGGCTCGTTCGTCGTGGCGGTCTCCAAGGTGATGTTCCTCGGCTGGGGACTTGGGGTGCGCGAGATCGACTTTACGGGCGTGAGCGGCCATACGATGTTTGCCGCTACCGTCTACCCGGTCATTGCATGGTTGTTACTGCGCAATCTGGCATGGCCCTGGCGCGTGCTGGGCACCGTGGCGGCTGCCGCCGGCAGCGTCGCCGTGGGCGTGTCGCGCGTGGCCCTGTCGGCGCATTCGGTGTCGGAATCGATTGCCGGCTGCATCGTCGGGTTCTCGGTGTGCGCGGCGTTCGCATGGGTCACGCGCGGTGACGATGCGCCCAACCTGAAAACATTGCCGATGGCGGCGAGCCTGTTCGTGCTCGTGATGTGGCTGCACGGCGAGCGCGTGCCGACACAGCGCTGGATCACGGAAATCGCCCTCATGATGTCGGGCCGCGATCAGCCGTTCAAACGTTATAGCTGGCAGGCGCGCAAACCGGCGCCGATGCCGGTGCTGCCGGCATTCCCGTCGTCGACCGGAACCCCCGCGCCCGCGCACTGACGCGGCAAGCCGGCACCAGACAACCGCGCGCGACCGGTCTCGGCCGCTCGTGCGCAACTTGTCACAGATCAGAACAGTCATACGTGGCGTGCGTTATATTCACCGAAACGCCCGATCCACGTCGAGCGATCGAACGGAGTTCGCCATGCCTGCTCGCAGTGACAAGACGTCCCGCTCCTCTTCAACGCGACCCGCCAAATCCGGTGCAACGTCGCAGACACCGCCGCCCCTCACCTCTGCCCCCGCTTCGCGGTCTCGCGGCACACCGAAAACCACCCGTCCGCCGACGCGGCGCGCCACCCCTTACGGCGTAACGCCCTCCGATGCGGCTGCCACGACGCCAGCGCCCGATCCGGTATCGAGCCAGCCGTCCACACCGCATGCCACGCCATCGACCTCGTTCACCGATCATCTCGATCGGGCCGCAATGGCGACGACTGCCCGTTTCACCGGCAACGTCTCCCCCGCCGCTGTCGCGCTCGCGTGGGCGGATTGGGCCATGCACGCCGCGACCGCACCCGGTCATCAGTTGAACGTCTTCAAGGCGTTCGCCGCCATCGACAAGCCGGGCACAGCGCAGACAACCGACGCCAGCCCGCCCCCCGGGATCGATCGACGCTTTCGCGATCCCTCATGGGATCAGCCGCCCTTCTCGTGGCTGCGCGAGCGATTCTTGCGCACGCAGGACTTCGTCGACGAAATGACGGGCGAGATCCCGGGGGTCGATCCGCATCACCGTGACGTGGTGCGCTTCATGGCGCGCCAATGGCTCGACGTCTTCTCGCCGAGCAATCAGTGGTGGGCAAACCCCGAAGTGCTTTGCGCCATTCGCGAGACGCAGGGCCAGAACCTCGTGCAAGGCGCGCAACGCTGGTGGTCGGACCTGAAGGACATGGCGGCCGGCGACGCGCCCGGTGCCGGCCCCGAGGCGTGCCGGGCGTTCCGCGTCGGTCACGAGATTGCCGCGACACCGGGCAAGGTCGTCTATCGCAACGCCTATTTCGAGCTACTGCAATACGCGCCGACGCAGGCGCAAACGTGGCGCGAGCCGGTGCTGATCGTGCCCTCCTGGCTGCTGAAGTACTACATTCTCGATCTGCAAGCGCAACACTCGCTCGTGCGCTATCTGGTCTCGCAGGGCCATAGCGTCTTCATGATCTCGTGGCATAACCCCGGACCGCAGGATCGCGACCGGGGGCTCGACGACTATCTCGAATCGGGTTTGCTGAGCGCGCTGCGCGAAGTCCGGCGTCTGACGGGTAACGTGCCGGTGCATGCGTGCGGCTATTGCCTCGGTGGCACGTTGCTCGCCATCGCGGCCGCGACGCTCGCGCGTCGAAACGGGACCCAGCGCGCACGTCAGACAGGAGACGACGCAAACGCGCTCGCCAGCGTCACGCTGCTGGCCGCGCAGACGGACTTCAGCGAGCCGGGCGAACTCGGCCTGTTCATCGACGCCAGTCAGGTCGCGTATCTCGAAGCGATGATGTGGCGTCAAGGCTTCATCAGCGGCGAACAGCTCGCAGGCACGTTCCAGTTACTCAATTCGCGCGACCTGATCTGGTCACGGCTCATGCGCGACTATCTGCTCGGCACCCCGGCGCAGACTACCGATTTCACTGTCTGGAATGCGGATACGACCCGCATTCCAGCGCGATTACACAGCCAATGTCTGCGCGAGCTTTACCTGAACAATGCGCTGGCCACGGGCACACTGAAGATCGGCGGGCAACCGGTCGCACTATCGGATATCCGTGTGCCCATGTTCGTCGTAGCGACCGAGCGCGACCATATCTCGCCCTGGCGCTCCGTCTACAAGATGCATCGGCTCTACAACGGGGATCTGACGTTCGCCCTCGTCTCGGGCGGTCACAACGTGGGCGTGGTGTGCGAGCCGGGACATGCGCGCAGTCATCACCGGGTCGCCACACGCGTGGCGGGCTCGGCGTATCGCGATCCGGATGCATGGTTTGGCGCCACGCCGGCCATGCAAAGTTCGTGGTGGCCGGCCTGGCAGGCGTGGCTGCTGGCGCAGGGCAGCGGCAAATCCATCGCCGCGCCCTGGCCGCCTGAGAAGGCGCTACACGACGCGCCGGGGACTTACGTGCTGGAGCGATGAGCCTGGCTGCCGCCGCGCTTGGGCGGCACACGTCCATTGAGCGGCGACTGCTGCGCAGCGTTCGAGACGGCGGCCTCGGTCGCCTGAGCGGCCTCCGTGGACATACGACGCCACGCGTCCATGGTGCCCTGCGTGGCCTCGTTAAATGCCTGGAACCACTTCTGCAACGGCGCTTCGGCGGCTTGCGTCGCGGCGCCCGCTGCGGTGCCGGCACCGATCAGATCAGGTAACGTCATCGCGCCGGCCATGCCGTGCTGAAGCTCCTCGCCCGTCTTGCGGCAATGCTCGGCCCAGAGCAACTGGTTGTTCGCGCACACCGCGAGCCATTCGCGCCAGAACTCGTTTTGCTGGGCCAACTGCCCGTTGAGCAATTGCAGATGGGCGGTCACCAGACCATTGAAGTCCTTCGCGCCGCCAAGCGACTTGGCCGCTTCGGAATGCGCCTTGAGCAGTTCGGTATCGCGTTCGACTTGCAGTTGGTGCGTGCGTTGCGCGGCTTCCAGCAGAATTCCGTAGGCGCCCAGTGCGCTGGCGGTACCGAGCTTGACCAACGCCAGTGCCGGGTTCGTTTCCTTTGACATCGTGACTCTCCTAAGTAAGTAGTTAGCTGCGTCGCTACGCGTCACTCCATATGCATACCGCCATTGATGGCGAGGTTGCTACCGGTGATGAAACCTGCGTCGTCGGACACGAGGAAGGCGATGAGTGCTGCGACCTCGTCGGGGCGCCCCAGACGTCCGACCGGAATCTGCGGAAGAATGCGCGATTCGAGCACTTCCTGTGGCACGGCCGTGACCATCTTCGTGGCGAGATACCCCGGAGAAATGGTGTTGACGGTCACGCCGGATTTGGCGACTTCGAGCGCCAGCGCCTTGGTGAAGCCGTGCATCCCGGCTTTCGCCGCCGCGTAGTTGGCTTGACCGAACGCCCCGCGACTGCCGTTGACTGACGAGACATTGACGATGCGCCCCCAGCCACGCGCGATCATGCCGCCGAAAATGGGCCGCGTCATGTTGAAAACGCTATCCAGATCCGTACGCAATACCGACTGCCAGTCCTCGGCCGTCATCTTGCGCATCGTGGCGTCGCGCGTGATCCCCGCGTTATTGATGAGAATGTCTACCGGACCGCTGTCCGATTCGACGGCTTTCGCACAAGCCTCGCATGACGCGAAGTCGGCAACGTCGACACGATAGGCCGCGAACTCCCGGCCCGTCGCGCGCATGCGCTCGACCCAGCCTTCGCAATCGTGATTGTTGGGGGAACAGGTGACCGCGACGCGGTACCCGGCATCAGCAAGACGCAGGCTGATCGCTTCGCCCAAACCGCCCATGCCTCCTGTAACCAATGCTGTTCGTTTTGTCATGGCTATCCGTCTCTGGTGAGAATCAGTCGTTAAACTTCGGATACATCCAGCATAGTCGCGAACGGCCGACTTGCTGTGGCAATCGACATCCCCGCATGTCCTTCGCTTGACCTCAGTCAAGCCGTAGCGCCGACGTTGCACTGTCTGCACCAAAAAGCCCGCCGCCGGCATCGATGTTCTGCGCCGCTCGCGTCGTGAACTGCCGGGTGTCTTCGCTACGATGTCGCCAGTCGTTGCGACTGGCCCGAGTGCGACTCGATGCGCGTGACAACGTTCCTCGGTTGTGACAATTTGTCCCGGTGAACAGCCATTCCGTGAGGCATTCGTCGACGTCCAATCGTCATATGGTTCATTGCATGCAATCTGACGTGATATTCATGTCGAGCGATCCGCTCACCCGTGCTCGCGAAAACGCGCGAGCACGTGACAGGCATCGTACTCCAAAATAATTTGTTGGTTGGCGATTCGCCCCCTGTCGACAACAATCCAATGACCCGACCCTATCGATAGTCACAGCGGGGTCCAACGAACGTCGTTCACCCCGTTGCAGGGCGTGGGCAATCCATATATCATCGCCCGTAGATTTTTTCCCGGATCACGCCGCTTTTGCTGACCGTCGCCTTGTCGCGCGCCAGCGCCCGCGTGAGAAATCCGGTTGTCACAAGCGTCGCAACTCGTTGTTTTTCCTACCGGATTCCTCATTTTGTGGGTCACGAGCGCATGATGTCCTTTCTGCCCGCCGTATTGTCAGACACCGCTGCGCGCCGCCGGCTTGCGCTGACGGTCGCTACCACCGCCATTGCGGCCGCCACCCTGGCCGCCTGTTCACGCAAAGCCCCGCCGGAGCCGCCGCCGCGACCGGTCGTTGCGGTCGCCGCTCAGCTCGCCGAGCAAACCCCCATCGCGTCGTTGCCCGCACAGATCGAAGCGCGTTACACCACGCCGCTGTCGTTCCGCGTGGCCGGCAAGATCGTTGATCGCTCGGTACGTCTGGGCGATGCCGTCAAGGCCGGTCAGGTCGTCGCGAGGCTCGATCCGGCCGACCTCGCCAAGAGTGCCGCCAGTGCCAGTGCGCAACTCGACGCGGCGCAGCACCAGCTCGAATATGCAACGCAGACCGTGACGCGCGACCGCGCGCAGGCCCGCGAAAACCTGATTGCGCCAGCGCAACTCGAACAATCCGAAAATGCTTATGCCAGCGCGCTGGCCCAGCGCAATCAGGCGAGTCAGCAAGCCGCGCTGGCTGGCAATCAACTGAGCTACGGCAATCTGAAGGCGGACCGCGACGGTGTCATTACGGCCGAGCAGGCCGATACCGGGCAGAACGTCAGCGCCGGACAACCCGTCTATCAACTGGCATGGACGGGCGACGTCGACGTCATCGCCGACGTGCCCGAAGTCGCGCTCGGCGCGTTCCGCATCGGGCAGACGGCGAGCGTCTCCCTGCCCGCCATTCCGGGCAAGACCTGGCAAGCGCGCGTGCGTGAAATCTCGCCGGCGGCCGATCCGATGAGCCGCACCTACCGCGCAAAGCTCTCCCTGCTCTCGCCCGGACCGGACGTGAAGCTCGGTATGACGGCCAACGTGGCCTTCGCACAGCCGCTCACGGCGCCGGTCGCGACGGCGGCAGCGGGAGCATCTGCACCGGCGGCGGCATCCGCGCCGTCAGCAGGCGCCGCTGCCGACGCTCACCCGATCACCCTGCCGTCCACCGCACTCTTCCATCAAGGCAATCAGCCCGCCGTGTGGGTCGTCAAGCAAGACGACACGCTCGTGCTGCGACGCGTAACGATCGTGCGCTACGGCGAGCGCACCGTGACGGTTGCGGGCGGCATTCAGCCCGGCGAGCGCATCGTCTGGCAAGGCGTTCACACGGTCACCGCCGGTGAGAAAGTGCGCGTGATCGCGCCGCTGCATCCGGAGGACTTCGCGTCATGAGCACGCTAGACGGGAAACCGCCCGTGCCCCACGACCCGCAAGCCGCACCGAGCGACGAACCGAAGGATTACAGCCACGAAGAGGGACGCTTCAACCTCTCCGCGTGGGCCTTGCGCCATCGCTCGCTGATGATCTTCCTGATCGCGATGGCGACGATCTTCGGCATTCTGGCTTACTCGCGTCTCGCCCAATCGGAAGACCCGCCCTTCACGTTCCGCGTGATGGTGATCCGCACGTTCTGGCCGGGCGCCACGGCCAAACAAGTGCAGGAACAGGTCACGGACCGCATCGCGCGCAAGCTTCAGGAAATGCCCAGCATCGACTTCCAGCGCAGCTATTCGCGCCCGGGCGAGTCGCTGCTGTTCTTCTCGATGAAAGACTCGGCGCCCGCGAGCGAAGTGCCCGAGGAGTGGTATCAGGTGCGCAAGAAGGTCGGCGACATTGCCTACACGCTGCCGACCGGCGTTCAGGGCCCCTTCTTCAACGACGAGTTCGGCGACGTCTACACGCACATCTTCACCCTCGAAGGCGACGGCTTCGGCCCTGCCCAGTTGCGCGACTACGCCGACGCCCTGCGCACCGTGCTGCTGCGCGTGCCAGGTGTGGCCAAGGTTGATTACTTCGGCGATCAGGATCAGCGTATCTACGTCGAGATCAGCAACACGCAGCTCACGCGGCTGGGCATCTCCCCGAACCAGATCGCGCAGGCCGTGAACGGCCAGAACGCCGTCTCGCCGGCGGGCACCATCGAAGCGCCGAACGACCGTGTGGTGGTGCGTCCGAGCGGCCAGTTCCGCAATGTCGACGAACTCGCCGACACGCTCATCCGGGTGAACAACCGCACGTTCCGTCTGGGCGACATCGCCACGATCAAGCGCGGCTATGTCGATCCGCCCGTCTCGGAAATGCGCTTCGGCGGCAAGCCTGTGCTCGGCATCGGCATCACCATGCAAAAGGGGCAGGACGTCGTTCACCTCGGCAAGGCGCTCGAGAGCACGATGGGCAACCTACGCGCGCAACTGCCTGCCGGGCTAAAGCTCACCGAAGTCGCGAGCATGTCGCAGTCCGTGTCGCACTCGGTCGACGACTTCCTCGAAGCCGTGGCCGAAGCCGTGGCCATCGTGCTCGTCGTGAGTCTCGTCTCGCTGGGATTCCGCACCGGCATGGTCGTGGTGATTTCGATTCCGGTGGTGCTCGCCGTCACGTCGCTGTTCATGTACATCTTCGACATCGGGCTGCACAAGGTCTCGCTTGGCACGCTGATTCTGGCGCTCGGTCTGCTGGTGGACGATGCGATCATCGCCGTCGAAATGATGGCCGTGAAGCTCGCGCAAGGCTGGAACCGCAAGCGCGCCGCCGCCTTCGCCTACACCAGCACGGCGTTTCCGATGCTCACCGGCACGCTCGTCACCGTCTCCGGCTTCCTGCCGATCGCGCTGGCGAAATCGAGCACCGGCGAATACACGCGCTCGATCTTCGAAGTCTCGGCCATCGCATTGCTGGCGTCTTGGCTCGCAGCGGTCGTGCTCATTCCGTTGCTCGGCTACAAGTTGCTGCCGGAGCGTCCGCGCGAAGCGCATCATGGCGACGATCACGAGCACGAGGTCTACGACACCAGGTTCTACAACCGCCTGCGCGGCTGGCTGACGTGGTGCATCGAGCGCAAGATCATCGTGCTCGCCATTACCGTCGTGCTGTTCCTTATCGCCATGGCCGGGTTCTCACTCGTGCCGCAGCAGTTCTTCCCCAGCTCCGACCGTCCCGAGTTGATGGTGGACCTGCGCTTGCAGGAAGGCGCGTCGTATCAGGCGACGTTGCGCGAAACGCAGCGCCTCGAAAAACTGCTCGAAGGCCGTAAGGAAATCGACCACACGGTGAGCTTCGTCGGTACTGGCGCACCGCGCTTCTATCTGCCGCTCGACCAGCAACTGCCGACGCCGAACTTTGCGCAGCTCGTGATTACCGCCAAGTCGGTGGAGGAACGCGAAGCACTGGCGCAGTGGCTCGAACCGAAGCTGCGCGAGGCCATGCCCGGCGTGCGCACGCGTTTGTCGCGTCTGGAAAACGGACCGCCGGTCGGCTTCCCCGTGCAGTTCCGCGTGAGCGGCGACGACATCGGCACCGTGCGCAAGATCTCCGAGCAGGTGGCGGACGTGATGCGCAACAACGGTGACACGGTGGATGTGCAATTCGACTGGGACGAACCCTCGCAGCGCTCCGTGCGCTTCGAAGTCGATCAGCAGAAGGCGCGTGCGCTGGGCGTGAGTTCGACGGACATTGCGAACTTCATCGCCATGACGCTCACGGGGTACGACATCAGCCAGTATCGCGAGCGCGACAAGCTCATCTCGATCACGCTGCGCTCGCCCAAGGCCGAGCGTGTCGATCCGGCCAGGCTGGCCACGCTCGCGATGCCCACGCCGAACGGCCCGGTGCCGCTCGCCACGCTCGGACGCGTGGTCGACGAACTGGAATACGGCGTGATCTGGGAACGTGACCGTCAGCCGACGATTACCGTGCGCTCGGACGTCCGCGCAGGCAAGCAAGGCATCGACGTGACCGAAGCCGTCTACAAGAAGCTCAGCGACATTCGCAAGGCTCTGCCTGTCGGTTATCGCATCGAGATCGGCGGCTCCGTCGAGGAATCGGGCAAGGGTCAGGCATCGATCAACGCGCAAATGCCGATCATGATCATCGCCGTGCTCACACTGCTCATGATCCAGTTGCAGAGCTTCGCGCGCACCATGCTGGTGGTGCTCACCGCGCCGCTGGGCATGATCGGGGTCGTGGCGACGCTGCTGCTGTTCGGCAAGCCATTCGGTTTCGTGGCGATGCTCGGGGTGATCGCGATGTTCGGGATCATCATGCGTAACTCGGTGATTCTCGTCGATCAGATCGAGCAGGACGTCGCGGCCGGGCATCCGCGCTTCGACGCCATCGTGAGCGCCACGGTGCGACGCTTCCGTCCGATTACCCTGACGGCCGCCGCCGCCGTGCTCGCACTGATCCCGCTGTTGCGCAGCAACTTCTTCGGTCCGATGGCGACCGCGCTGATGGGCGGAATCACCAGCGCCACCATCCTGACCGTGTTTTTCCTGCCGGCGTTGTACGCGACGGCCTTCCGCGTGCGTCACGACGAACGCGCGTCGCATGCGGGCCATACGGCGTCCGCCAGCCCGCAAGGAGATCGCTCATGACCTCGCGCATCGTTTTGCGCTCGCTGACGCAACCGGTTTCACGCCGGGTGCGCCGTCCCGCCCTGCTCGTGCCCATCGTGTCGATTCTGCCGCTCTGGCTCGGCGCCTGCTCGTTCACCCCGGGCGACAAGCCACCGGCGATGCCCTCGCCGTCGCACTACGGCGTGAACGCCCTGCCCACGCAGACGGTCACGGCGCAAGGCGCCTCACAACGGTTCGACGTCGGTGCGCCGCCGGTCAAGGCGTGGTGGCAGGCCTATCAGTCCGACAAGCTGAACGCGCTGGTCGACGAAGGCCTGCGCAACAGCCCGAACCTGTCGTCGGCGGATCATGCCTTGCAGGCCGCACGTGAGCAGTTGAAGGCGCAGATCGGCTCGTCGCTGTTCCCGTCCATCGACATCGGCGGCGAAGCCGCGCGTGAACGCAATCTGGGCATCCCGAACCTGCGGCCGCCGACGGCGCTGTACAACATGTTCGTCGGCCAGATTCAGGCGCGCTACACCTTCGACTTCTTCGGCGCCTCGCGTTTCGCCAACGCCTCGCTCGCCGCGCAGGTCGACCAGCAGGCGTTCCAGCTCGAATCGGCTCGTCAGGCGCTGGCGGCGAATATCGTCTCGGGCGCGATCAGCGCGTCGGTGCTCGGCGCGCAGGTCAAGGCGACTGAGCGTCTCGTCGATCTCGCGCAGGCGGACGCCACCGACATGGCGCGCCGCGAAGCGCTCGGCGCCGTGTCGCGCGCCGACGCCCTCGCTTCCGCCCAGAACGCCGAGTCACTTGCGGCGTCGTTGCCGGGACTTCGGGCGCAATGGCAGTCCACTCGCCACGCGCTCGCCGTTCTGCTCGGCCGCACGCCGGATCAGGCGCCGGAGGATCTGGCGCTCGGGGAACTGAAGGTGCCGGGCACGGTGCCGGTCGTGGTGCCGTCGACGTTGCTCCAGTCGCGACCCGATATTCAGGCGGCGGAAATGGCGCTCAAGGCGGCATCGGCCGAAGTCGGCGTGGCAACGGCGCAGATGTTCCCGAGCCTGTCGCTCACCGCGTCGATGGGCAAAGGCGGCTTCAACTGGCCGACGGTCATGTCCAACGCCGGTTCGCTGTGGAGCATTGCCGCGTCGATCTCGCAACCGATCTTCCACGGCGGCGCGTTGCTCGCCCAGCGTCGGGCGGCACAGGCCACGTATGAAGCGGCCGTCGATCAGTACAAGCAGACCGTGCTGACGGCGTTCAGGAACGTGGCGGACACGCTGGCATCGCTCGAAGCGGACAATACGTCGCTACTGCATGCCGACACCGCGAGTGCCGCGGCAGAGCAGATCTATCGCGACACCGCCGCGCGGGTGCGTCTGGGGGCCTTGCCGGTGTCGTCGGCGCGAGGCCGTGAGCAGCAGTACTGGAACGCCTATCTGACGACGGTGCGTGCAACCGGCGCGCGTTTGTCGGATACTGCGCTACTGTTTTACGCGATGGGGGTGCCGCCCGAGCCATCGGTCGATGCGGCAGCACCGGCCAGCGGGGCGGCAGCGACCGCACCGGCCGACGCACAGTCGCCCCCGTCGCAAGACGTAGCCCGACGATGACCGCCACACCCATTACGCGGGGCCGACGCCCCAAACACTTGCCCGATGGCCGCGCAGCCCTGCTGAACGCGGCCATCGACGCTTTCTCGCATCTCGGCTATGACGGCGCCAACCTGCGCGGCATCGCCGCTACGGCAAAAGTCGACGCCAGCCTCGTGCGCGTGCACTTCGGCTCGAAGGAGCAACTCTGGCGCGCCTGCGTCGATACGCTCGAAGCCGCGCTCACGGCCCCCGTCGACAATCTGAAAGCAATCGCGGACGACACCACCCGCCCGGTACGCGACCGGCTGCGCGACGCCATTGCACTCATTGCGGCCTACGCCGTGCAGCATCCCGAGCACAAACGCTTCATTTCCCTGCACGCCACGGAGACCGGCGAGCGTGGTGCGGTGCTGTACCGCCATCTGCTCGAACCGGTCTACAACTGCATGGAGAAGCTCATCGTGGAGGGGATGGCCGCCGGCGTGGTGCGCGCCGAGCACCCGGCCATGTATTTCTGCGTGCTCGCTCACGCGCTGCACCCGCCGCCCGGCTCACCGGTGCTGATGCAGGTGATTGCGCCGGAAGTCGGCGGCGAGGCCTTCGGTCCCGCCCTGCTCAAGCAGGTCGAGATGGTCTTTTTCACGCCGCCGGACACCGAAGGCTGAGATCGAAGGATTCAATCAACGCGAGATTGGAATCGCGGCTCGCGGTCGGAAAACCGATCAGCGTTTCCAGCCAGGCACGGCTCGAGACCTCATTCATCGCCCGGCACGCCATAGCTCGGCGCGGCCGTGGGATTCAGGGCGCGCGTCACATAATCCTGCATTTGAGGCGCGTAGGCGCGCCAGAGGCCGTGGAGTTGGCCGATGGGATCGTCGTCCGCCCAGTCCACCCGCAGATCGACGATGGGCCAGACCAGATCGCCCACGATCTTCAGCGCCGCAGAGTGCACCGGTCCGGCTTCGCCGCCAGCGGCCATCGCCGCGTGCATGGCCGCGAGCAGACGATCCGCCAGCGGGCCTGTGGTCTGCTCGAACGCGGGCACCATCGACTCGATCACCCCAAGGCTCGACAGCATGTTGCCCGCAGCCACGCACTGCCGCCCGGCGACCGCGTGGTAGGTCCCGAGCGCCTGATAACCGCTGAAGTGCGCGGTGCGCCCCTGCGCGTCGACCACCGTCACTTGCCGGTATTCGCTCCACTGGCGCTCGGTCAGCGCGTCGCGCAAGGCGGTCTGCGGGTCCGCACCCCCGGCGAGACGGTCGAGAATGTCCGGCCCGAGTGCAGGCAGCGTGACGTTCTGTGTCGCCACCGCGCCAACGTTCGCGCGCAGCCACGGACACCGTGCACCCACGGCAATGCTCGACGAGCTGATGGCGATACCGAGTTGTCCGGTCTGCTCACAGCGTCCGACAATGGAGAAAGTCATATGCGTTCCTTATGCAAGTGAGGCACGTCAGGCACGTTGGGAATCCTGCGGCGTCCAGCCTTCGGGAATCACCGCGATCACGTCGATTTCCATCAGCCACTCGGGTTGTCCGAGCGCGACGACCGTCAGCCCGGTGGAGATGGGAAACACGCCCTTGAGCCACTTGCCCACTTCGCGATAGACCGGCTCGCGATAACGCACGTCCGTCAGATAGGTCGTGGTCTTTACCACATGCGACAGGTCGCTGCCCGCCTCTTCGAGCAACTGCTTGACGTTCTTCATCGCCTGCTCGGCCTGCGCGCGCGGATCGCCGAGACCGACGAGATTGCCCGCGAAATCGGTGCCGATCTGGCCACGCACGTACACGGTGTTCCCCGCGCGCACCGCCTGACAGAGATCGTTGTCGAGCGACTGATTCGGATACGTGTCCTTCGTGTTGAACATGCGGATACGGGTATGGGTCGGTTGGGTCATGGAAGGCTCCTCGGATCGTGATCGTGACTCAGTTCGCGACATTCGTCGGCGCGTCGTAGTAAGCGAGATATTTGCGTTGCGTCGCGATGTGCTCGGCGACATGTCGTGCGTCGTGCCACACGCCCCAGATGAAGGACGAGCCACGACGCGACAGCCACGGCAAGCCGAGGAAATAGACCCCCGGCTCCTTCGAGACGCCACGCTGATGTTTGGGCTTGCCGCTATCGTCGAACGCATCGACTTGCAGCCACTGGAAGTCATGGACGTAGCCGGTCGCCCAGAGAATCGTGGTCACCCCGGCGTTCACCAGGTCCAACTCACTGAGCGGATGCGTCAGACACTCGGGGTCGGGGGGAATGACACGGGCTTCAGGCTCATCCGGAAGTTCGAGGCCATTGCGCGCCGCGTAGGCGTCGGCAGCGTCGAGCATCGACAGGTAGTTTTCGTCCCCTCGCGCGATGTTCTCGGCCAGATCGGGCGCAAAGCGCACCACGCCGCCGTCGAACGATTGGGTGAGGCCCGTGAGCGTCACCCCCTGATGCGCCAGACGGCGAAAGTCCACCGTATGGCCACCGCGCGCGCCGCTCACGGCAATCGTCACGTGCGCCTTGCCGGGCCGCATGACCTCGGCATCCCACTCGCCCAGCACCCCGAGCCACCAGCAGAAGTCGCGCCCGCGATAGCCGCGCGGGGGGCGGTCGTGCGGGCCGACCGACAAGTAGACCTGACGTCCTGAGCGCTGCAATTCGTCGGCAATCTGTACACCCGACGACCCGGCGCCGACAACCAGCACATTGCCCGGGGGCAACTGCTCCGGATTGCGGTAATCAGCCGAATGCAACTGCGTCAGGCGCTCGTCGCGGGGCGCGATGCCCGGAATCACCGGTCGCTGGAACGGCCCCGTCGCCACCACCACGCGAAGCGCCTCGTACCGGCCATCCGACGTCTCGACAGTGAAGCCCGGCCGTCCGACGTTTCTCACGACCTTCGTCACTTCCACGCCCGTGCGGATCGGCGCTTCGATCTTGCGCGCGTAATCCACGAAATAGTCCGCCACCTGCTCTTTCGATGCGAAACCATCCGGGTCGACGTCGGCAAACGTCATGCCGGGAAACCGGTCATGCCACGCGGGACCATTGGCGACGAGCGAATCCCAGCGTCCGGTGCGCCAACGCTCCGCGATGCGCGCGCGTTCCAGCACGAGATGCGGCACACCGAGCTTGCTCAGGTGCTCGCTCATCGCCACGCCGGCCTGACCGGCACCGACGACGAGCGTATCGATTGACGGGGTTTGCACTGTCATGGCTTGCGTCCTTCAGAAGGCAGAGAGTTGGCGAACCACCCGGGGGATGGGTCATTCGGGGCAATCTACGCGTGCGGACAGCATCCGAAAAATACATTTAAAAAATGCAGGGCATCGGATTTGACTATGCAGACTATTTTTTCGGTTTCACAATGCCGTCGAATCATGCCACCTGCGATTTGCCGCCCGATTTGCCGCCCGATATGCCGCCTTATTTCCCGCCTGATGGAGCGATGCCGATGGACAATCAGCCGCTGCGTTACTCGCTGCGCCAACTGCGCTATTTCGTGGTCACCGCCGAGGTGCTGTCGTTCACTGCGGCGGCCAGACGGCTGCACATCTCACAACCTTCCATCTCTACCGCGCTTGCGGATCTTGAAGTCTCGTTCGGCGTGCAATTGTTCATCCGGCATCACGCGAGCGGGCTGTCGCTCACGCAAGCCGGGCGCGATCTGCTCGGGCAGGCGCGCAACCTGCTCAAGACGGCGGAAGAGTTACAGATGGCGGCCAAGGAGATGGATGGCGGCATGACCGGTGCGATTGCGCTGGGATGTCTGGCGTCACTCGCGCCGCCGCTGATGCCGGGCCTGATCAGTCGCTTCACGCAGGAGCACGCCGGTATTTCGTTTCGCACCGTCGAAGCCCATCAGGACGGCCTTTTACGTGGCCTGCACGACGGCTCGCTCGATCTCGTGCTCACCTACAGCCTCGATCTGAGCGAGGACATCGCGTTCACCCCGCTGCTGTCGCTGCCGCCGTACGCGATCCTGCCGCGCACACACCGACTCGCCCGTGCACGCAAAGTGTCGCTGGCCGACTTGCAGTCAGAGCCCTACGTGATGCTCGATCTGCCGCACAGCCGCGAGTATTTCGCGGCGCTGTTCGATGCGGTCGGCACCCGGCCCGTGCCGGCCTTCCGCTCGTCGCAACCCGAGGTCGTGCGCGGCATGGTGGCGAACGGTCTGGGCTACAGCCTGCTGAACTTCCCGCTCAAATCGACGCGCACGGTGGACGGCGAGGAATTCGTCATCAAGCGCTTCAAGGACAACGTCAACGCGCTCACGCTGGGCGTAGCCCAATCCCGCACGATGAAGCCGCGCCGGGTGGTCGAGCGCTTCGCGTCGTTCTGCGAGAACCACATCCGGCGACTCCATCTCACGCCGCAATGACTCGCCTGCCGCCTGATTCGCATCATCAGCATCGCGCATAGGTCCCCGCGGCATTTCAACGCTGCATAGGGAAAACCTTTGCCCTGTATCCGAAAACAATATTTTGGCTGGCAATTTGGCTTGATAGATTGATGTTCATGTTGAGCGCCGAACGCTAGGGACAGCAGCATGCCCCGAGGCGAAACGGCGAATGAACGGAGGGCTTCATGGCTGACCAGACAGGGACGATCGCAGGGCAAACGCTCATCGACGCACTGCGTGCCGGTGGCGAACGCTCATTCGACGATGCACGGGCAATGCCGCCCGGCGTGTATACGTCGCCCGACTTTCTCGCTCGCGAGCAACAGGGCATCTTTGCCAGAGAGTGGCAATGCGTGGGGCGGGCCAGCGTGCTCGCTGCGCCGGGCGATTACCTCACGGCCCAGATCGGCGATCAGCCTGTCGTGGTCGTGCGTGACGAGCAGGGGCAACTGACGGCGATGTCCAACGTCTGCCTGCATCGCATGTCCGTGCTGCTCGAAGGACGCGGCAACATCCGTCGCATCGTCTGCCCTTACCACGCGTGGAACTACGGCCTCGACGGTCAGTTGAAAGGCGCGCCGATGATGGACGAGCAAGCGGGCTTCTGCAAGGAAAGCTACCGGCTGCCCGCGATTCGTTGCGAGCAGTGGCAAGGCTGGATATACGTCACGCTCGACTCTCATGCGCCGCCCGTCGCCCGGCAACTGAGCGAACTCACCGAACTGATCGCGCCTTACGGCATGACCGACTACATCGAAACTTTCTATGAAGAGCACGTCTGGGATACGAACTGGAAGATCCTGGCCGAGAACTTCATGGAGAGCTATCACCTGCCGATGCTGCATCGCGCCACGGTAGGGCCGCATTCGAAGCTCGAAGAGATGGAATGCCCGCCGGGTCTCGCGGCGTTCAACTATCACTGGATCACCAAGGAAGCGAGCCTGCCGATCGGCAACGCGCACCCCGACAACACCCGCCTCGAAGGCCACTGGCGCAAGACGACGGCGCTGCTGGCGATCTACCCGACGCATCTCGTCACGCTCACCCCCGGGTACTTCTGGTACCTCGTGCTCCAGCCGCGGGGCGTGGGACGTGTGCACATTCGCTTCGGCGGCGGGCTGGCGCCCGAGTTCGTCGCGGACCCACAGGCGCAAACTTACATGGCGTCGCTCAAGACACTGCTCGACGAAGTCAACGCCGAAGACCGGCGTGGCGTGGAAGCCGTGTTCCGTGGCGTACACGCACCGCTGGCGAAGCCGGGCCATCTGAGCCGACTGGAGCGCCCCAATTACGATTTCGCGCGCTATCTCGCCGCGAAGCTGGCTCAGCCCTGAGTGCCGGACCCGGTCTCACACCCGGCGCCGCACTCCGAAGACAGGACACCATCACGATGTCGAACCCTTCCTTCATTTCGTTCTCGAGCGTGAGCAAGTCGTATGACGGCGTGCATCACGTCGTCGACGACCTGAACCTCGATGTACGCCGCGGAGAGTTCCTGTCCTTGCTCGGCCCATCGGGTTCGGGCAAGACGACCACGCTCATGATGCTCGCGGGTTTCGAGTCCCCCACGCACGGAGAGATTCGTCTGGACGGCCAGCGTCTCGACGACAAGCCCCCGCATCGGCGCGACATCGGCATGGTGTTCCAGAACTACGCGCTGTTCCCGCATCTCACGATTGCGCAGAACGTGGCCTTCCCGCTGTCGGTGCGACGCGTCGGACGCACCGAGCAGAATGCCCGCGTCAAGCGCGCGCTGGAGATCATCGAACTGTCGCATCTCGCCAACCGGCGTCCCGCCCAACTCTCCGGCGGTCAGCAGCAGCGCGTGGCGCTGGCCCGTGCGCTGGTGTTCGAGCCGAGCGTGGTGCTGATGGACGAGCCGCTGGGCGCGCTCGACAAACGGCTGCGCGAGACGATGCAGTACGAGATCATGCGCCTGCATCGCGAGCTGTCGCTGACCATCGTCTACGTGACGCACGATCAGGCCGAAGCGCTGACGATGTCGGATCGCGTTGCCGTGTTTTCGGACGGGTGCATTCAGCAGGCCGCGTCGCCGACCGAACTCTACGAGAACGCGCAGAACGCCTTCGTCGCGAATTTCGTCGGCGAGAACAACGGATTGACGGGACGCGTCGTGCGCGCCGCCGACGGCTGGGCGACCCTCGCGCTGGCCGACGGCAGCCTCATTCGCGGGCGCTGCAATGTCGAGGCCACCACTGACGCAACAACCAATTCGGGGTTGCGCACCGGCGACGACGCCATGCTCGCGCTGCGTCCCGAGCGCGCGCACATCCCCGGCCCGGACGGCGTGCACGCCCCGGAAGAACACAACGTCGTGCGAGCGCGCGTCGATGAACTCGTCTACTGCGGCGATCACCATCGCGTGCACCTCACGCTCGGCTCGCGCGATGCCATCGTCGTCAAAGTCCCCAACACGCAGCGTCATGCCCTGCCCTGCACGGGCGACACCATCGATGTCGCATGGCGTCACGACGACTGCAAGATTCTTGCCGCCAGCGCACCCCGTGCTACGCCGGCCCCGGTTTCTCCCGACGCACCTTCCCCATCCCTGATCCTGACTGCACCTGCCGGAGCCAACTGATATGCGCACTTCTCTCAAAACGCACTGCGCCGCCCTCGCCGTCCTGGCCTTCGCCACCACGGCCACGACGACAACCTACGCCGCCGAAACTCTCAACGTGGTGACTTTTGGCGGTGCCTTCGAGGCAGCGGCCAAGAAAGCCTGGTTCGAGCCGTTCACGCAGGCCACGGGTGTCACGTTCGCGACCGAGTCGTATGACGGCGGTCTCGCCAAACTCTCCGCCATGGAGCAGGCGAAGAACACCACGTGGGACCTGATCGACATGGAGACCAACGACGCGATCACGGCCTGCGACGAGGGGCTGCTCAAGAAGTTCGACAAGAAGACCCTCGGCAAGACCAGCGACTTCATTCCCGGCTCGATCAGCGAGTGCGCCGTCGCGAGCATGGTCTGGTCGACGATCTACGCCTTCGATGCGAGCAAGCTGAAAACCGCACCGACGACCGTCAACGACTTCTTCGATTTGCAGAAATTCCCCGGCAAGCGCGGGCTGCGCAAGTCGCCGAAGGTCACGATGGAATGGGCGCTGATCGCTGACGGCGTCGATCCGAAGGACGTCTACAAGGTGCTCGCCACGCCCGCCGGCGTCGACCGCGCGTTCAAGAAGCTCGACACCATCAAGAAGAGCATCGTCTGGTGGGAGTCCGGTGCACAGGCGCCGCAGTTGCTCGCCGACGGTGCCGTCGTCATGGTGCAGGCTTACAACGGCCGGATCGACGACGCGGCGAAGAAGGACAAGAAGCCGTTCAAGGCCGTGTGGGACGCACAGGTCTACGACTTCGAATGGTGGGGCGTGCCCGCCGGCGCCAAGCATGCCGATGCGGCCGCCAAGTTCATCGTCTCCCAGTCGCAACCGAAGGCGTCTGCCGATCTGTCGAAGTACATCGCCTACGCGCCGCCGCGCAAGGACGCCATCCAGTACGTCGACAAGCAACGCCTGGCCGATATGCCGACCGCGCCGGAGAACTTCAAGCGCGCCGTGCAGATCAACGCGAACTTCTGGGCCGATAACGCTGACGCCATCAACAAGCGCTTCCAGGTGTGGCTCACGCAATGACGTGTAGCGCTCCTGATATTCACGACCCATCGGCGCACCGAACGAGATAACGCCCATGCCCGCATCGACTCACGCTACGCCTCCCGGTGCCCGACCGAGCACCGGTGGTCCCGTCGTCCCGGAGGCGCTTGCCGCATACCGCCGGGTGCAACGGCACGCGTCGATGCGGGCGCTGTTGCTGGCCTTGCCGCTGATCGTGTTTCTGCTCTCGACGTTCATCGCGCCGATTGCCATGCTGCTCGCCCGCAGCGTGCAAAACCACGAGGTCACCGAGGGCATGCCGCAACTCGCCCGCGCCCTGAACGCATGGGACGGTCACGATGTCCCCGGTGAAGCGACCTTCGCGGTGCTGGCCGCCGATCTGAAGCAAGCCCGCGAGAGCGGACAACTCGGCACCATCGCGCGACGGATGAACTTCGCGCAACCGGAGTTTCGCAGCCTGCTCATGCGTACGGCACGCGCCGTCGGCGACGAAGCGCCGCCCGCGTGGAAGCCTGCGTTGATCGAACTCGACGCGCGCTGGAATGCGCCTGAGACGTGGCGTCTGCTCAAACGTGCCGCCACGTCGCCCACGCCCGACTACCTGCTCGCCGGAATGGACATGCAGGTCACGCCGCAAGGCGCTGTCGCGTCGGTGCCGGAGAATGCGTCGGTGTACCGCGAGGCGTTCGCACGCACGATCTCGATCAGCGCAACCGTGACCGTGCTTTGCCTCATTCTCGGCTATCCGGTCGCATGGCTGCTCGCGAATCTGCCCGAGAAGCAGAGCAACCGCCTGATGCTGTTCGTCATCGTGCCGTTCTGGACGTCGCTACTCGTGCGCACGACGGCCTGGTATGTGCTGCTGCAACCCGGCGGCGTCATCAATAGCCTGCTTTCCGTGCTCGGTCTCACCTCGCATCCGGTCGCCCTGATCTTCAACCGGACCGGCGTGCTGATCGGCATGACCCACGTGCTGCTGCCCTACATGATTCTGGCGATCTACTCGGTGATGAAGAGCGTCTCGCCCGTCTATATGCGCGCGGCGAAGTCGCTCGGCGCGCACCCGTTCACGGCCTTCGTGCGGATCTACATCCCGCAGACGTTCCCCGGCGTGGGCGCGGGCTGTTTCCTCGTATTCGTGCTGGCGCTCGGTTACTACATCACGCCTTCGCTGCTGGGAGGGGCCGGTGACGAGATGATCAGCCAGCTCATCGCCATGCAGACCAACACGCAGCTCAACTGGGGCCTTGCCGGGGCACTCTCGGCTTATCTGGTGATTTTCACGGCGGTCTTCTACTTCATCTTCAACCGCATCGTCGGCATCGACCGGCTGCGCTTCGGCTGACCCCGGACGCAGCGCGAGCCACGCAGGAGAGACGACCATGCAGGACAAACGCAATACGGTGTTGGCGGAGCGGGTGGCGTGGCGCTGGGTGCGTCTGCATACGGCGCTTACGCTCGGTTTCCTGATCGCGCCGATTCTCGCGATCATTCCGCTGTCGTTCAACGCGGGTTCGTATTTCTCGTACCCGATGACGGGCTTCTCGATGCGCTGGTACGAACAGGCGCTCACGAGTCCGGACTGGCAGCGCGCGCTGCTCAACAGCCTCGGAATCGGCGCCGCGTCGACGCTGATCGCCACCGGTCTGGGAACGCTGGCCGCATTGGGCCTCTCGCGCTCGCAGTTTCCGCTGCGCTCGGTCATCATGCCGATCATCGTCTCGCCGATGATCGTGCCCATCGTCGTGGTAGCCGCGGGCTTCTATTTGATCTTCGCGCCGCTCGGGCTCGTCAATTCGTACCCGGGCGTGATTCTGGCGCACGCCGCCCTGGGCACGCCCTTCGTCGTGATTACGGTGACGGCCTCGCTGCTGTCGTTCGACCAGAGTCTGCTGCGCGCCGCCTCGGGTCTCGGTGCCGCGCCGTGGGTCACGTTCCGGCGCGTGACGCTACCGCTCATCACCCCCGCAGTGGCAACCGGCAGCGTGTTCGCCTTCGCGACGTCGTTCGACGAAGTGATCGTGATCCTGTTCATCGGCGGACCAGACCAGAAGACGGTGCCGCGTCAGATGTGGAGCGGCATTCGCGATTCGATCGATCCGTCGATTCTGGCGGTCGCCACGATGCTCATCATCTTTGCCGTGCTGCTGTTCGCGAGCATCAACTGGCTGCGCGCACGCGCCGCAGCGGCCAGCCGGGCGATGGGCTGAGCGCAGGACGGTCCGTGTCGCCCCACACCTGCGCAGCCCATCCACGTCAATGCGACATCGACGCACCCGGCGGCAGCGCCCCTTGTCTCGGCGCCTCGGCACCGGTGCCCAACACCGCGCCGCGACGTTCACGTCCGAAGTAGATCATCACGGCGATCACCACCGCGACGGTACCGGCGACCAACGCCATCGCCAGCCCGAAGTTGCCGTCGTGTGCCTTGGCGATCCCCGCCTGCAAGTTACCGTTGACCGACGCGAACAGATTCCCCAACTGATAGACCAGCCCCGGGAAGGTCGCGCGAATCTCGTCGGGCGAGAGTTCGTTCAGATGCGCCGGAATCACGCCCCACGCCCCCTGCACCGAGATCTGCATCAGGAACGCCCCGATGGCGAGCAACACCGCACCGCTTGAGAACGCCCACAACGGCAGCACGGGCAAGGCGATCAGCGAGGCGATGATGATGGCGCGGCGGCGTCCGATTTTCTCCGAGATCGCACCGAAGAACAGCCCGCCGATGATCGCGCCGATGTTGTACGTGATCGCGATCCAGCTCACGGTGTGCGTGTCGAACTTGTGCTGCACTTGCAGGAACGTCGGGTACAGATCCTGTGTGCCGTGCGAGAAGAAGTTGAACGCGGTCATCAGCACGATGGCATACAGCGCCAGCTTCCAGTCGCGGGAGAGCACCTGAATGAAGTTGGCCCGTGGCGCGGCGCTCGTCGACGCCCCCTTTTGCCACGCGGGCGATTCGGGCACGTGACGTCGGATGTAGAACACCAGCAAGGCCGGCAGCACGCCTACGAAGAACATGCCGCGCCAGCCGATGCTGTCGTAGAACAGCCCGTAGACGACCGACGCGAGCAGATAGCCGCTCGGATAGCCCGCCTGCAACAGACCGGAGACGATGCCGCGCGAATGGGTGGGCACGCTTTCCATCGTAAGCGCCGCCCCGACACCCCACTCACCGCCCATCGCGATACCGAAGAGCGCGCGCAGGATCAGCAGGACGGTAAGGCTCGGCGCGAAGCCGGAGGCCAGTTCGAGCAACGCGTAAAGGAGCACGCTCGCCATCATGGCCGGGCGTCGTCCGAACTTGTCGCCGAGGCGGCCGAAGAGGAACGCGCCGACCGGGCGCATCGCCAGTGTGAGCAGCAGCGCGAAGGTCACGCTGCCCAGCTCGGTATTGAACTCCTTCGCAATGTCCTTGAGTACGAACACCATCAGGAAGAAATCGAACGCGTCCAGCGTCCACCCAAGATAGCTTGCCGTTACCACATGCTTCTGTTCTTTAGTCCAGGTCATGGTGTCTCCTCCATCGGCGGCAATGTTGCGCGACGAATTCACTCTACGCCCGAAAATCGCGCACCATGCAAACGTGGGGGAAACCGGCTCGAAACCCGCATGAATACTGAGGGATGCCTTATACGACGGGGGTTTTGCCTGTCCAAACCACTATTCGAGGATGGGCGTCGACGTCTGCCGCACATCTCGACGGGCGCAGGCGAAGCCAGCCAATTCGCGGCGTGCAGAAGCCATCCGGCGGTATCCGGGACGCCGTGGGCACGCCGATGCATTACACTGACGCCCAAATTCACCTCACTTCCTCCTGCTTCCTTCGCCTCCTTGGCACTTATCTCCATGTCCGAAGCCACCTCCACCACCCTCATCCTCGGTGCCGGTCAAGCCGGCGGCGAAACCGCACTCGCGCTTCGTCAACTCGGCTACACCGGCCGCATCGTGCTCGCCGGCAGCGAAACGCATCTGCCGTATCGCCGTCCGCCGCTCTCGAAGGCGTTCCTCGCCGGGCAGGCCGATGAAGCCAGCCTGCTGATCCGACCGGCCGATGGCTGGGAAAAAGCGGACATCGACGTGCGCCTCGGCGTCACCGCGACGGCCATCGACCGTGCCGCGCACACCGTCTCGTTCGACGATGGCCAGACCGTGAGCTACGACCATCTCGTGCTCGCGCTCGGCGGGCGCGTGCGTCCGCTGCCGATTCCCGGCGGCGATGCCCCCAACGTCTACTATCTGCGCAACATCGCCGATGCCCAGCGCCTGCGCGAAGCCCTCGCACCGGGCAAGCGCGTGGTGGTGGTCGGTGGCGGGTACATTGGCCTGGAAGTGGCGGCGAGCGCTGTCAAGGCCGGGGCCTCGGTAACGGTGCTCGAAGCTGCGCCGCGCCTGCTGGCGCGCGTGGCAGAGGCCGATCTGGCCGGGTTCTTCGCCACGCTGCATCGCGAGAATGGTGTGGACGTGCAGGTCGGCGTCGGTGTGACGGCGCTGGAGCAGAATGCCGACGGGCAGGTCGTGGCGGTGGTGGCCGGTGAGAAGCGTCTGGAAGCGGACGTGATCGTCGTCGGTATCGGTCTGATCCCGAACGCGGAACTGGCACAGGCTGCCGGGCTCGCCGTCGACAACGGTATCGTCGTGGACGAATTCGCCCGCACCAGCGATCCTGCCATTCTGGCCGTCGGCGATTGCGCGCACCACGATCACCCGGCGCTGGGTCGCCGTATCCGTCTGGAATCGGTGCCAAGCGCCAGCGAGATGGCCAAGGTGGCCGCGAGCGTGGTGCATGGCGACGCGCCGAAGGCCGTCGCCACCGCCCCGTGGTTCTGGTCGGATCAGTTCAACGCCAAGTTGCAGATGGTCGGTATGACCGACGGTCACGACGCGGTCGTCGAGCGTCGTCTGCCCGACGCACAGGGCGCCGCCGTCTTCATGCTGTTCTATCTGCGTGATGGCGCCGTCGTCGCCGCTGCAAGCATCAACCGTGCGCAGGAATTCATGGCGGCCCGCGAACTCGTCGGACGCCGTGCCGTGGTCGATCCCGCACGTCTGGCCGACGCCGCAACGCCCCTCAAGACGTTGCTCGCCGAACTCGCCTGATCGACGGGAATGCGCACGTCGATACCCGTTCGACGTGCGCTCAGGGACCACCAAGTGCTATCCCCCGCCCTCCGATCAGGACGGCGCTGCGTGCGCAGGTAACAACAGGACCGGACGGCCCGCGTGACGGGCCGTATCTTCGGCCACGCTACCCAGCGTGAAGCGACGGAAGCCACGTCGGCCATGCGTGCCCAGCACGATCACGTCGACGTCGGCGTCCTTGCCGGCCGCAATGATCTGATCGGCGACGCCCTCGCCGACCGGCTGAATCTCCCGCATCTCGATTTCGCCCGGCACCTCCGCCTCACGCAACCGTTTTTCCGCCCAGTGACGCACCTGTTCGCCCACAGCACGCACGGCGTCGAGCAGCGGCTCGGGATCGAACCCGGCGAGGAACGGTCCGGGCAAGTCCAGCACGTGAACCACGCGCATCGATGCGCCGTGCGTTCGCGCCAGCGTCAACGCGTATTCGAACGCCTGACGCGACGTCTCGCTGTCGTCCATCGCAACGAGAATCCGTTCGTAATGCCCGCCCGAGCGAAGCGGCAAATGCGGCCGGGCTTCTCCCGCCACGAGCATCACCGGCACTTCGGCGCTGCGCAGAATCTGTTCGGCGACGCTGCCGAGCATCGCCCGGCGCACGCCGCTACGCCCGTGCGTGCCGACGATGATGATGTCCGCGCCCCACTCGATCGCCTCTCGCGTCATGGCCTCGGGAACCGTCTCCCCCGTAGTGCGCAGGTCGAGCAGATGCGCCTGCGCGTCGAAGCCTTCCTCACGCAGATACAGCACCGCCCGCGCGAGATGCTCCTCGCCTTCGCGCTGCATATCGCGGCGCACCTGTTCCAGATCGATGAGTTTGCCGAAAGCCGCCGTCAGCAGATTGACGGGGTCTTCCACGGTGTGAATGACGCGGATCACGTCGCCGTTGCGCGCAAAGGCGGCGGCCTCGCGCAACGCACGGCGGGACGACTCGCTACCGTCGGTCGCCAGCAAAATGCGTTTTGTCATGAGCAGCCTCGCGTTGGGAGCCGAAAGGAATGCCATGCGTGGGACTCGTCATCGCGTGTTTCGCCTGACGAACACCGCACGACGTTTCTACTATACCGCCCGATCGAGCGCGAAAGCCACCCCGGTGCGCCCCTTTCGGGCGAGAAACGATGGGTCTGCCACCGATCCTTGATGCAACGCAAAACGCCACAGGCCCGCGTGAACGGGCCTGTGGCGTATGACGGAATGCGTCGGTGTGAAGCGAATGCGCGACGCTTAGCGCGCGGCGTCGCCCCAGCGGTAGGCGTGCGAGGCGTCGTCGAGCTTCGCCTTGAGTTCGGGCGGCAGTTCGTAATCGATAGTGCCGAGCGTCTCGGTCAGTTGTTCGACGCGGCTTGCCCCGATGATCGCCGACGTCACGACCGGATTGGCCAGCACCCAGGCCAGCGACAGGCGGGTCAGCGACTCACCGGCGTCCTGCGCGATGCCCTTGAGCGTTTCGATGGTCTCGAACTCGCGCTCGTGCCAGTAACGCTGCTGATACATCGCACCGGCCTTGCCGACGGTCGCCGCAGTGAAGCGGCCTTCGGTCGGTGCCGCGTCATGACGATACTTGCCCGTCAGCAAGCCCCCGGCGAGCGGGTTGTAGGGGATCACAGCCAGCCCTTCTTCACTCGCGAGCGGCAGCAGTTCGCGCTCGATCTGACGGAACAGCAGGTTGTAGCGCGGCTGGACCGACACGAAACGGGCCACGCGCAGCACGTCGGCACGGCCAAGCGCGCGGGCGAGACGGTAAGCGAGGTAGTTCGACACGCCGACATAGCGCGCCCTGCCCGACTTCACGATGATGTCCAGCGCTTCGAGCGTCTCGTCGATGGGCGTGTCGGTATCGTCGGAATGAAGTTGGTAGAGATCGACATAGTCGGTGCCGATGCGCGAGAGCGACGCGTCGATGGCGCTCAGCAGGTGCTTGCGCGATGCGCCCTTGTCCCACGGCGACGGTCCCATCTGGCCGCAGGCCTTGGTCGCGACGATGAACTGATCGCGACGGCCCTTCAGCCATCGGCCGACGACCTCTTCGGTGCGTCCGACGAGCGAGGTGTCGGCGCCTAGCGGATAGACGTCGGCGAGATCGATGAAGTTGACGCCCGCCTCGGCCGTGCGATCGAGGATGGCATGGCTGGCAGCTTCTTCGGTTTGCAGACCGAACGTCATGGTGCCGAGGCACAGGCGGGAAACAGTCAGGCCGGTGCGGCCGAATTTCGTGTATTGCACGGTAACTCCCGGAGTTTTCGAGGGTACAAACTGCGCTGCCCGCGTGCGCGGGCAAGGTGCACAGTATGCGCGCTTCCGGAAAAACGCGTACGAGGTCGCCGCACGCCTTCGAACGATGACGGGGCTCCGCCGCACCGCCGCCACCCCGTCGTCATCGCCTCGTCAGCCCGCCGTCAGGCGGCGGTCATCTGCGCTATTCAAGCGACTTCAGGTCGAGCCAGACACCGTCGGCGCCGCGAATCAGCATCTTGCCGCCGTACTTCATCACGGTCGTCTGTTCGTTGGCCGCCACGAATGCCGTTTGCGGGAGGTCGTTCGCGTACTGCGCCAGATCCGGCGTGCCCGCAAACGGGTTGTTCGCCACCAGATGCGAGATGAGCGTCATCATCGCCAGATAGCTCGTGGGCGTGGATATCGTCACCGGCGAGCCGTGCGAGGCCGTTGCCCCATCGCCGAAGCCGACGAGTTTGACGGCCACCGGCACGTGCGTGATTTCGGGCAGCGGAATCTCGCGCATGCCCGAGATCTGCAACTTGCTGCCGCGCAGCGCCGCCCCGTGTTCCGGCACGAACACCACGACCGCCTTGCGGCCCGACTTGGCGATGGTGTCGATGAACTGGCTGAAGTCGTCGAACAGTGCCTTCGCGCGCACCGGATAGCTCTGCACGCTGGTGAGCTTCGAGCCTTCGAGACGATTGCCGTCATGCAGCGAAATGGTGTTGTAGTAGAGCGCCACGCGCTTGTCCGACATGGCCGTGCGCTGCTTCCACCACGCTTGCAGCACATCGCCGTCGGAGCGGATCGGGGTTTCGTCGAACGCTCTCATGGCCACGCGCGCATGCGTGTTGTCGAACGGCGTGACGCCCGGCACGTTGAAGTTCTGCTGCACTTCCTGCATGAAATTGTCGAAGTGCCCGTCGTGGTTCATCGCCAGCGACGGCGTGAAACCGAGGTTCTTCAGGTCGCTCATCACGTAGCACTGCGGCCCGGCCTGATCGTACAGCGCCTTGTGCGTCGGCTGGCCGCAGCCGGCGCGCAGCACACGGATCGCTGCCGGGCCGCTGTAGCTGGCCGCCGAGTTGAAGTTCTTGAACACGAAGTCGAACTTCGAGAGCAACGGCTGATTGTCGAGGTTGTCGACGTCGAGATCGTCCTGCGCGAGCGAGCAGATATGCAGGAAGATGATGTCGAAGTCCGGACCCGCCCCCGCCTGTGCGGGTAACGAGACCGAGCGCGTGAGTTCGCGCGAATAGAAACTGTTGAGCGCGGCGTTCGGATTCGCATCGAGCGGCACTTCGCCGTCGCCCGTCAGGAATGTGCTGCCGCCGCCAGCGCCCGCCGAGGCATTGCCAGCCCCTTCGCCCGCCCCCGCCGCGAGCGCCGTGGTGTCGCCCTGCGCGGCGACCACCGGCGAGACGGAGACCAGCGTCCCGACACGCAGCACGCCCGGCACGATCAGCAGGGCAAGCAGCACGAAGGTGGTCACGCGTACCCAGCGGTTCACGATCCAGTACGCCAGCACCATGATGGCGAGCAACAGCCAGTCGCGCGCGGGCACGAAACGTCCGAGCAATTCGATGATGTACGAGAAGCGGAACTGCATCAGCGCCGGCAATTGCTCGATGAAGCGGGCGAACGGCGGCAGATTCGAGTCGTAATAAAGGAGCGCTGCCCCCAACGGAATGGCGATCACCTGCCGCGCGATGCGTGCCCAGCGCGGACGCAGCCGCACCACGAGAAACAACGCGAAGATAAAGTTCGGCAGCACGTGAAAGCCGATGATGCCTGCCCACAGCAGCAACAACTTCAGGATGAAATAGAGGTTCCAGATGCCCATCGTATGGTTCCCTTGGGTCGCCGCGCCATTGACGGCTCACGTTCTGCCGATGTCTCGTTGTCTCGCCTGATGCGTCGGATCGTCGCCGCACGCATCGGGCCTGTTGTGCCGTCTTACGTCTTCGGTCTTGAATCTTACGTCTGCCGTGCGCCGCGCAGACGGTTCTGCCAGCGCGTCACCAGTTTGCCCAGCAAGTAGTTGGCGAGCACCTGATAGCCACGCAGGCCCATCGCCAGCATTTCGAACAGCGCCTTGATCGGTTCGTCGCGCGTGCGCTCGGCGTCCCAATCGCGCCACGCATCGGCGCGCCCGAACGTGAACTGCACGAGATGTTTGTCCTGCTCGGCCGTGAGCGGCAGGAACGACAGGAACAGATCGTGCCCGCGCGCACCCACCACACTCACCGGAAAGCCGTATTCGGTCGCGCCGCGCGCGAGTGCTACGTGCGCCTCGGTGCCCACCGCCGGATCGATCGCCACCGGCAGCACCAGCGCCAGCCCGCCGCCGGAGAAGTCGCGCGTGTGGCAAGCCATTGTCCGGCCATCGGGCAGATACAGCGTCGCGGGCATGCGCATCGACACGCGGTGCGTGCGCCGCACTTGCTTGACTTCCGTCGCCACCGCCACCGCTGCGCCCAGCACCGCGAGGTTGAACGTCACCCACAACAGGTTGAAGACCAACGCGCCGGATTCGTGCGCCGGGCCATAGAAGTAACGCAGGATCCCCGCGAGAAAGCCCGCCACGTTGAAGCCGAGCAGCACCAGATACGGCTTCGAAATGCTCCAGTCGAAGAAGCTCTGTTCGATCAGACCGCCCTTGGCCGTGACGTTGAACTTGCCGTAGCGCGGGTTGATGAACGCGACAGTCGTCGGTAGCGCGACGTACCACGCCAGCACGGCTTCGTAGACGTCCGACCAGAACGAGTGGCGGTACTTGCCCTGAATCCGCGAGTTCGCAATGTTCGCGTGCGCGATGTGCGGCAGCACGTAGGCACAGATGCTCAGCGCTGCTGCCTGCACGATATGCAGCCCGAAGAACAGATAGCAGATGGGCGCGAGCAGGAAGATGATGCGCGGAATGCCGTAGAAGAAGTGCAGCATGCCGTTCGCGTAGCAAATCCGCTGCCCAAGTTTCAGGCCACGCCCGAACAGCGGATTGTCGACGCGGAAGATCTGTGCCATGCCGCGCGCCCAGCGAATGCGCTGGCCCACGTGACCGGAGAGCGACTCGGTTGCCAGACCGGCGGCCTGCACCACCTTCAGATACACCGTGTTCCAGCCGCGACGGTGCATCTTGAGCGCCGTGTGCGCGTCTTCCGTCACCGTCTCGACGGCAACCCCACCGACCTCGTCGAGCGCGGTGCGACGCAGCACCGCACATGAGCCACAGAAGAACGATGCGTTCCAGAAGTCGTTCCCGTCCTGCACGATCCCGTAGAACAGACGCCCTTCGTTGGGCACCGCGCCGCGCGTGGCCAGATTGCGCTCGAACGGGTCGTCGGAGAAGAAGTGGTGCGGCGTCTGCACGAGCGAGCACCGATCGTCCTTGAGGAACGAGCCCATCGTCGTTTGCAGGAACGAGCGCACGGGGATGTGATCGCAGTCGAAGATCGCAATGAACTCGCCCTGCGTCTTGCCGAGCGCGTGGTTGATGTTGCCCGCCTTCGCGTGGCGATTGTCGGGGCGTGTCATGTAATGCACGCCGGCGGCTGCCGCGAATTCACGCATCTCCTGACGACGTCCGTCGTCGAGCAGATAGATGTTGAGCTTTTCCGGCGGCCAGTCGATCCCGCAAGCGGCATAGACGGTCGGGCGCACCACGTCCAGACCTTCGTTGTAAGTCGGGATGTAGACGTCGACACTCGGCCACAGACGGGTATCGGGCGGCAGCGGCGTAATGCGCCGCTGCAACGGCCAGATCGTCTGGATGTATCCAAACAGCAGGATCATCCACGTGTACATCTCGGCGGCCACCAGCGTATAACCGACAGCGGCTTCGGCAGCCGTGTCGAACGCCAGCGATTGCGTGAGACGCCACCACACATAGCGGATCGTCGACGTGAGCGACAGGCCAATGAGCACCAGCACCGAATACTGGCTGTCCAGCCGCCGGAACACCAGCGCCAGCGTCAGCGTGCAGATCGAGAACAGCAGTTGCGAGAAGGGGTCGAACGGGGTCGTCACGATCCAGAACACCCCGATCAGACCGAGCAGCGCGACCACCGTCGACGTCACGCGCCACTGCATCACCTTTTCCAGCTTCTTGTCGAACTTGTGCGCGAGTTCGGCGGGCGTATCCGGGGGAATGCCGAAGAGCGACTGCACCAGCCACAGGCGCAAACGTTCGTTGCCCGAGCGGAACGCGAGCCAGGCGGTGTACGGCGGGAAGGCCGGACGCCTGTCGGGCCGACGCCAGATCATCGCTTTGACCAATGACCAGAAGCGCGTATCGGGCGGCACGTCGAGCCGTTGCGTGACACGCTCGTTGAACCACGCGAGCGCCCGGCCCGGATAATCGGGGCGGCCGGTACGTGCGGGCTGAAACACGAGACGCAGCCACCAGTCGCGCCATTCGTCGAGTTGACGGACATCCAGCCGCACTGCCAACCGGGCCACCAGATGATCCGTCATCTGCGAGATCCACAACCGGTGACGCGGCGAGCGCACCGTTGCCGCAAGCAGCCATTGCATGACGCCGGGCGTGCGACCGTCCGGACGATTCGGCAGGACGAGGCGTATCGCGAGAATGTCGCGTCCGAGCCGGTAGAGGGAACCGAGTGCGTCGCTGATCATGGGCGTGTGCCTCCCGGTCCGCTGCCGGTGCCCGGCTTGTCGACGGAGGCGTCTTCCGTCGCGGTCGCACGTGCCAGCCACGCTTCGAGGTGGACGAAGTCGAGTGCGGCCTGCGAGCCATCGCCAGCCCTGGCAAGCGATCCGCCGTTCGCCGCCGCACGGCCGACGGCGTCATCACGATGGATGCGCAGGGGCACGACCGCATCGCCGCCGCGCGCCTGAATCAGATGGAGCAGATCGTTGTTCAGCGGCGAATTCGATGCCGCCAGGTTCGGCACCATCTGCGCCCTTCCCCGACAGGCCGCGATCAGGTCGGATTGCGTGACGTAGCCGGTCGTCGTCACCGGCACCACGCCCAGCACCAGATCGGCAGCCGCCACGGCGGCCTGTGCGATGGTGTCCGGCAGGCGCTGCGTGTCGATGAACACGCGGGTGCCCGATGGCCATCCGAGCGCATCGAGCTGACGACGCAGGCCACCCGTGTCCCCGCTCAGCCATGCGCCGAAGGCTGTCAGGGTGGTGGCCTCGTTACGTCCGGCGGGCAACAGCGGCACGCCTTCGGGCGTCTCGCGCAGTACGGCCCGCCAGCCGTCCGGCGCCACGCCCGGCGACAATACACCGGTCTCGCATGTCTCACGCAAGCCCAGCAGCGCACCGATGCTGTTCTGCGCGTCGAGTTCGAGTACGGCCACCGGATGCCCGACATGCGCGAGCTGTGCGGCGAGATGCGCGGTCACTGTGCTGCGTCCGGCACCGCCGGCACTGGAGACGATAGCGATGAGCGTCAGCATGGGTCAGTAACTCCAGATCGGCCGGACCGGCGACGGCGGCATCGGCACGTCACCACGACGGGCATCGAAGTGATAACGCATATAGACGAGGAAGCGATTCGGCGCGTAGTAGTCGGAGCGCTCGAACTGCACCTGACCGCCGATCACCCAATGGCGATTGACCCAGTACTCCGCGCGTCCCGTGACCGAAAAACCCACGCCGAAACCGCCGCCCGAGCCATACGTCAGATCGCCGCTGGCGGCCTGCAACGCGCCATTGGTCGGGAAGTACGGCATGGCCTTCTCCTGACTTTGCGAGAACGACACCGACCCGCGCAGGTAGTAGGACCAGCGTTGCGTGCGTCCGTACCATTCCAGCGGCAGCGTAAGCGAGACGTAGGTCTGCGGGCTGTAGTACCCGCCGTGGCCGTAGGTGTAATACCGCTCGTTCTGCGCGAAGCTGTCGAAGAACAACGTGACCCCCGTGTTCAATCGCATGTCGCGCTTGTAGATCAGCGGCAGGTCGACACCCGCGCGCGCCGACACTTCCGAGTTGTTCAGCACGTTCTCGCCGGTCAGACGCGCCACGCTCGCTTCGCCGAAGATGCCCCACTTCGTGAAATCGCGTGACGCGTGGAACGTGATCGCATCGCGGCGCACGCCGCCCCATTTGCCGTCGCCGAAGATTTCAGGCAGCGGCAGATAAGCGCCCGCGTACGACACCATGCTGCCGGTCATCGGCCGACGTGACGCGTCGACCCAGTAGTTGTAACGGCCCAGATTGCCGAACAGACGCACGCCACCCGTTACATACGAAATCGGGAAACCGATCGGCGTGTGGCCGATATCGGCACGAATCCAGTCGTTTTCATATCCCAGCATGAGCGCCTGTCCATGCGCTTTCTGACGCTTGGTGCCGTAGTCGCGCAGCAGGCCGGGGTTGGCTGCTCGGAACGCGTCCATGTTGAGGAACGGCAGCGTGCCGAACTCCGACGTCCCGTTGAGCGGCAAGTCGCCCGAATCGGCGCTGACGTAATCCGTCTGCGCGAAGACGTGACCGTCGTAGCCCACGGCGTACTGCCCGTACAACGGCACAGCGCGCGCATTGAACATGGAGATGCCGCCGTCGCCCTTCTTCTGATCGATTTCGTAGCCCGCCGCCACGTAGCTGTTACGTCGCGACTCCAGCGAATCGATGGCCGACTCGGCAGACGTCATGCCGTCGTATCCCGGCAGCGCGCCCTGCACGATCTCTTCCTTGCGTGCCTGGTCGTACCAGCCTTTGGCCTCGTTGTAGTGCCGCTGCGACTGGGCGATGCGACCCCGCTGTACGGTGACGGCCGACGTGTCGGGAAACTGGGTGCGCAGCCGGTCGTTCAGGGCGATGGCCTCGTCGTAGCGCTCCATCGCGGTGAGACGTCGCACGGCGGCGAGTTGCGTCCAGAC
Organism: Pandoraea sp. LA3; assembly: GCF_022696215.1. Lineage (NCBI taxonomy): Bacteria > Pseudomonadati > Pseudomonadota > Betaproteobacteria > Burkholderiales > Burkholderiaceae > Pandoraea > Pandoraea sp. LA3. Next base: position 50,604 of record NZ_PTPY01000038.1, on the reverse strand, counting down.
GTCGTCGGGCGCGGCCTCGGCCAGCGCGCGGTCGAGTTCGCGGTTGGCGGCTTCGTCGTCCTGCAATTCGTACAGCACGCGCACCAGCGACAGACGCGCATCCTGATTCGTCGGGTCCTGCCGGATCTGGTCTTCGGCGATCTTGCGGGCGTCGTCGTAGCGGCGCTCGTCGAAATAGATGTCGCCGAGTGTCGAGAGCGCACGCTTGTCCGGCGGCTGACGCGAGAGCAACGGTTCGAGCTTTTCCTGCGCCGTGCGGAAGTCGCCCAGCGCGCGCGCCCTGTCGGCCTGCCGCAGCGCCAGACGATCCTGAAGGTCCTGCCATTCGTCACGCTGGTCGGCGCCGAGTGTGGCCGGATCCATGCCTGCGAGGAACGTGCCGAGTTCGGTGTCGCGCTCGGCGGTATTGAGGAGCTCGGCGTAACGGAGTTGGGCGTCCGGCTGCGGCTTGTCGGCGTGCGCGGCGAGCCAGTCGCGCATGAGCGCGAGGCCCTGCTCCGGTTGTCCCGCGCTCACCCGGGCGCGCGCGACTTCGCCGATCAGCTCCGGATCGTCCCCCGCCAACGTGAGGGCTTCGGCGTAACGACGCTCGCTTTCGTCCTCGTTGCCCGCCGCATGCGCTTCGCGCGCCAGACGCGCCGTGTCGCGAATCGCGAGCGTCGTGCGCATGCGCTGGATCGACGGCGTGACGTTCGCCGCAGGAATCTGCGCGAGCGATTCGCGGGCGCCGGCTTCGTCGTCGATCACATTGAGGTAGATGGCCTGCGCGTAGAGCATCTGCGCGCGATCGTCGGGTTCGAGCGTCTGACGCAGGCCTTCGGTCATGACCTCACGACCGATCTGCGGCAACCGGAGCTTGCGGTACAGGCTGGCGAGCGCGTAGCGTGTCCAGGCGTTGCCCGGATCGAGTGCGACGGCACGCTCCAGCGCGGCCAGCGCCGGGCCGTTGTGACCTTCGGCGATAGCGCGATCGGCGTCGTCGGACAGCGCGGCAGCCTCTGCCTTGTCGAAACGCGTCTTGTCCTGCGGGAAACGCCGACGCAGGTCGCCCAGCAGGTTTGCCAGTTCGGTGCGTCGCTGCTGACGCGAGTACAGCGTAATCATGCCGCGCAGCGCCGTATCGTTGTCCGGCTCGATCTTCAGCGCCTGCTGGAAAAGTTTCTCGGCGTCGTTGTCGCGCTTGTCGTCCAGCGCAATGTCACCGAGCAACGCCAGTCCGTCGGGATTGTTCGGGTCGCTGGCGAGTGCGCTGCGTACCAACCGGTCGGCATCTGCGAGACGGCCGGCGTCGCGGGCATCGCGCGCGTCGGATATCGCGCCCCAGAACTGCGAGGTTCTGAGCAGGCTGCGCCATTTGCCCGCGTTATCCGGGTCCTTTCGCATCGCCTGTGAGAACAGCTCCTGCGCGCCTTTGTGGTCGCCCTGACGCATCTTCACGAGGCCCAGCGAGCCGAGCAACTCGCCGTCGTTGGGACGTTTGACGCGCGCCGCGTCGAGCGACTTCTCAGCCTCGTTCAGACGTCCCTGGTCCAGCGCCTTGATGCCCGCCTGACGCGACTTGTAGGCGGGATCGTTGAGCATGCGGGTGCGCGCTGCCTGCTGTGCACCCAACTTGTCGTACGCCGCGCGGATATCCGCGTCGTTCGGCGCCAGTGCCAGATAACGCTGATACAGCGGCAACCAGGCCAGGTTGCCGTCTGCCTTCGAGAGCCCTTTCTGCCAGAGCGGCAACAGCGCGTTGAGGTCCGCATTCGGACGTGCCGCCAGCTCCGCGACCATGCGCGTGCCCGCCAGACGGCTCGACGGCCGGTCGATCATCAGTTCGGCCAGCGACTGCGACGCACGCGAATCCTCGGGCGATGCCTTCGACAGATTCGCCAGCCCCTGTTGCGCCGCGGGCCAGCCGTTGGTCGCGTTGGCCTGTGCACGGTAGTACTCCACACCGAGGTCGCCGCCGGGCGGGCCGTCGGGGAACAGTGCCTTGTACTCGGCGAAGGCGGCGTCGGCCTGTCCGCTGCGCTGGAGCAACCGGGCGCGGGCAATGCGGGACTTGTCGACGGTATTGATGCGAATCACGTCGGCCAGCGCTTTGGTCGCCGGTGCGTTGGGATAGCGCGCACGCAGCGTCTGCAACGCCTTGTTCGCGTCCGCTGGTTTGTTTTCCTCGATGTCGATCTGGCCGAGCAACGAGAGCACGTCGGGTTGATCCGGCTGCACGAGCAAGGCCTTCTCAAGCGCCGCGCGGGCGAGATCGTTGCGATGCCGCGAGTGCCAGAGCGTTGCGCTCGCGAGCAGGTTACTGACGTCGCGATTGGCCACAGCGGCGCCCGGCTTGGCCGTGGTGTTCGCCGCATTGGTCGGGGACGGCGCGGGCGCAGCGCGCACGTGCCCTCCGCCGGCCGCCATCAGCAGGCAGGTCATGCACGCGGAGCGGATCAGCGTGTCGCGCAAACCGCCTCCCAAGGCACTTCCAGCGTGCCGTCGGCCGCGAAGCGAAAGCGCGCCTCGTGCCAGCCGAGTCCGAACAGCGAAAGCACCGAGCTGTAATAGCCCGGCGGCGATTGGGCGTCCAGTGAGCGGGCCCGGTCGGCCTGCCCACGGGCCAGTGCCGTGTCACCCACGGCTTGCAGCAGCGGGACGAGCGCCGCCGAGAACCCGGCCCCACCCGTCTCATGTCCCTGCTTTGCCTTGCCATCTCGCGTGTCGACCCGCTCGGGCGGTGCGCCGTGCGCGGCCACATACTTGAGCATGCCGCCGAAGGTGTGCATCAACGCGCGGAAGTCGTCGCCGCCCGGGGCGAGCATGCCCGCCCAGAGATAGACCCGAATGGCGTTGTAACTCCCTTCGCCCTGCGTCTCGGGATCGACTTCGAAGCCACGTCCGGCGCGATACATCGCCCATTCGGGGGCGAAGCCCAGCGGCGGCGCCGTGAGCGTAATCTGCTTGAGCGATGACGCAATGAGTTGCCCCCAGCCACTATCGGGAAACAAGCCTGCGAGACGCCGCACCACTTGCATCGGCACGTAGCTGGGGTTGAGTCGCCACAGGTCTTTCGCCGGATGAAAACCCACGGGGGCGGGCAACAGCGTGCGCCCCAGGCCGGGGATGAAGTCGGTCTCCTCAGACGCAATCCGACGCGCCAGGAGCGCCCCGAGCGCGGTGTAGCGACGCACCTTCCACAAGCGTCCCGCTTCGCCCAGCGCGTAGGCAATCCACATGTCGGCATCACTTGCAGGGTTGGTGTCGAGCACCGCCCACTGGCCGTCGTCCTTCTTGCCCCAGAGCCACGCGGGCAGATGCGCCGTCAGATCCCCTTGCGCGAGATTGTTGACGGTCCACTCCAGCACCTTGTCGAAGGTCGCCCGGTCATTGGCGACGACGGCAAACACGAGGGCATACGCCTGCCCTTCGGAGACCGTGCGCAGGTCGGGCATGCTCGGGTCGACGACACGGCCGTCGTCGCTGAGGAATCCGGCCTTGAAGCGGGTCCAGGCAGGCCAGTCGACCGCCGGGCATGCCCGGGAGACGGTCGACGATGCGGCCGTGGACGCCGCAGGCGCCGATGCCCCCGACGGCTTAGCGGGCGCACCCTGCGCGGTGGACGTCACACCGGCGAGCATCGGCCCCGCACCGCAGGCGACGAGCGCCCGCAGCACGGCCCGACGGCGCCGGCTGTCAGCATCGGCGCGTGTCATTTACTTCTCCAGCCGACGTGCCGCGCGACGCTGCAACCAGCCGAAACACTTGAGCGCGATCGCGAACGCCGCCAGCAACGCAACGAGACCCACCAGAATCGGATGACTCGAGAGGTGATAGCGAATGCGCGTCCACCAGCTCACGTCGCCCACGAAGTACGTCTGCCCCAGCCGGTACGAATCTGCGCGATCCCCATGGATCACCGCCAGATCGCCGTGGATGGACGTCTTGTTGTTGTCGATGGCGTCGACGACACTCAGCAACGCATCGTCGCTCGAGGCATTGATCGCCACCACCGAGCGCGCACTGCTGACCGGCGACTCGAAGCCGACCAGCGCCGCGAGCGGACCGCCGGACTGTGCGTCCATGCGCGCCGGACCGATGCGGCTGGCGGCGAGCGCGGAGCCGGTCGCACCGTCACCCCGATAGCCCTGCGGCTGAGACTGCATCACGCGACGTGTCTGATCGATGATCAGCGGCAGATTCTTGCCCCACCTGGTCAGCAGATCGGCCGCGTCCTTGCCGCCCACGATCAGCAAATCGCGATCCTTGAAGCGGTCGGTCTGCGTCGTATCGAGCACTTCGAAGCGATCGGCATACGCACCCGTCGAGCGGCCGAACTGGCCGAGCGTGGAGAACACCGTTTCCAACTCCGCCTTGTCAGGCGTCTTCGACACGACGACCGCCGTCTGCGCCAGATCGGCATACTTGGTGAACGGGAAACCGCTGCCGACGAAGAAACTCAGGTTCGGCATCTCGGCGTAGTGCGGCAGGCCGCTGAAATCGATGGTCGAGTCGGCGTCGATGGCCGAACGTGCCGCGTTGGTGATCGTCTGGCTGCACATGCCTTCCTTGTGCGGCTCCATCGCGAACTGGAACGACAGCGAGTTGCGCGACGCCACCTGAAACGCCGGAATGCGCACTTCCTTGCGATCGGCCATGGTGCCGTCGGAGAGCAGTTCGACCAGCATATGGCTCTTGTCGCTGCTCGCCCCCGCCGAGCGCAGGCGATACGCGCGCACGAACTGGTCGTTGATCGATACGCTCATCGACGAGTCGTCGGGCTTGACCGGCGGCGTATAGCGATACTTCAGGTCCATCGGCACGCCCGTGTTTTCCCACGTGAGCAGGTCGGCCGGCAGATTCAACTGGATGCGGATCGGCCACGGCATGTAGCCGCTGCCCTGCAAATCGGCCGGATTGTCGACCAGTTCGCCCAGCTTCACGGGACGATCGGTGCGCACCCAACGCGGCGCGTCGTAAGCCGGGCGCGGCGGCAAGGGCTGGAGTGCATCGATACGGGCCGAGTCGCCCGAGAGTGCGGCGCGGCCGGAGACGAGCGCGAGCGCAGCCGTCTCGAGATCCTTGGCATCACGTCCCTGAAGCACGAGCAGCTTGAGCGATGGATCGTTCGGATTCGAAACCATGCGCAGCGTAGGACCATCGACCTTGGGCAGATCGAGGCCCGGCACCATGGTGTCGTTGGTGACGAACGCGATCGCGTGCTTCGACGGCAACGCACTCACGCTGACCGGGAAGCGCGTGCGACGATAGTCGCCGATGGCGCCGGCCCACGTCGCTACGACGCCGGCGGCGTGCACCACGGCGAGCGAGGGCTGCGCGCCGAACACGAACGGAATGGACTGATCGCGGTTGTCATGCCGGTCGAAGAATGGCGCGGGCAGCGTCGACAGGTCGTTGCGCAGCGTCAGCGGCTGCGTGCTCGTGACGATCTCGCTCTGCGGACTGACGTCGGCCCACAGGCTGGAGTGCATCGGGTCCTCGCACTCCATCGTGTAGTGCCCGATGAGCACGAGGCGCACGCGATTGAAGCCGGAGAGCATGCGCGGATCGAGCGGAATCTCACGGATGAGATTCTTGCCGCCGTCCGCCTTGTTGAACGGCAATGTCGCGATCAACTCTTCGTTGAGATATACCTTGAGTTGCGAGAGATCGGGGATCAGCGCCGGGGAATAGGTGTAACGCAATCGGAGCAGTGCCGAGGCCACCGTCTGATCGAGTCGGATTCCGAAGTTGACGTCGCCCGACCCTTCGGTGCCACGCAGGCGCAGCCCGTTCGTCTGCCCCAACTGAGCAAACGTGACGGTGCGCTGACTCGCGCCGGGGGCAGCCGGCATCGACACGACGGACGCGCCGCTATCCGTCGAAGCGCTCGCGGCCGAGGCTGGCTCAGGCGCAGCGGCAGTGCCCGCAGGCGCCTTGCCCGCCCGGCCGCCCGTTGGCGCCGCTCCCGCGAGCATGACACCACCGGGGTCCATCGCTGCGGCGACCAGCAGGCAGATGGCGGTGACTTTTGTGTATCGCGACCAAGACGCTCGAAGCTGCATGTCAGATGCCTCATCTGTTCTTATGCTGCATATTCGCCACGTCGTCACGCGCAACGCTCCATCCGCCCGACGTCTCATCACGTCGACAGGCAATCCGAAGATTGCCAAGGTCCGGCGGGACAGCGTTACTCGTGTGTTCAGAATGGCACGTTGCGCCATGCTAGCTTGCCTCGGTGTCAATGAGCAAGCGGGCGCCCTCCTACAAGTGTCGTGCCACGGGCACATCGGTGGACCTGTTGGCATGGCGATTGCCGTGCCCGCAAAGCACCGTATAGAATGCCCGGCATGAGCCCTCACGAATCTTCGGAACTCGCGACGTCCGCCTCTGCCAATGGCAGCGGATCGGCCATGCCCGTTCGCGAACAGGCGGGCGCACAAGCCGCCGACGCGATGATCGAACGTCGCTATCCGTCGGACGTCGACCGACTGCGTGAGGTCGTCGGCACCGACGTGCTGCCGTTCTACCGGGACGAACAAGCGATCGTTGCCAGCCGGGAGGCCAGCGAGCGCTGGCCGCATCTGGTTGCGGTCGCGGATTCGCGGGACGGTTCCGATGGTCGCGGCGCGGGGCTCGATACGGCGCCACGTTCGGCGCAGGCGAACTGACTTCGCATGCCGGACACCTCCATCGTCGCCGCCTTCGACTTCGACGGGACGATCTCCACCACCGACAGTCTGCGTGTGTTCGTGCGAAGCACTGTCGGCACGCCGCGCTTCGTGCTCGGCGCATTGCTCGCCGCCCCCTGGCTGCTTGGCGCCGCCTTCCACCTCATAGACCGCGGCACCGCCAAGGCGGCGTTCCTGCGCGCCACGCTCGGCGCACGCCCCCGGGCGCAGCTCGACGCCGATGCGCAGCGCTTCGTTCAGGATCGACTACCGGAACTGCTGCGCCCTGAAATGCTGGCGCGCGTTCGGCAGCATCGGGCGTTGGGACACCGGATCGTGCTCGTCAGCGCCTCGCCCGGCGTGTATCTGCGCCCATGGGCAGCCTCCGTCGGTTTCGAGGCAGTCCTGTGCACCGAACTCGCTTTCGATGCGCAGGACCGGTTCGCCGGCGTCTTCGCCAAACCGAACTGCTGGGGACCGGAGAAAGTGCGACGTCTCGAAGCGTGGTGGGGACCAACACCCCCACGTGTGCTCTTCGCCTATGGCGATAGCCGTGGCGACAAAGAGATGGCCGAGCGCGCCGACCATGCGTGGATCCGGGGTCAGGGCAAGCTCATGCCACTCACCGACGCCGACGCGCCCGCGCGCGCGTCCTGAGTTCGCCCACGGTCCGATGACGACGCCGCCGCCGCCACTACCGCAGACACCCGGCGCCGGTCGCCGTGTCGCGTGGATGTCGCGTCTGGCGCGGCTCGAACCCGCCGCGTTCTCGCGCTGGGACGCCGTTCACGCTGCCCTCTCCGTCGCGGTGCCCACGGCCATTGGTGCGGCCATTGGGTTCGGCGCCGACGCCTCGCTCATCGCACTCGGCGCGCTGCCCGCCATCACCGGCGACCGTACCGGCCCGTATCGCGCCCGCGCGCGCTCCATCCTCATCACCATCGTGACCGGCGTGCTGGGGTTTCACGCGGGCATGCTGATCCACGATGTCGGCGTGACCCATCCGTGGCTCGCGCATGTGTTGCTCCAAATCGCCATCCTGCTGCTCAGCTTCATCGGCACGTTCGGCAACGTGGCGTCTGCCGCAACGCTGCAAGGCGCGGTCTATCTGATCGTCGGCTGGGGACTCGCGCTGCCGCCGCCCGAATGGCGCGCGCCGCTGCTGCTGGCCGCCGGCGGGATCTTCAGCATGCTGCTGATGGCCGTGCATTGGCTCCGGCACCCGGGCGCGGCCGAGCGCGACGCCGTCGCCGCCATCTACCAGCAACTCGCGAACGTGCTCGATGCGAGCGGCACACCGCGTGTCACGCTGGCGCGGCGGTCGCTGGAGAACGCCATTGCGGCCGCCTACGACACCTTGCTCACGGCGCGGGCCAGCACGTCTACCGGCTGGGAAATCCTGGAACGACGTGCCGCGCAAATCCTCGCCGCCGAGCCCATTACGTCGGCCGTCATCGGGCTGGCGCAAGGCGGGCAACGCGTGCCGGCACCGTTGGGCAAGGCGTTGTACGGCGTGGCCCGAAGTATCGCGAGAGACCGGCCGGTCGATCTCGACGCCGCCGTGACGGCTGCCAGGGAGCAACATGCACCGACGTTGGCCGCGGCCCTTCACCGCGCCGAACCGTTGCTCACGGGCACCGTTCACGCGGCGGAAGCGCCGCTGGTCGCGCTGGCGCGTCATCAGGCCCGTGCCACGGCCCATCCGCGCTGGATGCCGAAGTGGCCGTGGCCCGACGTCTGGCGCTATCTCGTGCGCATCGGCTTGTGCGTGCTCGTGGCGCAGATCTTCATTGCGCTGACGGCCTTGCCGCGCTCCTATTGGGTGCCGCTGATCGTCGTGGTCATCTTCAAGCCGAACTATGGCTCGGTGTTTGCGCGCGCGTTGCAGAGCGGCGTGGGCAGTATCGTGGGCGTGGCGCTTTCAGCCGCCGTCGTCGCCATCGACCGGAACGGCTGGTTCAATCTGGCGACGCTGGTCCCGCTGGCCGCCTGTCTGCCGTGGGCCTTGCGACGCAATTACGGCTTGTTCAGCGCGCTCCTGCTGCCGATCCTGATGCTCGTGATGGGCGCGTTGCAGCCGGGCAATCAGGACATTGCGCTGGCGCGCTTCATCGACGCCGTGGCGGCATGCGCCATTGTTTTGCTCGTTGGCTATCTGCCGTGGGCGAAGTGGGAGCGGCGTCAGTTGGACGAGCGCGTCGCCAACGCGCTCGACGCGCTCGGGCGCTATGCCGCGCTGGCCGACACGCATGACTCCGATGCTGCTTTTGCAGCGCGACGTGCCGCATACAAAGCATTGGACGACACGCGCATCGCCTTGCAACGGGCATTGTCGGAGCCGCCGCTCGTGAGTCGCCGAGCGGCACGATGGTGGCCCGCGCTTGTCTCGCTGGAGCGGGTGGCGAACGCGATCACGGACACTGTCCCGCATGGCGACGACCACAGTGCCCCCGTGCATCCGGCCGCAGCGATCCTCACGCACATGGCCGCGGCGCTGCGTCACAGCGGGCCGGTGCCGGTGTTGCCCGAGGGGCCGATCGAGGGCATCGACCCGATACTGCACGGTGTTCTGCGCGAAGCGATCCGCATGCTCTTTGCCGCGGCGGATGCCGAAGACAGGTCAACGCAGGCATAATGCGGGCTTACGGCGCACTCCGGTGCGCCGCCACGCACCTCAGAAGACACCGCATGAATGAATCCCCGACGCTAGCCTGGACCGAAGACGGTCGCCCCGTCACTGCCCACTGGCGCTCAGAAGCCGGCGTGATGCCACCGCGTCGCGTCGAAGTCGTCGACGACACCGTCACGGCGGACGAAGCCTACCACCTCGCCTGCGGCGGCACTGCCCTGCTCTATCGCGGCGACTATCAGAATGCCCGGCAATTGATGCAGGCCATGGCGCGTCGCGTCGACCGGCCGCCGCATCGGCCCCGTCGCAAGCCGACGGCCAAGGACACACCGGCACCTGCCCCGGCCGATGCTTTCCACAAGCACCGCATGGCGCAGGCGCAGCGCGCGCGCATTCTTGGCATGGTGCTGATTCCGCTCGACGCCGACTACGGCATTCCGCTGCGCCGCGCGCCGGACGTGCGCGAAGCGTGTGCCGAAGCCTGGGGCGCCCCGAACGATGTCGCATCGGTCGCATCGCTGCGGGAAATTCTGGGGTTGATCGGTGCGCATGAATGGCGCAAGAAAGGTGTGGCGATTCCTGCGCTGGGTGGTGCGACGATTCATCCGTGGTATGGCGTGTTCTCGCCCGTACGCGGCGAATACCTACAATTGATCGATCAGGCGCCGCTGCCGTCCACGTCTCTGGCGTTTGACGTCGGCACCGGCACGGGCGTGATTGCGGCATTGCTCGCACGACGCGGCGTACAGCAGGTCGTGGGCACCGACCGCGATCCGCGCGCGTTGGCTTGCGCCCGTGAGAACATCGCGCGCCTCGGTTGCGAGCGTTCGGTGAAGATCGTCGACGCGGACCTCTTTCCGGAAGGCAAGGCCCCGCTGGTCGTCTGCAATCCACCGTGGTTGCCCGCGAAGGCGAATGCACCGATCGAGCATGCCATCTACGATCCGGACAGCCAGATGCTCAAGGGCTTTTTGAACGGGCTGGCCGCGCATCTCAGCCCGGGCGGCGAAGGCTGGCTTGTGTTGTCGGATCTGGCCGAGCATCTCGGCTTGCGCTCCCGCGAGACGCTGCTGTCGTGGATCCACGGCGCAGGGCTCGTCGTGCTGGCGCGTCACGACGTCCGTCCGCACCACCCGAAGGCCTCCGACGCCAACGACCCGCTGCACGTCGCGCGACGTGCCGAGGTGACGTCGCTATGGCGTCTCGGCGTACGTCCGGCGTAATCGGGCAATCGGGCAAACGCCCGTCCCTCTGAAGGGATAGCGCCCCTTCCCCTGCATCGGAAATGAAGAAGGGCTTCCTTGATGGAAGCCCTTCTTGCGTGCATCTCCACGGTCGACTGTTGCGCCGTCGGCCAACCTCAGCGCTGCGTCTCCAGATAGGCCGCTGCGCCATCGCCCGCGACGCACGCGCTGGCGAAGCAGGCGGTGAGCAGGTAACCGCCCGTCGGCGCTTCCCAATCGAGCATCTCGCCCGCACAGAATACGCCGGGGAGCGCCTTGACCATCAGCGCGGCATCCAGCGCCTCCAGCGACACGCCCCCGGCACTGCTGATCACCTCGGCAATCGGGCGCGTGCGCAGCAACGTCAACGGCAAACGCTTGATGCCCGCGGCGAGCGCCGCCGGATCGTCGAATGTCTCGCGCGGCAAACACTCTCGCAACAGCGCCGCCTTCACCCCGGCGATCCCCAACCGGCTCTGCAAATGACTCGCCATCGAACGCGATCCACGCGGGCGCGCCACTTCCGATGCGACTCGCTCTGCCGCCCAGTCGGGGAGCAGGTCGAGATACACCTGCGTGCTGCCGTCTGCACGAATGGCATCACGAATCGGCGCGCACATCGCATACACCAGACTGCCCTCGATGCCATGCTCGGAAATCACGAATTCGCCTTGGCGGGTCGTGCCGTCGGGCAACGTCATGGTGACCGGCTTGACCGGATGCCCCGCGAAACGCTCGCGCATATGGGGCGTCCAATCGGCCTCGAATCCGGCATTCGCCGGCACCAGCGGAACGACGCTCACACCGTGCTCTCGAAGCGACGACACCCACGCCGCATCGGAACCGAGCTGCGGCCAGCTCGCGCCGCCCAACGTCAGCACCACCGCCCGGGCTTGCACCCATCGCTCACCATTCGGCGTCGAGAAGCGAAGATGGCCCGGATCTGCGGACGCATTCTCGTCCCATCCGAGCCAACGGTGTCGCACATGCAGGCGCACACCCGCCGCGCGCAGGCGCGACAACCACGCGCGCAACAGCGGCGCGGCCTTCATGTCCGTCGGGAATACGCGCCCAGACGTGCCGACGAACGTATCGATGCCCAAGCGATGGGCCCATGAACGTACATCGTCGGCACTGAACCGGCGCAGCCACTGACCGACGGCCTCCGCCCGCTTGCCATAACGGGCCACGAAAGGCGCCGCCGGCTCGCTGTGCGTGAGGTTCATACCGCCCTTGCCCGCCATCAGGAACTTGCGCCCGACAGACGGCATCGCGTCGTACACGTCGACACGCCCCCCTGCGGCCGACAACACCTCCGCGACCATCAGCCCCGCTGGCCCGGCGCCGATCACGGCCACGTCGATGACGTCAGCCGGGCGCGGCGTCGTACCGGGGTCAGCGGGAGAAAGCGAATCGGCGGAGGTTGTCGTGGGGATGGATGGGGGCATGCTGAAACGTCTTGTCACGAGAGATCGATGTCGCGTCGCACGAGCCCGTGCGGCGAAGGCCGTCATTGTCCCACATCGGTGACGGGCGAACACCCCGAAACCACGTGACGCCATCTTTGGCGTTACAATCGCTCCCCCGCTTTTTGTCCCCTGCCCCCGCGCACTTTCCAGTGCCCGTCGGGCGATACCGTGGAGCCTCGCATGTCGTCATCCGAGCCAGCATCGATCGGACGCACCGCGTACGCCAGTTTTGCCGAGCGCTACGCCGAGATTGCCGTCACCAAACCGCACAACGCCCTCTATGAGCGCCCCGCAACGCGGCAGTTGCTCGGCGAGGTCAGCGGGTTGCACGTGCTCGACGCCGGTTGCGGCCCGGGGATCAACAGTGCGTGGCTCGTCGAGCAAGGTGCAACGGTACACGGCATCGACGTGACGCCCGAAATGATTGCGCTCGCACGCAAACGTTGCGACGGCATGCCGGCCGCGTTCGACGTTCAGGACCTCGGCACCCCGTTCGTCACGTTGGCAGACGGCCGTTTCGACGCCATCGTGAGCGCCCTCGCCCTCGATTACGTGGAAGACCTCGGTCCGACGTTTCGCGAGTTTGCACGCGTTGCGAAGCCCGGCGCGACATTGGTCTGGTCGATGGGTCACCCGATGCGCGACTGGATCGACGAGCGCACGCGACGCAACCGCAGCTACTTCGAAACCACCCGCTTCGGGATGTACTGGAGCGGCTTCGGCGAACCGAAACCGTATGTGGAATCGTATCGCCGCCCGCTCGCCGGCATTCTGAACGCCGCCGCCGCCGCAGGCTGGCGCCTCGAACGGATGGTCGAACCCCTTCCGTTACCGGAAATGAAAGCGGTCAGCCCGCGACTCTACGATGAGCTATCTCAGGTGCCAGCCTTCATGTGCCTGAAGGCGCGACTGGAAAAGCCTGCCGGCTGAAGCGGTATGCAGTCGGGCAGCGCAGCGCCCGGTGGGACTTCACGACTTGTCGCGCTCGCCCCAGGGAATGAGCATCGTGGCCGTACACGTCGCCCCCAGCAGCACCGCCGCTACACCGTAGCCCGAGATTTCCGGCAGGTTGTACAGCAGACCGTGGATCGTGGCGAAAATGCCGCCCAGCATGACGAAGGCAGCAAGGGAGGCAATGAAGACGCGGGAATCGGAGCACATACGTCACCTCGCAACGAGGCCACGCCCGTTGCGAAGCCAATGACGACATCGCGAAATCTGCGGCTTCCCGCCCGTGCTTTCACTGCATCACGGCGGAACCGCGCGACTTCGGGTGCATTGGATGACTTCGGCGGCGTCCCTCGATTTCAGTGTAGGACGCCATGCGCGAAACGGTTAGCAAGGGTTAGCCAGTGCCGCCGAGGCTCAAGACTAGCGCTTGACGTCGCCCGCTTCGTCTTTCGGCCAGGGGGTAAGCATCACGACGATGAACAAGATGCCGAACAGCACCGTGATCACGCCGCCGTGCATGACGTGCGACTTGTCGTAAAGCAGACCGTGGATGGTGGCGAATGCCCCGCCAAGCGTCATGAATGCCGCTATCGAAGCGATGACGACGCGAAATTCCGAGCCCATAGCGACTCCTTATAGTTATCGGCAATGGCGCCGCTGGCGTGACTTCTTTAGCGGCAACACCAGTGTACGCCGATCCCTATACGTCGCCAATTGAGTCGCATGCCTAATCAATCCGGCATTGATCCTTGTCAATGCCGGGGGCTGGAGACCTTTAGACTTTTACCCGATGGGAAGATGGAGTGCGCCGTCAGGTGTGGTTCAACGACGCGCCTCGTGATGTTGCGCCCAGCGGAAATGACCGCTGCGCAGCAACACCGGCCCAGGCAACCCCATGGCGAGATATTCGCGGGTCAGGGCGTGAATACGACTGCGACCGTGCTCGAAGGCGTGCAACAGATCGTCGGCGCGGGCCGAGTGGGCGTGAAAGTGCGATTCCAGCGCCTCGGCCGACACCGCACAATCGATCGGCCGGCCATTGACGACAACGGCGAACTCGATCGTCAGGTCTTCGTAGTTGAACATGGGACGGTGATCCGGAAACTCGATTTGCATGGCGGCACCCCCGGTTGACGAAAGGACGCAATCGACGTGTCGGCCGACACGTTCCATCCAGCATAGTGCATCGCAGGACGAACCGAAAATTGCGTCGCTTATCGGTTCGTCCAGATCGATTGGGGAAGGTTCCGGAACGCCTTACTTCAAATAAATCGCTTTAAATAAAATTCGCAAGCCATTGATTTTGATTAAAAATCAATTCGCAATCTTATTTTCATTCAGAAACGCCACGAAACCCGCAACGAAATCGGACACTTGCTGACGCACGGCGTCGTCCTGCAAGTTGCCGTCCACGTCGATGGCCTTGTTCGCGTGCGAGACCATCAAACGGCCCTGCCACCACGGGGTCGTTTGCAGGGTGCGCAGCACTGGCAGCCAAGCGTTCTGGCTGAGGATCGTGCCGAAACCCCCGGGCGACGCGCCCATGAGCGCGACCGGCTTGTCGCGGAACACGCGCGCACTATCGACCGGAGGACGTGATAGCCAATCGAGCGCATTCTTGAACACCCCCGGCATGCCGTTGTTGTACTCGGGCGTGGCGAGCAGCAGGCCATCGGCCTGTGCGATGGCGTCCTTCAAGGTCGTGACGGCGGCGGGAATGCCTTCGCTCGCCTCCAGGTCACCGTCGTATAGCGGAATGCCGTGCAACGTCCTGACGTCGAGCGTGACACCCGCAGGCGCCAACGCTTTCGCTGCGACGAGCAACGCCGTGTTGTAAGAGCCCTTGCGCAGGCTGCCGGACAAACCAATGATCGTCGTCATCGAATCGACTCCTTGCGGTACTGATCGGAAATAGAGACCGCACAACGTCTTGTGGCGAAGCGGCGGTTCGCCGCGTCGCCATCCGCCTACACGTTGCGTTGGAAGGGATATACGCTGCCCAGACCGAGCAGACGCGTGAGTTCGTCGAGCGCCGTACGACACTCGTCGAGCAATGCCGGGTCGGCGAGATCGCTCACCGCCAGCCGATCGCGATAGTGACGTCTGACCCAATCCGTCAACGTGACGTAACGCGCATCGTCCATCCAGAGACCGCTGTGCGCCGCCTTGCGCTCTTCATCCGTGAGCACCACACGCAGACGCAGGCATGCCGGACCGCCGCCATTGCGCATGCTTTCGCGCAAATCGAAGACGTGAAGCTCACGGATCGGGCCACCGCTGGCCACGAGCGTCTCCAGATAGCGCCACACGGCCGGGCGCTCGCGGCACTCCTGCGGCACGACCAGTCGCATGCCGCCGCCCGCCTCGGGACTGCGCGCGAGCAACTGGCTGTTGAAAAGGTAACTGCCGACGGTGTCTTCCATCGAGATGTCGGCATCAGACACTTCGACCACTTCGAGCGCCGTTCCCCGCGCCGCGAGTCGTTCGCGCAGGGTCGCCAGCACGCTCGCCTGATCGACGAATGCCTGCGCATGGCAGAACAGCACATTGCCGTTGCCGACCGCGATCACGTCGTTATGGAACACCCCGGCGTCGATGGCGTCCGGGTGCTGCTGCGCGAACACGACATCCGCGTCGTCCAGCCCATGCAGACGCGCGATCGCCTGACTGGCCTGCAACGTCTGCCGGGCGGGGAATCGACGCGGCGTGGGCGCGCTGGCAAGATCGTCTCGTCCGTAGACGAAGAACTCGACGCCGCGCTCTCCATACGCCCCGCAGAACCGCGTGTGGTTGGCGGCGCCCTCGTCCCCGAGCGACGGCCAGCCTGGCAACGCGTCGTGATGCGCGAAGCGGGATTCGTCCGGAAATGCCGCACGCAAGATGCGCGACGTCGTTTCATGCTCGATGGCGCGGTGAAGTTTGCTGCACAGATTCGCCGCCGTGAAATGGACGCGCCCGTCCGACGTGTCGGCAGACGGGCTGACCGTGGCGGCGTTCGCCGTCCACATGCTTGCGGCCGAGCACGCTGCGCCGAGCAACGCGGGCGCTGTCTGTGCCGCGTTTCGAATGACGGTACTGTCGTCCCCCGAAAAGCCGAGCGTGCGCAGCAACGCAACCGACGGACGCTCTTGCGGCGGCAACACCCCCTGCGCGTAGCCAAGATCGGCCAGCGCCTTCATTTTCGCCAGCCCTTGCAACGCCGCCTCGCGCGGGTTCGAAACGCGGTTGGCGTTGTTCGCCGACGCCACATTGCCAAACGACAAACCCGCGTAGTTGTGCGTGGGGCCGACCAATCCGTCGAAGTTGGCTTCGAGGGCAAAGCGTGTCATGTCAAATCCTGGAAAAAGCGGGAGTCCGTGTCCCGCATACGCAATATGCGGTGATCTGCGGCATTGTGCCTGAATCAGGTCACACCGAAGTCCAACCCGGGGCTCAGATGTTCAGGCATGACGGCCCGTTCGGCCTCCATCGAGGCGATCGGATAAGCACAGTAGTCGGCCGCATACCAGGCGCTTGCACGGTGGTTGCCCGATGCCCCCACGCCGCCAAAGGGCGCGGCCCCGGCTGCCCCGGTCGTCGGGCGATTCCAGTTGACAACGCCCGCGCGAATCTCGGCGAGGAACTGTTCGTAACGCGCAGGATAGTCAGACAGCAGCCCGGCGGCCAGCCCGTAGCGGGTTCGATTGGCGAGCGTGATGGCGTCGTCGAACGTGTCGTACCGGAGCACTTGCAGCAACGGACCGAAATACTCTTCGTCAGGCAACGCGTCGCGAGCGGCGGGCACCGTCACGTCGATCAGGCCCGGCGTGAGCAGTGCTGAGCGGCCATCCGGGTGTGAGAGCGGCAACAGCGCACGGCTGCCGAGCGACATCAATTCCGCCTGCGCAGCGGTCATGCGACGTGCCGCCTGTAACGATACGACCGCCCCCATGAAGGGCTGCGGCTCGGCGTCGTACCGACCGACACTGATGCGCTGCGTGACGGCGATGAGTCTGTCGAGAAAGGCGTCGCCTTGCGTGCCACGCGGCACGAGCAGGCGTCTCGCGCACGTGCATCGCTGGCCTGCGGAGAGAAAAGCGGACTGAACCGCCACGTGTACAGCGGCGTCGATGTCGGCGGGCACGTCGACGATCAGCGGATTGTTGCCGCCCATCTCCAGCGCAAGGATCTTGTCGGGGCGCCCGGCGAATTGCTGATGAAGCGCGCGACCGGTCGCGGAACTGCCGGTAAAGCACACGCCGTCGATGCCGTCATGCGCGGCGAGCGCAGCGCCGGTGTCCCGGCCGCCCTGCACGAGATTGAGCACGCCCGGCGGCAACCCGGCTTCGATCCAGCACGTCAGTGTGCGGGCGGCGACGCCAGGGGCAAGTTCGCTAGGTTTGAAGACGACCGTATTGCCCGCCAGCAAGGCTGGCACGATATGCCCATTGGGCAAGTGACCCGGGAAGTTGTACGGACCGAAGACGGCCATCACGCCATGTGCCCGGTGCCGGACCACGCTCTCGCCGTCAGCCACCGGACTGCGGCGCTCGCCCGTGCGCTCATGAAAAGCGCGCGCCGAATTGACGACCTTGGCAGACATCGTCGCCACTTCCGTGCGGGCTTCCCATAATGGCTTGCCGGTCTCACGCCCGATGGCGTCGGCCAGCGTTTCGGTATTCGCGCTCACGATCGCCGCAAAACGCTGCAACACGGCCAGACGCTCGTCGACACTGCGTCGCGCCCAGTCTCGCTGCGCGCGGCGCGCCGCCTGAACGGCCGCATCGACGTCGGCCGTGTCCGCGGCACGACCTTGCCAGACGACTTCGCCCGACATGGGATCGAGCGAGCGGAACGGCGCGCCGTTGGCTGCGCGCCAGACGCCTTCGATGTACAGATCTGTCATGGAGGGCTACCCCGAAGGCCACGCCCGATAGCGCGGCGTGCGATGCGGATCATGATGACACGGATTCGTCAGCCGGAACAATGCGTCGGCACCGAAAGCACCGGCAAACCATCGCCTGCCGGGCCTCCGGGACGGTCTATGTCGGTAGTGCGACAGACACGCATAGAATACGACGTTGAGTTTCCGGAGATTCCCCATCATGACTGACGCCCATCGCTCGGCATTGCGCCACTGGCTCAGCGACGTTCGCGAGTCGCGCGACCATCCTCACGACGAAGGCGTCGACCCTTGCGGTGTCCGTTGGCAACGGCATGCGGAAGGCGTGCTCGAACTGACACCGGCCGCGGCGGCCCAGCCTGGCTACCGCTACGACGCCATCCTGTCCTGTGGCATTCACGGCGATGAAACCGCCCCCATCGAGATCGTCGACGGCATTTTGCGCGACATCGCCGACGGCCGCCTCACATTGCGCGAGCGTGTCCTGGTCGTGCTCGGCAACCCGGACGCCGTGCGCGCGGGCAAGCGTTATCTCGAATACGATCTGAACCGTCTCTTTCAGGGCGCGCACGCCAAGCGCGCCGAATCGCCTGCCGTGCAGCGCGCCCGCGAACTCGAAGTGATCGTGGCGCAGTTCTTTGCCGGTGTGGATGGCGTGCGTCGTACGCGTCGCCACGTGGATATGCACACCGCCATTCGGGCGTCGCTCTTTCAGCGCTTTGCCGTCGTGCCCGGCACGCCACAGCACAGCCCGAGCGACGACTGGTTCGATGCCCTCGGTGCCGCCGATATCGAAGCGACGATGCGCACCGAGCAACCGTCGGTCACGTTTTCGTACTTCACCTGCGCGCGGTTCGGGGCGCAGAGCTGCACGCTTGAGCTGGGCAAGGTCGCGCCGTTCGGCGAGAACCGGCTCGAAAACTTCTCCGGCATCGACGCGGCACTGCGCCGCTGGCTCTCCGGCGGCGAGTTCGAAGCCCGTGACGATGGCAAGTCGCCGCAGCCCCAACGCTTCCGGGTCGCGGCGGAGATCGTGCGTCGCACCGATGCGTTCGTTCTCGATGTGCCCGCCGATACGCCGAACTTCACGCCCTATCCCGCCGGCACCGTCCTCGCACGCGACGGCGAGAACACCTACACGGTTTCGCATCCCGAGGAACGCATCGTGTTTCCCAATCCAAACGTCGCGAACGGCCTGCGCGCCGGGGTGATGGTCGTGCCGGAGTGATGTTGACGTCATGGAGGTCGAGCGGCGTATGCCGACGTGACGGTGCCTGACATCGACGTTGCATTTGCGTGATTGTCACTGCCGTGGCACCGGCAGTGCACCGCGCCGGCTACGCAGCATCGCGAATGAACGTTTTTAAACGCCTGTCCGGGCGTCGTCGTGGCGTGGGGATGCAGGTAGGATCGCCCACTTCATTTCTCCTGCGAGACGGCGATGACGGCGTGCGGCACGAGTGAAGGCAGTCGCGCGTGTCGGGCCGTCCATCGACGACATGCCACAGGATCTCTCCTTCCCCACTCCCGCGTTTCCCCGTACTGCCGGTCTCATCGTCGAGCGTCCGATTTCAGGGACGTCGGCCGATTCGCACGTCAATCTCGCCGAAGATTTCGCACGGGCGCAGCAGTCGTCGGTGATGCTGGGTCATGGTCGACGCGTCGCGCGCCACACGACGGTGGCTCAGGCGATTCCTCGCGAGCATCGCGACGATCTGGCGCTGGCCGTGCGACGCGCCGCCCATCTGTCGCCGCAGCGACGCACCACCCGATTGTCACCCTGCCCGTCGCGCGCGATCGACACCCCCAACGCGGCCGAGCAAATCTATTCGATGCTTCGCGACGAGATCGCCATCCCGGCGCTGCGCCGCTTCGAGCAAACGCATCGCGCCGACATGCCGTCGGCGACGCCGATGGCCGGCGCCTCCCGAATCTCGGCACGGGCCCATGCGACGGCGGCGACACCGCCGTGGTTCGACGATCTGCTCCCGCATTTGAGAATCGAAGCGCAACTTCTCGCGCAACGCGGACTGAGCGTGGACAAAGTCCGTCACCGGCTCGATGCACTCTTTCGCCACGAGCATCCCGGCGTTTCGTGGCGCGCCACACGCATCGGTCTGGAGCGCGATGCCTTCCCCTTCGCGCTCGGCTCCACCGTGCTCTCGGTGCTCGCCGACACGACTGACCCGCAACGACGCCTGTCGATGATGTGGCCACCGGTCGAAGCGATGGGGGTCGTGCTGATCAACCTCATCGGGATGGCACGCTTTAATGCCGCCCATCCGCAATGGGCGAGCC
Organism: Pandoraea sp. LA3; assembly: GCF_022696215.1. Taxonomy (NCBI): domain Bacteria; kingdom Pseudomonadati; phylum Pseudomonadota; class Betaproteobacteria; order Burkholderiales; family Burkholderiaceae; genus Pandoraea; species Pandoraea sp. LA3. The sequence goes on along the minus strand of NZ_PTPY01000038.1, from coordinate 30,502 downwards.
GTCTTGCACGTGTCACGCCGACGCAGGCGCTCGAAGCCGTCAACACGATGTTGCGCAACCCTGTGCGCGATGTCGCGGCGCATGTCGCGGGCTTCGTTTTCTGCTACGGCATCGTGCGCAATCTCGCACGCGCGGGGATCGAGGCGGGCCTGTCGGCTGCCCTGCCGGGCATCATGGCGTATCGCTTCGGCAATACGATTCATTCTTGCCTCGAAATCCTGCTTTGTCCGATCCCGGGCGCACTCCTGGGACCGATCATCGATCGCATTGCCATTGCACCGGAAAACGCCCGGCTCGAACCGTTGCTGCAAGATCGCTTCGCGGACCTTATCTGCAAGATGAGCGACGATATGCCCGCAGCCTCCGCAACACCCTTCCTGACGTCCTTTTGGCGCAACTTCACGGGATTGCTGCAATCGGGTACGCCGAAGGCCATCTGGCTGACGCTGTCGCTCGGCTTCTACTTCCTCTCGACCTTCCATGGCACGCAAACGCCTATCGACGATGACATGCCGCGCGACGACACCGGCTTCGGGACGTCTCTCGCGCTATCCGGAAATGCAACGCAGCCGCCACCGACCGACGTAGCGAACGATTTCGACGTCGACTGGCACACGCAGGCCGTCCTTGGCGTGCTCTACGGCCTGATCGCCACGCTCGTCTCCATGCAAGGCATCTCGGCGCGTCATGACGCCATTGCCACGGCCTACACGCGGCGCCGGGGACGCCCCAAGATCAGCACGGTCACCGTCACGTCACAGGAGGATTCCGGGCATTCGTCCACGGGCTCGCATTCCGACCTGCCGGACAGTCCGGCCAGCCCCGCAAGCCCGGCAAGCGCTGCCGACAGTGCGTTTCCGGTGACGAGCCGCCCGTCGTCGGAATCCGGCGATCTGTCGGGCGACACCTCGGGAGACGACGCCGTATTCTTGCCGATGGACGATACACTTAGCGTGTCTTCCAGTCGTGAGACGGTCGAACCGCAGGCGTTCGACGCACCGCCGGGACGACGCCACGGTACATCGGTCGCGCCAGCCGGCATCGGTCTGCCCCGTGAGAATGAGGACATCGACCACCCGGCCGACCTGTACACGCCTTTGTGACGAAGTGTTGCACGCACTTGCCGTGACTGCCACGGCATGGCATCTTGCACTTCAAGCGCGTTCTTAGCGCATGACCATCCTGGGGGACGTACGGAAATACGCGTCGCCCCCTGCCTGCCGGAGCGCCTATGCTGAACACCACACCGAGCGAACTTGCCCGTAATCTGCTGATCGTTCTGGTCCTCGGACTGCTGATCGTCGGCACCTTGTGGGTACTGCTGCCCTTCCTGCCAGCCTTCATCTGGGCTGTCACGATCGTCGCCTCCACATGGCCGCTACTCATTGGGCTGCAACGGCGTCTGTGGGGCAAGCGATGGCTCGCCACCACGGTCATGATCGTCGGCATGCTGATTATCGTCGTTGCCCCCTTGTCGGCCGCTATCGGCACGCTCATCGGCCATGCCGCCGACATCAGCGATCAGGTGCACTCGTTCGGCCAGCGCGGCCTGCCGATGCCGCCCGACTGGCTCGCCCGCATGCCGGTGATCGGCCAGCGCGCCAGCGAGGAATGGCAGGCGCTCGCCGCCGCAGGGCCAGGGGGTCTCGTCTCCAAGGTGCAGCCGTATGCCGTAAAAGCAGCGTCATGGGGGTTTGCCAAGTTGGGGTCGATCGGCTTGCTGGTGGTTCACCTCGGCCTCACGCTGATCATCTCCGGCATTCTCTTCATGCAAGGTGAACGCGCGGCGCGGGCGTTGATCCGGATCGCCCGCCGCCTCGGCGGCGACCGCGGGGAAGAATCCGTGCGGCTGGCGGGGATGTCGATTCGCGCGGTGGCACTCGGCATCGTCGTCACAGCGGTTACGCAATCGCTGCTCGGCGGTCTGGGCCTGTGGCTGACCGGCGTGCCACTGCCGGGCTTCCTGACGGCGCTGATGCTGGTGCTGTGTATCGCGCAGATCGGCCCGTTCCCGGTGCTGCTGTCGAGCGTCGCCTGGCTTTACTGGCAAGACAGCCCCACGCTTGCCACGCTGCTGCTGATCCTCTCCGTGTTCATCGGCATGCTCGACAACGTGATGCGTCCGATGCTCATTCGCCGGGGGGCCGATCTGCCGATGACGCTGATACTGGCCGGTGTACTCGGCGGCATGCTGACGCTCGGTATCGTCGGCCTGTTCGTCGGTCCGGTGATTCTCGCCGTGACGTACACCCTGCTGATGGCATGGATCAACGAAGGCCTGAACCGGCCGGTGACGGCGGCCAGCGGTGCACCGCTCGCATCTTCGGAGCATGGATCGCGCCTGGAAAACACCTCGGAAGGCGCTCGCAAGGCCATCACGCCGCCTGCGCCGGACAGCAAAGGGCGAGGCTGAACGGCAACTCGTCTAAAGGTCCGCGAGTCGCGTTTGTCACGCGACTCGGACCTATTTTTCGGATTGCTTCACCTGTCGCACGCCGCCGCGACATGGCTAAATATCTCCCGTACCCAGCAGATCACGAGAGATCATCAATGCCAAGCGCTTCCCTGACCAGCCCACCCTGTCTGCCCAGCCCGACCACGCCGCCACGACGCTCGCGACGCGTGCCACGTCGAGCACGTCTTGGCGATCCGCCGCTATTGCGGCGTGTGGCACACGAACTGGCTTACACGCCAACGCGTTGCCGTGTCACGATCAGCCTGCCGGTCGCACGCGCGAATTCATGGTGGCAACGGTTTCCAACGTTTGCCCTCAGCCCTGCAGACGTGCACGACGCGTCGATCGCCCTGAAAAAAACGAACGCGCCGACCGGCGAACCGGTTCGGCGCGTTGCTGACATCACACAGGTGGCGCAGGAAGCTGCGAGCCCTGTCTAGCTGTCCATTTCGATCGTCTCGGCGGGCGCTTAACGCGCTTTCGCAGGCAGGATCTTGCCGGACACCTCGCCGAAGCCGATGCGGTAGCCGTCACCCTGGCACCAACCGCTCATCACCACGGTGTCGCCGTCTTCGATGAACGTGCGCTTTGCGCCGCCCGAAAGCGTGATCGGGTTCTTGCCGTTCCACGTCAGTTCCAGCAGGCTGCCGAACGAGTCCGGCGTGGGGCCGCTGATCGTGCCCGAGCCCATCAGATCGCCAACGCGCACGTTACAACCCGACACCGTGTGGTGGGCGAACTGTTGCGCCATGCTCCAGTACATATGACGGAAATTGGTGCGACAAATCGACGTCGGCTCGGCATCGCCCTCCGCTTGCATCAGCACTTCGAGTTCGATGTCGAAAGCATGCTTGCCCTGCTGCTGGAGGTACGACAGCGGCACCGGCGTTTGCTCCGGCCCGGCAACGCGGAACGGCTCGAGCGCTTCCATCGTCACGACCCACGGCGAGATGGACGTGCCGAACGTCTTGGCGTTGAACGGACCCAGCGGCACATATTCCCATTGCTGCAAGTCGCGCGCCGACCAGTCGTTGAGCACGACCATACCGAAGATGGCAGCCTCTGCGTCTTCGACGCTCAGCGATTCGCCCAGCGCCGTGTTGCGCCCGACGATGAATCCGGTTTCCAGTTCGAAGTCGAGCTTGCGGCAACCGTCGAAGATCGGGCGCGGCTGGTCCGGCAGCTTGATCTGGCCGTTCGGACGGTGCAGCGGCGTGCCGCTCACCACCACCGAACTGGCACGCCCGTTATAGCCGATCGGAATTTCGAGCCAGTTCGGCAGCAGTGCGTTCGCCGGATCGCGGAACATGCTGCCCACATTGGTGGCGTGCTCCTTCGACGAATAGAAGTCCGTGTAGCCCGGGACTTCGACCGGCAGGTGCAGCGTCGCCTGCGCGAGCGGCACGAGGGCTTGCGCCTTGAGCGCAGCGTTCTCACGCAGCGAGGCATCGCCCTCGACGCACAGCAGCGAAGTCAGCCGCGCACGCGTGGCCTGCCATGCTGCGCTGCCCAACGCCACGAATGCGTTGATGGATGCCTGCGCGAACACAGGGGCATCGCCCGCCTTGAGCACACCGGCGGCTTCGAGCGCGGCCAGATCGAGCACTTGGTCGCCAATGGCGACACCGACGCGCGGCGTCGGTTGCGACTGCGTACTGAACACGCCATACGGCAGGTTTTGCAGCGGGAAATCCGTCACACCGGTGTTGGCGGACGCGACCCAGCTTTGCAGGAGAGCGGACATGTGGAGTTCCTTATTCGAAGTCATGCTTCAGCCGGCCGTGCGTCGCATAGGCGCCGGGCCGGCTGTCTTGATGATGGTGTGTGTGTTGGCGCGATGCCGCTTACTTCTGGTTCGGGTTGAAGTGCTTCTTCAGGCCTTGCCAGCAGGTGTAATAGTTGTCTTGCAACTGCTTGGTTTCCAGCGCGAACCGCGTCGGATGAATCACCGCCGGCGTTTCGAACATGAAAGCCATCGTTGCGTCGACCTTATGCGGCTTGCTCGTGTCGGCCGCAGATGCCTTCTCGAACGTACCCGCATCGGGGCCGTGGCCCGACATGCAGTTGTGCAGACTTGCACCACCCGGCACGAAGCCCTCGGCCTTGGCGTCGTAGACGCCGTGAATCAGGCCCATGAATTCGCTGGCGATGTTGCGGTGGAACCAGGGCGGGCGGAACGAGTTTTCCATCGCCAGCCAACGCGGCGGGAAAATCACGAAGTCGATATCGTCCACGCCCGGCGTGTTGCTCTGCGACTGGAGCACCAGGAAGATCGACGGGTCCGGATGGTCGTAGCTGATCGAGCCGATCGTGTTGAAGTGGCGCAAATCGTACTTGTACGGCGCGTAGTTGCCATGCCACGCCACAACGTCCAGCGGCGAATGACCGATGTCGGCACGCCACAACGCGCCACCGAACTTCGCTACGAGTTCGAAGTCGCCCTCGACGTCTTCATACGCAGCAACGGGGGTCAGGAAATCGCGCGGATTGGCAAGGCCGTTCGATCCGATCGGCCCGAGATCCGGCAGACGGAACAAGGCACCGTAGTTCTCGCACACATAACCGCGCGCACGGCCGTCCGGCAACGTCACGCGAAAGCGCACGCCTCGCGGCAACACGGCGATTTCATACGGTTCAACGTCGAGCACACCGAATTCGGTCGCGATGCGCAGACGCCCTTCCTGCGGTACCACAAGCAGTTCGCCATCGGCGTTGTAGAAGAAGCGCCCATCCATCGACTTGTTGGCGGCATACACATGAATCCCGCAACCGTGGCCGGCGTCGGGGCTGCCATTGCCACCCATCGTCACCATGCCGTCGACGAAATCAGTCGGTGCTTCCGGCATCGGCAGCGGATCCCAGCGCATCTGGTTCGGCGGCGTCGGCACATCGCCAAAGCGGCTCAGCCAGCGCGTGTTCTCAAGCGCTGTGAACGGCTTGTGCATCGCGGCCGGACGAATGCGATAAACCCACGAGCGGCGGTTATGGCCGCGCGGCGCCGTGAATGCCGTGCCGGAAAGTTGTTCCGCGTAGAGGCCATAGGGCGCACGTTGCGGCGAGTTTTGCCCGATGGGCAGCGCGCCGGGCAATGCCTCGGTGGCGAACTCATTGGTAAAACCGGACAGGTAGCCCAGTTCCCCTTGAATTTGGTCTGCTTGGCGCATGAGCGGCCTCGTCTCCTGATTTCGAATGCGATTATTGTCCGACAAGCGACCAAATTTTGCGATATAAATACACAAATCCACTATATTCACAACGCGAATAATACCTTCACGCCCGCGCACCACCCCATGATTTCCTTACGTGATGTCGATCTGAACCTGCTGGTGGTCTTCCACGCCGTGCTCACCCACCGCAGTATTTCTCAGGCAGCCCGGGAGTTGGGCCTGTCGCAGCCTGCCGTCAGTAACGGTCTTGCGCGCCTGCGGCAAACGTTCGAGGACGAGCTCTTCACCCGAACGGGCACCGGCATGCAACCCACCCCGTTCGCCGAGGCGTTGGCCGAACCGGTGTCGGCTGCGCTCGCCGGTATCTCGCGGGCGATCAATCATCGGGAGGCGTTCGATCCGGCGAGCAGCCAGCGAGAGTTCACTTTGGCCATGACGGACGTTGGTGAGGTGTACTTCATGCCGGCACTGATCGATCTGTGCACCCGCCTGGCACCGGGCGTACGCATCAGCACGGTCCGGGCGTCGCTGCCCGACTTGAAGGATTCCATGGCGGCCGGACGCATCGATCTCGCCGTGGGCGCGTTCGACGACCTGACCGGACCGTTCTTTCAGCGGCGGCTGTTTCGACAGCAGTACGTGAGTATGTTTCGCATCGGACACGCGCTCGACACGCCCGATGCCGGGCTGGCGGAATTCAAGGCGGCGCGCCACTTGTTCGTGACGACGGGTGACAACCCCTATGCGCGCGTCAATCAATTGCTCTCACAGACAGGTTTCGGGAGCGACGCCAACTTCTGGGTGCCCCATTTCATCGCGGTCCCCTATGTCGTGAGCGCCAACGATCTCGTGGTCACGGTGCCGCAGAAATTTGCCGAGCGCGCCGCGGCACCGTTCGGACTTCACTTCGTCAAACCACCCCTGCGGCTTCCCGCGTTGCAAACCAATGTGTTCTGGCACCGGCGTTACCATCAGGACGCCGGCAATCAATGGCTACGCCAGTTGATCTCAGAACACTTCGTGGAATAAGGGGCGTGAGATGAGGGATCGGAGCTCAGGTATCACGCATCGCTGACGATGGCATGCCCTTGCGCCCGCAACCAGTCGTTCCAGGCAGCATCGAGCGCGTCGAACGCGGCTTCCATCTGCCCCACCGACGCCTGCGGGGCGAGGTGTTCGACCTGCGCGGCCAACGACGCCAGCGAACTCAGCCCGAACGCCATAAAGCCGCCTCGCAACCGATGCGCGGAATGGCGCAGCGTCTCACGCGAGACGTCGGCCAATGCGGCGCGGCAGTTCGCAATGTCCTGATCCGCTATCGTGACGAATGTGTCGAGCATGTCCGACAACGGCAAGCGCCAATCTTTTCGCGACGCCGTTTCCGGTGCCGGCTTCGGTGCGCTCTCGATCAGACGCGTCGACGCGGGCAACGGCGCAATGTCGACGCAAAGCGACGGGTAGCGGGAGCGAACCAGCTCGATCACCCGCAACAATGAACGCGCATCGACCGGCTTGTAGACGACCGCATCGTAAGGCGATTTCGCCTCACGATCGTTACGAAGCGTGACGTCTGCCGTTGCCACCACGACAGGCACGTGCGGTGCACGCGCCTTGATGTCCGTCGCCAACGCATGCCCGGAAATATGCGGCATGTTGGCGTCTGTGATCACCAGCATGTGCGAATCGGCGTCAAAGGCGTCGAGCGCTTCACGTGGATCGTGATAGCAGTCCACCATCGCCCCCAGCCCCTCCAACTGACGCGACAGCAACATGCCGCTGATCGGATGGTCATCCGCCACCAGCACGTACCATCCGGCCAGCGGCTTCACACGCGCCTGCGCATTCGCGGTGCCCGGCACCGGCAATTCCCCGTGGGTCGCCAGCCCCGGTCGAGGCGCCGAACCCAGCGCCTCCCAGAGTTCGGCCTGCTGGAAGAGCGCGATGTCACGCGGCCATACCGGCGCGCTGCCAGCAAGACGATCCACTGGGGTGGAACGCAACAAGTAGACTTCGGCGCCGGCCATTCCTCGCACGGGCCATTCGTCGGCGAACATCAACAGCCCCGAATCCTGCTCGCGGCCCAAGCCGGTGGACCAGGACACCGCGTCGTCATACCTGACCGGCTGGAAGCCGGCGCGGCGGATCAATGCGTCGAGATACCAGTGACGACGCGGCATCGCGCTGACGTAGGCGAACGTCTCCGGAGACTCCGCGACGACAGGCGCTTCGCTGTCCGGCGCCCAGGGCAGATGAAGCGTGAAGCGCATCGTCGTCCCCTTGCCCTCCTCGCTGTCGACTGCCAGCACGCCACCGAGCATGCCGACAAACTGGTGAGAAATCGCCAGTCCCAGCCCAGTGCCGTGCTGCATGCCCGGCTCGGTCGTACTCTTGCCGAACGGACGGAACAAGTCGGCAAGATCCGTAGCCGCGATACCGACACCGCTATCACTCACGGTAAAGGCCACATCGCAGCCCTGCATATCCGCACGCGTGACCATCGCGGCAAACGCAACGTGTCCGTTCTCCGTGAACTTGATGGCATTGCCGACGAGATTGGTCACGACCTGACCGAGTCGCAACGCGTCGGTATGCACCGCGCGCGCGAGCTGCGGATCGATCATCCAGTCGAGTGTCAGCCCCTGCAAACGCGCACGCCCCGTAAACGACAAACCGACCGCCTCAAGCTCCTTGAGCAGTGAGCAGTCGCGTGAATTCAATTCAAAACGTCCCACCTGAATGCGCGAATAGTCGAGCAGATCGTTGATGAGGTCGAGCAGGTTGCGCGTCGAGCTTTCCATCACGTCGACGTAATACCGGTGGTCATCACCCAGGTTCTGCGCACTGAGCAGTTCGATCGACGCGAGCGTGCCGTACAACGGCGTACGCATCTCGTGACTGACCGTCGTCAGGAACACGTCCTTGGCGCGATTGGCACTCTCCGCCGCCAGACGAGCCTTGCGTTGCTCCAGCTCGAAGCGCCGCTGCTCGGTGACGTCGGAAAGCGTACCTATCAACACCGGCTGCTCGCGAAATACGGTATCGACAAAACTCACGGCATAGTGGCGCTCGCCGGCGTCGTCGAGCGCACTCAGCAGCCGGCGCACCGGACGCGCAACGACTCCACTGTGAAGCTGACGGTACATGCGGGTGAGTTCGCCATCACCGAGATGGCGCAGCAGATCGACCGTGCCCGCATAGGCCGGATTGCTCATCACCACAGCGGGTTCGAACGGATCGATGATCGCCATGCCGACGGGCGCGGTTTCGATGAGGGTCTGCGTAAAGGCGTCGCGCTCGAGCAGCGCCGTGGTGCGCTGACGTGCCGGCTCGATGATGCGCTGACGCATGTAGCGCATACCCGCGTACACCCCTGCGGCATACAACAGCAGCAATAACGTGGCGCCCAGCAACAACGTAGCGTTCTCGCGCAGCAACTGCGCCGGACGCACCGCGTAGCGAACGTACCACGGGGTCGATGCCAGCCGGCGTTCGAAGACGAGCCGCTGACCATCGGTACGCAACGTCATCTGCGCACCGCCGAAGAGCGGCAACGTCACTAGCGTGCGCAAATGTCCCAACGACGAAAGCGGAAGACCGGCACTCGCGATCACGAGGCCGTCCTCCGAAATCAACTGGAGCGCTTCCCCGGTACGTTCGAGATGCCGCATGCGCGGCGGCACGATCATTTCGGGCGACATGCTGGTGCCGACGTAGAGCACCAGATGTCCGTTGAGATCGCGTATCGGCACGAAGCTCGACACGGTCTTCAGATGGGTGACGGGATGTTTGTAGTTGTACGTCCAGAACGGGCCGTCGCTGTTTCCGCGCACCCGCGCGTGATAGCGCTCGACCTTGTTGATCTCGGCGAGCATCGCCTGCGTATCGCGCGCCAGGTCGGCGGGACTGAAGGCCTCACGGCCGATGGCGGGCCGATACGTCGCAAAGGCGCCGTCGGCAGAAATGATGAAGGTTTCGTCCTGGGCGTCGAGCGGACTCCAGAAGTTGGCGTCGAGCACCATGAGCCGTAAGGTCAGACGCGCCAGCGACTCGGCGCGCTCCGGCGGGATATCCGCCAGCTTGACGATTTCGAATTCGCTATCCCACCCGACACCGTTGATGCGCCGGGCACTGCCGACCGGCATGGACACGAGCGGCTTGAGGATCCGGTCCGTCAGCGCCTGTGTCGCGCCGCCCGGACGAACCGAGCTGGCTTGTGTGGCCTGCGCCATTGCGCGGGCCTGCTCGTTGAAGATTTCCAGATCGCGGATTTCCCGGCCGACCGCAGCGAAGAACGACTCCGTTTTTTGCCCGCTTTGCCAGAGTGTGCCAAACAGCGCGTACGAGACGGCAGCAACCCAAACGGACAAACCGAACAAAAGGGCAAGCAGGCCACCAATGCGAAGCAGGCGGCCGGCGATCGCGATGTCACGCGTCATCGTTCTGGCAGGCATAGACTCCAACGTCTGTGAGCGCGGCGGACTCAGGCGGCACTCGGCGCTTCGGCGTCGCTATCGCGCCCGAACTGAACCGGGCTCGAGACATGCAGCTTGAACAGCTCCATGTCGGTCCGGCAACCCAGTTTGCACATCGCCATACGTTTCTGATTGTTGATCGTCTTGGCCGAACGCTTGAGCGCACCGGCAATCTGCGACACGTTCTGACCGTCCAGATACATGCGCAGCACTTCCATCTCCTTGGGCGAGAGCGGGCGGCGCGCGGTGGGCTTGCGGCGCATCTGCTCTTCGAGGATCTGCTCGGCGCGCCCACCGCGATAACTCATGCCCCGGCGGCAACGCTCCACGCAGACCGTGATTTCACGCAGATCATCGGATTTCGTCATCACGCCCAACACGCCACAGCTATCCAACGCATGGATGATGGCCGGCTGCTCGATCGACGTGAACACGATGATCTTCACATCGGGATACTTGCGACGTACGCGATTGATCATGACGAGACCATCGCCGAAGGCACCGCCCGGCATGCAGTAATCGGTGATCAGGACGTCGACGGAGTTCGTCTCGAGCGCCTTGAACAGTTCCGTTGAGTTGGAGACCGGAGGAAGCACGTGAAAACCCGGATCCGGGGAGAGCATTTCACGTAGCGTGGAGGCGACGATCGGGTGATCGTCGGCAATCAGAATCTTTACCATCATTTGCGAGATCCTTTTAGAAGAATTCAGTCACGGACGCGCGCGATCCTCCGCTTTGTCTGCGCGTCATGACGTCCCAAAAAGAGGAATGTGCGTCTTGCCGACACACCCGTTGGTCACGAAGTCGTAACCGCATTGCTGCCAGGCGACGAAGCGGGACTCGACAGTCCGGCGCAAAGGGCCTTCTCGCCCCTGCCTGTCGCCTGCGCTAGCCGTCGCTAGCCAGCGACATCGGCAGTCTTGGCGCCGTCGACGGTGGTCCAGGCCGAGCACGTCTTGTGCCCTGTCAACCGGGATGTGTCCGTGCCGATCACCGGCTTGACACAGTAACGAATGCGAACGCCGCGCAAGCCGGCCGAGGGCATCATTTCGCGGGCGCGCCCGACCACGCGAATGCGCGTCGGTCCAGATGCCGCTTCCCACAGATGCACGCTATCGGTCTCGGGCCAGTCCGCCATCCAGCGATACGAGCCGCTCACGACGACGCCGACTTGCGGCGTACCACTCATCTTGACTGCCGCGGCCACCGGTCGCATCCGCGTTTCGACTTCCCGCGGCACTGCATCCTGCGACTCCACGCGCGACAGCGATGTCCCTTCCATTTCCGATTCGGAAGCCGGGCCGCTCACACTTGCCGTCGATGCCTTGTATTCACTACATCCGACAAGCAGTGCAGCCACCAATGCGCCGCCCAAACGCATCAGGGTCGTCACGGCGCGCCGCCCACTTGCACGCCCAGCCTTCGGGCGGCTGGACGAATCGGCCAGGAAAGCGTCAACGTAGGTTGTGGTCATTGGTCCATTACCAATCGCATTGCCGCGTGACATCAAAACGTTACGCGTCACTTTCACGACCAGCGGAAATATAGGATAAATCTACAAAACCCTACCGTTTTGGAACTCTTTATAGGAAATATCCTAGTCCAAAATAGGAGGATCACCGTTCGCAGCTCACGTGGCGCACGCATTACATTGCATCTGTATGCGGGAAAAACTCAAGTGACGTAGTGCAAACGCTCACGCAGCGTTCTAATGGACAGTCAGGTGAGGAAAAGATTCATTCGAAAGGTGACTGTGACGCGAACCACAGTCCCTGAGTCACGCAAGACCGGCGTATCGAATATCAATAATTTCACTCGAAAGACGTTGCGAATTTCGAGGGATTTGGATGCGCGATTTAATAGCGAATCAACCACCAATTCAATCGATGGTATTTCTTGGGTTTGCGGGATTTACCGCTTTAAGAGAATCACGCGCCGAAGGCTTTAACGAACATTCCCAGCGCGACGGCGGCCATGAGCACAGAAAAGATTTGCTGAAGCCGGGTTGCGGCGAGACGCGGTGCGAGTGCACGCCCGAACAGCATTCCGGCGACCGCCCCAACGACGAACGTCCAGCCTTGCGCCCCCGGGTGCATGCCGTGCCACCAGGCGTTGGCGACGGTACCCGCGGAGATGAGCGCAATGACGAACAGCGACGTCGCCACGACACCGTGCACCGTGATGTCTGTGAAGCGGCGCAGCGCGGGAACGATCACAAATCCGCCGCCCACGCCCAGTAATCCCGACGCAAAGCCCGACACCGCACCGATAACACCGAGCGTGCCAGCCACTCGCCGCGTCCAATGCAGACGCCCCGTAGACGGATCCATACGGCACGGCGGCAGAGGCGCACAGGACACTGCCGCTCCGTTGTCGGCCGCCTTCGCCGCACCGCCTCGCGACGCCCGATACATGCGCGCCGCAACGATGAGCATCGCGACGGCAAACAGCCCGACGAGCCATCGCTCCGGCAGCCGATGCGCCATCCAGCTACCCAGCGGCGCCATGCAAACGCCAATTCCCGCCATCAATATCGCAGCCCGGTATCGCACAATCCCGGCACGCAATCCCTGCGCGCTACCGACCGCAGCGCTCGCGCCCACAGCGAGCAACGCCACGGGTCCCGCCTGTGGCACGCCCCACCCCAGCCCGAAGACCAATGCGGGAACGGCGAAAATACCGCCGCCAGCCCCGGTAAGACCCAGCACGAGACCGACAGCCGCACCCAGGACGGCGGCAGCAGACGAGGCACTCGAAAAGTCGGGAAACATGGGCGAGATCCGGCGAAAGGTGATTTGGCACACGATCCAAATCACTATTGGTCATATGCTTATGACGATGAATTATATAGAAATGGGCAATTCAGGAAAAGTCCCGGCGGTGGGTTGCCCTAACGATGGGCGCCACGATAAGGACCAATGACGGCAGATGAGGGGAACATGGCGTCGTCGCAAAACGCCAAGGCAAAATGAAAAGCGGCACTCCAGGAGTGCCGCGTGATCTGAAAACGAGGGAACAGACGAAATCAGACTAGGTGCGAGATGCCTCCGAGGGCGGCGTATTCTCCGCCTCGACAGCATCAAGTTCCGCGAGGATGTCGCCCGTGTGCGCGCCGGGTGCGGGCGGATCGATCCGGGTCACCGGGCTTTGTCCGTTCAACCGAACGGGCGAGACGATCGTGTGCGTCGTCTCGCCACTGGGCAGCACCATAGGCCGCACCCATCCCATGTGCGCGACCTGCGGATCGGCAAGCACGCGCGAATACGTGCTGATCGCTGTACAAGGCACGCCGACGGCAACGAGCCTTGCCAGCCAGACGCCTCGATCTTCCTGCACGAATACCGCTTCGAGCACGTCGCGCAACGCAGCCTGATGGCGAGCCCGCTCGCGCGCGTTACCGAACCGCGAGTCGTCGAGCAGATCGACCCGGTGCACCAGTGCGCAGATCGCCTGCCAATGGGCCGGTCCGTCGAGATCCATGCCGAAATACCCGTCGCGCGCCCGGAACGTGGGCCACGGTGCCACCGGGCCACCAAAACGTTTCCCGTCAGGACCGCTATCAGCGACATCGTCAGCCAGCGGAGAACTCCTGCCGAGTCCTGCCGCATCGGCCAGCGCCTGCCGTTGCCGGATCATCGAGGGCACGCTTTCGCCGACCGGTTGCACCATCGCCGCCGCAGGAACGAGCCCGGCCCGCTGGGCCGCTTCAGCCCCGGCGTCTCCGGCGCGCAGGGCCGCAATCGCGAGCGTCGCGCCGAGCATTGGCACGTCGATATGCACGCCAATCCCCTGCTGCTTCGCTGCGACCAACGCTGCCGAGACAGAGAATGCGGCGTAAAGGCCGGCGGCAAGATCGGCAACCGGCAGGTCGCGCGGCGGCTCGGCGCCGTGCGACGCCGCGCCGAGCATTCCTCTGAGCGCTTCAAGCGCGGGCACGCCGCCCTGTTGGGCCGCCGAGCGCGGGCCATCCTGACCAAAAGCGGAAATGGAGACGTAGACGAGATGCGGCTGAACACCGCTTAGCGCGTCATAAGCGAGTCCCGCACGCGACAGTGTGCCTGGCGGCAGACATTCGATGACGACGTCCGCCCCGCGCACCAGAGTGTGAGCAAGGCTACGGCCTTCGAGTGTGAGCAGATCCAGTGCCACGGATCGCTTGTTGCGCCGCAAACCCAACTGCGCGGTTTCGCCGAGCGGGTTCTGGCTATCGCTGGAAAGTTCGTCGACAGGTTCGTCGACCATGATGACGTCTGCGCCCATGTCGGCCAACAGCATGCCGCAATAGGCACCCGCCGCGCCGCGACAGAACTCAATGACGCGGATCCCCGTGAGTGGTGCGTTCAATATCTGACCCCTTTTTGCCTGACGGTTTGTTGTAGTTTTCAACCCTTGGCAACCGTCTGACGCGGCGTTGACGCATTCTAGAACAGTTACTCCACGCCGGTCACTGCGAAAAAATGGAGGGTCGACGGCGCGTTGCCACCGGGCAACAGGGGCGGCCGCAAAGCCCGTCAGGACATGCACCTGACATGAAAGGCAAGGCCTTGCGCACGCCTTCCCCGGCCTTCCACCCCCTCGCCCCAGCGGTCAAAGCCAGCCGGCTTTACGGAATTTGAGAAACAGCAGCAGGTCGATGATGGTCATCACGGCGATACAGATCGGGTAGCCGTAATGGAGCTTCAATTCGGGGATGTCGTCGAAGTTCATCCCGTAAATCCCGGCGATCATCGTGGGCACCGCAAACAACGCCGCGAACGACCCGAGACGTTTCGTCGTTTCGTTTTCCGACAGCGAAATCATGCCGAGATTGACGGACAGCGCGGTCGTCACCATTTCACGCAGCAAATCGATGTTCTTCGTAATGCGCTGAAGGTGGTCGAAGACGTCGCGAAAATACTCCTGCATCCCGCCACAAAGCTTCGGCGCCATCGCCCCGAACAGCTTGCTGACCGCTTCCATGAGCGGCACGCACGCGTGTTGCAGCGTAATGAGCCGACGTTTGAGCTGATAAAGATCCTCGATGATCGCGCGCCCTTTGGTGGGCGCATTCGGCGTGAAAATCTGCTCCTCGATGGCTTCGAGTTGCGCTTCGAGATCGTCGAACACTGGAAAGTAGCTGTCGACGATGGCGTCCATCAACGCGTAGAGCACGAAGATGGAACCCTGACGCAGCAGATGCGGCTCCTTCTCCGCACGAGCGCGCACCGCACCAAGTCCCTGCGTCGCGTTCGAGCGCACCGAGAGCACGTAGTTGTGCCCCGCGAAAATCGCCACCTCGCCGATCGAGAAGTCGCCGGCGTCGTCCTTGTTGAGCACGTGAAGCACGGCAAAGAGCGAGTCGCCGTACTGTTCGATTTTCGGACGCTGGTGACCGTGTTGCGCGTCTTCGACGGCAAGGTCGTGCAGACCGAACTCATGTTGCATCTGCGCCAGCTCTCCCGGGCCCGGGTCCTTGAGCGCCACCCAGACGAAGCAATGCGGACGTTCGAGATAGTCCGAGATTTCGTCGGGGTGCAGATCGGCAATCTTGCGGCCATCCTCATAGGCCACGCAATTCACTAGCATTCGTCTTCCTGGTCGAGGCGGCCGCCCTGCCCCGCGAGCAAACGCCGGGCGCAGTGAGCGCGCCGGCCGCCATCGTCCGCCGTCACACCTTGCGTGTCTCCCGCGCCTGCGCCGTCTGTTGCAGCGGCAGCCGGATATGAAGAATGCCCGCCTCCATTTCCTTGTCTTCGACAAAACCGAGATGACGGGCGAGTGTCAGCATACGCGTATTTGCCGAGAGCACATAGCCGATGAGTTCCCCAGTGCCCCGCTTGCGGCTGTAATCGACGATGTGCTCCATGAGCGCGCGTCCCAGGCCGCGCCCCTGCGCCGCCGGACTCACCGTCACCGCAAACTCGGCGACCGTGTTGTCGGGATCCGCGAGCGCCTGCACCACGCCGAGCAAACGGGTTTGCCCGGCCTCGTCCTTTTCCGTGGCGACGAACGTCATTGCGCGGTCGTAGTCGATCTGCGTGACGCGCGCCATCTGTGAGTGCGACAACTCCTTGATCAGCCCGAAGTAGCGGAACTGGACGTCTTGCGGTGTAAGCGTATGGAAGAACGCGTTGTACGCCGGCTCGTCCTCCGGCCGGATCGGACGCACCCGCACCGGCTTGCCGCCCGCATCCACGGTACTCTCCAGCTCCTGCGGATACGGCGCGATGGACAGCCGGCCATGTCCCGGCACGGCAGGCGCACGCGCCACGATGCGAGCGTCGAGCGCGAGCACACCGCGTGCGTCGGCAAACAGCGGATTGATGTCGAGTTCCGCGATTTCCGGCACGTCGCACACCAGTTGCGAGAGCTTCACCAGCGTCAGATAGATCGCCTCATGATCGGCGGCGGGACGATTGCGATACCCCGCCAGCAGCTTCGACACGCGTGCACGCGCCACCATGTCGCGCGCGAGATTCAGATTCAGTGGCGGCAGCCCGATCGTACGATCGGCAATGACCTCGACAGCCGTGCCGCCTTGCCCGAACAGCAGCACCGGCCCGAAAACGTTGTCGGTCGCCACGCCCACGATCAATTCGAACGCCTCCGCGCCGTTGGCCATGCGCTGCACCGAATAACCGGTCACGCGAGCGTCGGGTTTCGCGGCCAGCGCGCGCTTGCGAATCTGGCGCGCGGCCTCGCTCGCCTGTTCCGCCGTTTCGATGTTGAGCACGACACCGCCGACATCCGACTTGTGCGTGATGTCCGGCGAAATCAGTTTGACGGCCACCGGAAAGCCGATGCCCTTCGCCAACTCGCCCGCGAGTTCGGGCGTCTCGGCAACGAGCGTCTCCACGACCGGAATGCCGTAGGCAGCGAGCACGCCCTTCGCTTCCGGCTCCGTGAGAAGCGCCCGTCCCTCGCGCATGGCACTGTCGACGATGGCCCGCACACGCGCCACGTCGGGCGCGAATCCCGGCGGAATGGAGGGTGGCGTCTCCATCAGCAGCGACTGGTTGCGTCGATAGTTCACCGCTTCGAGAAACGCCCGGGCGGCGTTCTCCGGCGTGTCGTACGTCGGCAGGCCGGCCTCGCGGCAGATGCGACGCGCGCGCTCGGCCGTCTCGCCACCGAGCCAGCAGGTGAAGACGTTTTTCGGTGGCTTGGGTAACGCCGCAAGCGCGTTCGCAACGTCGAGACTCGGCATGACGGCCGTCGGCGCCTGAATGAACAGCACCGCAGCCGTCTCGGGGTCGCCGCACAGCGCGGCAAGCGTTGCCGTATAGCGATCGAGGTCGGCGTCCCCCCCGATATCGACCGGGTTGACCCGCCCCAGCGTCTTCGGCAGCGCGGCGTCGAGCGCCTCGCGCGTCGTGTCGCTCAGATGGGCGAGCTTGCCTCCCTCCAGTACGAGGGCGTCGGTGGCCATCACGCCGGCACCGCCGCCGTTGGTCATGATCGAGAGTTTGTCGCCGACGAACGGGCGCAGACGGGCGAGCGTCTCGACTGCGGCAAACAACTCGTCGGTCGTATCCACGCGCAGCATACCGGCGCGCCGGATGGCAGCGTCGTACACGTCGTCCGATCCGGCCAGCGCCCCCGTATGCGAGGCGGCTGCCTGCGCGCCCTCGGGCACGCGTCCCGACTTGATCACGACGACCGGCTTGTTACGTGCGGCGGCGCGCGCAGCAGACATGAACTTGCGCGCGTCGCGAATCGATTCCATGTACATCAGAATGGCGTCCGTGCCCGGGTCGCTCGCGAGATAGTCGAGCATGTCGCCGAAGTCCACGTCCGCGCTGTCGCCCATCGAGACGAAATGCGAAAAGCCGATCTCACGGGCATCGGCCCAGTCGAGCACAGCCGTCGTCAGCGCCCCCGACTGGGAGACGAAGGCGAGTTTGCCCGCCCGCGCGCCCATGTGCGCAAAGCTTGCGTTCAGGCCGATGCCGGGGCTCAGCAGCCCGATGCAGTTCGGCCCGAGAATGCGCAGCACATGCGGCTTCGCGTTCTTGAGCATGCGCGCCTGCAACGTCACGCCGTGGCGATCTTTCTCCCGTGCGAGTCCCGAGGTCAGCACGACCACCGCGCGAGTACCGCGCTCGCCGAGTTCCTTGATGAGATCGGGCACCGTCGATGGCGGCGTGCAGATGACGGCGAGATCCGGCGCCTGCGGCAAATCGCCGACATCCCGGTAGCACTTCAGACCGGCCAGCGTCGAATACTTCGGATTCACCGGATAGATGTCGCCCTTGAAGCCCCCGTCGACGACGTTCTGCAGCACGGTCGTACCCACGCGGCGCTCGCGATTGGACGCGCCGATCACGGCGACCGATTTCGGCTGGAACATCTGGCTCAGGTTACGGGTAGTCATAGCGGCTCCGGGGGGATGCAGAAGATGCAGGGGATGCGGGGCAGGACATGCAAACGCGCGCGCCGGGGTATGCCGGTGCGCGCGTTCGTCTTCGGCCTTCGGCGAATCGACCGAATCTGTCGGTCTGACAACGAGATGCGCGGGTCACGACACCGATGTCCGTCGAGGACCCGGCACCGTGCCCGTGCGTGTCGCGGGCACCCGAACGGATGCCCGGCAACCGCGTCACTCAGTCACTCACCGCGCAGGTGCGCTTCGACCTTCCACAGGTGATCGTCGACACCGCGCGAGATTTCGGTGAAGACGTCCGACGTGGTCGCGTCGCCGATTTCGGCGGACGCATCGATCAGGCCGCGAATGATCTCGCCATACGCGGCGAGCGCTTCGGCCAGTGCCGCGGCATGATCGAGACCGCGCTTGAACTCGTTCTTGTAAGTCGGCAGTTCAGTCTTCTGAGCCACCGTCTGCACGCGGCCATCAGCCACACCGCCCAGCGCGACAAGACGCTCGGCGCACAGATCGGCCCACTCGATGGCCGCGTTATAGACGTTATCGAACAACAGGTGCAGCTCAATGAAGCCCGGGCCATGCACGTTCCAGTGCGCCTGCTTCGCCTGACGCTGCACATCGATGCCGTTGACCAGCCCGCGACTCAGCTGATTGACCGATTCGATACGGATTTTTTCACCGAGGGTGTTACGCGTATGATTCAGAGCCATTTGACACTCCTGACGTCTGGCGGCCCGCAGGTCGCCGGGGGGAAGCCGTCGGCATCGGATACCGGCCGTGCTGCCTTGCTGGCCGGGCCCGTGCGGACGAAGGGAAACAGATGAGATGTGCGCTGAGTTCACCCTGTTTGCGAGGGGTCAGGACCCGAGGTGTCCCGAGGGCGCAGGCGACACACGGTGCCCTGCGCCTCGCAGTCTGAAACCGGCCATTGCCAGCAGCACGCCCCAGATGATGGCCCACGACCCGATCGCCCAGATCAGGGCAAGCGCGCCCGCGCCCGGCTGCCACATGATGAAGATGGCAAACAGAATGCTGAACACGCCGGACAGAATGACCCACAGTTCGCCCTTGATCTCGCGACGCAGCGCGATGCCGGCGGCCACCTGCAACACGCCGGTGACGAAACTCCAGGCCACGATATAGATGAGCAACGCCACGGCGGTCAACGCCGGGTTGAGATAAGTCAGGACTCCGATGACTATGCCCGCGATGCCTTGCAGCAGCGGCAGCCACCAGTCGGCATGCTCCTGACGCGCGCTCCATGCGCCGCCGAGCGAGAAGATGCCGTCCACGAACGAAAACGCGCCGAAACAGAGCACCAGCACCGCAATCGTCACGCCCGGTAACGCAAAGGCCGCGATTCCGAAGATCACGGCCAACACGCCGCGCAGCACAAGCAACCACCAGTATTTCGACAGAAGTCTGAGCATGGCATCCCTCTCGTGAAATATCCGCAGGCAGCGAACACGGGCGACTGACGGCCTAGCACACGTTTGATGTGATTGGGCGCCCGATGCGCGTCAAGAGGTCATTCTAGAGACGGCTTCGACGTGAGAGCAAGTGAAATATGTGCGAATGCTTGTGCCATCGGCAGCCACTTTGACGCGCGTCATCTGATGTCGATTTGCTGCGCCGCATGCCAGACGGCACTTCCAGTGCCGGCGCCCGCGAATCTCGCGCCAGCCCTGCGGCATGGGGCCGCACCTCACGACGTCACCCCACGATCGTTACCGGAAATCCCCCCGATCATGCGCACTGCGTCATAAGAGAACGTGCGCGTTGCGCGTATGTATCCGACACTCGCCGAGCGGCATTTCCGCCTTCTCTTGGGATCATTCCGAAAACACTTTGATCGGGCGTATTTCGGGCAAATGCCTTCATAAACTACGTAAAAAGCGTCCGAAACGTAGTGCGTGAACGGGCGTGATGTGCACGTGATGTGAACGTCAATAACGCAGTCCCCACAGCAATACATCGCTCTATCAAATAGGACTCCAAAGGAGAATTATCATGAACCGACCGTTGTTTTGTCTGGCCGTCTCCGGCATCGTCGCTGTGCTCGGACACAGCACCCCATCACACGCTGCCGTCTACTCCAATGGTTCGGCCACCGCGCAAATGCGGGTGCAACTGACGATCCTGCCCGGCTGCACGATCGCCGCCACCCCCATGACGTTCAACGCCGTGCAGGGCTCGGCGACTGGGCCGGTGGCGAGTACGTCGTCGCTCACGGTCATCTGCACGGCCTCCACCGGCTACAACATCGGCCTGAATGCCGGGACGGTGCCGAACTCCACGGAGACGAACCGCCTGCTGGCCGGCACACTCACCGGCAACACCACGACCATCCCGTTCGGCCTGTTCCAGGACGCCAACTACGCCACGCCGTGGGGCAACACGCAAGGCTCGAACACGCTGAGCGACTCGGGCACCGGCGTGCTCAAGACCTATACCGTCTACGGTCAGGCCACGCTGTCGGCCACCATGCCCGCGCCGGACGTCTACGCTTCGACGGTGACGGCAACCGTCTACTTCTGACACATCAGGTCAATCATGACGATCAAGCGTCCTCCGAGACCCGTCGTCCGGCGACCTACGGCCTACGCATGCGGCGGTGCCTTTGTCGCGCTGCTGACCCTCTGCGTGACCGACGGTAACGGCGCGACGCTGCAAGTCTCCCCCGTCATCGTCAACATTCTGCCCACGCAGCCCGCCACCACGCTTACGCTCGGCAACTCCGGCGATCTGCCGATTCACGGCCAGCTTCGGCTATACGCCTGGACACAGCGCAACGGCGACAACGTACTCACACCGACCGAGACGCTCATCGCCAGCCCGCCCATCGTGCGTATCGAGCCGGGCGAGCGGCAGATCGTCCGGCTCGTGCACGTTGCCCGCAAACCCGAAGGTAATGAACAGAGCTACCGGCTGCTGGTCGACGAACTGCCGTCGGCCGACGCCACGCCGTCAGAGGGCGTGTCCATCCGCCTGCGGTATTCGCTGCCGGTGTTCGTGCAGGCAGCCAACACGCGCGCGCCATCGCTGCATTTCGACGTACGCATGGCGCAAGGCGAGCTGGAAGTGCGCAACGACGGCGAGCGCCATGCCCAGCTTGGCGCGACACGGGTGCTCGATGCCTCCGGGCGCAGCGTCGAACTGACACGCGGCCTGCTCGGCTATGTGCTGGCGGGTCAGACACGCCGCTTTGCCGTGCGCTGGCCCGCAGGGGCGCCGCCGGTGGCCCCGTACACGGTGGAGTCGCGCATTGACGCGGTACCGATGCGCTTTGCCGCAGACGTCTCGCCGGATGGCGAGCGCTAGCCGTGCCGCCGCCCGCCGCGCTCTCAGGCGCGCCGCGCCAGTGCAGACCGGTGTCGCGCCCCGCGCCACGGGAGTGTCCGCTGCGGTCTCGATGAGCGCCGCGCTCGCCACGTTTGCGGCGCTCTCGACGGCATCGGCTGGTCCGGCGTTTGGCGCCCCGCCGGAGACCGACGACATCGATCGCACGCGCGCGCGTTCGGCATCGGCGCCGCACGCGCCCGGCGTGGCGTTGTTCGATGACGCGACACTGGCGGCCGCAGGCAAACGTACGCCTGCCGTCAGTGCCGACTCGACTCCGGTGCCAGGCATGACCGCGACCGCCGGCATCTCCCGGCTCGACGGCCCTTACGTCCTGGAAGTCATCGTCAACGGGGAATCGACCGGGCGCATCGCACCTTTCGCGAGACGGCAGGGCCGCTGGTACGCTAGGGCGGGCGACCTGCGTGCGCTCGGGCTCACGTCGCATCAGCTACCGCCGAACGACTCGACCGACGTCGCGCTCGATTCGCTCGACGGCATTCGCACCGCTTACGACGCGTCGCGCCAGACGATGGCGCTCGACGTCGGCGACGCGTGGCTCGCGCCATACCACCTGAGCAGCCCGCAGCCGCTGGTCATCGGCGCGAGCGCCGACCCTGGCGTCATCGTCAACTACGATGGCTACGTGCAACGTGACCGCTTCACCCGCGCGTCGCTGTGGAGTGAAGTTCGCGGCTTCTGGTCAGGCGGCACGCTCCAACAAACCGGCCTTGCCGAACACGCTCGCGGGCGTCACGGCTACCGTCGCTACGACACCTGGTGGCAGCACGACGACCCGTCGCGCCTCACCACCTGGATTGCGGGCGACCTCATCACCGGTTCGCTCTCATGGTCGCGCTCGTTGCGTATCGCCGGCGTGCAATGGCGCCGCAACTTCACGTTGCGCCCGGACCTCGTCACCTTCCCGATCCCTGCATTGCGTGGCAGCGCCGTCGTGCCCTCCTCCGTCGATCTGTATCTCGACGGCGTTCGACGCATGGGCGGACGCGTGCCGCCGGGCCCCTTCGTCATTCAGGAGACGCCGGGGCTGACGGGCGATCTGCAAGCGAGCGTGGTGACGCGCGATGCGCTGGGCCGCGAACGGATCACGACCGTCCCCCTCTATATCGACCCGCGTCTGCTCGCGCGCGGTCTGTCGAGTTTCTCCGTGGAAGCCGGTCTGCCGAGAGACGACTACGGCGTACGTTCGTTCGCGTACCGGCATCACCCTGTCGCCTCGGTGGCCGCACGCTACGGCGCGGCCGACACGGTCACTATCGAAGCGCAGGCACAGGCCGGCCGACGTCTCGCGCTGGGTGGCGCGGGTGCGCTCGTCGCACTCGGGCATGCGGGCGTCGTGAGTGCGTCGGCATCGATTTCCGGCGGACGCGGTACCGGCGGCCAGTGGAGTGCCGGCTATCAATACCTGTCGCGACGGGTGAGCATCGACGCACAGGTCATCCGCACCACCGGGCGCTATCGCGACATCGCAACGCTCGACGGCGTGCCGGTGCCGCGCGCCAGCGACCGCGTGACTGTGTCGATTCCGTTTGCGCGCAGCAGCACCGCATCGCTGGCATGGTTCGCGCAGCGTGCGTCGCGCCAACCGGCCACGCGTGTGCTGTCGGCCAGCCTCACGCTACCGGCGGGCACGCGCGGCATGCTCTCCATGGGCGGGTTTCGCGACTTCGCCCGGCGACGCTCCCACGGCGTCTTCGCCATGCTCAGCGTCTTGCTGGGCGGCACGGCAGACAGCGCGAGTGCTGCGCTGGGCAATGCATCGTTCAGTCAGCAGGACGGGCAAACGCAGGCGTGGGTCGGCGCGAGTCGCACGCCGGACTACAACGGCGGATGGGGATGGCAAGTGCTGGGCGGACGCGCGTTCTCGCAACGCACGATGCAGGGCGAGGTGCAGTATCTCGGCCGCCACGGCGAAATCTCGGCCCTCGCGCAACGCGTGGGACGTCAGTCGGGGGCTGCGCTGGGCATGACCGGCGCGCTGGTCGTCATGGACAGCAGCATCCACGCGACACGCCGCACCTACGACGCCTTCGCGCTGGTCAGCACCGACGCCCAAGGGCATGTGCCGGTGCTGCGCGAATCGGTGCCCATCGGACACACCGATTCGCGTGGCTACTTTCTGGTGCCCGACCTGAACGGTTACGAAGCCTCGCGCATCGGCATCGATCCCATGCATCTGCCCGCCGACCTGGAGGTCACCACCACCGAGCGGCGTGTGGCCCCGCAAGCACGCAGCGGCGTGCTGGTGCACTTCCCTGTGCGACGCTACCGGGCGGCACTCGTCACCCTCGTCGATGCGTCGGGACAGCCGTTGCGGCCGGGCACCTCGGTCCGTCATGTGCAAAGCGGGATCGTGACGGTCGTGGGGTATGACGGCGAAGTGTTCGTCGACGCACTCGGCGCGCGCAACACGCTTGAATCGCGTGACGGACGCCAGCGCTGCCGCGTCTCGTTCGACTGGACGACGCCACCGGAAGGACGTATTGCCCGCGTCGGCCCGCTGGCGTGTGTGGTGTTCGGCACGCTAGCGGGTGAATCGGCGTCGCCCCCGGCCTCGCCGGCAGCGAAGGATCCGGACAACCCTTCGCCATCGACGCCATCGTCACAAGAGAGCCACTCATGATCCTCAAGCGCGCATCGCTCGCCGCCGGATGCCTCGCGTTAGCCCTTAGCGCGCAGGCACAGACATGCGCGGTGGGTACGCCGACACTCGCCTTCGCCGCCTTCAGCCCGATTTCGGGATTCGCGCTCTCGGCCACCGGCACGTTTCCCGTGTCATGCACCTGGCCCGTGCTCGGCGGCAACCCGAACGTCAAACTCTGTTTGTCGCTCAACACCGGTCAGCCGCTCACGCTGACGAGCGCCGCGAGTGTCGGCAGCGTCATCAATTTCGGACTTTTCACCGATCCGTCGTTCTCGAATGCTTGGGGTAGTAGCACGAGCAACGTTATTTCGCTCACGATGGCGCGTCCGTTGCTCGGCGGCACGGTGACGCAGAACGTCAACTTCTACGGCAGGATTTCGGCAGGGCAGACCACGGTGCCGACCTCGGGCAGCAGCAATACAGTCTATTCGCGCACGTTCGCGTCGGCCGACACCGTACTGCAATACGCGTCCTACGCCGCCCTCTCGCCCGCGCCCGCGTGCGGCACGGCCATGACCGCTGTCCCCGGATCGCCGTTCACCGCCAATGTCACCGTCATCAACAACTGCACGATTGCTGCGGCCAACATCACGTTTGCGACGCAATCGGCACTCGCCAGTCCTGTTGCCAGCAGCGGGCAACTGAGCGTGCAATGCACGAAGAACGATGCTTTCCGGGTCAGCCTCTCGGGGGGATTGCTCGGGACCGTGACGTCACGCACGATGACCGGGCTGACGTCGAGCGTGCGCTATCAGCTGTATCTGGACAGCGGCTACGCCACGATCTGGGGGGATGGCACGGCAGGCACGTCGCAACTGACCGGCGTGGGCACCGGTCTGGTTCAGGTCATTCCGATCTTCGCGCTCGTCCCGTCACAATCGACGCCGGCCCCCGGCGTCTATACGGACACAGTGACGGCGACGATTCAGTTCTGAGCGCGCTCGGAGGAACGCTTGCGCAACGGGGTCAGACGGCTTCGGCGCGCGGCGGCTTGAGCGGTAACACCTGCACCCGGTCACCCTGCTTCACGCCGAGCGCCTTCGCGGCGAGCGGGCTGAGCGCAAACGCACGTCGCTCGGGACGCCCCGTCACCAGCGTGGCGCGGAACCCGTCCAGACCGAGGCATGCCACGAGATAGGGTTCGGCATTCGGCGCGACCGCAGGTGCCCCGTCATCGGTCGTCACGATGTTGACCGACAGGTAACGGCTATCGCGCGCCGCGCGCAAATCGGCCACCCGCGCTTCGAGTACCGGACCGCTGTCGAAGATATCGACGTGCGCGCCGGAGCGCATCCCTTCCTGCTCCAGCAAACGCCGCGCCGGTAACGTATCGCGGTGCGTCACGCCGATCGCCGCCTGTGCCTGCGGCGACAGGAAGTCGACGTAAATGGGGTATTTCGGCATCAATTCGGCAACGAACGACTTCTTCCCGATGGACGTCAGATAGTCCGCCTGATCGAAGTCGATCTTGAAGAAGTGCTGCCCGAGCGACTGCCAGAACGGGCTTTGTCCATCGTCGTCGAAAAATCCGCGCAGTTCAGCACACACGTGCGGGCCGAAGCGCTCGGGGAACTGCGCCATGAACAGGAAACGCGCCTTCGACAGCAAGGCGCCATTGCCGTGGCCTCGCCACTTGGGGTCGAGCAGCAGCGAGCAAAGTTCGCTGTAACCCGTGAGATCGTTCGACAGCGAGAGCGTAAGCATGCGCGACCACACGTTCAACTCGCGGCTCGCGTGGACGATGGTGTCCTTGCGATACGTGTAGAACGGCTGCTCCAGCCCAACGGCCGCTTCCAGCCCGCAGACGCCGGCGATCTCGCCGGTCTCGACGTCTTCCATCACGAACAGATAGCCCTGCTCGGCCGTAGGCGCCTGACCCTCGACCGTGGCGGCCACGCGCGTCAGACGCGCCTCCAGCGCCGCCCGGTCCGGCTTGAACGACGTCATCCCCGGGCCAGCCAGCGCCGCCAGGGCGAGCAACGCGGGCAGATCGCCCGGACGCGCCAGTCGTACCACTCGCAACGAATTCGCCGCGCCGTCGTGCGTGGGATCGGTGTCGGTGAGCGCGTGGGTTTGGGTCACCGCTTTCGATGGATGCGTCATGTGGGCATTCCGTGATGGATGATGGGAAGCGTTGGATCCGCTGGATACAACAAGGGCCGGAGCGACGTCATCCGTCGGTCCGGCCCGAAGTCCTGGGCATGGCTCAGGCCCTGGCGTGCAGAGAACGCAGCCGCGCGATCAGGCAGCCTTTGCCGTTGCTGCCACCGTCGCGACTGCCTTTTCCAGCGAGGCGAGACCCGCGTCAATGTCGGCGAACGGGATGTTCAGCGACGGCGCAAAACGCACCACGTCACCGCCCGCGACCAGCAGCATCAGGCCATTCTTCTCGGCTTCGCCCACGATGTCCTTCGCACGACCGGAAAATCCCGGCTTGAGCACGGCGCCGATCAGCAGGCCCATGCCGCGCACCTGTTCGAACACCCCGTGGCGGGCATTGATCGCTTCGATACCCTTGATGAAGTGATCGTGGCGCGCCTTGACGCCGTTCAGCGTCTCGGCCGTGTTGATCAGTTCCAGCACACGGCCGGCGATCGCCGTGGCCAGCGGGTTACCGCCGTACGTGCAGCCGTGCGTACCCGGCGAGAAGCTTGCCGCGATCTTGCGGGTCGTGAGAATGCCGCCAATCGGATAGCCGTTGCCCAGTGCCTTGGCCGTGGTCAGGATGTCCGGCGTCACGCCGTATTGTTCGTAGGCATAAAGCGTGCCGGTGCGACCGACGCCCGTCTGCACTTCATCGAAAATCAGCAACGCGCCGTGCTGATCGCACAGTTCGCGCAAGCCCTTCAGGAATTCCGGATCGGCCGGCAGCACGCCGCCTTCGCCCTGCACCGGCTCGACGATGACAGCCGCCGTCGCGTCCGAAATCGTCGCCTTGACGGTCTCGAGATCGTTGTACGGCAGATGCATGATGCCGGCCGGGATCGGACCGAAACCTTCGGTGTACTTGGCCTGACCACCCACGCTCACGGTGAACAGCGAGCGGCCGTGGAACGAGTTGTAGAACGAAATGATCTCACTCTTTTCCTTGCCGCCACGCTCCGCAGCGTGATCGTACGCATAACGACGCGCCAGCTTGAGTGCCGCTTCGTTGGCTTCGAGGCCCGAATTGCAGAAGAACGCCTTGTCGGCGAACGTGGCCTCGGTGAGCGCCTTCGCCAGACGCAGCACCGGCTCGTTGGTGTAACCGTTGCCGATGTGCCAGACCTTGCGGGCCTGTTCTTCGATGACCTTCACCAGTTCCGGGTTGGCATGGCCGAGCGCGTTGACCGCGATCCCGCCGGTGAAATCGACATACTCGCGACCTTGCTGATCCCACATGCGCGAGCCTTCGCCGCGCACGGGCACCATCTGGGCAGGAGCGTAATTGGGCACCATCACGTCGTCGAACGTCTGGCGGGTCACAGCGATTTGCTGGCTCATGACTACCTCGTGAAATCGGAGTGCAATCTGCGATTGCGGGGCAACGTCGGACATAGGTCGCTGCCCTATGAAAAAACCTGGCGAATGGCTCAGGGTGCCTGCGACGCGCCGGTGCTCGGAGTCACTCGGCGCGCGTACCCTCGCATTGTAATCAGATGCGGCGCGCGGATATACCTCTGCGCGCGTCGCGGTCGTGAGAATTCGTGAGAATTACAGGACCTTGCGCAAAAATTCGCGCGTGCGTTCGTGCTTGGGCGCCGTGAAGATCTGCTCGGGCGGACCTTCTTCCATGATCACGCCCTGATCGATGAAGAAAACACGATCGGCCACTTCCCGTGCAAAACCCATTTCATGGGTCACCACGACCATCGTCATGCCTTCTCCGGCGAGCGACTTCATGACTTCCAGCACTTCGCCGACCAGTTCCGGATCGAGTGCGGACGTCGGCTCGTCGAACAGCATCACCGTTGGCTTCATGGCGAGCGCGCGAGCAATCGCCACGCGCTGCTGCTGGCCGCCCGAGAGCTGGTTCGGGAACGCGTCGATCTTGTCGATCAGACCGACCTTCCGGAGCAGTTGCTCGGCGATGGTCACCGCCTCGGCCCGCTTGATGCCGTTCACCTGCATCGGTGCAAGAATCAGATTCTCGAGCACAGACATGTGCGGGAACAGGTTGAAGCGCTGAAACACCATGCCCACGCTCGCACGCATGGCATTCATGTCGGTCTTCGGATCTTCCACGTGGAAACCGTTGACGAGCACTTCGCCGCCCGACACATCTTCCAGACCGTTCAGGCAGCGCAGAAAGGTGCTCTTGCCGGAACCCGACGGCCCGATCACGCACACCACTTCCTTTTCTTCGATGCGGCACGAAATGCCGCGCAGTACGTGCGCCTCGCCGTACTGCTTTTGCAGGTTATTGACGACGATCACCTTTGCCGTACCTCGTTTCCAGATGTTGAACAAATGCCGACAGCACCAGCGTGATCACCCAGTAGATGAGCGAAATCGTCAGATACGGCTCCCAGTAACGGGCGTAGGCGCCCGACACGGTACGTGCCGCGTACGCCAGTTCCGCCAGACCGATGGCCGACGCGAGCGACGAATCTTTCACGATGGCGATGGCGTTGTTGCCCAGCGGCGGCAGCATGCGGCGGAACGCCTGCGGCAACACGACCTTGCGCAGCGTCTGCATATAGGTCATGCCCAGCGAGCGGGCGGCTTCGGCCTGGCCCCGGTCGATCGACTGGATACCGGCACGAAAGATTTCCGACACGTAAGCGCCGGCGTTGAGCGAGATCGCCAGCACGGCCGACATGAACGCGCCGTACTGCGAGCGGATTTCACGGGCGAAATCACCGCTCACGAGCAGGCCGCCCGACGGATTGATCAGCACGGGCATCAGCGCGAAGTGAATCAGCAGAATCTGCACGAACAGCGGCGTGCCGCGGAAGAAGCTGACGTAAAAGCGCACCGGATATTGCACCGCGTAGCGCAGAAAATACTTATAGAAGCCGTGACGCGCTTCGGCCAGACGGCCAACGCCAAGCACGAGCCCAAGTAACGTGCCGGCGATCACACAGATCACCGTGCACTTGAGCGTCATCAGCGTGCCCTCGACGAACAGGGGCATGTATTCGCTGATGATGTTCCACTGGAACCCACCCATGAAGCACCTTTCTCACAAAATGAAACGGACCGGAAAGCCTCGACTACCCGGCAGAAAAAACGCTCGCGGCCCGGGGATGACGTCGTAACTCGACGATCAGCTCACGGGCCGCGAGTGGCCAGAATCTCTGGCGCGCGTGGCGCGAATCTTACACGCGTTGAATGCGGTGCGCCGGTTTACTGCTGCGGCA
This sequence comes from Pandoraea sp. LA3, assembly GCF_022696215.1. NCBI lineage: Bacteria > Pseudomonadati > Pseudomonadota > Betaproteobacteria > Burkholderiales > Burkholderiaceae > Pandoraea > Pandoraea sp. LA3. The sequence continues at coordinate 700 of NZ_PTPY01000038.1, read as the reverse complement.
GGGTCGGCACGTCGGCGTCGAACCACTGCTTGTAGATCTTGGCGTAGGTGCCGTCAGCCACGATCTTCTTCAGGCCGGTGTTGATCTTGTCGAGCGCGACCTTGTTGCCTTTCTTCACCGCGATACCGAAGTACTGACGCTTGAACTTGTTGTCGTAGACCAGCTTGAACGGCTTTTCCGGGTGGCTCTTGATGTAGAACTTGATCACGCCGACGTCGCCCACGGCGGCGTCCACACCACCGCGATACAGCTCTTCGAGCATGAGCGGCGTGTTGTCGAAGCGGCGGATGGCGGTGCTCGCCTTGCCCAGTTCTTCCGAGACGGCGATGTCGCCGGTGCTCGAATTGACCACGCCGACCTGGAGCTTCTTCAGATCGGCCAGACCCGTGACCTTTGCGGTCGGTGCGGTGATGATGACCTGATCGGCCGGGAAGTACGGGGCCGAGAAGTCGACCATTTCACGACGCTTGTCGGTAATGGTGATGCCGGAAATGATGATGTCGCGATCGCCCTGATCCAGGGTGGCGAAGATGCCTTCCCACGGCGTGCTGACCAGCTTGACGTTGAAGCCGCCGGCCTTGCCGATCGCCTTGATCACGTCGATATCGAAGCCGACCAGTTCCTTTTGCGGCGTTTCGAATTCGAACGGACGGTACGTGCCGCCTGCCCCTACGGTGTAGGTCGGATCGGCGGCCTGCGC